>CAYMAG010000030.1:0-43811 GCA_964388335.1 uncultured Vicinamibacteraceae bacterium | reverse complement strand
GTGACGAGCAGCAGCGACAACGCCACTTGCAGGACCACGAGCGCACGCGCCGGGCTCGCCCCCGGGCCTGTCGAGCCGCGCCCGCCGGATCGCAGCGCCGTGACCACGTCGAGGCGCGTGGCGCGCAGCGCGGGCACGAGGCCGAAGAGCGCGACGGCTACGCATGACACGCCCGCGGCGAAGGCGAAGACGCGGATGTCGATGGTGGCCGCAAACGGCGGCGGCCCGTCGACGACGGTCGTGGCCATCCGGACGAAGACGCTGCCAGCCCATTGCGCGAAGACCACGGCGACCGCACCTGCCATCACGACGAGCAGGAGGCTCTCGGTCATGAGCTGATGGACGAGACGTCCGCGACCTGCACCGAGCGCGGCTCGGACCGCAAGCTCGCGCTGACGTGTCGCCGCGCGCGCGAGCAGCATGTTCGCGACGTTGGCGCAGGCAATACACAGGACGAGCGCTGCCATTGCCGCGAGTGCGAAGAGCGGTGTTGAGAACGGCCCACGGAACTGCGAGAAGCCCCGTGCGAACGGTGCGAGTGTCACGCCGGCGTCCAGCCCGACGACACCGGAGACGGCCGCATTGAACGCGCTGGCGGTCGCGGCGACCCGTGCGTGCGGCGCACGCACGATGACGTGGAGCCACCGCATGCCATCCTGTGACATCCAGGGGCGGCTGAAGTCGACGCCATCGGCACTGTAGTCCTGCGCGTACTTCACTGCAGCGTGCGTCGCGAGCGGCACCCAGATGTCCACGGGCAACTCCAGCCACACACCGACGAACTCCCGCGGTTCCACGCCCACGACCGTGAACGTCGTCCCGTTGACCGACAGCGTTTCGCCGACGATGTCGCGCGAGCCGCCGAAGCGACGCTGCCAGTACGCGTGGCTGATGACGGCGACCGGCTCATCGAGTGTCGTACCGTCGACGCTTGTCGGCAGCGGTCGTCCGATCGTGGGCTGGACTCCGAGTACCGGGAAGAAGCTCGGCGACACGAGTTGGAGGCTTGCGGGCGTGGTCTCGCGCTCGTCTCCGGTGCGCGTGTAGACGCGTGCGACGCCGCGACTCATTGCGGCCACGCCGACGTCATGCGGTGCAACTTCGCGCAGACGGTTGAACGTCGGACCGGAGAAACGTGCCCGCGAGGTCGCGTCTTCGCCGCTCGAGACCGTGAAGAGTTCGTCGGCGTCCGGAAGGGGCAAGGTGCGCAGCATGACCGTGTTGAGCAACGAGAACACGGCGGTGTTGGCACCGATACCGAGCCCGAGCGTGACGACGATGGTCGCGGTGACGAGCGCGTGCTGCCGCAGCGAGCGCGATGCGTAGCGGAGGTCGTGCAGGATCATGCGCGTGTGCTCCCTGGGCGCTTCGGTCAGGATGCCAGCGAGCGCTTCGAGCCAGAGCCGCGCGCGGTCCCACGCGCTGTCAGCGTCGCGATAGCGATCGACGAAGACGAGTGACAGCTCGCGGCCGTACTCGTCACGGAAGGCGGCAGGGTAGAGGGCAAGGAGCGCGCAGAACGCGCGGACGCTACGGCTCGCCGCGCGAGAGGAGACATGCGGCATCGACTCACGTCCGCCGCGGCAGCAGTCCCGTCGCGCGCGCATCGCCGAGCAGGCGCTCCAGGCGTCGCGCTTCGGCCTTCGCCACGTCGCGGCCGAGTCGTGTCAGACGGTAGTAGCGACGCCGCTCGTCGTCGTGTGAGGGGTCGGGCCGCTCGGCCAGCTCTTCGATCAGGCCCTGCTCGAGCAGGCGGCGGATGGACGCATACAGGCTGCTGGGGCTGAGGCGCAGCTTGCCGTCGGTGCGCTCGAGCACGTCCTGCATCACGGCGTACCCGTGCCGGTCGCGGTCGGCGAGTGAGACGAGGATGTGGAACGTGTCCCGATGAAGCGGCAGGAACGACTCCGGCTCGGGCGTGGCGGCGCGCGCGGCTCTCGATGTCACGGTCGTAACTCTATCACAAAGTGCTATAGCGTTTCCCGTACGATAGCTGACTACCTGGTGTCGCCCAGGCGGTCCCTGTGCGTGGCCGAGCCGCAACAGGCCTGCGGCCGAGGCGTCGGGGGCATTTCTCCCGGACATCGACGTGAGGGGTCAGGGCTCGAGGCTGAGGGTTCCCGCACATCGACCTGAGCCGTGGGTCTCGCTCAACCCAGGACCGTAGACATTGCATCAGTGCTATGACTACGCTTCCGCATGGTCAGAACGCAGATCCAACTCACCGAACAGCAGGCTCGGCGCCTGCGCGCGCAGGCCCGCGAGCAAGGCGTGTCGCTCGCCGAGGTCATTCGCCGGTGCGTCGACAGAGGACTGGAAGAAAGCGCTCCTGACCGCACGGCGCTGTATGACCGCGCGGCGCGTGTCGTCGGCCGTTTCTCCGACCGCCAGGGTGCTCAGGATCTCTCGAGCGACCACGATCGCTACCTCGACGAGGCCTTCGCGAGAGCACCGCCTTCGCCGACACGTCCAGCATGACGTTGGCGTCGATGCGGACGGTTCGGAGAACCGTTCCTACCGCTAGTCGTGCCGCAGGGCCACCAGCGGATTGACGCGCGCCGCGCGGCGCGCCGGGAGCCAGGCGGCGAGCAGCGAGGCCGCCGCGAGGATCGATGCAGCGATGGCGAACGCACGCGGGTCGGTGGGTGTCAGCCCGAACAGGACGTCGTGCGCAAGGTCGGTCACCATGAGCGCGGCGCCGGCACCGATCGCCACACCCGCCACGACCATCACCGTCACCTCACGCAGGACGAGGCGCATCATCGCCCGGCTGGTCGCACCAAGCGCCATGCGCACGCCGATCTCGCTGGTGCGCCGCTCGACCTGGAACGCCAGCACGCCGAAGACGCCCACCGCCGCGACAACCAGGGCGAGCCCACCGAAGAGCCCGCCGAGCGCCGCCATGACGCGCTCGGTCACGATCGTCACTCCGGCGAACGCCGCGTACGTCTTCGCCGACCGGACGCGAAGCGCCGGGTCGACATCGCGGATTGCCCGCTCCGCACCTGCTGCGAGGCGCATCGGGTCGCCCGCCGTCGCCCGCAGCGCGTAGTGGCCCGTCGGGTGCGCGCCGTCACTCTGCGTCAACGGGATGTACATCGTCTTCAGGATACCGTCCTCGCGGAGGCTCTGGTACTTCGCGTCGCCCACGACACCCACGATCTCGTAGCTGGTGCCCATCGACACCACACGTCGTCCGATCGCGGACCGCACGGCCACACCGTGTGGCGCGGGGGCCGCGGTCCCCGCGGTAGGCGTATCGGTCCCTCCGAAGAAATGACGCGCGAAGCTCTCGGTGACGATCGCCACCCTGAGCGATGTCCCGGTATCACGTGCGTCGAACTCGCGGCCGGCCACGAGCGGCTGCCCGAGGGTTTCGAAGTACGCGGGGGCCACCATGTTGAAGCCGACCAGGTTCGATTCGCCGGGCGCGAACACGTAACCGTCGACCTGCACCGCGTAGCGCATCAGCGCGCCGGCAGTTGGCAGAACCGACGAGGTGGTCGCCGATCGGACGCCTGGCAACGCGTTCAGCCTGTCGAGCAGCTCGGCCTGCATGGCCCTGCCTCGTTCGCCGGCATGCTCACGGCTGCTGCCGACGTCGACCACGAGCACGTCGCTGCTGTCGAAGCCACGGTCCACGCGGTAGAGATTGACCAGCGTGCCAACAAACAGCGTCGCGCCCACGACGAGGACCATCGAGATGGCCAGCTGCGCCACGACGAGCGCGCGGCCGAGGCGGCGCGGCCCGCGGGCGCGCACGTCCTCGAGCGACGGATTGATTGGCGCACGCGCGGCCTGAAGCGCCGGTGCGAGACCCGCAACGAGGCATGTCACGAGCGACACGGCGGCTGTGAACGCCAGCACGCGCCAATCGGGCGTCACTGACAACACGACGTCGTTCCGGTGGCCGACAAACAGCGTGAACAGCCGCGTGCCGAGCCAGCCAGCCATGGCGACGCCGATGCCGCCGCCGATGGCCGCGAGGACCAGATTTTCGGTGAGCGCCAGACGCGCCAGACGACTGCGGCCCGCACCGATGGCGAGCCGCACCGACGTCTCACGCTGGCGGGCCGTTGCCCGCGCGAGCAGCAGGCCCGAAAGGTTGACACAGGCCAGCAGCAGCACGAGGACAGACGTGCCCATCAGGACGTAGAGCGACCGCGCGTGAACGTCTCGGATCCAACTGATGCCACCGGACGCGGGGAGCGCGGCGACACGCTGGCGCAGGATCTCGGCGCGCCTGTCGTCGCTCGACACCTCCGCGGCCTGCGCCGGCAACGTCGCGCTCCACAGCCCTTCGACTTCGGAGGCGACCTGCTCGATGGTCACGCCGGGCTTCAGCCGCGCCAGCACGCTCAACCAGTGGTTGGACATCCGCGCTCGCTGCGCGTCGATCATCGTGGGAAGCAGCGGCAGGGTGATGTCCGGCGCGAACCCAGCCTGCGCGCTCTGGAACGTCGGCGGCGCCACGCCCACGATGGTGAACACACGCTCGTTGAGCGCGAACGTCGCGCCGACGGCGGCCGGGTCGCGGCCAAAACGCCGTGCCCAGTAGCCGGCGCTGATGACAGCCGCATCTGGCGCCGTCAGGTCATCGTCCGCCGGGCCGAGCAAGCGGCCCACAATGGGGTCGATGCCGAGGACGGGATAGTAGGAGCCGGACACCTGCGCCATCGTGACGAACTCGGTCTCACCATCCATGACGATGGCTTTGCCGTAGCTGTCCGCGTGTAGCGCCACGACGCCCGACGCCGACTGCAGGTTGTCGCGGACGTGCTCGAACACCGGGTACGACAACTCCGAGGGGCGGCCGCCCTCCCTGAGACGGGCGATGTGTACGAGTCTGTCAGGCTCGACGACCGGCAACGCCCGCAAGACGACCGCGTTGATCACCGAGAAGATGGCGGCGTTCGCGCCAATCCCGAGTGCGAGCAGCAACACGGCGGTGACGGCGAAGCCTGGACTGCGCCGAAGCATGCGCAGGCTGTGGTGCAGGTCGCGGAGGACACTCTCGACGAACGCGCCTGCTCTTGTGTCTCGCACGTGCTCCTCGATGCGCGTCCGATCAGCGTGAATCCGTGTCGAGCAATCGTACGCGCGACATCCCCGTTGCCACCAGGGCGAGCCACTCCGGCCCTTCCTCGATGCGCCGGCACGCGGCGACGACCGAAGGACTCAGCGACGGCGCGCGCAGCAGCCGGGCCATCACGGTCGCACGCGACTCGATCAACGTGCCGGCCAGCCGCCGTTCCGCCATGTTGCGGGCATTCGCCAGCGACACCGCGGACTCCCATGCGCTCTCGCGAGCCAACTGGAGCGAGAAGAGGCTGAGCATCTCGTCGAGCTGTCCGGCGACCTCGCCCATCGCGCTCAGGCCAGGGGCGTAGAGCGTCGCGATCTGCTCCGCGGCACGATCGACCACCGAGGCGAGCACCGCGTTCACCGCGGCGTGATCCTGATAGCGCCGCGCGCGATCAGGCTCGATCGACACGGCCGAGAGCGCAAAGGGCAGGTCGCGGTTCACGTGCGCGTTGACGCCCAGGAACATGTCCTGGAGCACGAGGCCCGTTCCGGCACCAGCCGCGTCGAAACACAGGCGCCAGGCCTTTGGCACCTCGCTCAGGCGCCGCGCGTCGTAGCGTTCGAGCGCCTCGCGATACAGGTTGGCGAACGCGACAGCATAGCGATGGACCCATGCGTTGTCGGCGAAGAACCCCTGGGCCAGGCGCGCGCGAATCTCCGCCGAGACGATGCCGTACAGCGTGAGAAAGATGCTGCGGCGGTCCCGTGCGTCGCGGAGGTGTGCCTCCCAGGCACCGAAGCCCGCGACGACATCGTCCATCGTTCGATAGACGCCCTGAGGCATTCGGCGTCCATTATGCCTTGTCCGCGCGGTTCCGAGAGGTCTTCCTGGGCTACCTGGCGCTCATCCACCGCGCAATTTCCTCGTCCGACACGTCTTCGATGTGCGTCGACAGGAACCACATCGTGCCAGACGTATCCTTGACGTACGCGCTGCGGTCGCCGTACGGCTGTGTGGCAGGCTCGCTGATCGACGTGACGCCTGCCTCCAGGGCGCGCGCGTAGGTCGCGTCGACGTCGTCGACATAGACGTGCACGGCTGCAGGAACCGCCGGCCATTCCGGATTGGCGCCGCCAACCATCACCACCGAGTCGCCGATGCGCACCTCGGCGTGCATGATGTCGCCACCGGGCGTTGTCGTGCAGCGCGATTCACTGCCGCCAAGCACGTCGACCATGCATGCGGTCGTGGCCGCTGCATTGTCGACAATGAGATACGGGCTGACGCGGGGATACCCCTTGGGCACGGGTGATGCGGACATGAGTGTGATCTCCTCTGTCCCGTAGCATGTACCCGTCACCAGCCAGGTGTCTTGGAGAAATATGACCGGCGCGTCACGCAGGCTGATGACGATCGTTGCCGTCAGCGCGCGGCAGAGGCCGCCCCCGGCCGCAGGAGGTCGAGCACCGCTGCCGTGGTCGCAATGGTGCCGGTGATGACGGACGGCTCCGGATCGATGCGAAACAGCGGGCTGTGATGTGACGGCACAGCGGGGCCGCCGGACTTCGCCGCGTCGAACGCTGCCTGCGGCGTGCCTCCCACGGAGAAGTCGTAGCCCGGCACGCCAAGGTCCGGCTGCACGAAGTACGCGAAGTCTTCCGCGCCCATCGTCGTCTGTTCGAATGGGACGACGGCCTGCTCGCCGAGCGCGCGCGCAAGCGCCGCGTTCAGGCGGACCGCGAGCGCCGTATCGTTGATGGTCGTTGGCGTACCCTCGCTCACCGTGACCGTCGGCAGTCGATCCTCGGCCACACCGTTGGTGCGGGCGACGCCGTGCGCGACGCGCTCGATCGCCGCGAGCAGGAACGCACGTGTGTCTTCGTTGTTGGCGCGTACCGTGACCTGCAGTTCCGCGCGGTCGGAGATGATGTTGTGCTTGCTTCCCGCGTGGAAGGCTCCGACGGTGATCACGCCAGGATCCAGCGGCGCGCGCTCGCGGCTGATGATGCCCTGGAGCGCGATGACGATCTGCGCGCCGATGTAACCGTGCCGCGCCAGCGATCGGTGAGTGCCGCGAGCCTGCGTGCCGTGCCGACGAGCGACGTGAGGTGCACGTCGTGTCCGCAGGCGTGCATGACAGGCGACTCGACGCCGTCGATGCCGACCTGTCGCACCTTCGACGCATTGGGCAGCCCAGACTGCTCCTCCACGGGCAGGCCGTCCATGTCGGCGCGGACGAGCACGGTCGGTCCCGCGCCGTTGCGCATCACGCCCACGACGCCCGTGCCGCCTACACCCTCGGTGACCTCGATGCCTGCGATAGCGCGAAGCTCCTGCGCCATACGCGCGGCGGTCTTCACTTCCTTGAAGCTCAGCTCCGGGTTGCGATGGAAGTGGTCCCACAGTGCGCCCAGGGACGCCGTGTAGTCGGCCCTCACGGCGTCTGCGTAGTCGGCGGTTTGCGCGGCGCCGGGCGCGGCGAGAGCGAGGATGGCGAAGAAGGCGAATAGCAGGCGCATATCGTGAAGTCGTCGTGATGGGGTCGCCGTAGAGTGTATGCAGTTCTGGCGTCCAAGGGGAAGGCTGACTCGGTCGGCTCCAACGGGATATCGGTCGCAGCGTCGCTGACAGACGCGCCCGCTCCAGATTGAAACATCGGCACACACTCAGCCGTCCAAGGCGCGTATGCGCATTCAGTCGCTCTGGGGAGACATTCGGTTCGCGTTCCGCATCTTCAAGCGTTCGCCAGCCGTGGCTCTCACCGTTATTGGGACGCTGGCCGTAGCGCTCGGTCTCAATGCAACCGCCTACTCGTTCTTCAACGCCTACGTCGTCAAGCCTGCCGCCGTGCACGATCCCGGAACGCTGTATCGGGCGTCCTGGGAGGACCGCAGAGGCATTTTCCATCGGTTCTCGTGGACGGAGGCTGCGGAGTTCGGCCGCGACATGGCCGGCGTCTTCCCTGAGACGTACGTCTCCATGCCGCAGCTGCTGGCGCGCATCGACGGGCGGCCGGCCATGGGCGAGCTGGTCACGGGCAACTACTTCTCCCTGCTCCGCGTTCCGGCCTTCCGTGGACGCATGCTGCGACCATCGGACAGCGAGGCCCCCGGACGCGAGCCCGTCGTCGTCCTCAGCCACGCCGCGTGGATGCGGCTCTTTGGCGGCGACCCGGCGGTGGTCGGTCAGCAGCTGCAGATTCGCGGCGTCTACGTCGAGATTGTCGGCATCGCTCCCGAAGGCTTCGTCGGGCTGGACCTGGTCCCCCGCGACTTCTGGGCACCACTCACCCTGCTGCCCGCGCTTGAAGAGGGGCCGAGCCTCTTCGGATCCGAACAGCCGCAGCGGCTACAAGTGGTCGGACGCCTCGACGCCACGCAGACGGAGGCATCCGCCCGGGCGGCGCTACTGACCTGGGCGCGGCGTACAACGGCGAGCAATCCGCCAGAGACGCAGGCTGTGGTAGCCATCCTTCAGACGGCGGCGACGCCGATCGCGCTGTCGTTCAACGTGCTCCTCGCCTTCACGCCGCTGATGGTTGCGTTCGGCCTCGTGCTGCTGACGGCCACTGCGAATCTCGCCAGCCTCATGCTCTCCCGCGCCACCGAGCGACAGCGCGAGATCGCCATTCGTCTGTCGCTGGGCGCATCGCGCAGCCGCATCGTCCGACAGTTCCTTGTCGAAAGCCTGCTGCTGGCACTCGTCGGCAGCCTGGCGGGCTTTGTGCTCGGACGAGTCATACTCGATGCAGGCATCCGCGCTGTGTACGCCACCCTGCCGCCGGGGGTGGCCGACTATGTCCGCCTGCTGCCCGTGGTCCCCGACGCGCGCGTGCTGGCGGCGCTGATCGCGGCGGGTATCGGTACTGCCGTCCTGTTCGGCGCCCTGCCCGCCTTCCACGCGACCCGCCACGCCGGAACGATCGCCTCTCATCGCACCACGCCAGACGGGCATACGTCGCGGCTCCGTCATGGGCTGGTCGTCGCGCAAATCGCGGTATCGGCGCTGCTCGTCGTCACATGCGGCGTGCTGCTGCGCGGGTCTCTCCGTCTGGCCACAACGGACCTCGGGCTGCAGACGCGCGATGTCATCGAAGTGCGCATCAGGAACCAATCCAATGAGACCGCGCTCGCCACGCTACGCGCGCATCCGCTTGTCCACACGGTTGCTGCGGCGTCGACGTCGACGTTCGGGGCGGGTCGGCCGGTGATCGCCTCGGACGCTGACGCACCGTCAGCAGCGCAGGTGCGCATGCCGCGGAAGCTGGTCTCCCCCAACTATTTCGACCTGTACGAGATCGGGCTCGTGAGCGGGCGCCACTTCACCGAGGCGGAAGCCAGCGGCGGCGCACCAGTGGTCATCCTGAGTCAGCAGGCCGCGGCGACGCTCTGGCCCGGTCAGAACGCCATCGGGCGGCTGGTCCGGCTGGCGTCGGACTCGCAGGTGCCAGACGCGTATCCGCCGCCCTCCCCGGTGGTCGAGGTGGTCGGCGTCGCGCGAACGGTTCTTGCGTCGTGGGACCAGGCGATGCGAGCAACCATCTACTCGCCCATATCCGTCGCGGGATCCGACCTGAACGTACTGGTCAAGATACGCGGCGGCAATGTGTCAGCCTCGACGCGGCAGATCGATGCGGACCTGAGCGCCACCGCGCCAGGCGTCGCGGAGCAGATCATTGCGGCTCAGGATCTCGCCGAGGCGCGCGTCTATCCGTTCCAGGCCATGTCGTGGACGGCCGGCATCATCGGTGCCATCGCGCTGGTGCTGACGATCTCGGGCATCTACGGCGTGCTCGCCTACGCCGTCGCGAGGCGGACGAAGGAAATCGGCATCCGCATGGCGCTCGGCGCGAGCCCGCCCGGGGTCGTCGGCCTGATCCTGAAGCAATCCATGCGGCTGTGTGCGATTGGCCTGGGCATCGGCGTGACGCTTGCGATCGCCCTATCGACGGCGCTGGCGTCAACCCTCGTGATGATGGATACGTTCGACGCGACCGCGTTCTCGGCCGGGATCGTCATCGTCATCGCGGCGTGTCTGGTCGCCACGTTTTACCCCGCGCGGAGGGCGGCGGGAGTAGAACCATGGGTGGCGCTGAGAATCGAATAGCGCGTCATTGTGCCGAGGCTTCGGCTCACCTCGTCGTATCGGCGAGCTTCCGGCCCGCGCGCGGGAACAGATCCGCGACTGAGCAACCCGCGTCAGTTTTGAAAGCGGTTCGCAGCACCGTGGTCCATGGACGACAACACCACCGCGGAACCGGCTGGCGGACGATGCGGAATGCGTCGGATATCGTTCGGGTGCTCCGTAGGCACCTGAATCGGATCTGCGAACGCAAGCATCTCGTGCGACGTCACGCGGACGTGGCAGAACGCCTGTGGCGTGATCTACGAGATCGAGGGGCCGACAAGACGCCCAGCAGCAAGACCGTGCGACTCTGGTCGATTTGGCAGATCGACACTGGCACCGACGTGCCACGATTCATTACCATGTATCCGAGGTAGGAGATGTCCTTCGAGATGTACGGCGACGTGATCTTGACTAGCGATGTCACCGGCCGCGGTCTACGTGCAGGCGATGTCGGCACGGTCGTGCGAGCCCTCTGTCCAACTCTCGGACAAACGCGCTAGGCGCACTGCGCCGTCGGATTCCGTTAACTAATCTGCTGTCCAGGTCAGCGTCATGTCAACGCCGTCCAAACATTCACTTCAACCTGTTTTTCTGATCCCGCTGCGTGACATTGAGCGAGCTCACATCGATCTGCTGCTTGCGAACCGTGTGCGCGAGTCGCGATACCTCGACTACAAGTCTGAACTCTACGGCTGGACAGATGAAGGCAAAATTCAGCTGCTGAAGCACGTAAGCGGCTTTGCGAACACGGGAGGAGGCCTACTGATCTTTGGCGTCTTGGAGGAGAACGAGGAGCCAATCGACATTTGCGGTGTGACAGTTGGCGAAGAGCACATCCGTAAGATTCGAATGTTGATCCACGAGGGTATCCAGCCGACGTTGAGCGACGTAGAAGTCCGAGCACTGGCGCACCCGCGTGGACACCTTCTTTTGTTGCGTGTTCCGATGGGCTTCGAGCCCCCTTATATGGTTGCGTACAAGAACCATCATCGGTTCTACAGACGATTCGACGCCGACACGCTACCGATGACCGTTCACGAAATCCGCAAGGCCTATGAGCGCTCAAGCATCGACTCGATGGGGCAATTGAAGCTTAGGCAACCGGTTGCGCCATTCAACCATGAGTTTCTAATCGAGCTCCACAACACATTGCAGCGAGACACGGGCCACGCGCAGACTCTCGTCATTGACTACATTCGAAGGGCCAACGCGGAACTCAACTCCAGGCATTCCGATCTCAACGCTATTGCCGTCTCTGACGAGGGTGAACTGTCGACAAGCCCGGCCGCACAGCGCTATGCGATGTGCCTGGCTAAGAGCAACACCTACCTCGATAGAAGCCTCAAGGCGATTGACAAAGCAGTCGACTCCCTCGCGCTGCTCTACTCGTTTGTGAGCGAAACCGGCGAACTGATGGAGGCCGAACAAAGCCCCACACTCTCCCTGCTAGTCCAACGGAAACACGAGGCCGACAAGGAATACGACGAACTGGTGGATGCCCTGGAGCGACTGGTTGATACCCTGCGTGGCGGACGACCGCTGTCGAAGAGCCACCGAGATCTGTGAAGACTGCGGATGTCGTACGCCGAGAAAGTGGCCGGGTGCTATATGCCCTTGCCGTCAACCAGTCTACAGGCGGTCGCTCGGGTTTGGCGCAACAATGAAGTCCACCTCCCCCGTATTCTGCGCACCTGCAGAATGGCCAATCGCCGGATTGACGTCGCCGCAATTCTCAGAGCCTCGCGGTGTCAGCCAATCGGAGGTTTCGCGGTAAACGCGAGAGCGAACTCTACGTCGGAACGCTGAAGAAGTTCATCGAGGCCATCAACGGTGAGTTGAGCCACGACGCAGCGCAACCTCCGTGGCGAGAAATTGATCCGGTCGTCGTTGTTCGCCGAGCAATCACGACTTGGTGCGTGTGCGCGCACGAGGCGACAGACGTGTGAGGTAGTCTTCGAAGCGCGACACCGCGGCATCGAACGGCTCGATGCGTCGATACGCGCGCGCCAGCATCACGCCCCCCTCCATCGTCGTCAGCGCGAAAGCGGCCAGTTCTCTGGGATCGACATCCGGCGGCACACGATCGCCGGCACGGCTGAAGCAATCGGCCAGCGCCGTCGTCCACGCCTCGAAATTCTCGACCAGCCGTTCACGGACAGGCGGGTCGGGCTCGGCCAGTTCGAGCGCGATGTTGCCTATCGGACACCCGAGACGGAAGTCGCTCTCGACGAGCAGCCGCCGGTATCCGCCAAGCAGCGCGAACACGCGATCGATCGGGTCGGTCACACCCTCCCACGCCGGCGCCAGCAGCATGGGCTCGATGCCGTCGCGATAGCGCTCGAGCACGCCGACGAGCAGATCCTGTTTCGTCGCGAAGAAGTAGTACAGGCTGCCGCTGTTGGTCTCCGACTCGCGCAGGATGTCGGCCACACTCGTCCAGTTGAAGCCCTTCTCCCAGAAGAGCCGCATCGCCGTCGCGAGCAGACGGTCGCGCGTGGAGGCCGATTCGTCGCCCCCGGATCCTGCTCCAGGCCCTTTTCGGCTCATGGGCGCGCTGGTCCGCGCGCCGTTGCGCCGTCGCTCAGGGGTCGATAGACGATCGATGCGCTGTCGAAAAGAGCCGGGGTGGCCGTCGTCGCGCCATATGCCACGAAGTACTCGAGGCGTCCGCGATGCAGTTTGCCACTCTGCGACGTGACCCGGAACGCCGTCACAAGCCAACCCCGGCGGCTTGCGCAGAGCCGCATCTAGTGCACATGTGCCCCCTCCAGTTGCCGTTCGCGCAGACGCCCGCCGAGCCAGGCGTATGGCATGACGAGCACGAGTGACAGGACGAGATACCAGGTCGGGATGAGCCCCCACTGCATGAATGTTCCGAGGATGTTGAAGGCGAGCCCGAGGCCGCCCAGGACGAGCGCGTGCTCCATGGGGCGCCGACCTGCGAGGCGTGCCGTCAGGTAACAACCCGCGATGGCGGCGACGGCCACGCACACCTGGCTCGCGAGGAGCACCGGCACGCTGGTGATTGAGCCGTCGGCGGCGACGGCGCCCGGCACGAGCGCCTGCACCACGGCACCGGCCGTCATCGACGCGACGAAGATGAAGAGGAACCCCGCGACCACTGCACCTACGCTTCTCAGCATGCTGTCGTCCTCCTGCCCGGCGAGCGGCCGGCCGGGCGCAGCGTAGCGCGGCTGAGTTGAGTAGTCAATCAACTCCGAGTCGGCAGCATCAGGTCGCTGGCCGAGGGTACACAATAGCGCCATGGCCGGCGCCCTCTCCTGCTCCACGTCCTTGTGCGCGAACGTGTACCGCCTGCTGGTCGCAGCGGCGCTCTTCGCTGCGCCTTCCGCGTGCACGCCGCACGACGTCACTCGCGACGCCGGCCGCACGACGTCGCGTCACCTGCTCATCGTGGTCGATGGCCTGCGGCCGGATTACGTCACAGCGGACCTGATGCCGAACCTGACCGCACTCGGCGCTCGCGGGGTGCTAGGCATGCGGCACCATGCCGTGTACCCGACCGTCACGCGCGTCAACGCGGCGTCGCTCTCGACGGGCGCATATCCCGAACGTCACGGGCTGATGGGCAACGCGGTGTTCTTTCCGCGCGTCGACGCGTCCGCCTTCCTCGACACGGGCGATCGGCTGGTTCTGGAGCGAATCGCGGCAGCCGACGGACCACTGCTGACGGCCACCACGCTCGGCGACACGGTGCAGGCCGCAGGTCATCGGATGCTCGTCGTCAGCTCTGGCTCAAGCGGATCGGCGTTCCTGAACAACCACACCGTCGCGGGCGGCGCGATCCTTCACTACGGGTACACGCTGCCGGAGGATCTCGCCGGCGAGATGCAGCGCATCGGTCCGGCGCCAGCAGACGATGCGCCGCGTCCGGCGTTCGATCGTTATGCCGTCGACGCATTCCTGCAGGTCGGTTTGCCGCGTGTGGAGCCGTCGGTGACCGTCCTGTGGCTCGGCGCGCTCGATGCGACGGCGCACGCCCGAGGCGTCGGCGCGGCTGAGACCGTGGACGTGCTGCGGAGCGTGGACCAAGAGATCGGGCGCATACAGCAGGCGCTCGACGAGATGGGGCTGCTCGACCGCTACAACATCTGGGTCACCTCCGATCACGGCTTCTCGACGCATACGGGTGCCGTCGACGTGCGCGCCGTACTTGCGCCGTTCTCCGGAACACTGCCGGATGGCTCGCCGGCCGTCGTCGCGAGTGGCGGCGCGATATACCTTCGAGATGGCGGTGACGCCGCCGTCTCGAAGGTCGTCGACGCGCTGCAGCGGACGCCGGGTGTGGGCGCGATCTTCACGCGAGCGGCACAGCCCGGTTCCCTGGACGGCACCGTCGCGGGCACGCTGTCGTTCGAGGCCGTGCGCTGGCAGCACGACCGATCCGCACAGATCCTCTATTCGTCAGACTGGAACGACGAAGCGAACGCGTACGGCTTTCAGGGAACCACGACGTCGGGTGGTGTGGCGGGACACGGCAGCAGCAGCCCGTGGGACGTTCACAACACGCTGGTTGCCGCCGGCCCGGACATCCGACAGGGCGTGACCCTCGACACGCCGACGGCCAACGTCGACTTCGCGCCCACGTTCCTGGGCCTGCTCGGCATCACCGCTCCAGCGTCTATGCAGGGCCGATCGCTCGACGAAGCGCTCACGGGCGAGACGATGCCGGCGCCAGCGACGCGGACGGTCGAGCACACGGCGCGCACAGCCGACGGCGCGTACACCGTCACCGCGACGTTCTCCATCGTCCGCGCCGACGGGCGGGAGTACCGCTATCTCGACGCCACACGCGTGGTGCGTCGGTAGCAGGGGCCGGACAAGTCCGACCGTCGTCATGCTTCATGCCTGATGCTTCATGTCAGGTCGTCACTGGCGAGGTTCAATCGATCTCGACGACTGCCTTGAAGAGCGACGGCTCCTGCTGCAGGCGTAGGAATGACGACGGTACGTCGTCGAGCGTCAGGCGGTGCGTCACCCAGCGCTGCGGCTGAGCCTCGGCGGACCGCACGGCCGCCAGCACGCGCGCGAAGTCGTCATGCGTCGCGTTGCGGCTGGCCAGCAGCGTCACTTCTCTGCGATGAAACTCGGCAGCGTCGAAGGTCAGAGACTCGCGCGTGACCCCGACGAACACGAGCCGTCCGCCTGCACCGACGGCGTCGAAGGCCCGCGTCATCGACGCCGCGCTCCCGGTGGCGTCGAACACCACGTCGAACCGCCGCGCCGCAGGGAATGACGATGAGACCTGCAGGTTCGAGCCGGGAAGTATGGCTTCGGCACGCGTCAGTCGCGCGGGGGACACATCGACGAGCGTGACCGACGCCGCGTCCGGCAACGCGAACTGCGCGACGGCCGCGCCAATTGGGCCAGCGCCAATCACCAGAACGTCGTCTGTCGCGTCGACGTGTGCGCGCGCCACCGCATGGCAGCCGATGGCCAGTGGTTCCACCAGCGCCACGGCGTCGAGGGGCAGGTCGTTGGCCGGCAGCAGGAGATCGGCGCGGACGGCGAGCCGGTCGCACATCCCGCCGTCGACGTGCACGCCGAGCACGCGCAGCGACTCGCAGCAGTTCGGACGGCCGCGCAGTGAGGCGCGCGACGCCACATCGTCGACGTACGGCCGCACCGCGCAGATGTCGCCGACCCGCACGTCGTCGGTCCCGGCGGGAAGGTGTTCGACGACGACCGCCAGCTCGTGGCCGAGCACGCGCGGATACGTCACGGCAGGATGACGGCCCGCCAGGGCGTGCCAGTCGGTGCCGCAGACGCCCACGCGCCGCACGCGTACCACCGCTTCGTCAGGCGCCGGATCGGGTTCAGGCACCTCTCGCAACGACAATCGACCGGGCTCGAGCAGCACGACACTGCGGTTCATTCACGACCCTCTCGACGTATCAGGCGCCCACCGGATTGCCCCTGCGTGTCTGGCTTGTGCGCGTGTGCTTACGGGATGCGCATGCGCGCCAGGAGGTCACCGTCATCGACGGGCAGCGCGACATCGCCAGCAACGGTACCGTTGACCTCGAGGATGTACGCCACGATGTTGGCGTACGACTCGCGCGACAGCGACGCGGGTGCGGCCGGAGGCATCGTGTCGTGTGACTTCGCGAAGAGGGCGGCAACACTTCTGCCGCTCCACCGAGTCTCGAAGTACTCGCCAGCCAGCGGCGTGCCGTACGCGCCATTGATGAGCGTCGTGCCGTGGCACACCGCGCAGTACGAGTCATACGCGCCGCGGCCGGCGGCCACCTGCGCGGCCGTGAAGGTCGGTGGAACACCCGGGCCGGTCATACGTGGCGCCGGTGCGCTCGGGGGCGGAGTGCGCGTCTCAGACGATGGTGCAGCGGCCGGGCCGCCGTCGCCCTCGTCGACGTACGTGAAGGCGAGAATCGCTCCCTTGTGCTCGAGTTCAGGCGTGGCGCCTCCTGCAAACGCCTCCACGACGCCGGATATGTCGGTCGCGATGTAGATCGTCCTGCCGTCCGGGTGCACTGTGACGTCGCGGTACCGGTTCTGTGACTGGAAGTAGCGCATCAGCGGTCCCGCTGCCTTCCGGCGGCTGGCGTCGAGCGGCAGTACGTAGAGCGACCCGCGCTTGAGCGTGGTGAGGAGCAGCATCGCGTCCCACCCGGGGATGCCGTCCGCGTGCCCGCCGTAGAACTCGACGCTCGAGACACCGACAGTGGGCCAGCAGACGGAGTGCACGCCCTTGCAGACGGGATCCTGGAAGTTGTACCCCGTGGGCACGGTGAACAACGTGGCGATCGGCTCCGTGAGCGCACCGCGGAACGCCGACTCGGGCTCGCGCGGCACGGACGGCGGAATCGCCAGGTCGCTGAACTTCAGCGTGGAGCACGGCGTCGTGGCATCGGACCAGCGCGCGTACTCGTAGGCCTTGTCGTCGCGCAGGCCCGCCACACGTGGCCAGCCGTAATTGGCGCCACTGGCCAGCACGTTCACCTCGTCGTCTGTCTTCGGGCCGTGGTCCGTGGTGTAGATGGTGCCGTCGGGCGCAACCGCGATGCCCTGCGGGTTGCGGTGACCGTAGGTGTAGACGTGGCTCACCACGCCGTCCAGCGCCGGATTGTCGGCCGGAATCGAGCCATCGAGGCCGATGCGCAGCGTCTTGCCCTCGTAGGCCGAGTAGTCGCGGACGGCGATCTCTTCACGTGTGGGCAGTCGCTGCGACAGGATCGGATGACAGGCGTTGCCGAACTGGCCGTTGCCGCGATCGCCGAGCGTCAGGTGCAGCGTGCGATCCGGTCCGAACGCGAGCCGCCTGCCGTTGTGATCGTTGCCTGCCGGCAACCCGGTGATGACGTCCACGGCGTCAGTAAGCGTCCCCGTCTCGGCGACGTACCGCAGCCGGACCACCTTGCCCTTCATGAAGCGGTACGGGCTCTCCGGGTTGGCGACACGCAGGTCCGGTCCCCTGCTGGTGTCGGTGTAGGTGTAGGCGACGTACACGTAGTCGTTGCCCGTGCCCTGCAGCAGTTCGGGGTGCAGCACCATGCCGAGCACGCCGTCCTGGCCGCCGGCCACCAGGGCTTCGTCGATGGTGATGGCAACGTGCTGCTCCCCCGAGCGGGGATGTACGCGCGTGATGCGTCGTGCCGTGCGCTCGGTCACCCAGAGCATGCCATCCGGCCCCCACGTCAGATTCCAGGGTGCGGACAGGCCCGATGCGATGACCGCGCGGTCGAACCGCTTGGTGCCGCGCACGACGGACTCGGGGCCGTCCTGCGCCAGGACGAGAGCCGCGAGCACGAACAGACACGAGATTGCCCAGGGAACGCGCTTCATGGATGGTGAACGACGCTCGCTTTCATCCTACGTGCTCCATCGCGTGCAACGATGGAAGAGGTACGACACACGCGCATGGCGCCTGACGAAAGGAAGAGCATGCCATGACAGGCGAATACGAGCCAGTCGACATGCAGCGGGCGCGATCGGGATACCCGGGAACTGTTCGACGTCGTGGCGCGCGAGGCGGCCGCAGAGTTCCACGAGCGACTGCAGCACGAGGATGGCGCCGGCATGACCCCACCTGGTTCGCGCTGCGCACGCGCGTCATCGACGTGGATCCTGCCCCGGCGGGACGTTCGATGGAGTGGCGCTGCGGCCGATCCACACGAGGGCCGCGGCCAGCATGCTCGCCCCGCCGATGCAGACGGCCATCGCCTGTGGCAGAGGCCAGGCCGCGTGCTGCAGCACGCCCAGCGCGTATGGCGCGATCGCGCCGAGCACGGCTGCCGCGTGATAGACGAGACCGGCGCCCACACCGCGAACGGCGGTGGGAACCTGTCCCCCGACGTACGCCGGTGCAATGCCGATGATCCCGGCGCCTGTCAGGCCGGTGAGCCACGCACCGATCCACAAACCCGTCGACGATTGCGCGTAGAGAAAGAGTGGCAGCGCGCAGACCGCGGCTCCCGACGCGAGGCTGATGGCCCCGCGATATCCCAACCGGCTGTTCCCCAACGTGCCCCAGAAGGCGGCGCCGATAATCCCTCCTGCGTTCAGTGCCACGAGGTAGGCCAGCGGGGCTCGGCCGGCCTGGCGGAGCATCGACGCATACCAGAACGACATGGATTGATACGCGAACATCAGCGCGCCCAGCACCAGCGTCGTCAGCACGAGACGCCGCACGAGACCACGCGTCCATACGGATGGGCGATCCTCGCGCTGCAGCGGCACTGCACCTCGATTCGCCAGCCACAGCGGACTCTCGGGCACGCCACGACGCATCCACAGCACCAACACAGCCGGGGCGAGACCGCTCCACAGCAGCACCCGCCACCCGAGCGACGACTCACCGTCGAACTGCGGATAGACGACATGAAAGACGAGCGCCGCGAGGATGAACCCCCAGGAGAACGCACCCTGCAACACGCCGGTGACGAAGCCGCGCCGGTGCTCCGGCCAGTGCTCGAGCACGAGCGCCGTGCCTGCGGTCCACTCGCCGCCCATACCGAGACCGAAGAGCGCGCGGAACGCGAACAGCATCGCGTACGACTGCGAGAACCCGCTCAGGAACGCGAAGAGCGAGAACCAGAGGATGGCAACGAGCAGCGCGGGCTTACGTCCCCAACGGTCGGCTGCGCGTCCGGCTGCGACGCCACCGATGAGTCGAGTGAAGAGCGTGACCGTGCCCAGCGCGCCGGCAGCTGCGGCGCCAACCGACAGGTCACGCTGGATGTCGATGAGGACGAGCGTCAAGATAGTAAAGTCGTACCCGTCCAGGAGCCAGCCGGCGAAGGCCGCGGTGAACGCGCGGCGGCGGTCGCGCTCGGGCTGCGTCGTCATGCCGCGCGCGGGAACGGAGGAGGGATCATCGAGCGTTCAGCCTATAGGGAGCCACCGCGCCTCTGCAACGCTTCGTTCACGTCGACATGAGCGTGTTCCTCTACGGGCAGGACGCCACGCACGCGGCGGCGTCGAGCGAACGCCTGTGGCGCGAATGGCTGCGCGACACGTTTCCGTCGATGTTGGCCTCGGAAACGTAGAGCACGTCAGAAGAGGCCTACTTCCGCCCCTTCGGCGTCGCGTGCCAGAGTAACGGCATGCAGAACCACGCGCTTCTGGTGGTGCACGGCATCGGTACGCAGAGACGTGGCGACACGCTCGCCCAGTGCGCGCGCGGGTTGTTGGCGGTGTGTCCGGAGGCAACACTGGTTGACGGCGACCTCGGAATCGTGGCACCCGGCGATATCCAGGAACGCCAGCTGCATCACGCGCGCCTTCGGCACGGTGCGTGCGAGGTGAGACTCTACGAAGTCTATTGGGCAGACCTGCTGCCGAGCGACGCGGTGGACGGCGCCTTCTCGACGTTCGATTTCGAAGAGACGACGTGGTTCGGATGGCTGAACTGGAAGGCCGGTCTGCTGCCACGCGACCAATACGGCGGTGCACTGGTCGTGGCCCGGACGCTGCAACTCTGGACGCTGCAGGTGATGATGTCGCTGGCGGTCGAGATCCTGAGCGCCAGCCGCCGGATTCGCTCCCACGCGCTCGATCGGACCGCCGCAGACGTGTGGGTATACGTCCATTCACTGGCCGGCGAACTGAAGGCCGGTTCGCCGTTGGAGGGCGCCGCCGATCGGGTGCTGGATCGCTTCCTGGAGGCGTGGCAACTGGCTCGACAGGACGGTGCCGGCGACGTCCACGTCATCGCTCACAGCCTCGGTACCGTGGTCACCTACCACGCAATGGCGCGGCGACTGCCGCCGAACGCCATCCGACGGCTGTTCACCATCGGGTCGCCACTCGAGAAGGTGCGTTTCCTCTGGACCACGCTGTTTCCGCCCCGGCTCGATTGGTCGTGTGAATGGATCAACTTCTTCACGCTGTCCGACCCCGTCTCAGGCAAGTTGACGCGCTTCGACTCGGTGTCGGCGCGCATCGAGAACCGGCGGCTGTGGGGCGTGGGCGGCTACGGCGAAGCGCACGTCGGCTACTTCCGGGATGGCCGCGTGATGCGACCGCTGGCGGAAGGGCTGGGATTCACCACCGGTGGACGGCTGGCCAACACCGGACCGTCGTGGCTGACCCGGCGTCTCGTGGATGTCGCGGTGCCGCTGATGGCCGTGGTGGTGGTGATGCTTGGCGCGGCGGCGACGATCGCGTTCTTCTGGGCCACGATTCTCGCAACAGGCTGGCTGGTGACGTTGCCGGTGAGGCTGTTCTCCGCGGAGTGGGCCGCGGTGGTCTCGTCGTGGTGGCGGACCGGCTTCGGCTGGGCAATGCCCGTGATGTGGCTCGTGTTCATGACGAGGGATGGTTATCGACGGTCGCTGACACGGCACGAGCGGAGATGGCGACAGGCCGCGCTCGAAGGCAGAACCCGCTCAACGACGCGTCCTTGACCCGGCGCCGCGCTTCCCTCCGGAGGCCGGCACGAGGGCCTTGTGTATGACCTCCGGATACGTCGACCACTCCGTCGGGAGCGATCCGGGCGCTTCGTGAGCAAGCTGCAGCAGACCGCGATAGGCCGCGTATGCGAAGACGGCGTGTGATCTGGCCAGTTCGGGCGACAGGCCAAGGTCTCGATAACACGAGTCGAGATAGTCGATGCGTGCCGATGCCACGCGATTCAGCACCGGCCGCACGATCGGGTCCTCCGCGGCCTGGGCCAACGCGGCATAAAGTGAGCGCGACCGCGGCGGCTGGAACGCAGCGCCGAGAATCAGCTCGAGGCGCCGGCGAGGATCGGCGACGGCGTCGAGCGCGGCGATCGCCTCTGCAGTGGTTCGCTGCTCCCAGCGGTGGAGCGCCGCAGCCAGCAGGTCCGCCCGGCCAGCGAAGTGCCAGTAGAAACTCCCCTTGGTCACGCCGAGACGTCTGGCCAGGGTGGTCACGGTCAGCGCCGCCAGGCCTCGCTCGGCGACCAGCTGCAGCGCGGCCTCTGCCCAGTCCGATGCCGTCAACGTTGGCGTGCCGAGGCGCTCAGCGCCTGATCGCTTCTGCGTCACGTCCCGATTCTCGCTCCATACCCGGTGGTATTGACAGTAGTCCTTCCATACTTTAGGGTATGGAACATGACCGGCGAAGATGACGACGACGTCGCCGCGCTCCTGCGATCGTTCGAGGCCAATACACGGGACGCACGTGCGTTGGTGAACGGCCTGAGCCAGACGCGCGGCACGTGGCGCGCCGCGGCGGACTCGTGGAGTGTCGCCGAATGCCTCGATCACCTGGCGACCGCCAATCGCGTCTACCTGGATGCGATGCAGCCGCCCGCGGAGCGCGCGCTGACCGAGGGACGCCGCCGCCGCGGACCCGTGCGGCCGGGCCTCCTCGGCGGATGGTTCGTGCGATCGCTGGAGCCGCCCGTCAGGCCGCTCTTCAGGACGAAGGCGCCACGAAAGATTCGGCCGCGTCCGTTGCCGCCACTCGCAGATGCGATGGAACGGTTCCTGGCCTCGCAGCACGACGTCGTGACCTTCCTGGAGCGGTACGCGCAGATTGATCTCGCCGGCGTCCGGTTTCCGAATCCCTTCATCAGGGGCGTGCGCTTCAGCCTCGCCACAGGACTCCACGTCATGGCAGCGCATGAACGACGTCATCTGTGGCAGGCGTGGCGCGTGCGCCGAGCGGCCGAGCACAGTGAGCAGGCGTCCGAGTCCACTTTCTTGAAGCCCACATGATGAGATTGCGCGTTATCCTTCCCCTCCCTTCACGCGCGGGAACTCGGTGATGCGCAGGTTCGTGCAGCCATATGGCAACAACGTCACATCCTCGAGCGGCTCGGTCGTCACCTCACGCGCCGCGTCCGACCACGCCACGTCGGCCGGGGACAGCTCCCCCGCCCAGCCGTTGACCATCTTCCAGCCCGGGATGCGACGCCCGCGCGCGGTGGCCGCCATGCCCGCGCCCTCCGGCGAGAAGGGCTGATCGCCGAGCGGCCGCTCTTCGAACCGCAGCCCCGCGTCTGGACGCGTCGGGTCGACCGCCAGGCCGTAGTTCCACGGCGTCGTCGGCGTGACCTCGAAGTCGGCGTGTGGCAGCTCACGATGTGGCTTGTCGGCGTTGACGCGTGTCCACTGCTCGCCGATCTTCAGCGCGTAGACGAGCGGGCCGCGCTCGACAGCCACCGCCTCGTTGTAGCGCGTCGACACGAGCGGCCGCATCGGAAACGTCAGCGTCACGTCGGTGCTATCCGTCCAATCGCGCTCCACGCGATGCAGCGCGCCTGCCTCGGCCCGCACGGGTGCGCCAGGTCCGATGCGCACGGTGGCGCCATCTGCCCACGCGGGCACACGCAGCCACAACGGCGCACGCACCGGCCGCGCCGCGGTGACCTTCAACGCCACGTGCTCGCGAAACGGATAGTCGGTCTGCACGTCGAGCGTCAGCGGCACGCCGCGTACAGTAGCCTCGACACGCGCCGGCGCCCACGCCACCGACACCAACCCCTCGTCGGGCGTCGCCATCCACAGGTGCGCGGCGAACTTCGGCCAGCCCTGGTGCATGTTGGCGGTGCAGCAGCCGTAGTTGGGCTCGAGTCCGAAGAGGTTCGAGTCGGGACCGTTGGTCGACCAGCCGTGATCCGGATTGATCGTGCACTGCACCTGGTTGACTTGCTGGTCGTACTGATGTGACCAGCCGTCGGGCGCCAGTGTCGCCGGCAACGCGTTGTACGCCACACGCTCGAGGCGGTCGGCGAACAACGGCGTGCCGAACACCGCGTACAACTGCTCGAGCGAGTACATGAACTCGACGACGGCGCAGAGTTCCGTGCCCTGCAGCGGATTACGTCCCGACAGGCACTCGTCGCCCGTGAACATCCCTGTCACCTGCCCGTGGTGTCTGTCGAGCAGTTCGATCATCGTCGTGGCGAACGCGCGATCGGCCGGCCGCTGGTCGAGACGCCAGCTGAGAGCGGACGCCTTGGTCGCCATGGCGAGGTTCACGACGTGTTTGGTCCACTTCCACAATCCGCGTCGCGGCGTGGGGATGGCGAAGTCGTCGGTGGCGCAGAGCGCCCCGAAGTCGACACCCTGCGCGCGCAGCAAATGCGCGAGTTCGAGGAGCCACGCCTCGCCCGTGCGGGCGTGTACGTGGAAGATGGGCACGAGCCCTTCGTACCAGCGGAACCTGCCCCACCCGTAGAGCGGCGTGGTCTGCAGCCCGGTGGCCATGGCGCGCAGGCTCTTGCGCACCGCCTCGAGCACACGTGCGTCGCCCGTGGCCTCGTGATACTGCGCCAGCACCTTGTTGGCGAGCAGGATCGCCCACATGTCGTAGCGCTGCGCCGAGACGTCGGTGGGATACGGCGCGTACCAGCCGTCGGCACGCTGGTGCCTCACGATGTGGTCGACGTAGCCGGTGATGCGTGCCTGCATCGCGCGGTCGTCGAGCAGCCACGCGAGCGGGATGGCGCCGTCGAGCCAGTACGGCGCGCGCTCCCAGCCTTCGGCCGTGCCGCCGAACCACTGACTCTGCGCCACGTCGGGCCAGAACGTGTCGAGATGGCCTGTGAGGCCCTGCGCCTGGATGGTGAGCTGCCTGTGCAACCACCCCGTCGGCCGAATCGCGCCGAGGGGAAGCGGCATGTACGCGGGAGCCGCCAGCTCGCCGCCGGACGCGCCACGGGCACCGGACACCTGCGCGGGTGTTGGCCGTTCGCGGTGTGCCCCGAGTGGAAGCACCTGCGTGCCAAGCGCAGTCGTGGCGCCCGCGAGAAATGCGCGCCGGTTCATCGGGTCCATTGCGTGCCTCGCACCCCCTCCATCAAGCCCTTGATGTAGCCGATGGCAAACAGCGCACCGAGGTCGTTGTAGCCGGGAAACCTGTTCTCTTCGAGCCCCGCGACCGTCGCGACATGGTCGGGACGGATCGGTCCGCGGAACCCGACGTCGTAGTACGCCTGCATCGCCGCGTACATGTCGTTCTGACCGTCGTCGTGCCACGCTTCGACGAAGTTCGTCGGCGTGCCGCGCACATCGCGGAAGTGGACGAAGTGGATCAGGCCGCGCTCGCCGAACCAGCGGATGGCCGCCGGGATGTCCACGTCTGGCCCCTGACTCGCGATGCTGCCCTGGCAGAAGGTGAGGCCGTTGTGCCTGCTCGGGTAGATCTGCGTCACGCGCTTCAGCGCGTCGATCGACGTGATGATGCGAGGGATGCCGCGCAGGCGTTCCACGGGCGGGTCGTCCGGGTGCAGGGCGAGTTTCACATCGTGCTGCTCGGCTTCCGGAACGACGGCCTTCAGGAAGTACTCCATGTTCTTCCACAGGTCATCGTGCGTGAAACGGTCGCCGTACTCGGTGAGTTCCTGGCTGGCCTCCTCGATGTCGAACGCGGTGACGAGCGATCCGCCGCGATCGACGCGCGCCGTGTCGCTGCGCGACCAGCTCACGGCCGGCATCCAGTTGTAGCAGATGACCCGCTGCCCGATGGCGGAGCAGTTGCGGATCAGCGTGATGAACCGCGCGATGTCTTCGTCGCGGCCCTCGACTCCCAACTGCGCGCGGGTCAGGTTGACGCCCTCGAGCACCGTCCACTCGAGGCCCATCTCCTCGTACGCCCGCTTCGTCTGCGCCACGTCGCGTCCGCCGCCGCCGACACCGCCCAGCACGCCCATCTGCCGGGCCATGCTCACGCGTTCTGGCCGTCCGCGGACCCCGCCTGCGTGGAAGTAGGCCAGCGACAGCTTCATCCAGGCGCAGGCTTCGTCCCAGCGGCGGCTCGTCGCGCGCGCGGACTGCGCATGGCCTGCCGGCACGCCGGCCGACGCCAGCGCCGCAACCGCGGCACTCGAGCCGATGAACTCTCGACGAGATCGCTTCATGGCAGGAACCCCCGAGGCATGGTACTCCGCCTCACGCCGACCGCGAGCCGAGCGGTCGGTGGCGAGCGTCAGCCGTGCGGGCCTCCCTGAGAGCGACGTCGCGCGGGTCGCCGCTCAGAGTGTGTCCCCCTCCTGTTCGCCCGTCGGCTCTACAATCTCGCCACATGAACTGGCTGCT
The DNA here is from genome assembly GCA_964388335.1 of uncultured Vicinamibacteraceae bacterium. Taxonomy (GTDB): domain Bacteria; phylum Acidobacteriota; class Vicinamibacteria; order Vicinamibacterales; family Vicinamibacteraceae; genus JAEZDP01. The sequence continues at coordinate 18,167 of CAYMAG010000030.1, read as the reverse complement.
GACCGGCATCCTCGGCTACCTGGCCATCCAGCTCGCGATTGGGCTCTGGGTGTCGCGGCGGGTACACAGCGAGACGGACTACATCCTGGCCGGACGCTCGCTCGGCCTCGGGCTGGCCTCCTGCTCGATCTTCGCGACGTGGTTCGGCGCCGAATCCCTTCAGGGGGCGGCCGGCGCGTTGTACGAGGACGGGCTGTCCGGCGGCTCCGCCGACCCGTTCGGCTACGTGCTCTGCATCCTGCTCGTGGGCGTCATCTTCGCCCGGCCGCTCTGGGCGCGGGGCTACACGACCTTCGGCGACCTGTTCCGCGAACGCTACTCGCCTGGCGTCGAGCGCTTCGTCATCCTGCTCATCGTCCCGACGTCGGTGATATGGGCGGCCGCGCAGGTGCGCGCGTTCGGCAACGTGATGTCACATGCGTCGGGCCTGTCGCTCGACTGGTCCATCACGGCCGGGGCGGCGTTCATCCTGCTCTACACGACCATCGGCGGCCTGCTGGCCGACGCGTGGACCGACGTCGTGCAGGGACTCGCGATCGTCGTCGGACTCGTCGTCCTCGCGGGCGTGCTGCTCGTGAGCGGCGATATTCAGACGGCCTGGCGCGAGGTTCCGGTCGAGCGCCTCGCGCTCTTCGGTGACGGCACGGCGCCGTGGTACGAGCTGCTCGAAGCGTGGGTCGTGCCGGTCGTCGGATCGATGCTGGCCGTCGAATTGATCTCGCGCGTGCTCGCGTGTCGCTCGGCGGAGACGGCGCGCCGGGCGTGTCTCGTCGGTGGCGGGCTGTACCTGTCGGTGGGACTGATCCCGGCCTTCCTCGGGTTGTGCGGCCCGTATCTGGTACCGGGCCTCGAAGACGCGGAGCAGCTCGTACCGGAACTCGCGAGCCTGCACCTCGGCACCCTGCTGTACGTGCCGTTCGCCGGCGCGCTCATCTCCGCGATCCTGTCGACGGTGGATTCGTGTCTGCTGGCCGGGTCGTCGCTGGTGACGCACAACGTCGTGCTCCCGCTGCGTCCAGCGCTGTCGGAGCGGGCCAGGCTGCGGCTGTCACGGGCAGGCGTCCTGAGTCTCGGCCTGCTCGCCTACGTGCTGGCGCTGCGATCCGAGAGCATCAAGGATCTCGTCGAGTTCGCGTCGGCCTTCGGCAGCGCCGGCGTATTCGTCGTGGCCTGCTTCGGCCTGTTCACCGGCGTCGGCGGACCGCTGAGCGCGTGGGTGGCCTTGTGCACGGGGTTCGCGGTGTGGGGCGGCGGCGCGTGGCTCGGCTGGCCCGCGCCCTACGCCACCGCGCTCGCCGCGTCGTGCCTCTCGTACGTCGTCGCGGCCCTCCTGCCGCAGCGCGCCCTCAGCTCCAGAGCCGATCCCACGACCTGATCTCGTTCCACTCCGGCGTCGGCTCGAAGAAGCCCGCCCCCTCGATCAGGTACTCCTTGACGGCCTCGAGATTCAGTTCGAAGCCGAGCCCGGGCCCTTCCGGCACGCGCGTGTACCCCTTGTCGAACACTCCGGACGAGTCGCCGACGATCAGGTTGTACCACCGCTCGTCGCCCACCGAGTGATGTTCGAGGACACCGAAGTACTGGCAGGCCGCGGCCGCGTGCACCGATGCGTAGAATCCGATGGGCGAGCCGGCGTAGTGATAGTTCGTCGCGATGCCGCGCTCCGACGCGTAGTCGTTGATGCGCTTGGTCTCGAGGATGCCGCCCGCCGATCCGAGGTCGGGATGGACGATGTCGACGGCGCGCCTGTCGATGAGAGGCTTGAAGCCCTCGAGAGAAAAAATGTCCTCACCGGTCTTGGTCGGTGTGGTCGTCGCGTCAGTGATGTCTTTCCAGTCGTCGGTGTACGTCCACGGCACGAGGTCCTCCATGTACGCGAGCGAGTACTTCTCCATGCGCCGCGCGAGCTTGATCGCCTCGTTCTTGTCGAAGTGTCCGGTGTGGTCGATGCCGAGCTGAATCTCGTAGCCGACGTGCTCGCGCATCACGGCGACGAACTGCTCCATCAGGTCCAGCCCCTTCTCCGTGATCTGGACGCGGGTGAACGGGTGGTCGATCTGTCCGTAGTCGCCACGCTGGCTGGAGTACTGCGAGCGAAGCTCGGCCTGGCCCACGGGGCCCCACGCGCGAGCATTCACCAGCACGCCCTCGCCGCCGGCGCGCGAGATGAGTTCGATGCCGAGGTCCATCTTGAGCGCCGTGTATCCCGCGTCGACGCGAGTCTCCTTCATCCGGCGGGCGAACGTCTCGGGATCGGGCGACGAGGTGGTGTCGGCATAGAGACGTACCCGGTCACGGTACTTGCCGCCCAGCATCTGGTACACGGGCACGCCGTAGGCCTTGCCCGCGAGGTCCCACAGCGCGGTCTCCACGCCCGACACGCCACCGCCCTGTCGGCCGTGGTGGCCGAACTGCCTGATGACCTTGAACAGCTTCTCGACGTTGCACGGGTTCTCGCCGAGGATGCGGCTCTTCAGGAACAGGGCGTATTCCTTCGGACCGTTGTCGCGAACCTCTCCGTAGCCCGAGATGCCCTGGTTGGTGTCGATACGGATGATCGGACAACGGAAGGGGATGCCGCCAACCTCCGCAATCCGCAGGTCGGTGATCTTCAGCTCGGAAGGACTCGAACTGCGATTCACGTTCTGCGCGAGGTAGTCGACCTGGGCCTCCGGCCGGGCCGTCGTGAGCGTGCCCAGACTCAGGCCGGTCAGCCCCGCCGCTCTGAGGAAATGCCTGCGGCCGGGCCGCTCGTTCGGGTTCTGCGTCGGATCCATGCGTCAGCTCCAGCGGTGTTATACACCTATCCCTCCCACAACGTCCTGACCGGGACGGCGAAGAGTCCGTCACCGAAGCTTGCCGTGGTTTCACCGTCGTACAGCACCACCCCGCCGGCGAAGCGCCGTCCCGCCGCGGCCTTCAACCGTCGCAGACCACTGAAGTCGGCGCTCGTCACGGTCGCCGACGCCTTCACCTCCACGCCGGCGATGGTGCGCGCACCCCGCTCGATGACGATGTCCACTTCATAGGTGTCCTTGTCGCGGAAGTGAAAGAACGACAGCGGCTCGGCGTACCAGGACGCCTGCCGCCTGAGTTCCTGCAGGACGAACGTCTCGAGCAGCTGCCCGAGCAATGCGCGGTCTGCGTTCAACGCGTCGGCATCGACGCCGAGCAGCGCGCAGGCGAGCCCCGTATCCCCGACGTGCAGTTTCGGCGTCTTGACGAGGCGGCTCAGCCGGTTGCCGTGCCACGGTGGCAGCTCCTCGACCAGGAACACGCGCTGCAGCAGCGTCACGTAGTCGCGGATGGTCGGCCGACTCACGCTGAACGGGCCCGACAGGTCGGTCACGTTCAGCAGACGGGCGGTCTGGCCTGCCGCGAGTGCGAGCAGTCGAGGCAGCGAATCGAGCGCGCTGATGCGCGCGAGGTCACGAACGTCGCGCTGGACGATCGCCTCCACGTAGTCGCGGTACCAGGTCGCGCGCCGCCGGCCAACCGGGCGCGCCAGCGCCGCCGGATATCCACCTGCCACGATCCGGTCAGCGAGCGCGTCCCTGAGACGGGGCTTGCGGCGCGTCCTGAACGCCGCCGTGAGGAGCGTGCCAAGGAAGGTCGATGCCCGTCGTGCCAGCTCGGTCTGCGCGAGAGGATACAGGCGGAGAATCTCCATCCGCCCCGCCAGCGAGTCTGCGATACGCGGCACGAGCAGCACGTTCGCGGAGCCCGTGAGCAGAAAACGGCCGGGGTCGCGCCTGCGGTCCACGACCGCCTTCAGCGCCGTGAAGAGCTGCGGCGTCCGCTGCACTTCGTCGAGGATGACGTGCGACGGCAGGCTGTCCACGAACCATGCGGGATCGGACTCCGCCGCCAGGCGCGCGACATCATCGTCGAACGTGATGTACGAGTACCCGAGCCGTTCGCCCACCAGTCGCGCCAGCGTCGTCTTGCCACATTGCCTCGGCCCGTGGATGAGGACGACCGGCGAGTCGGCCAGCGCCTCGAGCAGGTTGCTCTCGGCCAGGCGGGGGTAAAGAGCCGATCCAGGCATCGGCTGATCGTAACTTTGTGCGTCGGCCAATTGCAAGGTTATGTGTCGGCTGATTGAAAGGTTACTGGTCGGCTGATTGAAAGACGTCGGCGAACTCGGTATGCTTCACGGCACCGATCATGGACGCGGACACCCGGGGCGCGTACGGGCTGAATCGTCGGCACTTCCTGCACGTCTCGGCGGCAGCCGCGGCAGCCGCGCCGGCCGCGCTCCTCGCGGGCAGTCAGACAACGCCGCTCGATCAGCAGCGCGTGGCGCCGGACTCGGAAGGACTGACCCACTACCAGATCGGTCCGCACATCTGGCTCCGCTGGCACAACGAGCCGCTGCTCGGCTACCGCGCGCACGCCACGCAGAAGTATCCGTACCTCTTCCCGCTCACCGGACCGGTGTCCGGTCTGTCGCTCACCTCCGAGTCGTCGCTGCCGTGGCCGCACCACCGGTCGCTCTTCTTCGGCTGCGACTTCGTGAACGGCGGCAACTACTGGCAGGACGACCTCGAGCGGGGCCAGATCATCTCGCGCGGGCCGAGCGTGGCCGAGGCCACCAGTCGCTCGGCGGTCATCGTCGACGCCTGCGACTGGAGGCAGCCGGGCCAGCCCGTACAGATGACCGACGAGCGGCGCTTCACGGTGTCGGTGCCGTCGCCGGGTCTCCGCCTGCTCGACGTCGATATCACGTGGACGGCGGCCGTGGACGTCACGATCCAGCAGACCAACCACGCGCTCTTCGCCATCCGGGCGGCGGGTGACCTCACACCGTGGGGCGGCGGGCGACTGGTCTCGAGCGAGGGGCGGGAGGGAGAGACCGCCACGTTCGCCAGGCCCGCCCGCTGGTGTGCGTTCGTCGGCCGGCGGACGCAGGCGAAGGGCGAGCCCGTGGAGGGTATCGCGCTGATGGACCATCCCGCGAGCCCGTGGGCGCCGTGTCCGTGGTTCACGCGCGACTACGGCTTCATGTCGCCGATGCCGTTCAACTGGGTCGATGCCCCCTGGCGGCTGCCCGCCGGGCAATCCGTGCGGATCCGGCATCGCGTCGTCGCGTTCGCCGGTGATCCAGGGGAAGCCGGGCTCGACGGCCTGTACGAGGCGTGGCTCGGGTAACGTTCCCCATGCTGACCGAATCACAGGATGTCCTCCTCGCACGCCGCGAACGTGGGGACGCGCTGTGCGCCGAGATCTGGCTGAACCGGCCGGAGAAGGGCAACGCCCTGACGATGGCCATGATCGAACGCCTCGGCACGATCGTGGACGAACTGGCCGACGATCGTGACACGCGGGCGGTCATCGTGCGTGGCCGGGGACGCTCCTTCTGCACCGGCGGCGACATCGCCGAGTGGAGCAGCCTGACACCGCTCGACATGGGACGCGACTGGATTCAGCGAGGCAGCGACGTCTTCTCGCGACTCGCGGCATTGCCGCAACCCGTCGTCGCCGCCATCAGCGGCCACGCGCTGGGCGGCGGGCTCGAACTGGCGATGGCTGCCGACCTGCGTATCGCCGTGACGTCGGCCACGCTCGGCTGCCCTGAAGCGACGCTCGGGATCGTCCCCGGCTGGATGGGCACCGGACGGCTGGCCGAGCTGATTGGCCCGGCCCGCGCGCGCCACCTGCTGCTGCTTGGCACGCCGGTGCCGGCGGCGCAGGCCTGCGACTGGGGGCTCGTCACCGCGCTCGCGGACGACGAAGACGATCTCGACGTGCAGCTCGACGCCTGGCTCGATCGCCTGACCGCGAACGCGCCCGCAGCCATGGCGCTCATCAAGGGGATCGCCGGCGGCCTGCACCGGGATCTCCGCGAGCATCACGCCAGCGCAGCAGCACAGGCCGCGGCCACCGACGATTGCCGCGAAGGTGTACGCGCCTTCTTCGAGAAGCGAGCGCCGGTGTTCAGGAACCGCTGACCATGGCCGGCACGACGTTCATCGACGCGGCGGCGGCCGCCGGGCTGGTGAACGATGGCGACACCGTTGCGATCAGCGGCAACGGCGCCGGGATGATCTCCGCCGAAGCGATCTTCGCAGCGATCGAGCAGCGCTTTCTCGACACGGGCCACCCGCGCGATTTGACGCTCGTACACTCCCTGGGCCTGGGCGACCGCGGGGCCATGGGGACGAACCGCTTCGCCCACGAGGGCATGCTCCGCAAGGTGATTGCGGCGCACTTCACGTGGTCGCCACGGATGCAGCAGCTCGTCGCCGACGAGAAGATCGAGGCGTATTGCTTCCCCGGCGGTGTCATCCAGCACCTGCTGCGCGAGATCGGGGCGGGCCGTCCCGGGCTGTTCACGCACAGCGGCCTCGGCACGTTCGTCGATCCGCGGCAGGACGGCGGACGCTGCAATGCCCGCTCCCGCGACACGCTCGTCGAGGTGCTGCAGATCGACGGACGCGACGTCCTGCACTACAAGCCCTTCAAGGTCGACGTGGCCATCGTCCGTGGCACGTGTGCCGACACCCGGGGCAACGTGAGCCCGGAAGACGAGCCCATCGACATGGACATCCACTCGATCGCCCTGGCCGCTCACAACAGCGGCGGACGTGTGCTGGTGCAGGTCCGTGATGTCGTCGAGGCCGGCCGACTGCATCCGCGGCTGGTACGGATTCCCGGGGTCATGGTTGATGCGATCGTGCGGTGTCCGGAGCAGCAGCAGTTCTACGGGCTCGACTACGACCACTCCGTGAGTGGTGGCGAGCGGGCCGACCTGGGCGCGGCCGCAGCGGTGTTGCCGGCCAGGCTGGAGCGCCGCATCATCGCACGCAGGGCCGCGCTTGAACTCCGGCCGGGCGCGTCGCTGAACTTCGGCTTCGGTATCCCCGGCGGCATCTTCGGCGTCATCGCCGAGCAGGGCATCGGGGACGAGCTGTGGATGAGCGTCGAGCAGGGCGTTCACAACGGCCGGCTGCTGGACGACGCGTTGTTCGGCGCGGCCCGGAACCCCGACGCCATCCTGCCGTCGATCGAGCAGTTCGACTACTACAGCGGCGGTGGCGTCGACATTGCGTTTCTCGGCATGGGTGAGGCGGACGAGCGCGGCAACGTCAATGTCTCGCATCTCGGCGGCTCACTCATCGGTCCTGGCGGCTTCATCGAGATCGCCCAGAACGCGAAGAAGGTCGTGTTCTGCGGCACGTTCGACGCGCAGGGCGCGCGCCTGGCCTGGGCCGACGGAGCACTGCGTGTGTTGCAGCCGGGGAACGTGCGGAAGTTCGTGCGGCGCGTCGAGCGCATCACCTTCAGCGGAGACTACGCGCGTGCGCACGGCCAGGAGGTGCTGTTTGTCACCGAGCGCGCCGTGTTCAGGCTGGGCGAACAGGGGCTCGATCTGATGGAGGTCGCACCGGGCATCGACGTGTACGGCGACATCGTGTCCCGGATGGGTTTCGCGCCGCGTGTGGCGTCGCCGAAAGCCATGCCGCTGGTCGTGTTCGAGTAAAGTGGGCCACTGTCGACAACGAGGAGGCGTTCATGACGATTCAGCGCAGGACGATGGTCACTGTACTGGCGGCGGCGTTGGCACTGCCGCTGGTGGTCTCGGGGCAGGATCTGCACCCCTCGCGGCGGCCCAGCCCGCTGGGCATCGCGCGTACGACACTCGGCGACGCGTACGTGCGCATCATCTACGGCCGGCCCTACAAGCGCGGGCGCAACAACGTCTTCGGCACGAAAGAGAGCGGCGCGCTCCTGCCCTACGGCGAGCGCTGGCGGACAGGTGCCAACGAGGCCACCGAGATCACGGTGACGCGCGACGTGCTGGTGGCGGGCCAGAAGCTGGCCGCCGGTACCTACTCGCTCTTCATGACGCCCGCGCCGGGCACCTGGCAGGTGCACTTCAACTCGAGGCTCGGGCTCGACGGTCTCGGCACGTTCGCGAACAACACGTTCACGCCCGTAGACCTGGGGCCAACCGACGTGCTGACGGTTTCGGCGACGGCCGCCGAACTGCCGGCCGACAAGGAGGTGGACCAGATGACGTTCGAGTTCGTCCCGGCCGGCGCCGGTGCCGATATGGTGATGCGCTGGATCCGCACCGAGGTGCGCGTGCCCATCGCTGTCGCCCGATAGGACCCGCATCAGGGGCCCACGCCGCGGACGGCCCACGCCCGCGCGTTCAGCGCGAACGCGCGGTCTGGTCCATCTCCGAGCACACGACCTTCATCTCCTGTGCACCGGCGCTGGATCCTGGGTCGGTCTGGGTCGGTCTCCTCCGGCGTTCAGATGTTGAAGAAGACGTAGTACGGCTCATCACGTGCAAGGCGCCGTATCAGCACGGCCAGCTCGCGCGCGTGGTAGTCGCCCCACATGGACGACTCGCCGCACGGAATCTTCCGCCCGCGGGGCACGTGATCCCATCCGTTCGGACGGTGGTAGACCGAGTGCAGCAGCAGGCCCTGGTGCTTCGCCTTTGTCGAAAGGTACGGCTCGGCGAAGAGGGTCTTCGCGGTCGTGAGTCCCGCCGCGAGATATCGCCTGCCGGCGCGCGTCTCGCCGTGCGCGCGGAGATACGTGCCGAGGCGGATCAACCCCTGCGCCGCGATGGCGGCAGCCGAACTGTCGACGGGCTCGTGCTCGTTGTACGGCTCCGCCGGGCGATCGAGGTAGTCGCCCAGGTGCGCGAGTCCTGGCGCGCCGGTATCCCAGTACGGCACGCCGCAGGTTGGCGTGTACGTGATGTAGAAGTCGGCGGTCGCGCGCGCCGCGTCGAGGTAACGCTCGAGGACCTTCGCCTTCCCGCCGAACGGCTTGAACTCGACGTCCTTCCGCGTGTCGAGGAACTCGAGCTGCTCGGCGTAGCCGGTCAGCACCCACGCGAGGCCGCGCGTCCAGGTCGAGAAGGGCGAGTAGCCCTGCTGCGTGGACGGGCAGCGGTACGAGCCATCGCTCACGTTGAAGATCGACTCGTGCACCACGCGCCCCCGGACGTCGTACGCGTCACGTCCCGTGCCGAAGTACACGTTGTAGCGCGCGTTCGTGTCGGCGTGCTGGATGAGGCGCTGCAGCAGCGAGATCCGGCGATCGCGCTCGCCCATGAGCGCGTGGCCGAGCTGATGCCCGAGCGCCAGCGAACGCAGCGAACGCATCGTGTCGGCAAAGAGCGAGTGCGGGCCGTTGAACGAGCGGATGTAACCGAGGCCGTCGGGCAACTCCGTCCAGCGCGCGGCCTGAATCGCGCCGGACAGCTTCAGCGCGAGTTCGTAGAACGCGACTTCCCACTTCTCGGCCGGCACACGGCCTTCGCGCGCCAGCCGAAGCAGGTTGCCGTACGTGGACACGTTGTTGAACCCGTGATCGTGCACGCCGACATGGCTGACGTGCCCCGCCATGTGCCGCAGGGTGTTGCGCCGGCCGATCTCGAGCATCGCCGGATCGTCTGTCGCGTCGAACTGCAGAATGGCCGAGCCGAACTGGAATCCCTGGGTCCACTCCGTCCAGCCGCGCGACGAGTAACGGCCAGCGATGGTGAACACGGGTGTACCGGCCGACGCGTCCCAGGTCTTCTCGATGAGCGCGATCTTGCGGGCTGACAGCTCGAACAACTGGTCGATCGGGCGGATGAGTGACTTCGGCGTGAGTGTGGCGTCGATGCGAATCATGTAACGTCTCGGGTGAAGGAACGGGATGCAGCGTCAGAGGCGGCGGATGTGGAAGCCGCCGTCGAGATGGATGACGTCGCCGGTCGTGAACGGGAAGTGCCCGGCGAGCACGGCGCGCACCGCGCGGCCAACGTCCTCGGCGGTGCCCCAACGCCGCTGCGGTACGAGGCCTTCGGCAATCAGCGCGTCGTACTTGTCCTTCACGCCCGCGGTCATGTCGGTGGCCATGATGCCCGGGCGCAGCTCGAGCACCTGCACCCCCTCCCCGGCGAGCCGCACGGCCCACAGCTGAGACGCCATCGCGAGGCCGGCCTTCGAAATGCAGTACTCGCCGCGATTGATGGACGCGGTGTCTGCCGAGATGGACGTCACGAAAACGATCTTGAAGCCGCCGTCGAGCACCGGCTCGTAAGGCTTCGTCAACCAGTGGTTCGCGACGGCCTGCGTGAGGAAGAATGGCCCCTGCAGGTTGACGCGGATCAGCTCGTCGAACGACGCCTCGCTGGTCTCGGTCAGGTCGGCCCGCACCCTCGGCGCCATGCCTGCGTTGTTCACCAGCGCGTCGAGGCGTCCGAAGCTGTCGAGCGTCTGTGCGAGCATCGCCGTACGATCGTCGCGCTGGCTGATGTCACCGCGGACGGGGAGGAAGCGCTGCTCGAGGTTCGACGCTGCCTGCCTGCACAGCTCTACCGTCTCGTCGGCGGCGCTGGCGTTGCTCGCGTAGTTGATCGCCACCGACAGGCCCGCGGCGGCTGCTTCGATGGCGATGCCGCGGCCGAGCCCGCGGCTCGCGCCGGTGACGAGAACGACGGGGACAGGGTGCATCGCGCACCGATTCTATGCCGGGGAGCGGCCCGGACGGTTGCCAATGGGCGCAGGGGAACATCTGGATGGCATCGGGTAATCGGCGACGCGGGTACACTTGGGCGCGTGATCGCTCGATCGCCGTCTTCTTCTCACGACGCCGAGGAGCCACCTGGGAAGAGACCACGGCAGGCGCCTCGACTGGGTCGATGTCGGGGTCTTTCGATCAGGCCAGGCGGTGACCGTCGCGACGCAGGCAGAAGTCGAGGCAGACAGGTGACCCCATGAAGAGACGGAACTTCGTCAAGCTCGTTGCTGCAGGATCGGTGGGCGCGGCCGCCGGCACGGTCGGCTCGGCACGCACGGCATCGTCGCAGACGGCCGCGGCCAGGGCGTCCACCGCTGGCCGGATGGTGCTGGGGTGCCAGAGTCGGCGCGGCACCTCGCGCGAGAACCTCGAGTTCCTGGCACGCCATGGTGTCTACCACATGGATCCGTGGGAGCCGCGGACGCTGGACGATGGCCGCTGGGATCTGGCGCACGCGCGGCAGCAGGTCGAAGAGGCCACGGCGTACGGCATCACGATCGGTGCCTATCATCTGCCCCTGTCCTCGGCCGGCATCGACCGCCAACGTCATCCCAACATCATGCTCGGCAAGAGTCCGGAGCGCGACCGCGAGATCGAGATCCTGCAGCAGACGATCGAGGTCGCTGGCCGCGTCGGCGTGCCGCGGATGCTCTACAACACGACGATTCTTCCGATTGCCCGCACGGGCCGCACCGTCGACCCCGCGCGCGGCAACGCGTCGTACAGCACGTGGCGCTACGAGGAGGCCGTGCGCCGGGGAATGCACGAAGAGCCGACCATTGCGGGCACCGTCGATGTAGACGAAATCTACGAGCGCATCACCTACCTGCTCGACCGGTTACTGCCGGTGGCCGAAGAGTACAAGGTGACGCTGGGGAACCACATCGCGGATCCGCCGCTGCCGGTGGGGTATCGCGGCATCACGCGCTGGAACAGCCCGGACGTCTTCGCGGGCATCCAGCGCTTCGCCCGTCTCTACGACAGCCCGGCGCACGGCATCAACCTGTGTCTCGGCTCGGCTGCGGAAGGTCTGCGGCATCCGCGGACGGAGATTCTCGCGATCATCCGCTGGCTGGGTGAGCGCAACCAGATTGTCAACATCCACTTACGCAATATCAAGGGCGGATGGAACGACTTCCAGGAGGTCTACCCGGACAACGGCGACATGGACTTCCTGGCGGTCGTGCGGACCCTGAAGGACGTCGGGTACGCCGGAATGCTCATGCCCGATCACGTGCCCACCCATCCGGACGCCGGCGCGAGCGACCAGGCATTCGCGTTCGCATACGGACACACGAAGGCGATGTTGCAGGCCGTGTACGGATGGGACATGGACGGTGAACCGCCGCTCTGAGGCTCGCGGGTCAGGCTCTCGGGACCGGGCCGCCGAAGCTCGTGTCGTCGGCCGACGGCCCGTAGAGGGCCGGCACCTTCGCACCCATCAGCCGCAGGTAGACCGTCGTCTGCCCCCGGTGATGCACCCAGTGGTTGAGGGTGTCGCGCAGCATCTCGTGCCGGGGCATGTCCAACACGACGACACCACCAGCCAGCAGGTGCCAGTGCGTCTGCAGGTGCGCTTCGGTGGTGCCACGCAGTGCGTCACGCGCCTCGTCGGCTGCCTTGTCCAGAGCCGCGACGTACTCCGCGCTGGTCACGGGCGCGGGCCAGTCGCGGTGGCCGCCATCTTTCGGGGCGACGTCGAGTTCGTCCTGCCGCACGATCATCGTCAGCCACATCGGAATGGTCGCGACCATGTTGGCGAGGTAGCCGAACGGCATCGATCTGTCGTGCGGCTTCCACTCTGCCTTGTTCTCCGGCAGTTGCTCGAGCACGCGGCGGCTGCGCGCGACTTCACGGTCCAATTCGGCGAGGAACAGCGTGATGAAGTCCATGACGCAGTATTCAGAGCATGAGGCGGCGGTGCAAGCACAGCCGCCATTCGACGCTGCGCCTCCCTGGTGCCGCTCGAGAACCTTCCAACACGATCTTCCCGCGCGCCTTGCCTTGCTCGATCAGGGCGTGCGCCCGTCGCAGGTTGGCCGCGTTGAGACTGCGGTGACGAGGCAGCCACGACGACCGCGCGGCCCGAAGGCCGCTACACTGGCAGGGCACGGCAGGATCATGACCGCCGTGGAAGGAGTCTGGCGATGTCCGCACTGCCCTGGATCACCCTCTCAGCTCGACGTGCCGCACGCACCGTCACGCTCGTTCTGACGCTCGCGTCGGTCTGTGCCCCCGAGGCACGCGCACAGGTCCCCGGTCTCGCCGGCACGCTCGTCGTCACCAACAAGACACCGTCAACCGCGACGATCGTCGATGTCGCGTCGGGACGCACGCTCGCGACCCTGCCGACGGGCACGAACCCACACGAGATCGTCCTCTCGACTGACGGCGCGCTGGCGGTCATCACCGACTACGGCGGCCCGCGCCGCACGCTCACGGTGATCGACGTCCCCGGCTTGCGCGTCGCGCGTACCGTCGATCTCGGTGAGCACCGGGCACCGCACGGCATCGTCTTCCTGCCAGGTGACCGGCTCGTCGCCGTCACCTGCGAGCAAACCCGTCACGTCCTCGTCGTGGACGTCGTCGAAGGTGCCGTCCGTCATGCCGTGCCGACCGAAGCCGGTCGCTCGCACATGATCGGCGTCACCGCCGATGGCACGCGGGGCTATACGGGCAACATGGGCGATCACACCGTGTCGGAACTGGATCTCACCACGCACCGCTTCGTGCGCAGCTTCCCGGTGCCCACCGTCCCCGAGGCAATCAACGTGACGCCAGACGGCAGGGAGGTCTGGGTCGGCAGCAATCAGACCGGGCAGGTGAGCGTGCTCGAGCCGGCCAGCGGCACGGTCACGAAAGCGGCCGAGGGCATGAAGTGGCCGTATCGGATGCTCTTCACGCCCGACGGCCGACAGGTCATCGTCCCTGACCCGACCCTCAACGAGGTGCGGTTCATCGATCGCGCGGCGCGTCGCGAGATTGGTAAGCTGGCGCTGCCTGGTGGGCCCCAGGGCGTCACGATCACGCCGGACGGCCGCCACGTGTTTCAGTCGCTGAGCGCCGAGACCCGAGTGGCCATCATCGACCCTTCGAGCCGCACGGTGGTCGGACACCTCACCGTCGGCCCGTCGCCGGACGGCGTGGCGTACACGACGCGTGTGCTCGCGCCGGGCGCGCGCCAGCCCTGACCGGAATGCCGAGCCATGACCTCCGCATGGATCGCCCCGCTGATGTCGTTCAGATCACCGGGGCCGGGTCGGTGAGCGCGGCGAGGACTTCGCGGTACAGGTACTGCGCACCCTCGACGCCGTCCCACGGTCCCTGTTCGTACTCCAGTGCGAACGTCCCGCGGAAGCCAGCCGCGAGCATGATGCGCGTGGCGCGCTGCACGTCGTTGCGATCGCCCCAACGGTCCCAGTACTTGGCGTGGGCGTGGGTGTGGGCGTAGGGCGCCAGCATCTTCAGCCCGTTGAAGAGCATGTACTCGTGCTCCCAGTTGCAGAAATCCGGTGATGCCTCGCAGTACGGGTGATTGACCTCATCGACGATCGTGCGGATGTTGGCTGGTTCGGCCGCCAGGCCCCAATGGTTCTCGATGGTCACTCGGATGCCGAGGTTGCCACCGGCGTCGGCCATCTCCTTGTACGACTCGATCGCAGCGGCGAGCATCGGCACCATGTCGATGTTGCGGGGGTAGCCGTCACCCGGACCGCGGGCGATGGCATTCGGCCGGATGCTGGGGCCGAGGGCCTGCGGCGAGTTCATCCGCATCGACTTGATCCCGAGGACTGCACAGCCTTCCAGCCAACGCCTGGCCATCGCGACGCCGGCCTTGCGCCGCGCGTCGGCTTCCGGCGAACCGTACGAGGCCAGATCGAAGGGAGCATTGTTGGAGATGTGCTGCACCCTCGTCCCGGTCTTGACGAGGGTGTTGGCCAGTGTGTCCAGCCATCGCCGGCCGGACGGGCTCAGCGGGTCGAAGCCGGCGGGACGGCCGTCCTCCGCCGTGAAGAACATCGAGTCGTCGGTCACGTCGCCGAACAAGGCCGAGCGCATGTCCATCCGCGTCACGCCGGGGAACGTGTCCCTGGTGAACTGCGGAAAATCGAGCAACGTGATCTCGCCGTACTTCTTCTTCATCTCCTCGGCGCTCGGCAGGTGCGCTCGCGCGCTCCGCGCCTTCTCGGCCATCGCCAGCGCCTCGGCCGCATTCGGATTGGCGGCGACGGCCTGGGCGTCTTCGGCGAAGTCGCCCCTCCGGCCAGCGACCGCTCCGGCGGGCGCTCTGCCAGCACCGGGTGATGAAGGGCGTTGCTTGAACAGCTGACGCAGCGGATAGGTGTTGCTGGCGATACGGTCGAGCGCCGCCGTGCGTACCTGTTCCTGTCTGGCCGCTGCCTCCTTGGGCGACAGCGTGAGCGCGGCGGCCGTGATGCCGGCGCCAGCGCCCTTGAGGAAGTGACGACGGTCCAACCCGTTGACGTCCGAAGGCCTGGTGTCCACGTGAGTTCTCCTGGGAGGCGGTCCCGTCCGCGGTGAGCGACGCGTTGCTGCGTGTGCGTGCCATGGGATACGACGGACGGCCCCGGGGCGTGTCGTCTGTGTGGACCAGCACTGGCCGCTACCGTTCGGAGGCCGGAGGAAGCCGTCGAAGACGTATCCTGAAGCCAGATGCCGGATACCTTCCCTTCGCACACCAGCCTCGCCTCCCACGCAACCGCGCCCGGCGGCTGGCGCCTGGAGCACAGCTACGCCGAGACGTTGCCCGGCCTCTTCCACGCGTCCGCAACACCCACGCCCGTCCGCAAGCCGCAGATGGTCCTGCTGAACGCGCCGCTGGCTGCCAGCCTTGGTCTCGACCCCGAGGCGCTCGACACTGACCAGGGCGCCGCGATCCTCGGTGGCAATGCCCTTCCCGAGGGCGCGCGTCCCATCGCGCAGGCGTACGCCGGCCACCAGTTCGGCGGCTTCACCGCGCTCGGCGACGGCCGCGCCATCCTGCTGGGAGAGCAACTGACGCCCGACGGCCGGCGCGTGGACATCCAGCTGAAGGGACCGGGGCAGACGCCGTACTCACGCCGCGGCGATGGCCGCGCGGCGCTCGGGCCGATGCTGCGCGAGTTCATCATCAGCGAGGCGATGCACCACGTGGGCATCCCCACGTCGCGCAGCCTCGCCGTCGTCTCGACGGGCGAGCCGGTCTATCGGGAGCGTGTGCTGTCGGGCGCCGTGCTCACGCGCGTGGCGGCGAGCCACGTCCGCGTCGGCACGTTCCAGTGGGCCGCCGCGCACCGCGACCACGCCGCGTCGACCGTGCTGGCCGACTACACGCGACGCCGCCACTACCCCGAGATCGAGGACGGTGCGGGGGCGCACCTCGCGCTGTTCGAGGCGATCGTCGAGCGGCAGGCGGCGCTGGTGGCGCAGTGGCAACTGGTGGGTTTCGTTCACGGCGTCATGAACACCGACAACATGGCGGTGTCAGGCGAGACCATCGACTACGGCCCCTGCGCGTTCCTGGACGCGTACGACCCGGCGACCGTGTTCAGCTCGATCGATCACGGCGGGCGCTACGCGTACGGCAACCAGCCAGCGATTGCGCAGTGGAACCTCGCACGTCTGGCAGAGGCGATGCTGCCGCTGTTCGACGCGAACGACGAGTCGGCCATTTCGCAGGCGACCGCGGTGCTCGAGCGCTTCATGGACCTGTTCGAGCGGTATTGGCTGCACGGCATGCGCGCCAAACTCGGGCTGTTCGACGAGCAGGCGGATGACAAGGCGCTCGTGGACGACCTGCTGCAGTGGATGCAGCGAACGGGCGCTGACTACACGAACACATTCCGCATGCTTTCGACGCCCAGCCCTGCAGCGGGGGCGCCGACGCCCGGCACCGACGCCACGTACGAGGCATGGCGCCAGCGCTGGCAGGCCCGGCTCGGCCGGCAGCCACAGTCGGCTGAGGCAGCGTATGCGCACATGCGCGCGCACAACCCCGCGTTCATCGCGCGCAACCACAAGGTGGAAGAGGCTCTGGCGGCGGCCACGGACGAGGGTGACCTGTCGGTCACCGAGCGGCTGCTGGACGTGCTCACGGCACCCTTCGACCACGCACGCGACCTGCCGGACTACAGCACACCGGCGCCGGCAGGCGGGGCCGCGTACCGGACCTTTTGCGGAACGTAGCAGGCGCCATGACTGACGAGGCGAAGAACTACATCACGCCCGCCGGGTTCCGGCGACTGCAGGACGAACTCGCTCGCCTGTGGAAGGAGGAGCGGCCGCCGGTCGTCTCGACCGTGGCGTGGGCAGCAGGCAACGGCGATCGGTCGGAGAACGGCGACTACATCTACGGCAAGAAGAGGCTGCGCGAGATCGATCGCCGCATCCGCTATCTGTCGAAGAGTCTCGACCGGGCCGTGGTCGTGGACAACGCGGGCAAGGTGCACGATCGCGTCCGCTTCGGCGCGACCGTGACCTTCGTGCACGAAGACACCGGCGACGAACGCGTCGTGACCATCGTCGGCGTGGACGAGCTGGACGCCGGCGACGCCCGCGTGTCGTGGCGCTCTCCCCTGGCGAGGGCCCTGCTGACGGCGAAGGTCGGCGATACGGTCACCCTTCGCGCGCCGCGCGGGCTCGAGCGCCTCGAGATCGTCGCGGTGCGCTACGACGCCCTGTGCTAGTCCGCGCTGCCGAAGTCACCGCATTTCGTTACCGCCGCGACGGACGACGGTTCATGAACGTCACGCACGGCAGTCGAGGACCGGGGCGTGGGCCAACATCAGTGGCACGTCTCGTGCTTCCATTGCAGTCGGGCAGAGGGAGCCGTGACAGCCCCGCACTGCCGGAACTCATCAATCAATGGCGCGAAAGTCCGGGACTGGAGAGGTTCAAGCGATGGTTTCAATTCATGTTCGTAGCGTCCTGTGCACGTTGCTGGCGGCTTCCGTCCTTGGCACGGCCTCGACCGTCCAGGCCCAGCACGCCACCGACTACCGCTGGAGTGCCGAGTTCAGCATGGGCTGGGACGCCAGCATCAGTGGCAACATCAACTCCGGCGCCGTAGGCACCATCAACGACCAGACGGCCGTCGTGCTGAAGAACAGATACGGGGACGTGTACGGGACGGGCCTCAACCTGCGCTTCGGCGGTGGCTACCTGCTCGACGACGTGACCGAAGTGCGGGCGACCTTCATGTTCCAGTCGCTCGACGCCGACCTGGTACGGATGGGCGACCTCGGGGCCTCGAACCTCTACGGACAGTACGCCGATTACCAGGCCTGGTCGCTCGACCTAGGCCTCAGGCGATACGTGGACGTTGCTCCGGCGTTGCGCGCCTACGCCGAAGGGACTGTCGGCATCGGGTTCGTGGACGAGACCGACATCCTGTTGGTCGCGCCGCAGGCGAACCTCATAGAGACCGCCACCGACTTCTACGACCGAACCGCCGCATTCGCCCTGGGAGGCAACGCGGGAGTCCTGTGGCAGGCGTCCGAGCGGGCCGGCCTCTTCGCGCAGGTGGGTCTGCGATACATGACGGGCATGTCAGAGGTGGATGGCCTCGCGGGGACCGGCCTCGAGACCATCAACGACAAGAGCGGCCGCTGGACGCTGCCGTTCCAGTTCGGTGT
>CAYMAG010000029.1:0-44600 GCA_964388335.1 uncultured Vicinamibacteraceae bacterium | reverse complement strand
GAGCGGCCGCCTCCTAAGCGGCAGGTCCCCGGTTCGACTCCGGGCACGCTCACCAAAGTTCGTGGCGGAGGATATGAACAAAGCAGAACGAGAACGCCTGAAGCACAACGAGGCAGCGGACGCAGTCGCGGTGGTGTCGCTGTTCATCGCCACGCACGGGCGCACGCTGGTACTGGCTGCCGTGGCGCTGCTGATCGTGGTGGGGGCGGTCATCGGGTATGGCGCCTGGAAGGCCCGTATCGACGAGCGGGCACACGCCATGCTGCAGGCTGCCATCGAGACGGCGGCTCAGCCGGTCGCGGCACCGGAGGAGGGAACGCCGCCGGCGGAGGGCACGTTCGCGACAGACACCGAGCGGAGCAGCGCCGTGATCGACCGGCTGGAGGAAGTCGCCGATGCCTATCCGGCGACGGACGCCGGACTCCAGGCGCGTTACTACGCGGCGTCGCTGCTGGCCGAGGCCAACCGGCTCGACGAGGCCGCCGCGGCCTACGAGGACGTGATTGCCCGCGCCGGGTCGGGCATCACCGGCCGCATGGCTCGCCTGGGACTCGCATCCGTGCAGGTGCGGGCGAAGGACTTCGACACCGCGATCAGCACGTTCCAGTCGCTCGCGTCGGCCGGCACCGACCTGCCTGTCGACGGCGTCCTGATGCATCTCGCGGACGCCTACGTCCAGGCGGGACGGCCGACGGAGGCCATCGAGACGCTCCGTCGCGTGGTCAATGAGTTTCCCCGGAGCCCGTACGCCTCCGATGCACGCCAGCGCGCGGACGCGCTGCAGGCGGACGTTCCCAGGGCGTCCTGACGTGTGACCAGGCTAGTGTAGTGTCCCATAAATGACTTGACAGAGTTGGCGGCTGGCAGTATGGTGCGTCCATGCCAAACGTGGGTGTGGCGATCGACCTGTCAGCAGCCGACCGCGAAGCGCTTGAGCAGTGGGCGTCGTCGCACACCACCCCGCAACAGGTGGCGCTGCGCTGCCGGATTGTGCTGGGCGCGGTGGACGGGCAGAGCAACGTCGCGATCGCCGAGGCGCTGCACGTCAGCCGCCCCACGGTGCAGCTGTGGCGCAGGCGCGTCAGCGACGGGGGCGTCGGGCAGGTGTGGGAGATTGCCGCGGGCCGCGGCCGCAAGCCTCGCTACAGCCAACGTGAGCGCGAAGCGATCATTCACGCGACCTTGCAAAGCCAGCCGAAAGGCATGACGCACTGGAGCTGTCGGCAGATGGCCGACGCGCAGGGGGTGAGCAAGAACACGGTGAACCGGTTGTGGCAATTGCACAATCTCAAACCACATCTGAGCCGGACCTTCAAGTTGTCGCGGGACGGACGCTTTTTGGAGAAGTTGACCGACGTGGTCGGCCTGTATTTGCACCCGCCGGACAAGGCGCTGGTGCTCTGCGTGGATGAAAAGAGCCAGATTCAGGCGCTCGATCGCACGCAGCCAGGGCTCCCGTTGAAGAAAGGCCGGTGCGGCACGCAGACGCACGATTACAAGCGCAACGGGACCACCACGCTGTTTGCGGCGCTGAGCGTGCTGGACGGCAAGGTGATCGGGGAGTGTCACGGTCGTCATCGGCATCAGGAGTGGCTGAAGTTCTTGCGCCGCGTGGATCGGGAGTTTCCCGAGGAGCTCACGCTGCATCTGGTGATGGACAACTACGGCACGCACAAGACCCCGCAGGTCCAGGTGTGGCTGAAGAAACATCCGCGGTTTGTGTGTCATTTCGTGCCCACGAGTTCCAGCTGGTTGAATTTGGTGGAGCGCTGGTTTCGCGAGCTCACCGAGAAGGCGATTCGGCGCGGGAGCTTCCCGAGCGTCCCGGACTTGCAGCGGGCGATTGATGACTTTCTGGCGGCCTGGAACGACAGTCCGCGGCCCTTCGTGTGGACCGCCACCGTGGATCAGATCATGGCCAAGATCGAACGGGCGCGGGCCAAGGCCGAGCAGATCACGCCCGGCTCCACCCTGCCCAGAGGGAAGAAGAAGAAGGTCGCCTAGGCTGTAATGTTATTTAAGGGACACTACACTAGCTTGCGGCCCGACCGGCTCGGCCGCCGGCATGGAGAATTCCGCGCGCGAGCGGCCAACGACACCGACGGCAATCGTGCGCGCAGCCTCCGCGTCGACGTGGTCATGGCGAATGCCGGGACAGCGAGCGAGGAAGCCGCGCAGTGGGCCCTGATTGGCCCTGATATGATCGCGGCGGCGCATGCGCATCGCCCTCCTGCAGTTCAACCCCATCATTGGCGACCTCGACGGCAACCTGTCGCGCCTGACGACGTGGATCGGGCGTGTTCCGGCAGACGTCGACCTCGTCGTCACGCCGGAGATGGTGCTGACGGGGTATCCGCCGCGTGACCTGCTGCTGCAGCCGGGGTTCATCGCGCGCACCGATCGCTGCCTCGAGGCCCTGGCCGACGTCACCAGGTCAGGCCCGGTGGTCGTGGTGGGCGCGCCCATACCCTCTGGGCGTGCAGCCGGTCGTCCGCTCATGAACGCCGCGGTCGTGCTGCGCAACGGTCGCATCGCAGCCGCCCACGCCAAGTCACTGCTGCCGACGTACGACGTCTTCGACGAGGACCGATACTTCGAGGCGGGGGAGGGGCTCGACACGTTCGAGGTCGCCGGCACCCGCGTCGCGCTGAGCATCTGCGAGGACGTCTGGAACGACGAGGACCTCTGGCCGATGCGGCGCTACGCCCTGGACCCGATGACAGCGCTCGGATCGGTCGAGGCCCCCATCGTGATCAACATGTCGGCCTCGCCGTATGCCGCAGGGAAGCCGGCGCAGCGCCGTCGACTGCTGTCGCACCTCTCGCGAAAGTACGGCACCTGGACCGTCTACGCCAATCAGGTCGGCGCGAACGACGACCTGATCTTCGATGGGCGCAGTCTGGCGTTCGCGCCCGACGGTCGATGCGTGGGACAGGCGAAGGCTTTCGATGAAGACATTCTGGTGATCGACACCCTCACAGGCACGTGCGCGGGGGAGACCGGCGCGGAGTCCACGTTGTCGGACGACGACGCGGGGGACGAGGCCGATCTCTTCGCGGCCCTCGTGCTCGGCGTGCGCGACTACGCGCGCAAGTGCGGCTTCCTCAACGCGGTGCTCGGCCTGTCCGGCGGCATCGACTCGGCGCTGACGGCCGTCATCGCGGTGGAGGCGCTCGGGGCGTCGCACGTGACCGGCGTCCTGATGCCGTCTCCGTACTCGAGCCCGGGCAGCCTGGACGACGCGTGCGCGCTGGCCGGCCGGCTCGGCATGCCGACGCACACCGTGCCCATCGCGCCGATGATGCGTGCCTACGACGAGGCCCTGCGCGGGCCGTTCGCCGGGCGCGAGGCCGACGTCACGGAAGAGAACCTCCAGGCCCGGATCAGGGGCGCGCTGCTCATGGCGCTGTCGAACAAGACCGGCGCGATCCTGCTCACCACGGGCAACAAGTCCGAACTGGCCACCGGCTATTGCACGCTGTACGGCGACATGTGCGGCGCGCTCGCGGTCATTGCCGACCTGTACAAGATGCAGGTCTATGCCGTGTCGCGGTGGGTGAACCGGGACGGCGAAATCATTCCGGCATCGACGATCGCGAAGGCCCCGTCGGCAGAGTTGCGTCCGAACCAGACGGACCAGGACAGCCTGCCTCCATACGACCTGCTCGACCGCCTGCTGACACGCCACATCGAAGGCCACGCCGACCTCGCGACGCTGGTAGCCGAGGGCTACGACGAGGCCGTCGCGGCCCGCGTCCTGCACCTGGTCCGGACCTCCGAGTTCAAACGACGGCAGGCCGCACCAGCCCTGAAGGTCTCCGACCGGGCCTTCGGCACGGGCTGGCGCATGCCCATCGCGCGCGGGCGGGTCGTGTAGTCCGGTGCGGGACGCCGACGCGCATGGGCGCTGAACGGCCTCGAGCACACACCCTCGTCCAGGTGGACGCGCTGATCGGCACGGGACTCGCCGCCCTCGGTCATGGCATCATCGTCGAAGGCCATACCGACAGCCGCCCCACCGCATCCGCTGCTTCGGGAGACCCTGCCAGGTGATGCCGTTGCCCGATGGCTCTCAGTCGTTGCCCGTTGACCAGCAGACCCTTCGGATGCTGGCGGACCTGCAGGAACCCGGCGAACCGGATCTGCTGCGCGAACTCATCATGCTCTTCCTGCGCGACACGCCGGAGCGGATCGACGCCGTGCGCGGGGCGCTGGCCGGTTTCGATTTCGAGACGGCCGGGCGCGCCGCACACACGCTGAGGGGAAGTGCGGCCAACCTCGGCGCGAACGCACTGCAGGGACACGCAGGGACGGCAGAGGCCGCGGCGCGCCGTCAGGACGTGCCAGCGCTCACCGCGGCGCTTGCCGCGCTGGACGAGGAGTTCGCCCACGTGCGCCTGCAACTCGAACAGGTGCTGGCCACCCGTCCTCACTGACACCGCGTCAGGCGAACGGCGCTCCGGCCGGATCGGCGCCCCACCAGATGGCGGGCTGGGGGCATCTGCGCCCCGCACGAAGTCGACCACCCAAGGTGCCCTGCACTTGCTCAGCTGGAACTGGTCGCCCTGGACCCAGTCGGTCTTGTCCTGTGAGCCACGCGGTTCGTGTGTGGTCGTCCAGAGAGCCGGGGCGGTGCGACCTGCTTCGAATCGACGCGAAGCGTGCATCCGCGTGCCGATTCCGAGTGAGCCGGCGCAGGGCGCAGCGGACGCTGACCGACACCAACTGCCCGGTGTGACGCGGCGGCGACACGGGGCGCCGACCGTACGGCGATTGACCCGCCGGTGGTCCGGACCCCAGAATGGCGGCGGAGGTGTCATGGTGGAGCGGGTGAGGCAGCGGGACGGCGGTGCGGCGTGGCGTGCGGGCGCTCTGGTGTGCGCGATGCTGTGTCTGGCCGCGTCGGCGGTGGCGCAGCCAGCCGGCAAGGTCTACGGGGCGGGCGTGTCAGCCGAGAGCGCGGTCACCGTGCAGGCACTGCTCGACCATCCAGACCGTTACGTCGGCAGGACGGTGCGCGTCGACGGCACCGTGTCGGCCGTGTGTCAGGCGATGGGCTGCTGGCTCGAGATCGGCGACCCGGCCATCGGGCGCGGCGTCCGGTTCAAGGTGCAGGACGGCGTCGTGGTGTTTCCGAGGGATGCGGTCGGGCGCACGGCGTCGGCTCAAGGCGTCTTCGAAGAGATTGCGACGTCGCCGGTGCGCGAGGCGCACCAGGAAGACCCGCGGGCCAGGGCGGCCGACGGCACGCCGCAACCCGCGACGCCAACCGAGAAGATCTACTGGGTACGCGCGAGTGGAGCCATCCTCTACTGACGTCCGCGCGGCCCAGCGCGCGAAGGCTCGTGCCATCGGCGTGCCCGGGATGTGTCGCCACATCTTCCTGTGTTGTGACCAGGCCAAACCGAAGTGCTGCGACCGCGAGCGGTCGATCGAGGCCTGGGACTACCTCAAGGCGCGGCTGGTGGCACTCGGTCTGGCCGATCACGGGGGCGTCGCCCGCACGAAAGCGAACTGCCTGCGCATCTGCGTCGGAGGACCCATCGCCGTCGTGTATCCCGAAGGGGTGTGGTACGGGGCCTGCGATCCGCCGGTCCTCGAACGCATCATCCAGGAGCACCTGATTGGCGGTCGCGTCGTGGACGACCACGTCATCGATCCAGCCGTTGTCGACGCGTGAGTCGGCTGGAGACGTGCGACGGAAGACGGCAGGGCGGTCCCCGTGGACGTTCACGCCCTTCAGTGCACCGTGTACGGTCCGCTGAGCGCGAAGGGGGCGATGATGACATCGAACTCTTCGCCTGTCGGCGCAATCATCTGGTACGTGCCCTGCATCTGCCCGGTCGGCGTCGTGAGTTGACAGCCTGACGTGTACTCGAACGATTCGCCTGGCATCAGCACCGGCTGCTCGCCGACAACGCCCGGCCCGCGCACTTCTTCGACGTGTCCGTCTTCGTCGGTGATCGTCCAGTGGCGGCTCACCAGTTGCACGGTGACGTCGCTCGCGTTGGCGATGCTGATGGTGTAGAGGAAGAACCAGTGGTGTCGGTGGGGCGCGGAGCGCTCCGGCGAAAATCGTGCGTCGACGGTGACGCCGATGCCTTTGGTCGTGGCGTGGGAAGATGGCATGAACGTTCATCGTGCGGCCGGCGTGACCGCAGCGCAAGTGTAGTATGGTGCACGCTGGGCTGTGCGCCACCTGTCGCCACGCGCGTGTGGTTCCGTCGTCGCGGGGCTCGCTCTTCGTGCTGTGCGAGCGCTCGCGCGACGATGTGACGTACCCGCGCTACCCGCCGCTGCCGCGTCTTCGGTGTGACGGCGTCGAGCCTCGTGGACCACAGGACACCGCTCCGGTCATGACCGCCTCTTCCGTGCCGACCCTCGTCATCCGCCCCGCGGTTCGCGAGGACGTCGGAACCGTCCTGTCGTTCATCAGGCAACTGGCGGCTTACGAGCGGCTCGAAGACGAGGTCGAGGCCACCGAGGACGCGCTCGAGGCCACGCTGTTCGGACCGCGTCCTGCGGCAGAGGTTCTGCTCGCCAGCCTCGGCGGCCGCGACGTCGGCTTCGCACTGTTCTTCGAGACCTACTCGACGTTTCTCGCCCGGCGAGGTCTGCATCTCGAGGACCTGTTCGTCGTGCCGGACGCTCGTGGACGCGGCATCGGTCGAGCGCTGCTGACGCATCTGGCGAAGGTGGCGGACGCCCGGGGTTGCGGTCGTCTCGAGTGGGCGGTGCTGACCTGGAACGCGCAGGCGATCCAGTTCTACCGGGGCCTCGGCGCCTTTTCCCTTGACGACTGGCAGACCTTCCGGCTACACCGTGAGGGGCTGAAGGCGTTGGCGGCCTCCGGCGGTTCCTCCCCGACCCCGACATCATGACCGATCCGTCCGGCCGAGACACGCCCCCGCACCCCGACGACGTGGCACCGGCGCTCGACGCGACGGTCGAGCTGCTCGGACGTGCGCAGGCGGGAGACGCCGAGGCGGTGAACCTGCTGTTCAGCCGCTACCTGCCCCCGCTGCGGCGGTGGGCGCGCGGCCGGTTGCCGCAATACGCGCGCGACCTGCTCGAGACCGAAGACCTCGTGCAGGAGACGATGGTCCACGCGTTCAAGCGTCTCAAGGGCTTCGAGATGCGGCACGACGGCGCGCTCCACGCGTACCTGCGCCAGGCCGTGATCAATCGAATTCGGGACGAGGTGCGCCGCGCGCAGCGGCGGCCGGCGGCCGAGGAACTCCAGGCGTCGCAGCACCAGGACGGCACCGCCTCGCCGCTCGAAACCGCCATCGGGTCGCAGGCCGTCGAGCGATACGAGTCGGCGTTGTCGCGGCTGCGGGACGAGGACCGGCAGGCGATTGTGGCCAGGGTCGAACTGGGGCTCTCCTACGCGGAGGTGGCGACGGCACTCGGCAAGAGTTCGCCCGACGCGGCCCGGATGGCGGTGGCTCGCGCACTCGTGAAGCTCGCCCAGGAGATGGGCAAGCCTGCCTGAAGCGGGGCCTGTGCTGACTGACGGACATGCCAATCTGCGAACGTTCCTGAGACGACTGCGCCGAGACGGCGACGTGGTGGTGGTCGACGCGCCCGTGGACGCGCGGCTCGAGGTGCCCGAGATTCATCGCCGCGTCATTGCCGCGTCGGGCCCCGCGCTGTTGTTCACCAACGTCATCGGCGCCGACTTCCCGCTCGTCACCAACCTGTTCGGGACGGCCTCGCGCGCCGAACTCGCCTTCGGCACCCGTCCACAGGCCTTCATCAGGCGTCTGGTGTCGCTCGCCGAGACGATTCTGCCGCCGACCCCCGCCAAACTCTGGGGCGCGCGCGATGTCGCCGCGGTCGGCGCGCGTGTCGGGCTGCGTCGCGCGGTGGACGGTCCGGTGACCGAGGTGGTGACATCCGACGTGCGGCTCGACCGGCTGCCCGTGCTCACGACCTGGCCGGAAGATGGCGGTCCCTTCGTCACGTTGCCGCTCGTCTACACGGAGCATCCTGACGGCAAGGGGCACAACCTCGGCATGTACCGGCTGCACGTCCACGACGCGACGCATACCGGGATGCACTGGCAGATAGGCAAGGGCGGAGGGTTCCACTACCACGTGGCCGAGAGCCGCGACGAAGCGCTGCCGGTCACCGTCATGCTTGGCGGGCCGCCAGCGCTGATCCTCTCGGCCATCGCGCCGCTCCCCGAGAACGTGCCCGAGCTGATGCTCGCCTCGCTCATCGCCGGTGAGCGCCTGTCACTCGCCACGGGTGCCGGACCACACCCGATCGTGGCCGAAGCCGAGTTCGCGCTGATCGGCGAGGTGGCGCCGCACGTCCGCCGGCCGGAAGGACCGTTCGGCGACCACTACGGGTACTACTCGCTGCAGCACGACTACCCGGTGTTCACGGTGCGTCGTCTCGCGCATCGCCACGATGCGATCTACCCCGCGACGGTCGTCGGCAAGCCGCGGCAGGAAGACTTCTTCATCGGCGACCTGCTGCAGGACCTGTTGTCGCCGTTGTTTCCGCTGGTCATGCCCGCCGTACGCCATCTGTGGAGCTACGGCGAGACGGGCTATCACTCGCTGGCCGCGGCCGTCGTTCGCGAGCGGTATCGGCGCGAAGCGATGGCCAGCGCCTTCCGCATCCTGGGTGAAGGGCAGTTGTCGCTCACGAAGTTCCTGCTGGTGACCGACCGCGACGTGGATCTGCGCGACTTCAAGGCCACGCTGGTACACGTGCTCGAGCGCACGCGACCGGAATCGGATCTGTACGTGTTCGCGAACGTGTCGATGGACACGCTCGACTACACCGGACCGGCGGTCAACGAGGGATCGAAGGGCGTCTGGCTCGGGCTCGGCGAGGCCATACGCACGCTGCCCGGCACGTTCTCGTCGGCCGGCCTGCCGCACGGGGTCTCGACCGTGCGCGTTTTCTGCCCCGGCTGCCTGGTTGTCGATGGCCCTGCGTACGCCGACGAGCCCCAGGCGCCGGCACGTCTCGCGGCACACCCCGCCTTCACCGACTGGCCGCTCGTCGTGTTGAGCGACGAGCCGGATCGCGCCGTCGCCAGTACCGCGAATTTCCTCTGGACCACGTTCACCAGGTTCGAGCCGGCCGCCGACATCCACGCGGCGCATGTGGATGTCGAGCGGCATCACCTCCGCCACGTGCCCCCCATCGTGATCGATGCTCGGATGAAGCCGTGGTTCCCGAAGGAGGTGACGTGTGACCCGGTCACCGCCGCGCGCGTCACCCGGCGGTGGCGCGAGTACTTCCCGCATCGCCGCATCGAGATGGGCGACAGCGAGCGCGGGCATCTGTCGTAGGAGGGACGGCGCTGCGAGCCGTCCCTCCCTTACCCGCGGGGGCCGAACGAGCGCTGAAAGAGCGCGGCGATCGCCCGCGCGCCGTTGTCCTGCAGCACGCGCGTTCCCGTCCCCGTGAAGTGATGGTGGGCGATCACCGGCAGGTCGTCGTCCGGGCGCGTCCGCCAGCCCGCGTCGGACCAGGTCACCCAGTGATCGCGGCTCTGGTCGAAGACGTGCAGCGGCTTGTTGCACAGCTTGGCGAACTCTGCGCCCCAGCCAGTGCCGCCCTTGACGTGCCCGTCGTCGAGCACGGTGCCCACGACGAAGATGTCCTGTCCATGGTTGATCTGGTACCAGATGCTCTGCAGCACCTTGCGGAAGGTCGGCGAGTCGCTGTAGCGCCGGTTCATCAAGCGCGACACGTAGGCCAGACTGACGTCGCCCGCCTTCAACTCCTCGTGGTTCAGGTTCCGGATGCCCCGCGTCCGCACCGCGACGTGCCCCTCGAAACCGAAGTTGACTTCCTCGATACCCCAGCGTTCCGCCTGCCCGCCGAACTCGGCTTCGGCGCCTGGTGCGGCGCCGCTGAACAGGATGTAGTCGGTCAGGTCCACGTGTGCACTCCCGGCCAGATGATGTGATGGTCGCTGGCCAGTGTAGCCCGGCTCACGGCGTTCCGGTAGGATGACGCGGTGAAGAACCTGTCGCCGTTGCTGTTCGATCACACCTCCCCGAGTGCGCCGACCGCCCCCCGTGCGCGAGGCGACGTGCCCGAGGAGGACCGCTGGAACCTCGAGGACATCTACCCGTCGTGGGAGGCCTGGCAGGAGGGGTACGCCCGTCTGCAGCAGGACATCGCCGCCTACGGACAGCGCAAGGGCACGCTCGGCCGCAGCGCGGCAGATCTGCTCGACGCCCTCACCGCGAACGACGCCATGGGGCAGATGGCGTACCGCGTCTGGTACTTCGTGTCGCTCGCGCACGACGAGGACCAGCGCGACAACAAGGCCAACGCGCGCCGCCAGCAGGTTCAGCTGCTGTTTGCAACATGGCGGCAGGAGACCGCGTGGTTCAACCCCGAGTTGCTGGCGGTACCCCTGGAGACGATCCGCGCGTGGATGGACGCATCCCCGGCGCTGGCCGTCTACCGGTTCATGATCGAAAACCTCTTCCGCCAGCAGGCGCACGTGCTCGACGAGCGCGGCGAGCACCTGTTGTCGCTCGCGTCGCAGTTCTCGCGGGTGCCGGATGACGCGTACGAGGCGTTGTCGACGGCGGACATGCGGTTTCCGACCATCACCCTCACCGACGGGACCGAGGTGCAGGTGACCTATCCGCGCTATCGGGCCCTGCTCGCGACCAACCGCGTGCAGGCCGACCGGGCGCGTGCCTTCACGGCACATCACGGTGCCTACGACGCCACCCTCAACACCTACGCCGCGCTGTACGCCGGCGTGCTGCAGCGTGACTGGTACCAGGCACAGGCGCGCGGCTACGCCTCGACGCTCGAGGCCGCGCTGTTCGGCGACAACATTCCGACGTCCGTCGTCGAGACGCTGATCAGCTCGACGCGCGGGCAGGTCGGGCCCCTGCAGCGCTACGAGCGGATGCGTCGTGCGACGCTGGGGCTCGACAGCTACCACCTCTCCGACGGGGCCATCCCTCTCGTCGACTTCACCGAGCACTATCCCTACGGACAGGTGGCGGAGTGGATTCACGCATCGGTCGCGCCACTCGGGCCGGCGTACCAGGCGCGCCTCGGCGACGCCTTCTCGTGCCGGTGGATCGATCGGTACGAGAACGAGGGCAAGCGCAGCGGGGCGTACTCGGCCTCGGTCTACGGCGTGCACCCCTACGTGTTGATGAACTACAACGACACGCTGGATGCCGCCTTCACGCTGGCGCACGAACTCGGGCACTCGATGCACACGGTGCTCGCGCAGGAGCGGCAGCCGTTCGTCTATGCCGACTACACCATCTTCGTGGCGGAGGTGCCGTCCACGCTGAGCGAGGCGCTCCTGCTCGACTACCGGCTCGCGCACGCCACCGACCCGCTCGAACGGGCCGTGCTCCTGCAGCACGCCATCGATGGCATCACCGGCACGTTCTACACACAGGTGATGTTCGCCGACTTCGAGCTGCAGGCGCACCGTCTTGCCGAGGCGAGCCAGCCCGTCACCGCCGACATCCTGTCCGACCTGTACCTGTCGACGCTGAAGGCCTACCACGGCGACGCACTCGACTACGACCCGCTGGCCCGCGTCACGTGGGCACGCATTCCGCACTTCTTCGGCTCGCCGTACTACGTCTATCAGTACGCAACCTGTTACGCGTCCAGTGCACGGCTGCTGCAGGGGCTGCGCTCGGGCGACGCACAGGAGCGTGAGGCCACCGTCGAGCGCTATCTCGAGCTGCTGGCGGCCGGGGGGAGCGACTATCCCATGGCCCTGCTGCGCCGGGCCGGTGTCGATCTCGGCGAACCGGCGACGGTCGACGCGGTCGGCGGACAGCTCGACAGGCTGGTGGATCAACTGGACGAAGCCCTGCGTGCGCTCGGCTACGCCACCACCTGAGGTAAGGACGTCATGCTGCGCACACCAGTCGTACTCATCACGGGCGCGGGCGGCGAGATCGGTCACGGACTGATTACGCAACTCGCCGCCAACGGACGTCAGCGCATCGTCACGCTCGACCTGACGCGGCTCGACCCGGGCCTGCAGCCGCTCGTGACACGCGAGTTCACCGGCTCGATTCTCGACACCGGCCTGCTCGAGCGCATCCTGGCCGAATTCGAGGTCGACCTCGTGTTCCACCTCGCCGCGCTTCTGTCGACCCGGTCCGAGTTCACGCCGGTGATGGCGCATCAGGTGAACGTCGAGGGCACGTTGACGCTGCTCGAGTTCGCGCAGCGGGAAGGCGAGTCGCACGGACGGCACGTCGTGTTCGTCTACCCGTCGAGCATCGCGGCGTATGGTGTGCCGGACGTCGACACGAGGCGCCGCGTGGGCCGCGTGACCGAGGATCAGTTCACGCAGCCGACGACGATGTACGGCTGCAACAAGCTGTACTGCGAGCACCTCGGCACGTACTACGCACGCCACTACAAGCAGTTGTCCGCCGGGCCGGCGGCGGGCCGCTTGGACTTCCGGAGCATCCGCTTCCCTGGGCTCATTTCAGCAGCGACGTTGCCGTCGGGCGGGACGAGCGACTTCGCGCCCGAGATGCTGCATGCCGCGGCGCAGGACGAGGCCTACGACTGCTTCGTCCGGCCCGACACGCGCATTCCCTTCATGGCCATGCCCGACGCCGTCGAGGCCCTGCTGCGGCTGGCCGCCGCGCCCCACGAACGCCTGACGCGGACCACCTACAACATCGGGGCCTTCAACCCGTCTGCCGAGGAAATCCGGCAGCGTGTCCTCGAGGTCTTCCCCGACGCCCGAATCGGCTACCGCGTCGACGCCAAGCGGCAGGGGATCGTCGACTCCTGGCCGGAGGACGTGGACGACTCGGCCGCCCGCGCCGACTGGGCCTACGCGCCGCGATACGACCTCGCCAGGGCCTTCGACGACTATCTGGTGCCTGGCATCCGCGCGCGCTACGGCCGATGACGCCCGCGGCGTCGTTGACCGGGACGTGGCGCCCGCTCGCCGGAACGGCCGACAGCGCGGCGCGGAGGTCGGCTATCGTCAACGTCGGAGATGGACGTGCGACGACGCCTTGCCACAGCTCGTGTTTCGGGAAACCCGCTCGGGGGCCTGCTCGCGGCCCTCGCGCTGGCAGCCTGCTGGCTCGTCACCGCCTTGCTGTACGCGCTGCTGACGCAGCCGACGAGCACGCTCACTACCCTGGACGCGCGGGGTGTGCGCGGCGTACCAGCCGTCATGTGGGCCGGGAGTCGTGATCTCGTCCGGCTGCTCCAGCCCGGCATCGGGAGCGTGGCTCATGACTGACGATCGGTATGGGGCGATTGTGTGGGGCAGCCTGATGATGGCTGCCGGCGTCGTGCTGGCGCTCCACAGCGCGGGTCGCTTCGATGCCCGCGAACTCATCCCCTGGTGGCCGCTGACCCTCCTGATCCCCGCGGGCCATGCGTTGCTGGTGCGGGGCGGCTGCATGAGCGGATGGTTCGGCGCGCTCGCGTGGACGTCGGCGTCGGTGCTCGCGCTCCTGCACGTCCAGGGCTACATCACCGTGCGGCCGGGGACGGTCGTGCCGCTGGCCCTGGCTGCGGTAGGTGCGCTCGTGCTGTGGCGCGGCCTGGCACCGGGGACACCACGAGGAGGCCGGCCGTGAACGCGCCCGTCAAAGGCGGCCTGCCGGCGCAGGTGGTGTTCGGCGGCCTGCTGCTGTCGATCGGCCTGCTGATGTTCCTGCGCAATCTCGGGTACCTGGGTGATGCCTGGCGATTCTGGCCCTTGCTCTTCATCGCCGTCGGCGGTCTGAAGCTGGCGTCGGCCACCAACCCGTTCGACCGGCTGCTGGGACTTGGCCTACTGGCCTTCGGGGGGCTGCGGATCGGGGCTACCTACCTGGGCATGGAGATCGGGGCGATCGACATCCTGGCCACACTGCTGGTCATCTTCGGAGCGGCCATTGCATGGCGCGGCATCCGTGGGCCGGCACCCGGCGAGTCGAGCCGTGCCGAGACGGCGCGCGACCACATCAGCGCGATGGCCTTCATGGGTGGGTACGGACCGAAGTGCACGTCGCAACAGTTCCGCGGGGGAGACGTGTCGGTGCTGATGGGCGGTATCGAGATGGACCTGCGACAGAGTTCCATCGCGCCCCAGACGTCCGCCGTGCTCGATGTCTTCGTGATGTGGGGTGGCGTCGAGATACGGGTACCGGACGACTGGACCGTCGAGCTGCGGGGCACCCCCATCCTTGCCGGCTTCGAGGACAAGACGCGGCCGACCCCGGGCCCCATCGAGAAGCGGCTGATCGTCCGGGGCGTGGCCATCATGGGCGGCATCGAGATCAAGAACTGACGTATGCATCCGCTGTTTGGACGCACCGTGGCGCTGGGCGCTTACATGCTGGCCTGGGCGACCATGGGGAACGTCGTCGCCCTGCTGCTGACGTGGCGGTATGCCGCCGCGCCATGGCCTGCCGCGGTGGTCGGCGTCACCCCGCTCGCAGTCGTCTATGGCGTTGCCTGCCTGGCGGCATGGTTCGTCTGCCGCGCCTTTCCGGTCGATGGAACGGGACGGCTCCCGGCGGCCCTGGCGGCGCATCTGGCCGCGGCAATGGTGACCAGCGCGGTGTGGGTGGGTTGCGGTCTGTGGTGGCTCGTCGAGACCCAGGTCGCCCTGTCCGTCGTGGAGACACCCCTGGTTCCGGCGACGGTGGACGGCGTGGTGGCCTGGTTCGTCGGCGGCGTGCTGTTGTTCCTGATGTCCTCGGCCCTGCACTACGTGTTCCTGGCCGTCGAAGCGTCCGAGGCAGCGCGCCGCCAGGCCCTCGAGTCGGCGGTGCTGGCGCGGGAAGCCGAACTGCGTGCCCTGCGGGCCCAGGTCAACCCGCACTTTCTCTACAACAGCCTCCATTCGATCGCGGCGCTCGCGCCGGCGCGGCCGACCGATGCCCAGCAGATGGCCGTCGGGCTCGGCGAGTTCCTCCGGCAGAGCCTGCGTCTCGGCAGCCTGTCGGTCGTCACGCTCGACCAGGAGGTGAGCCTCGCGCGGCAGTACCTGGCCATCGAGCAGGTGCGGTACGCGGAGCGTCTGACGGTGCAGATCGACGTGGCACCGGAGGTCGCCACCTGCCTGCTCCCGCCGCTCCTGCTGCAGCCGCTCGTCGAGAACGCCATCACGCACGGCGTCGCCGGACTGATCGAGCCGGGTACGGTCCGAATCGTTGCCCGCCGCTTCGACCACGAGTGTGAGGTACGGATCAGCAACGACTTCGATCCGGACGAACCGCGGCGTCCCGGCACGGGCATGGGACTGGCGAACGTCCGGGCCCGTCTGCGAACGCATTTCGGCGCACGGGCGCGCATGGACCTGACCGAGGCAGCGCCGTGGTTCGAGGTGTCGTTGCATTGGCCGCTCGTGGCCGCGCCCACCCCCCCGTCGCAGTCGCCGTCCCTGGAGATGCCCGCATGACCGCCGGCGTCGCTCCGCTTCGCGTCCTGGTCGTCGATGACGAACCGCTCGCGCGTCAGATCGCTCGCGACTACGCACAGGCCGTCGACGATGTCGTCGTGGTGGGCGAGTGTGCCAACGGGTATGAAGCCGTGAAGGCCGTCAGCGACACCGTGCCCGACGTCATCGTGCTCGACGTCCAGATGCCGCGCCTGTCGGGGTTCGACGTGCTCGAGTTGATCGGGGACGGCCCGGCGGTCGTGTTCGCCACGGCGCACGACGAGTTCGCCCTGAAGGCGTTCGACGTGCACGCGGTGGACTACCTGCTCAAGCCGTTCAGTCAGGCCCGCATGGCTGAGGCCCTGGGACGCGCGCGTGACCGCCTGGCGGGCCGGGCGGCCAACGGCGCCGACGGCCTGCGCGCGGCCTTGCGGCAGGTGCGCGTGGACCGGATTCTCGTGCGCGACGGCCACAAGGTACACATCGTGAAAGTCGACTCGCTCGACTACGTCCAGGCGCAGGACGACTACGTCATGCTGCACGCGGGTGAGAAGGCCCTGCTGAAGGAACAACCGCTCGCCAGTCTCGAAGGGCAGCTCGACCCCGCCCGGTTCGTCCGCATCCATCGGTCGTACCTCATCAACCTCGGCAGCCTGAACCGCGTCGAACTCGAGGCCAAGGACCGGCGGGTGGCCGTGTTGCACTCCGGGGCACGCCTGCCCGTGAGCCGCAGCGGACAGCAGCGCCTCGCCGAACGGCTGTAACCGGACGTCCCCCTTGCCATCGATACATCACTACATGTAGATTTACGTATGTGAAAGAGCTTTCCGCCTTCTGCCGGCTGCTGGGAGACGACGTGCGGCTACGCCTGCTGCGTCTGCTGGCCCGCGAACAGCTCAACGTCAAGGAGTTGACGGCGATTCTGGGCATCGCCCAGTCGGGCGTGTCGCGACACCTCGGGCTGTTGCGCAAGAGCGGCGTGGTCGAAGAGCGACGGGAAGGTGGCTACGCCTACTACTCGCTGCGGGCGCAGCACAGCGACGCGTTGCGGGCCGTCTGGGACGCGCTGCAGCCGCATCTGTCCGACGATTCGTCGGATCCCGACCTGCGCGCAGACGATGCGCGCTTGCATGAGGTACTCCGCCTGCGCAAGGAAGACTTCCTGGCGCACGGCAGCGCGTCGGGCCAGCTGGTGCCCGGCCGCAGCTGGGCCGCCTGGAGCCGGGCGCTGGGGCACCTGCTGCCGCCGCTGGTCGTGGTCGATGCGGGCTGCGGCGAAGGCTACCTGACGGCCGAGGCCGCCGAGTGGGCCGATCGCGTCATCGCCGTCGATCGCTCGAAGGACATGCTGCGTCGGGCACGGCAATTGACGCGCAAGCGGGGCCTGTCCAACATCCTCTGGCGCGTCGGCGAGATCGAGCGGCTGCCCCTGGAGGATGGGTCGGCGGATGTGGTCCTGCTGTCGCAGGCGCTGCATCATGCGGCCGACCCCGCGCGGGCGGTGGCCGAAGCCGCACGCGTGACGAAGGCCGGAGGGCGTGTGCTCGTGCTCGACCTGCGCGCGCACGATCAGGAGTGGGTGAAGGGCAGGCTCGGCGACCAGTGGCTGGGGTTCAGCGATGAGGGCCTGGGTGACCTGCTGACCGGCGCCGGCCTCGACGAGGTCCGGGTGCAGGTTGGTGCACGCCTGAAGGGCGACCCGTTCACGGTGCTGGTCGCAAGCGGCTGCAAGCCTGCCGCCAGCAGCCAGGGTGGGCGTCGGAGGAACGAACGATGAGCAGTACGACAGCCATTCGCCTGCGTGAGTTGCTCGCGCAACGCATCCTGTTGCTCGACGGTGCCATGGGGACGATGGTGCAGCGGCACCAGCTCGACGAGGCCGGTTTTCGTGGTGAGCGGTTCGCGAGCCACACGCACGACCTGCGCGGGAACAACGACCTCCTGGTGCTGACGCGGCCCGACGTGATCTCGGGCATTCATCACGCGTACCTGGAGGCGGGCAGCGACATCATCGAGACCAACACGTTCAGCGGCACCTCCGTGGCGCAGGCCGACTACGGGCTCGAGTCGGTGGTGTACGAGCTGAACGCCGAGGCCGCCCGCCTGGCGCGGGAGGCCGCTGACGACTGGACGGCGCGGACACCCGAGCGTCCGCGGTTCGTGGCTGGAGCCATCGGTCCGACCAACCGTACGCTGTCCATCTCGCCGGACGTCAACGATCCCGCCTTCCGCGCCATCACGTTCGACGCGCTGCGCGAGGCGTACGTCGAACAGGTACGCGGTCTGCTCGACGGTGGGGCGCACGTGCTGCTCATCGAAACCATCTTCGACACGCTCAACGCCAAGGCCGCCGCGGTGGCCGTGCGCGACGTGTTCGACGAGCGCGGGGTCGAGGTGCCGGTCCTGCTGTCGGTGACCGTCACCGACCGGAGTGGACGGACGTTGTCGGGGCAGACGGTCGAGGCGTTCTGGGTGTCGATGGCGCACACGCGGCCGTTCAGCGTCGGGCTCAACTGTGCGCTGGGCGCGGCGGACATGCGGCCGTACCTGGCCGACCTGTCGGCGATCGCCTCGTGTTACACGTCGTGTTATCCGAACGCAGGGCTGCCCAATGCGTTCGGCGGCTACGACGAGACACCCGCACAGATGGCCGACGTGCTTGGCGGCTTCGCGGCCGATGGCCTCCTGAACATCGTGGGTGGGTGTTGTGGCACGACGCCGGACCACATCCGTGCCATGGCGGCCGCCGTCGCCGCCCTCCCGCCCCGATCCCTTCCCGCCAACCTGCCGCGACACACCGAACTCTCGGGCCTCGAGCGCCTGACGATCCGCGCCGACAGCCAGTTCCAGATGGTGGGCGAGCGCACCAACGTGACCGGCTCGGCGAAGTTCGCCCGTCTGATCCGCGCGAACGACTTCACGGCCGCGGTCGATGTCGCCACCGAACAGGTGCGCAGCGGCGCGAACATCCTCGACGTGAACATGGACGAGGGCATGCTCGACTCCGAGGCGTGCATGACCACGTTCCTGCACCAGCTCGCGACCGAGCCCGAAGTGGCACGCGTGCCGTTCATGATCGACAGCTCGAAGTGGACCGTGCTCGAGGCGGGGCTCGAGTGCGTGCAGGGCAAGGCGGTGGTGAACTCGATCAGCCTGAAGGAAGGGGAGGACGACTTCCTCGCCAAGGCGCGCACGATTCGCAAGTACGGCGCGGGCGTCGTGGTGATGGCCTTCGACGAGCAGGGGCAGGCCGACACGGTCGAGCGCAAGGTGGCCATCTGCCAACGCGCGTATCGGCTGCTGACCGAGGTCGCCGGCTTCCCGCCCGAGGACATCATCTTCGATCCCAACGTCCTGGCGATTGCGACCGGGCTCGAGGAACACAACGACTACGCCGTCAACTTCATCGAGGCGCTCCGCCAGATCAAGGCGACGTGTCCCGGCGCGCTGACGAGCGGCGGCATCAGCAACCTCTCGTTCAGCTTCCGCGGCAACGATCGCGTGCGCGAGGCCATTCACTCGGCGTTCCTGTTTCACGCCATCGAGGCCGGGCTCGACATGGGCATCGTCAACGCCGGTCAACTGGCGGTGTACGAGGACATCGAGCCCGAGTTGCTGACGCACGTCGAAGACATCCTGTTCAACCGTCGTCCGGACGCGACCGAGCGCCTGGTGGCCCTGGCGGAGCGCGTCAAGGGCGGGGGCATGCGCCGCGAGGCCGACCTGGCCTGGCGCGAGCAGCCGGTGCAGGCGCGGCTGTCGTACGCCCTCGTGCACGGCGTGGTCGACTTCATCGAGGCCGACGTCGAGGAAGCGCGTGCGCAGTATGCGCGGCCGCTCGAGGTGATCGAAGGCCCGCTGATGGACGGGATGAAGGTGGTCGGCGAGCTGTTCGGCGCGGGCAAGATGTTCCTGCCGCAGGTCGTCAAGAGCGCGCGTGCGATGAAGCGGGCCGTGGCTGTCCTGCTGCCGTACATGGAGGCCCAGAAGGCGGCGGGCGGGCAGGGCGCACAGGGCAAGGTGCTGCTGGCCACCGTCAAGGGCGACGTCCACGACATCGGCAAGAACATCGTCGGCGTGGTGCTGGGGTGCAACAACTACGAGGTGATCGACCTCGGCGTGATGGTGCCGACGGCGAAGATCCTCGCGGCTGCCGTCGAGCACGGCGCGGACGTGATCGGCCTGAGCGGCCTCATCACACCGTCCCTCGACGAGATGGCGCACGTGGCCCGCGAGATGCAGCGCCAGGGCTTCACGGTGCCGCTGCTCATCGGCGGCGCCACCACCAGCCCGCAGCACACGGCCGTGAAGATCGCCGAGGAGTATGGCGGCAGCGTCGTGCACGTCCTGGATGCGTCGCGTGCCGTCGGCGTGGTGTCGAGCCTGCTCGACGAGCGCCAGCGCGCGACGTTCGACGCCGGCGTGCGCAAGGATCAACAGCGCCTGCGCGACATCCACACGCAGCGGCAGGAGAAGCCGCTGCTCTCGATTGGGCAGGCGCGGGCCAACCGGCAGGCCATCGACTGGGCCGTGACCGAGTTGCCGGTGCCCGCGTTCACGGGCCGGCGGGAGGTCACGCTTCCCATTGCCGATCTGATTCCCTACATCGACTGGACGTTCTTCTTCGGCGCCTGGGAGTTGAAGGGAAGATACCCGACCATCTTCGACCACCCCCAGTACGGCGGGGAAGCGCGCAGCCTCTACGACCACGCCCAGGCACTGCTCGCGCGCGTCGCCGCTGACGGCAGCCTGTCGTGTCGCGGCGTGTATGGCTTCTGGCCGGCACATGCCGACGGCGACGACATCGTCTGCTACTCGGACACTGCGCGTACGCAGGTCACCGCGCGCT
Organism: uncultured Vicinamibacteraceae bacterium; assembly: GCA_964388335.1. Lineage (GTDB taxonomy): Bacteria > Acidobacteriota > Vicinamibacteria > Vicinamibacterales > Vicinamibacteraceae > JAEZDP01. Next base: position 24,372 of record CAYMAG010000029.1, on the reverse strand, counting down.
TTCCGATGCTCCGCCAGCAGGAGAAAAAGGCGGACACGAAACCGAACCGGTCGCTGGCCGACTTCGTGGCGCCGGCTGCCGCAGGACGCGACCACGTCGGTGCGTTCGCCGTCACGTGCATCGGTGCGGAGGCACTCGCGCAGCAGTACCAGAAGCAGCTCGACGACTACGACGCCATCATGATCAAGCTGCTCGCCGATCGGCTCGCGGAGGCCTCTGCCGAGTACCTGCATGCGCAGGCGCGCCGGGACTGGGGCTACGGCCGCGACGAACGGTTGTCGCCCGAGGACCTGGTTCGCGAGCGCTATCGGGGCATCCGTCCAGCCTTCGGCTACCCCGCGTGCCCGGACCACACCGAGAAGCAGACGCTGTTCAGGCTGCTCGACGCGGAGGCCATCGGCGTGTCGCTCACCGAGAGCTTCGCCATGTGGCCGGCCGCGAGTGTGAGCGGTCTGTACTTCGCGCACCCGGATGCCGCCTACTTCATGGTGGGTCGCATCGGCGAAGACCAGCTTGCCGACTACGCGAAGCGGAAGGGCATGAGCCGGGACGAGGCGGAGCGCTGGCTGGCCCCGAACCTGGGGTATGCGCCGCAGCCGGCCGGCGCGTGCTGAACTTAAGTTATCTATCACGGAGACATTAGGCTTCGCCACAGCGGCCAGCGCCGACAAGTGGTGCCGCCGCATGCTGCGTGAAAGCCCTGCTTCTACTGAGATATTTGGATGGCATGACGTTTGCTTCCTATCAAAGAAGTCGCGCGGTCATCGGGGACCGTCGCCTTCATAAAGGGAGCATCCGTGTACAGTGCATTCGTTCGTGTCATCGCCGTCGGCGCCCTCGCGCTGACCGGCATCATTGCGACGCCGTCGGTCACGTCGGCCGCGTCATTCGTCGCCAGCGAGTACATCTACGATGCGCTGCCGGTCGACGCCGCCTGGGTCAACCTGCGGCGCGAACGCGTCAGCGACGGCTACTACGAGTTGGAGACGGACGCCGCCGCCGTTCGTAGCCAGAACGGCGTCAGTGCGGCGTTCGGGCTCGTGAACGCTACCGACGTGTCCTACACTCATAATCTGACCTGGGTGGAGCCGTACCCCAGCACGTTCAGCAGCGCGGTGCTGACCATCTACGCCTACGGCGCGCTCGGCAACAACGACATCGTCGAACTCAACCAGACGTTCACTCTCGGCAGCCTGTCGCCCGGGCTCTGGTTCCAGACGACCGCGTTCGGCGGCGACTTCGTCCTGAGCGCGCTCAACGACCAGGGCACCATCAACGTGTTCATCAACAAGAATGAAGGCGGTGGGCTCGCCAATCTCAACTTTTTTTCGGTGTACGGTTCGAGGCTCGAGGCGCAGTACGACGTGGAGGAGGCCGGGCAGCACGAGCCCGTGCCCGAGCCCGCGTCGCTTGCGCTGCTCGGCCTCGGTCTCCTCGGTGCCGGCTGGGCCCGTCGACGTCGCGGATAGGCAGGCGTGGGCCGCGTGCGGGTGCCTCCTCGGCCCCGCACCAACGCCATGGGAAGGAAGGCTGGGCGCCGCGTGCGTCCAGCCTTTTTTCGCGTTTGACGGGTATTAATCAGTCTGGTATCATCCATCCGGCTAGAGGGATGAACCAGTTGGGCAGCGCGGTCCTCGCGCATCTGAACGTGTTGGCCGACCCCCTCCGGGCCCGGCTGCTGCTCGTGCTCGACGGGCAGACGCTCTCAGTCGGGGAACTGTGCGACATTCTTCAGCTGCCGCAATCGACAATCAGCCGGCACCTGAAGACACTCACCGATGGTGGATGGGCGCAGGTGCGCCGCGAAGGAACCAGTCGGCTGTATTCGCTGGTCCCCGACGATCTCGATGACGCGTCCGCGGCGTTGTGGGCCGTGGTGAAGGCACAGCTGCACGTGACCCCGGGCGTTGCGCAGGATCGTGTGCGGCTGGCTCGTGTGCTGTCTGAACGTCGCGCGCAGTCGGCCGCGTATTTTTCCCGAACCGCTGGCGCCTGGGACGCCGTTCGCGACGACCTCTTCGGCGACGCCTTCCACCTGGCCGGATTGCTCGCGGTGCTCGACCCTCACACCGTCGTGGCCGACCTCGGGTGCGGCACGGGTCGTACGACCGCCGCGCTGGCGCCGTTCGTGCGCGAGGTCGTGGCCATCGATGCCTCTCCGGAGATGCTCGGGGCCGCAGGCGAGCGGCTGGCGGGGCACGGCAACGTCGACCTTCGTGCGGGCACCCTCGAGGCGGTGCCTCTCGACTCGGCCTCCGTCGATCTCGCGCTGCTGGTCATGGTCCTCCATCACGTCAGCGATCCGTCCGGCATTCTCGCCGAGGCACGACGTGTCGTGCGTCCGGGCGGCACGGTGCTGGTCATCGACATGCAGCCCCATGACCGCGACGAGTATCGCGCGCAGATGGGGCACGTCTGGCTCGGGTTCTCCGAGGCAGACATCAGCCGGTGGCTCGGCCGCGCCGGCTTCACGGGGACGCGGGTGGTACCGCTCTCCCCGACGCCAGGCGTTCGCGGCCCGGCCCTCTTCGTCGCCCGGGCCACCGCGGGCACGCCCTCATCTGGTCGGGACGCGTCTTCGAAGCGTCCGCTGAACACGCGGCATGGCGCCGCATCCAAGGAGCAGAACGTATGACCCCAGTCGCAACCGAGACGCTGCACGCATTTGCCCAGGCCGCCCAGGCCGGGCGTCCCGCCTACAAGGTCGCCGACCTGTCGCAGGCCGAGTTCGGCCGCAAGGAGATTCGCCTCGCCGAGCAGGAGATGCCCGGTCTCATGGCGATTCGTGAAGAGAATGCCGGCAGGAAGCCGCTCGGCGGCGTGCAGGTGATGGGCAGCCTGCACATGACGGTGCAGACGGCCGTCCTCATCGAGACGCTCGCGGAACTCGGCGCCGACGTGCGCTGGGTCTCGTGCAACATCTTCTCCACACAGGACCACGCGGCCGCGGCCGTCGTCGTCGGCCGTCCCGAGACGGGCGGCACCGTGCAGAACCCGCAGGGCATCCCGGTGTTCGCCTGGAAGGGCGAGACGCTCGAGGAGTACTGGTGGTGCACGAAGGAAGCCCTGGTGTGGCCGGACGGCACCGGGCCCGAGCAGATCGTGGACGATGGCGGCGACGCGACGCTGTTCGTGCACAAGGCCCTCGAGTACGGCACGGCCGACAAGGTGCCGGCGTTCGACGCCGAGACCGAACCCGAGGAGTGGGGCGTCATCCTCGAGACGCTGCGCACCGAACTCGGCAAAGCGCCGGAACTCTGGCAGGCGCTCGCGCGCGGCATCAAGGGCGTCAGCGAAGAGACCACGACGGGTGTGCACCGCCTGTACGAGATGACCGAGGCCGGCACGTTGCTGTTCCCGGCGATCAACGTCAACGACTCGGTGACCAAGAGCAAGTTCGACAACCTGTACGGCTGCCGGCACTCGCTGACCGACGGCATCATGCGCGCCAGCGACGTGATGCTCTCGGGCAAGGTCGCCGTGGTGTTCGGATACGGCGACGTCGGGAAGGGCTGCGCGCAGTCGCTGCGCGGGCAGGGCGCGCGCGTCATCGTCGCCGAGATCGACCCCATCTGCGCGCTGCAGGCGGCGATGGAAGGCTACCAGGTGACGACGCTCGACACGGTGGTCGAGACCGCCGACATCTTCATCACGGCCACCGGCAACAAGAACATCATCACCGCCGAGCACATGGCGAAGATGAAGGACAAGGCCATCGTCGGCAACATCGGCCACTTCGACAACGAGATCGACATGGCCGGTCTCAAGAGGGTACCGGGCATCGAGCGGATCAACATCAAGCCGCAGTACGACGAATGGCGCTTCCCCGACGGCCACAGCGTGATGATTCTCGCGGAGGGCCGCCTGCTGAACCTCGGGTGCGCGACGGGTCACCCGAGCTTCGTGATGTCGGCGTCGTTCACCAACCAGGTGATGGCGCAGATTGAACTGCACCAGAACAACACGGCCTACGCGAAGCGCGTCTACACGCTGCCGAAGCGTCTCGACGAGAAGGTGGCGCGTCTGCACCTCGACAAGCTCGGTGTGAAGCTCACGCAGTTGTCGACCGACCAGGCCAGCTACATCGGCGTCCCGGTCGACGGGCCGTACAAGCCGGAGCACTACCGGTACTGAGGCTGTGACGGCAGGGACGTCTCGGAGAGCCGTCCCTACCTTCCTTGTTGACCGCGGGCGTGCATGCCATGGCGTGTACGCCCGTTTCCCGTCTCAGGGCCAACGCCGCCGCCTGCAGGCCACCCTGTTGTTCGGCGTCCACGTGCGCACCCCGACAGGCGTGCGCAGGGAACGCTGACGGGCAACACCCGGGTGGCCAGCCTGTCCGATGTAGTCAGTCGGCGGCGCGTGCTCGTTGGCGCGAGGCGGGCGAAGGCGAGGCCGGCGCGTTTGCCGTGGGCGAGACGACCGTCAGGTCGCAGGCGCGCGCTGCGGCAGCCAGGCGGTCGTCGTACGTCACGAACGCGGCGGGGTGATCGCCCATCGACAGCGCTGCGGCCAGATGGATGGCGTCGAGTGACCGCAGGTGCGGCTGTCCCACCTGTTCCGCCACGCGCAGGGTCGACTCATCCAGGCGGAGTATCGTGCAGGACGCCAGGACGTGATTCATGCGTGCGGCGAGACTCGAGCTCTGCGCGACCCGCCGCACGGCGCGGTGACACTCGACGGCCGCGACCTGGCTCGTCACCCAGTCGGGCCAGTCTGCCAACGCCGCGCGCAACGCCGCGCTCTCGCGCTCGGGCAGCACCAGCTTGAGCAGCGCGGACGAGTCGAGATAGGCCGGCAGGAAGTTCACACCCGGTCCTCGCGTTCATCGTGCAGCGCCTGCTGCAGCGCCGCGTCGAGGGCAGCGGCGGCCTTCCCTCGAAGCGGGGGCAGGTCATCGAGCCGGCGTGACGCCGGAATGGCGCGTCCCTCGGCGATCAGACGATCCACCAGCGTCGCCGCCGCAAGGAGCGGCACCAGCATGGCTACCGGTCGGCCGCGATCGGTGACCTCCAGCCGTTCTCCCAGCAGCACGCGTTCCAGATAGACGCTGAGGTTCTGGCGCAGTTCCCGCACCCCGACCCGTGGGTATGTCGCTCGGCCCAGTCGCATGGATAAGGCTACAGAAGTCATGTAGCACAATGTAGCACTCTCACTGGTTACCTGCAAGCGAGAAGTGGTCTTTGTCCGACCGCACGGTCGCGGCGCGTACAATGTGCCCCCACATGCCAATCGTCATCGCGCTCGTGGGCATCGCGGCGCTGGTTGCGCTGATCGCCTGGCTGCGCCTCACGCCGTTTCTCAGCTTTCTGGTGGTGTCGATCGGCCTCGGCCTGGCCCTTGGCCTGTCACCGCTCGAGGTCTCGGCGTCGGTCACGCGCGGCCTCGGCGACACGCTCGGCTCGCTCGTGCTGATCATCGGCCTCGGCGCCATGCTCGGGAAGGTCGTGGCGGAGAGCGGCGCGGCGCAGCGCATCGCCTCGTCCCTCATGGCGTTCGCTGGACGACGCCACGTGCAATGGGCGCTCATGGCGACGGGGTTCGTGATCGGCCTGCCGTTGTTCTTCTCGGTGGGCTTCGTCCTGTTGATTCCCGTCATCTTCGGCGTCGCTACGCAGTTCCGGTTGCCGCCCGTGTTCGTCGGGCTGCCGGCGGTGGCCGCGCTGTCGGTGACGCACGGCTACCTGCCGCCTCACCCCGGGCCCGCCGCCCTCGTGCAGCAGTTCGGTGGCGACATGGGGCGCACGCTCCTGCTTGGCACGCTGGTGGCGATTCCGGCCATCCTCCTGGGCGGTCCGTTGCTCGCGCGCTTCCTGCGGCACATCGACCGCGAGCCCCTGGCGTCGTTCACGCCGGCACCGCGCTCCGAAGCGACCCTGCCCCCACTCGCCGCCAGCCTGGTCTGCGCGTTGCTGCCCGTCGCGCTGCTGACGGCCGGCACCGTGCTGCGCTCGGCCGGTGTCGTCGGCAGTCACGCGGTCGTGGACCTCGTGTCCGACCCGGCACTCGCCCTGCTGATCGGTGTGCTGCTGGCCATCGGCTGGCTCGGCCTCGGGCAGGGGCGGCCGTTCACCGTGGTCATGGCGTGGTGTGAGCAGGCGCTTACCGATGTCGCCCTCATCCTGCTGATCGTCGGAGGCGCTGGCGCGTTCAAGCAGGTGCTCACCGACGGCGGGGCAAGTCTGGCCATCGCCTCAGCGCTGGAATCCATCGCCGCGCCGCCCCTCGTCCTGGCCTGGGGCATGGCCGTGGTCGTCCGGGTCTGTGTCGGCTCGGCGACGGTCGCTGCGCTCACCACCGCCGGCCTCGTCGCGCCGCTCGTGGCGCGGCAGGGCATCGACCCCGACCTGCTCGTGCTCAGCATCGGCGCCGGCAGTCTCGCGCTGTCGCACGTGAACGACGGCGGCTTCTGGATCTTCAAGGAGTACTTCAACCTCACGATCGGCGAGACCCTGCAGTCGTGGACGGTCATGGAGACGATCGTGGCTGTCGTCGGACTGGCCGGGGTCCTCCTCCTCGATGTCGTGCTGTAGCCGGGTGGCCTGTTCTTCCGCGTCCCAGTGGGCCCGCTGTCTCGCTCGACGCGTTCGTCGGACGACGAACGCGATGCCGGCGAGGCCCAGCACGAGAAGCCACAGGGCGGTGCCGCTGGCCGCGGAGGCCAGCAGTGGCGTGTACCAGCGGAAGGACTGCCAGGCGCGACCTGCGGCCTCGTCCGGCGTGGCGCCCGTCATCTCTTCGAAGGCCCGATCGAACGGCACCCCCTCGGCGACGCGTCGTGCGATCGCGCCGGGAACGTCACGGCCCTGGCGCGCCCGCAGGTCGTCCACGACCGTGGCCGCCAGGAGGTAGGCCAGGGCAGAGTCTGGCGCGGCATCCGACGCGAAGAGTGTGCGGACGTCGCCGAGTCTCGGCGAGGTGAGGGCTGCCAGGGCGAGGCGGACGTGGTCGGCACCACTCCATCCGCCTTCGACCGACGTGGCCACGCCTTCGTGGAACCAGCGGGGCAGCGGCTTGTCGGCTGCCGCGGCGGCGAGCGCGAGGTGGGCGACTTCATGTCGCAGGACGGCCTCGAGCGACGCGTACGGATAGCGCCCGGTGCGGGCAGGGAAGAGTTCGAGATGAGTCGCGCCGAAGGCTCGGCCGACCACCCAGCGAGGCACCTCCCGTGCGCGCGGCGTGCCTTCCGCCACCAGCGTCACGTGAATGGCCGGAGGAATCACGAGCCCCGCCCGCGCCAGGTCGTAGTCGAGCGCGTCCCAGTCGACACCTCGCACCCGCGCGGCGGCTGCCTGCAGCGCCGCCGGCGCGTCGACGCTGACCACCTGCGCCCGCACCGATGCCGACGCTGCCCAGAGCGCGACGACGAGAGACAGCCACGTGAGGCAGGACATCGTCCAGCGGCAGGTCACATCATCACGGTAGCAGGCGTGATAAAAGTCTCGAGCACCAGACATGAAGCATCATCAGCATGAAGCCTCGTCAAGCATGAAGCATGAAGCATGAAGGAGCCCGTCCCGTGTCCGATACTCCCGAAGCCCGTCTTTCCGCCCTCGACGTCACACTCCCGCAGGCGCCCGCCCCCATGGGGGTGTACAAGCCCGGCCTCGTGGACGGGAAGTACCTCTGGCTGTCGGGGCACGGACCCCTGCTGCCTGACGGGTCGTTGATCAAGGGGAGGGTGGGGGCCGACCTCGATGCCGACGCCGGGAAGGCCGCCGCGCGCCAGGTAGGGCTTGCGATGCTCGCGACCATCCGGGCCACGGTCGGCTCGCTCGACCGCGTGCGCCGTGTCGTGAAAGTGCTCGGGATGGTCAGCTGCGCGAGTGACTTCGAGCGCCATCCCTATGTCATCAACGGGTGCAGTGAGTTGTTCGCCGAGATCTGGGGCACCGATCTCGGCATCGGCGTAAGAAGCGCCGTCGGCATGGGCTCGCTGCCGGGCAACATCCCCGTCGAGGTGGAGGCGTTGTTCGAACTCGAGGCCGAGTGATGTTCATCGTCGATGCCCATCTCGACCTGAGCATGAACGCGCTCGAGTGGAACCGCGACCTGCGGCAGCCCGTCGAGGCGATTCGTGCGCGCGAGCGGCATCTGACCGACAAGCCAGATCGCGGCCGGGGGACGGTCTCGCTGCCCGCCCTCCGCGCCGGCAACATCGGCCTGGTCGTGGCCACGCAGATCGCACGGTACGTGGCGCCCGACAACCCGTTGCCCGGATGGCACTCACCCGAGCAGGCGTGGGCGCAGACCCAGGGCCAGCTGGCCTGGTATCACGCGATGGAGGACGCGGGCGAAATGGTCGGCATTCGCGATCTGGCCGCGCTCGAATCGCACGTGGCACGGTGGACGACGGTGCCCGAGACCGAGCGCGAGCGGCTGCCGATCGGCTACATCCTGAGCCTCGAAGGGGCCGACTCGCTGGTCACCGTCGAACACCTCGAGCGGGCACATGCCTACGGCCTGCGCGCGCTCGGTCCGGCACACTACGGTCCCGGACGGTATGCCCCAGGCACCGAGGCCGTGGGGCCGCTCGAGCCCCCGGGACGGCCGCTGCTGGCGGCGATGGAGCGGTTGGGCATCATTCTCGACGCGACGCACCTCAGTGATGCGAGCTTCTGGGAGGCGCTCGGGCATTTCGGCGGGGCCGTGTGGGCCAGCCACAACAACTGCCGGGCTCTCGTGCCGCACATGCGGCAGTTCACCGATGACCAGTTGCGGGCGCTCATCACGCGCGGGGCCGTCATCGGCGCGGCATTCGACGCGTGGATGATCGTGCCGGACTGGGTGCGCGGGCAGTCGACGCCCGACGCCCTCGGCTGCACGCTCGCGCGCCTGGCGGATCACATCGATCACGTCTGCCAGCTCGCCGGATCGGCCCGGCACGTCTGCATCGGGTCAGACCTCGACGGCGGGTTCGGCACCGAGCAGGGACCCGTCGAGATCGACACCATCGCCGATCTCCAGCGGCTCGTGCCGCTGCTGGCTGCGCGCGGATACACCGATACCGACATCGAAGGCATGATGAGCGGCAACGTGCTGGCGTTCCTGCGCCGCCATTGGGGAGGACAGTCATGAAGACATACGTCAGCGTTCGCGTACTCGTGACGGCAGTGGCCGTCGCGTTTGCCACGATCACGGGTGCGGTCGGCCCGGCCCTCGCCCAGCAGGAGCTGCGCGTGATGTCGTTCAACATCCGCTACGGCTCGGCCGGCGATGGTCCCAATCACTGGGACCTGCGGAAGGACTTCCTCGCGTCGGTCATCGACGACGAAGCGCCCGACATCGTCGGACTGCAGGAGGCGCTGCATCACCAGATCGAGTTCCTGCTGGGACGTCTGCCGGCGTACGCCACGGTGGGCGTGGGGCGCGACGATGGGAAGCGCGCCGGCGAGTACTCGGCGATCCTCTACCGGAAGGATCGGTTCTCGGTGCAACAGACCGAGACCTTCTGGTTCTCGGACACGCCATCCGTCGTCGCCTCGACCTCGTGGGGCAATGACATCACGCGCATCTGCACCTGGGCGCGCTTCACGACGACGTCCGGCGCGCCCTTCTACGTGTACAACCTGCATTTCGACCACCGATCGCAGCCGTCGCGCGAGAAATCGGCGGCGCTGCTGCGCGCCCGCATCGAGGCCCGCGACCCGAAGGCGCCGTTCGTCGTCACGGGCGACTTCAACGCCGGCGAGAAGAACCCGGCCATCGCGGTGCTCACGGCCGGCGGGTTCGTCGTCGACACGTTCAGGGTCAGGCATCCGGATGCGAGTCCGGTCGGCACGTCGACCGGCTTCACGTACGGCAGGGTGGACGGCGACAAGATCGACTACGTGTTCGTCCCACCCGGCGTCGACGTGCTCGATGCAGCGATTGTCCGCACGGAGAAGGACGGCAGGTACCCGTCCGACCACTTCCCGGTGACCGCGCGAATCCGCCTACCGTAAGGCGGCGAGTACTTCGCCGGCGTGGCCGTCCACCTTGACGCCGTCCCAGCGCCGGACGACGCGGCCGTCCGGGCCGATGAGGTACGTGACGCGAGCGACGCCCATGTACGTGCGGCCGTACATGCTCTTCTCCTGCCACACGCCGTAGGCCTCCGCCACGGCGTGGTCGACGTCGGCCAGCAGGGGAAAGGTGAGGCCGTGCTTCGTCGCGAACTTCGCCTTACTCCGCTCGTCGAGCACACTCACGCCCAGAACCGCCGCGTCGACGCCGCTGAAGTCGGGCAGCGCCTCTTCGAACGCGCAGGCTTCCTTCGTGCAGCCGGGGGTGTCGTCCTTCGGATAGAAGTAGAGCACCACGTGCCGCCCCTTGTAGTCGGCGAGGCGATGGGATGTGCCGTGCTGATCGGTGAGCGTGAAGGCCGGCGCCTTCGTTCCGGGTTCGATGAGTGCCATGCGTGCTTCCTCGAGGATGAGGGTACACTGACCGTCGCCAGCCGTTCCACGTCCCACCGTGCTTCCAGGTCCGCTTCGCACTCTGCCCGCCGCGTCCGGTGACGGTCACACGCTGACTGGAACCATTCACAGGCTCGAGGCCTTCCGGTCGCTCGTCCTCGGCAACGCGCGAGACATCCACGTGTACCTGCCGCCCGGGTACGAGACCGATACGTCGCGACGGTACCCGGTGCTCTACCTGCACGACGGGCAGAACGTCTTCGACGGGGCGACGGCGTACGTGCAGGGCCAGGAATGGCGAGTGGACGAGAGCGCGGAGCGACTCATCGTCGCCGGTGAGGCGCGCCCCGTGATCATCGTGGCCATCGATCACGCCGGGCACGATCGCGCCCGCGAGTTCGCGCCGACACGCGACGGGTCGCGCGATGCAGGCGGGCACGCCGACGAGTATGGCCGCTTCCTGCTCGACGAACTGAAGCCGTGGATCGATCGCCGTTTCCGCGCGCGAGTCGAGCCACAGCACACGGCGATCGGCGGGTCGTCGCTGGGAGGACTCGTGACGCTGCACCTCGGACTCACGCGGCCGGAGGCGGTCGGCGGGTTGCTGGTGATGTCACCGTCGCTCTGGTGGGACCGTCGCGTCCTCCTCGATCGATACCGCGAACTGCCCGGCCGGCTGCCGTGGCGCATCTGGCTCGACTGTGGCACGGGTGAAGGGCGCGAGACGCTGCGAAACACGCGCGCGCTGCGGAGCATCCTGATGCAGAAGGGGTGGAGGGGCGGAACCGACGTCCGGTACGTGGAGGCGAAGCACGCGACGCACTGCGAGGCGGCGTGGGCGGAGCGCGTGCCCGAGGCGCTCCGCTTCCTGTTCCCGCCGAGGTGAGACCGACGCCTCCACCTCCGCCCAGGCTCCGGCGGACAGGTCGGAGCGGCGTCCTGCCTTATCCAGGGTCCTTGCTGGTGGTCTCGGAGGTGGCCTTGCGCAGCGCCTCGAGTTCGGCCCGGATGCGTTCGCGCGCCTGCTCCTCGCGTCGCTGGCGGAGCGCGTCGCTGAACGCCTGCCCGGTGTTGTTCACGGGCACACCGATGGGGTAGAGGTGGGCGCGGAACTCCGTCGGCAGCACCATGCGCTGCAACTCGAAGTGGTAGATGGGATAGAAGGGGCGCACGTAGCCCGGCGTGATGTTGTCGTCGTAGAGCCACGCCAGTTTCAGCCGCATCTCTTCCCCGTCGGTCTCAACGCGGACGCGGTAGTCCGGCAGGATCTCCACGGCGAAGATGGATGCCCCGCGTTCGAGGCCTTCGCGAACGCGGGCGGTGTCGGCGATCGTGGACGGTGCCGTCTGCTGCTGTGCGCGTGCGAAGGAGGTGCACAGCACGGGGCACAGCAGCAGGACCGCGGCGATGAACGGTCTCGACGGCATCAGTCCGTTTGACGCCCGGCGCGCCGGCGTGGCTGTCTTCACCGTGGGCTCCGGCACCGCGACACGACGATCATGATCAGCTCTCGAGCAGCAGATGGCCCGGGTCTTCAATGTAGTCCTTGATGCGCACCAGGAACTGCACGGCTTCGAGCCCATCCACGATGCGATGGTCGTAGGACAGCGCCACGTACATCATCGGACGGACCACGACCTGGCCGTCGATGGCCACGGGGCGGTCTTCGATCTTGTGCAGTCCCAGAATGGCGACCTGGGGCGGATTGAGAATCGGCGTGCTCAGCAACGAGCCGAACACGCCGCCGTTGGTGATCGTGAAGGTACCGCCCTTGAGGTCGTCGAGGGTCAGTGTGCTGTTCTTCGCACGCGCCGCGAAGTCGCGAATCGCCAGTTCGATGCCGCCGAACGAGAGCGTCTCGGCGTTGCGGATGACCGGGACGACGAGCCCCTGCTCGGCGCCCACCGCGATGCCGAGGTCGTAGTAGTGCTTGAGCACCATCTCGTCGCCCTGAATCTCGGCGTTCAGCCGCGGGAAGGCCTTCAGGGCCGCCACGCTGGCCTTGACGAAGAACGACGCGATGCCGAGGCCGACGCCCTGACGCTGCTTGAACGACTCCTTGCGCCGCTCGCGCAGGGCCATCAGTTGCGTCATGTCGATCTCGTTGAACGTCGTGAGCATCGCCGCGGTGCGCTGCGCCTCGACGAGATTGCGGGCGATCGTCAGGCGCCGCTTGGACATGCGGATGCGCTCTTCGTCGCGGCTGCCGGCCGGGCGGGCCGGCGGACGAGGTGCGGGCGCTGGCGGCGCAGCCTTCGGCGGCGCGGGGGCTGCGGGCGCTGGCGCGGGTGACTGAGCAGACTGCCCGGCAGCCGCCTCGACGTCGCGCCGCAGGACGCGGCCGCTGTCGCCGGAGCCCTGCACGCTGGCGAGGTCGACCTTGTGTGCCTCGGCGACGTTGCGCGCCGTCGGCGTGCTGCGGGGCGCGTCCACCGTCGTTGCCGCGGCGCCGGGGCCGGAAGGCTCCGCCGCGATCGGTGAGTTGGGCGCGGCGGGGGCCTCGGCGAGGGTGGGGGCCTCGCTGGCCTCGCCTGGAGTGATCTCGGCGAGCAGTTCGCCGACCTGGACGTCCTCGCCTTCCTGCCGAACGATCTTCGACAGCACGCCCGACTGGTCGGCACCGACCTCGAGGTCGATCTTCTCGGTCTCGAGTTCGACGACCGGTTCTCCGACCGACACCCTGTCGCCTTCCTTCTTCAGCCAGCGCGCGACGCGGGCTTCGACGACCGACTCACCGAGTTGAGGAACCACTACCTGAAGCGCCATGCGTGTGTGCGTCCTTGAAGAGAACTGGTTCAGGCCTGCACCCTGGCGCGCGTCTTCATCGGGCGCGCCTCGAGCGGGGCGAATGCGTCAGCGATCAGCAGACGCTGGTTGATGGCGTGCCACGCCAGCGACCCTTCCGAAGGGCTCGCGCTGCGCGGCCGTCCGATGTAACGCAGGGGCAATCGGCCGGCGAGCACCTCTTCGAACGCGGGCCTGAAGAAGTCCCAGGCGCCCATGTTCAGGGGCTCTTCCTGCAGCCAGACGACTTCCTCGGCGTTCGGGTAGCCGTCGAGGACGGCCCGCGCTTCGGCCGCGGGGAACGGATACAGCTGCTCGATGCGGCAGATGGCCGTCTGGGTGTCGCCTGCACGCTGATCTGCCGACACGAGGTCCACGAACACCTTGCCGCTGCAGAAGACGACGCGCCGCACGTCCTCCGCACGCGCGATCGCCTCGTCGTCGTCGATGACCTGCCGCCAGGCCCCCTCGACGAGCTGGCGCGGACTCGAGGCCACGAGCGGATGCCGCAGCAGACTCTTCGGCGCGAGGACGATGAGCGGCAGCGGATCGGTGCGCAGCAGCAGCGCCTGCCGGCGCAGCAGGTGGAAGTACTGCGCGGCCGTCGTGCAATTGGCCAGACGCAGGTTGATGTCGGCCGCCGCCCCCAGAAAGCGTTCGGGACGGGCACTGGAGTGCTCTGGTCCCTGGCCCTCGTAGCCGTGCGGCAGCAGCAGCACGAGTGACGGTGTCTGTCCCCACTTGGCGCGGGCCGACGTGACGAACTGGTCGAGGATGACCTGCGCGCCGTTGATGAAGTCGCCGTACTGGGCTTCCCAGATCACCAGCCGCTCGGGTGCCTGGATGTTGTAGCCGTACTCGAACCCGACCGCGGCGTTCTCCGACAGAGGGCTGTTGTGAACCTCGAAGCTCGCCGTCGCCTGGGGCAGATGCTGCAGCGGCACGTAGCGCTCGCCCGTGTTGACGTCGCGGAACACCGCGTGGCGATGGCTGAAGGTGCCGCGGCCCACGTCCTCGCCCGTCAGGCGGATGGGGACGCCGTCCTCGAGCACCGACGCATACGCGAGTTCTTCGGCCGCCGCCCAATCGACCGTCCGCTCGTCGAGCGCATCGAACATCGTTCGGCGTCGCTCCCGGCCGCGGTCCAGCTTGCGGTGGCCGGTGAAGTCGTCGGGGCGTGCCAGCAGCGCCGCGTTCAACGCCTGGAGGCGTTCCAGCGAGACGGCGGTTCGCGCCTGTCGCGCCGCGCCGGGCGGCGGCGGCGTCGGGATCGGGTTCGACAGATCCTCCTCCGGCCTGAGCTGCTCGTACACCTTCTCGAGCTTCTTCAGATGTTGATCGACCAGTTGCTGCGGCCGTTCCGCCGGCGCCCCGGCTGCGACCAGGCGCCGGGACCAGAGGTCGCGTACGGTGGGGTGTTCGGGAATCCGCTGGTACATCAGCGGCTGCGTGAACGCCGGCTCGTCTCCTTCGTTGTGTCCGTAGCGGCGGTATCCGACCAGGTCGATCAGGAAGTCGCGGTGGAACCTCGCGCGATACGCCCAGGCGAGGCGGGCGGCCTCGATGCAGGCCTCCGGATCGTCCGCGTTCACGTGGATGATCGGAATCTTGAAGCCGCGAGCCAGGCCGCTCGCGTACGACGTCGAGTGCGACTCGGAGGGCGTCGCCGTGAAGCCGAGCTGATTGTTCGCGATGATGTGAATCGTGCCGCCGGTGTTGTAGCCGTCGAGCCGCGACAGGTTCAGTGTCTCGGCGACAATGCCCTGGCCGGGAAAAGCGGCATCCCCGTGAATCAGGACGGGCAGTGTGAGGTCGGCGTCGAACCGCGGCGCACCGGGCGCTTCGGCGTGCGACCCCGCGGCCCTGGCCATGCCGGCGACGACGGGGTTCACGAACTCGAGGTGGCTGGGGTTGGGCGCCATCGACACGTGCAGGCCAGGCCCGACGGCGCGGAGCGCGCCCGCGTGATACTTGACGTCGCCGGTCCAGCCCAGGTCGATGCGGTACCCCGACCGGGTCTGTGCGGGATCCTTGTACTCGGCGAGGATCTGCGCGTACGGCTTGCCAAGCACGTGGGCGAGCACGTTGAGGCGCCCACGGTGCGCCATGCCGATGAGCACGTCCTTCAGGCCCGCCTCCGCGGCACCGGCCAGCACCTCGTCGAGGATGGGCACGAGCATGTCGAGGCCCTCCACCGAAAAGCGGGTCTTGCCGGGAAAGGTCCGGTGCAGAAAGCGCTCGAAGACCTCCACTTCCGTCAGCCGGGTGAGCAGCGCCTCGCCGTCCACCGGCAACGCCGGCGGGCGGAAACGCCCCGTCTCGATCGCCAGTCGCAGCCACTCGCGTTCTTCGGCCACGAAGATCTGCGCGACGTCGTAGCCGCTGCGCGAGCAATAGACCTCGCGAAGGGCGGCAATCACTTCGGCGGCGGTGGACAGGCCCTGGGCGATGGGCCCGCCGATGACGCTCGCCGGCAGGCGTTTGAGGTCGTTCTCGGTGATGCCATACGTCTCGAGTGCGAGCGAGGCGTCGCCGTGTGGGCGCGAGCCGAGCGCATCGATCTGGGCCGCCAGGTGTCCGTACCGCCGGAGCGACTCGGCGAGCGTGGCGGCGGCCGTCACGACACGGGCGTCGATGGCGTCCACCGTCGGGACGTCCTCGAGGTCTTCAGGCGGGGTCCAGGTCTCGAAGTGCTGTCGGGTACCCTCATCGACCGACGCGGGATCCTCGAGATAGCGCTCGTACAGCTCGAGCACGTACCCGGCATTGAGTCCCTGGAACGCTTGCCATCCACTCATACGTAGGGGTCGCCTGAAGGGGCCGCATACGTGCGCGAGGCGTCATTGCCGCGCGGGCCATCCGCCGGCCATTCTATCGCAGCGGCTCACGCGTGACCGGCTCGTACCAGTGCTCGAGGGGCACCGAGAGCAGCGGATAGCGCCGGCGCAACGCCACGACGCGCGCCGCGTACTCGTCCATGGGAAAGGCCCTGTTGCGCACCGCCGCGCGGAGGCGCCGAATCTCGACCAGATACAGATCACGGACCTGCACCCGCAGGAGTTCGACGGAAGTCGTCGGGCCGGGGCTCAGTCCGTGACCGAGCAGCGCCTCTCGGACGAGTGGGCGCAAACGCCGTGAGGGAATGTCGGTGGCCACCAGAGGTCTCTGCGGCGGGCGTCAGAACTGGAAGTAGATGAAGTCGAGCGACGTACGGCTGCGCACCGCGAGGATGGCCATGAACATGACGCCGACGGCCAGCGTCTGCAGCACCACGGTCCGCGTTGGCACGTCCGCCTCGACCACCGCCGGACGTTCCGAGTACGACCGTCCGCGCCAGGCCGTCCACAGGCTGTGTGCCCACAGGGGCAGCGAGAGGGTGAAGGCGACGAAGAAGAGGTACAGACCAGCCTGCTGCTGCGCCGGCGTGCTGCCTCCCGGCAGCAGCGTGAGGTCGCGCAAGAGCATCTGGATGTCGCCCTCACGGAACATCAGCCAGCCGACGTTCACCAGGACCAGCATGACGGCCCACTGCGGGACGGCACGCCACCACGGCAGTCGATGCCGGTGCCGAGGCCGTCCCGTGACGGCGCCCCACACGCGTTCGGTCATCAGCAGGACGCCGTGAAACGCGCCCCAGAGGACGAAGTTCCAGGCCGCACCGTGCCAGAGGCCCGAGATGACGAACGTGGCGAACACGTTGGCAAGGGTCCTGCCGAGTCCGTGGCGCGAACCGCCGAGCGGAATGTACAGATAATCGCGGAACCACGACGACAGCGAGATGTGCCAGCGCCGCCAGAAGTCGGACGGTGACGTCGCCAGATACGGATGGTCGAAGTTCTTCATCAGCTCGAAGCCGAGCCAGCGGGCGACGCCGCGGGCGATGTCGCTGTAGGCGGAGAAGTCGGCGTAGATCTGGATGCCGAACGCGAACACGCCGGCCCACAGCATCTCGAACGACGGCTCGTTCATCGAAAAGACGCGGTTGGCGATGATGCCGACGTTGTCGGCGATGACGAGCTTCTTGAAGAATCCCCACGCCACCAGGACGAGCGCATCACGCGCGACGACCATGTTGAAGTGCCGCGCACGCTGGACGCGGGGCAGCAGGGCCGTGGCCCGCTCGATGGGGCCGGCCACGAGCTGCGGGAAGAACGAGACGAACAACGCGAAGTCGCGCAGCGACGGCGTCGGTGCCAGCCTCCCGCGATAGACGTCGATCGAGTAGCTCAGGCTCTGGAACGTGTAGAAGGAGATGCCGACCGGCAGCACGATCTGCAGCACCGGCAGCGACGTCGCGAGCCCGATACTGTCGAGCGCCTGCTGCACGTTGCCCGCGAAGAAGTTGTAGTACTTGAAGAACCCGAGCATGCCCAGGTTGCCGATGACGCTGATCACCAGCCAGCGGCGGCGCCGGTCGGGCACGGCCTGCATCCGGAGCCCCGCGTACCAGTCGATGACGGTCGTCGTCCCAAGCAGGAGGCAGTACCAGGGGTGGATCCACCCGTAGAACAGGTAGCTGGCGCCGAGCAGGAACCAGTTCTGCCTTCCGTGGGGCAGCCGCCAGTAGATGGCGGTGACGAGCAGGACGAACGCGACGAAGTCGAGACTGTGAAAGCTCATCGCAGCAGCCGGTTCAGGTGCACCCAGAACATGCGGGTGTATCGCTCACGGTGCGCGCGGGCCACGTGGTCGCCATCCTCGTACATGGCGAGGGTCTGCTGCGGGTCGCCGGTGTCATCGTGGAAGAGCATGCCTTCCGATTCGGCGTAGGCGCGGAAGTCGCGCATGTACTGCTCCATGCGAGGCGACTGCGGCGGGGGCCGGTTGTTGGCCGGGCGGCGCTGCACGCGGACGAAGACGACCCGCAGGTCGTGCTGCCTGGCGAGGTCGACGATGAGCGGCAGCACGGAGCGCGGCAGGTTCTTCGGGAAGTCGGCCTCCGCATCTTCCGCGGCCGCGATGTCGGCGTCGGGCATCGGCCGCAGCGTCTCGATGCCCATCGTCTCGAAATTCAGGACGTCGAGCCACTGGCGGCGCTGCGGCTCCTCGTCGGTCCAGAGGCGTACCGGCCAATCGTAGAGTTGTCGCTCGGCCCAGGCGTTCGCACGGTCGACGTTGTACGCGGCGTTCACGGCCTGGTGCACGCGAAACCAGGGCCCCTGCGTGCGGCTGGCGATCACGTCGTTGAGCGCGGGCTCTTCCGGCGCCGCCGCCTCGTCGATCGACCACCGGAACGGTCCGGTCAGCCGGAACATCGGGTCGGTCATGTTGAGGTCGCGAAAGAAGAAGAACACGAGCGCCGGCCGGACGCCACTGGGAATCAGGTAGTTCTTGAACGCCAGATACCAGTAGGCAGACCCCGTGCCGGCGCGCGCGAGAAACGCGACGTGCTCGCCCGTGAGGCTGCCGAACGTAGGAGGATCGATGCGCGTGCCGAGCATCGAATCGCCGATGAACACGTGCGCGGGCTGCAGGTATCTGAGGTCTTCGATGGGCTGCGCGCGGAAGGGGCCACGCTCG
The DNA here is from genome assembly GCA_964388335.1 of uncultured Vicinamibacteraceae bacterium. GTDB lineage: Bacteria > Acidobacteriota > Vicinamibacteria > Vicinamibacterales > Vicinamibacteraceae > JAEZDP01. The sequence goes on along the minus strand of CAYMAG010000029.1, from coordinate 5,671 downwards.
CGGGCCGACTCGAGGGCCGGCAGGTAGCTCGGCTCCACGTCGCCCGTCGACAGGAGCGCCATGGCCGGATGCCAGGCGAGCGGTATCGCCAGCGCCACGGCGACGAGACCGGCGGTTCGCAGAAGGCCGCGGACGGACCACTCGCGCGGTGGAGCGTGCGGGACAGTGGCGGGGACTGGCGGCGGTGGATCTGATGGTCGTGAGGCGGGCACCCGGACTCCAGCGCCCGCGTCTGGCGCGAGCGTATCCGCAGCAGTATGCCTCAGAAGGAGGGGAGGAACGAAGGAGAGAAGGAACGAAGGAGGGGAGGAACGAAGGAAGGAAGGAGCGAAGGAAGGAAGGAGCGAAGGAAGGGAGGAACGAAGGAAGGAAGGAGGGAAGGAAGGAAGGACTTCCGCAGCCTGTAGTATCGGGTGGTGCCGTATCCATCGCTTGGCAACGACGACGCACGGCGGCTGATGGCACGGCCCGACGTGCTCGTCCTCGACGTCCGCACGCCACAGGAGCACGCGCAGCTCGGGCACATACCCGGGGCGCGGCTGCTGCCCGTTCAGTGCATCGCGTCGGCGCCGGCCGTGCTGCCGCGCGATGGCCGTCCGATCCTCGTCTACTGCGAACACGGCGTGCGCAGCCGACACGCCGCGGATGTGCTCGTGCGCGCGGGATTCGACAACGTTCACAACCTTGCCCATGGCATGGCCGACTGGGACGGGCCCAGGGAACTGGGGGAGGGAACGATCTGGGGACCGTCGGCGTGGGTGCTCGATCACGCCGACTTGTATGCGTCGAGGCGCCGCGTGCTCGATGTCGCGTCCGGGCGTGGGCGGCACGCGCTGCTGTTCGCGGCAGCCGGATTCGAGGTCACGGCCGTCGATCGCGATGCGGAGGCGCTGGCTGAGCTTGCGGCCAGTGCGCAGGCGCTCAGTGTCAGTGTCACGACCCGCACGGTCGACCTGGAGGTTCCCGATTTCTCGTTCGCGCCAGAGACATGGGACCTCGTCCTCGTGACGCGGTATCTCCATCGTCCGCTGTTCGGGGCCCTGCGTGCGGCGCTGGCGCCCGGTGGCCTGCTCGTGTACGAGACCTTCACGTCCGGCCACCGCAACGAACCGACGGGGCCGTCGTCTGACGCGTTCCTGCTGCAGCCCGGCGAACTGCCTCGCCTCGTGGCGCCGCTCGAGATTGTCGACCAGGCCGAGGGCCTCGTGGACGGACAGCACCTCGCGGCCGTCGTTGCCAGCCGCGCCGCACCCTGAGGTATCCTGACTGAGCCAGCCACCTGAAGTCAGACGGGTATAGTCATGCCTCATGTTTCATGCTTCATGAAGGGCCGCGCACGGGCTGTCGCCACGGTATCGCTGGGATCACTCGTCCTGCTCGGCGGTGTTCTCGGGGCGCAGGCGCCCCGGGCGTCCGACTCCGGCCAACCGACGTTCCGGGCAGGCACCACCCTGGTCGAGGTTTCGGCCATCGTCACACGTGGCGGCCGGCCCGTAAGCGACCTGCGGCAGGACGACATCCGCGTGCTCGACAACGGTGACGAGCAGCCGCTCGTCGCGTTCGAGTACGTGGACCTCACCACCGTCGAAGGTCCGGCGCAGCGGCGTGACTTCGTGCTGGTCGTCGACGACTGGCACATCTCGCCGCAGTTCACGCCACAGACGCAGCAGGTTGCCGAAGCGTTTCTCGATGCGGTCGGTCCGCACGACCGGCTCGCGCTGGTGACCACCGGGCCGCACCAGATCACCGTTGACCTGACCACGGACCGCGCGGCGGTGAGCGAGGCGATCGCGCGGCTTCGCGGGCAGCAGCCGAGTGGTCCTCCTGCCCCGTTCGAACTCGAACTCCGGGCACGCGGCGCGTTCGATGTCATCCGCAGCGTGGCAACCAGCATGGAGGGTGATGCTGCCGAGCGCCGCACGATCGTCCTGGTCAGCGAGGGCCACCAGGTGCTGCCGGAAGGCGTGGGGCGTCTCAACGACGACCCCGCCGTGCTGGCGATGTACATGGATGTGGTCCGCAACGCCTCACTCGCGAACGTGGCCATCTACGCCATCGATCCACGCGGACTCATGGCGCCCGTCCCTGGCATCGGCACCGGCGGCCCCGGGATCGCGGCGTCCATCGCTGCCGGCATGGGCGGTGGAGGCTCGGCGAACTCGATGGCCAGGCGCCGGTTCGGCAGCCTGGGCACGATCGCGATGCACACCGGTGGCACACTGACCGTCGACACCAACGACCTCGCCGCCGACATCCCGGGCATCGTACGCGACAGTCGCCAGTACTACCGGCTGGCGTACGTGCAGCCAGAGCCAGCGGAGGGGGAGGCCCAGCCGCGCACACGCCGCATCGAGGTCAAGGTCGACCAGCGCGGCGTCGAGGTGCGGGCGAGACAGCAGTACGTGCCGGGGAGGGCGGACGGGTAGTCATGACTCAGGCTTCATGCTTCATGTCACCCTCATGCTTCACGTCATGGGCGCACGAACTGGGCTGAGGCGTCGACTCGTCGTCGCGCTGCCGACGGTTCTGCTCGGTGCCGCCGTCGTCGCGCAGGAGCAGCCGACGTTCCGGGTGGGGACCACGCTGGTCGAGGTATCGGCAATCGTCACGCGCGATGGCGTGCCGGTGACGGACCTGCGGGCCGATGACGTGCGCGTCCTCGACAACGGCGTCGAGCAGCCGCTCGTGGCGTTCGAATACGTGGACCTCACCACCGTCGAAGGGCCGGCGCAGCGGCGCGACTTCGTGCTGGTCTTCGACGACTGGCACATCGAGCCGCGGCTGACCAAGCCCACGCAGGATGTGGCCATACGCTTCGTCGACGCGCTCGGGCCAGAGGACCGGCTGGCCATCGTCAACACGGGGCCACACGACCTGGTGCAGCAATTGTCGACGGACCGTGAAGAGGCGCGGCGACTGGTACGCCGTTTCCGCGGGCAGGCGAGCTTCGGAATGGCCGGCGAGATCGAGATGCGGGCACGCATTGCGCTGCAGGTGTTGCGAAACGTCGCCAAGACGCTGGGAAGTGACGCGGTCGAGCGACGTGCCGTCGTCGTCATCAGTCAGGGGCACGCACTCTTTGCCGGGAACCTCAATCGTCTGGCGTACGACGCCGAACTGGTCCGCGCCACCTACCACGACGTGCTGCGCGAGGCGTCGCTCGCGAACGTCGCCATCTATGGCATCGATCCGCGCGGCCTCGTAGCAGGAGGGCCGACGAATGTCAGCGTTGGAGGGGCAGGCGCCGCGGTGGCGGCCGCGGCCGGGGCCGGGGCGGCGAGTGCCGGGGCCATGATGGAGCGCTACTACGGCAGTCTCGGGCTCCTCGCCATGAACACCGGGGGCACGCTGACCGTGGACACCAACGACCTCGGCAAGCACATCCCGCAGATCATGCGCGACAGCCGTCAGTACTACAGGCTGGCATACGTCCAGCCCGGTGCCGAACCAGGGAAGGCGCAGCCGGCGACCCGCCGGATCACGGTCAAGGTCGACCGACCTCAGGTCCAGGTGCGCGCGCGGCAACTGTATGCGCCCCAACGAGCAGAAGACCCCGAGAAGTGATCAGGCGTCGTGAATTAGGTGGACGGCACTCGTGCACGTCGAGGCGCACGCGAACGGAGGGTCACGGAGGACACGGGTTCACGCGGAGACGCGGAGACGCGAAGGGTCGCAGAGGGATCGGGCATCCCGCACGGTTGCCGTTCAGGTCCTGCGCTGCGGGTTCCGGAAATTCTGACCACGCGTTTGATCTGCCCACGCGGTTGATCGACATCCCCGCGCAACGTGGCGTCGCGTCGTTCGGACTTCGTTTCTCTGCGCCTCTGCTGTGCACCCGTTCCCTCCGTCCACTCCGCTGGCTCGCGCTCACGTCGGTGCACATCGAATCAGAAGGGAACGGAGGGTCACGGAGGCAACGGGTTCACACGGAGGAACGGAGACGCAGAGGATCGGAGAGGATCATGCGGCACCGTGGCTGTTCAGGTCCTACGGTGCGGGTTGCGGAAATTTAGACCACGCGTCTGATCGACATCCCCGAGCAACGTGAGCGTGGCGCTGGGACTCCGCTTCTCTGTGCCTCTGTTGTGCGCCCGTTCCCTCCGTCCGCTCCGTTGCCTCGCGGCCACACCGGTGCGCTGCGGCCGGCGCAGTACAATCATCACGAGGCTCGTCGACGCGCCTGTGGTCCAATCCACTTTCCCTCCGCAGCCGAACCTCGTCCTCTGTGGCACGCCGGAACCCGGAACCAGCCGACTCGGTAGGAGCGTTCGGCAACCCGGAGTCCGTCGAGAGCCCGCGCCCCGAGCCCTGTGTCCCGATTCCCGAAACCGTCGCAATGCCTCCCACCGAGCCCCCGATACCCGCGAAGACCCAGAAACTGATGGCCGTGAACCGGGGCGAAATCGCCATCCGGATCTTTCGTGCTGCGACGGAACTCGGCCTGCGCACCGTCGCCATCTACGCCGAAGAGGACCGCTTCTCGCGCCATCGCTTCAAGGCCGATGAGGCCTATCGCCTCCGCAAGGAGAAGGGGCCGGTCGGCGCCTACCTCGACATCGACGGCATCATCCACCTGGCGAAGGAGAAGGGCATCACCCTCATCCATCCCGGGTACGGATTCCTCTCCGAGAACGCCGACTTCGCACGCGCGTGCCGTGACGCAGGGCTGACCTTCATCGGTCCCGACCCCGAGATGCTGGCCTCGATGGGGGACAAGGTCTCGGCGAGAGCACTCGCCAGGGCCGTGGGCGTGCCGACCCTGCCCGGCACCGAGGAGCCCGTGTCGGACCGCGCGGAGGCACGCAGGATCGCCCACGAGATCGGCTTTCCCCTGATCATCAAGGCGGCGTTCGGGGGCGGCGGCCGCGGCATGCGTGTAGTGCAGAACGCGTCGGATCTGGACGGCCTGCTCGACCAGGCCCAGACCGAAGCGGCCAACGCCTTCGGCAATTCAGCCGTCTTCCTCGAGCGCTTCGTGGGGAGGGCCAAGCATCTCGAGGTGCAGATCCTCGGCGACCGCCACGGCAACATCGTCCACCTCCACGAACGCGACTGCTCGGTGCAGCGGCGGCACCAGAAGGTCCTCGAGATTGCGCCATCGGTCGGGCTGGACGAGGCGGTGCGCCGCGAGTTGTGCGAGGCGTCGGTACGAATCGCGAGAGCCATCCATTACAACAACGCGGGCACGGTGGAGTTCCTGTACGACGTCGATGCGAAGGCGTGGTTCTTCATCGAGATGAACCCGCGCATCCAGGTCGAGCACACCGTGACGGAGGTAATCACCGGCATCGATCTCGTGCGCTCGCAGATTCTCGTCGCGCAGGGGCATGCGCTCTTCAGCCACGAGATCGACATCCCGCGGCAGGAGGACATCCCACGCACCGGCTTCGCAGTGCAGGCGCGCATCACCACGGAGGACCCGGCCAACGGCTTCGCGCCCGACTATGGAAAGATCATCAATTACCGCTCGGCCGCGGGGTTCGGGATCCGCCTCGACGCGGGGACGGGCGACGCAGGCTCGGTCGTCACGCCCTACTACGACTCGATGCTCGTGAAGCTGACGGCCTCGGGACCACGCTTCGACATCGCCCTCCAGCGCATGCATCGCGCGCTACGCGAGTTCCGCATCCGCGGCGTGAAGACCAACATCCCGTTCCTCGAGAACGTCGTC
>CAYMAG010000028.1:11200-44830 GCA_964388335.1 uncultured Vicinamibacteraceae bacterium | reverse complement strand
GTGAAGGACTGGGCGGCGGGCCAGTGGCCGGCCGGCAACCCTGACCCGTACCCGCCCTGGGATGCCGTGACCATCCTCGATTGGATTCGCGCGGGGACGACCGGCGGATTCTGCGCGCAATACTCGCAGCTGTTTCTCCAGTCGCTCGCGGCCCTGGGGTTCACGGCGCGCTATGTCGAAATCGGCAGCGTCGACAACCCCTACGTGCACTTCGTCACCGAGGTGTGGGTGCCCGACTTCGGCAAGTGGGTGCTGCTCGACGCCGACTTCAATCTGCACTTCGAGCACGAAGGGGTTCCGCTCAGCGCGCTCGACATCCACGATGCCCTCCTCGACGGCAGGGCGAGCGCACTCACGCTGGTTCGGGGCACCGTCCGTGAAGGACACTCGAACCCTGATGGCTGGCCGCTGAGGACCGCCGAGCTGTATCACTACGTGCGGTTCCACCTCAAGGCGAATCACCTGTCGGCTCCGAGCGAGCCCCCGTTCGACAGGTACGGCGACATGGTCGAATGGCTGGACGATCGTGTCGTGCCGTGGCACGAGAGCACTGTCGAGTCACCGTTCTTGAAGGAACAGCTCACGAGCCGGGCCACCAGCGACCGCCAGGTGGCGGAACGTTCGCCGGACACCAACTGGTGAGCGAGCCGGAACGATCGGCCCTTCCCGGACGATCAGCTGCGCGGATCGCCGGTCATGCCAGCGTTGATTGACGGAGGGGCAGCCGCTACCGTGGCGCCCCACGGGCACGAAGCATCACGCAGGATGGAGGGGTAGCCGCACCGTCGCCACACACCCACCTTCCGGGCGATTGGTGAGCGTGACCGTGCCGTGATGGGCATCGGCGATCTGGCGGCACAGCGCCAGGCCGATACCCGAGCCGCCGGGTTTGGTCGTGAAGAAGGGCACGAAGATGTCTGCGCCGTTCGCGATCCCCAGGCCTTCGTCCTCGACGCGTATCTCGACCATCGACGCCGGCACGTCCTCGAACCACGACAGCCGGACACGCCCGCCAGTGGTTTGTGTCGCATCGAGCCCATTGCGCGCCAGGTTGATGAGCAGCTGCTCCACCTGATCTGAATCCGCATCGATGACGACGGTACCCGTGCTCGCGACGGTCAGCCGGTCCTGCCGTTCGAGCTGGACGACTCGGTTGGCCAGGGCGGCGACATCCACCCTGGCGAAGCGCGGCGGCGGCAGTTTGGCGAGGACGGCGTACCCGTGCAGGAAGCGGTTCAGGCCGTCGGCGCGCTTGCCGATCACGGCCAGGCCCCGTTCCAGATCGTCCGGCGGCACGGCGCCGCTGCGTGCCAGCAGTTGCGCCAGGCTGTTGGCAATCGACTTGATGGGCGTCAGCGAGTTGTTCAGCTCGTGGCTGATCACGCGTATCAGCCGGCGCCATGCCTGCCGTTCCTCTTCCCGCAAGGCGATGCTGACGTCGCTCAGGACGATCAGCTGATGCGACAGTCCTTCCTGACGGAACGACGTCCGACGCACTTCCCACCGGCCGCTCGCGCGCGGAAACGTGAGGGTCATGATACGGGGTCCCTGCAGTGACAGGAGGTTCTGACACTGCAGGTCAGCGGCGGTTGCGCCGAGCAGGGCGGTGATCGGCTGCCCGAAGAGCCTGGCGGCGGCGGGGTTCACCAGCCGCAGCTGTTCCGCGCCATCGAACGCGAGGACCGCGACGTCGAGTTCCGCCATCACCGAAGCCAGCAGCGCGCTCGTCTCGACCTCGGTGAGCCTCCGGTGCTGCAACACGTCGGCGAGCTGGTTCAACTCGGCCCATACCTGCCCGATCGCGTCGCGGGTGTCTGCCGGACGCGCGCGGACGGAGTAGTTCCCTTCGCGCAGGCCCTGCAGCAGGCTCGCCGTTGTCTGCAGCGGCATCCTCACGCGGCGGTGGACCTGCACCGCGCCGACGGCGAGGCCCGCACAGAGGGCGGCCGTGAGGACGATGCGCAGTGAGAGCGGCCAGTCGCCGAGCCAGAGCAGGACGAGGGCCAGGACCAGGGACGGCACGCCTGCCACGAAGGCGACGACCGCCGCTCGCAGTTCGTGGGCCATGGGACGCGACGCGATCAGCGATCCGCGGACAGCCCGTACCGCTGCAGGCGCCGGTACATCGCGCTGCGGCTCAGGCCGAGCGCGCGGGCCGCAAGGGACACGTTGCGGTCGAACTTGTCGAGCGCCTTCCGGATGAGGAACGCTTCGACATCTTCCAGGCTCATGTTCTCCATGCGCGGGGCCTCGTCGTGCGCTGTGCGCAGCGCCAGGTCGTCGTGCGTCACGAGCGGGCCATCGGTCATCAGCACGGCTCGCTCGACGGCGTGATCGAGTTCCCGGATGTTGCCGGGCCACTGATGTCCGCGCAGCGCCTGCATCGCCTGGGGCGTGAAGCCGTCCAGTGACTTGCGGTAGCGGCGGGCGTGTCGCTGCAGGAACAGGCCGGCGAGTTCCGCGATGTCGTCCGTGCGCTCGCGCAGCGGCGGCATGTGCACCTCCACGGTGTTGAGGCGGAACAGCAGGTCCTGACGGAAGCGGCCGGCGGCGACCTCCGCGTGCAGGTCCGCGTTGGTCGCGGTCAGCAGCCGCACGTCGGTCCGTCGCGTACGCGACGAGCCGAGCCGCTCGAACTCGCCCGCCTCGATCACCCGCAGCAGCTTCGCCTGCTGGGACAGCGGCACGTTGGCGATCTCGTCGAGGAAGAGCGTGCCGCCGTCGGCGACCTCGAACCGACCGATGCGCTCAGCGCGCGCATCGGTGAACGCGCCGCGCTCGTGTCCGAACAGTTCGCTCTCGAATACGCCTTCCGAGATGCCGCCGGCGTTGACCGAGACGAATGGTCGTCCGGCCCGCGGCGACGCATCGTGCAGCGCCCGCGCGAGCAGGCTCTTGCCGGTGCCGTTCTCACCGGTGATGAGGACGGTGGCGTCGGACGGCCCCACGCGCGCCAGCACCTGGAGAACCGGGCGCATGGCGGGCGAGTGCGCCACCATCGGCGGACCGTCCGGGCTGCGCAGCAGCGCGTTCTCGGCCTCGAGCCGCCGCCCGCGGCGCAGCGCGCGTCCCAGCTCGACCTGTGTCCGCAGGACGGCGAGCAGACGCTCGTTCTCCCAGGGTTTCTGGATGAAGTCGCCCGCGCCGCGGCGCATGGCCTCGACCGCGAGATCCACCGTGCCCCAGGCCGTCATCACCACCACGGGCAGCGTATCGTCGGCACGCCTGATCTGCAGCAGCAGTTCGAGGCCCTCGGTACCGGACGTCGTGTCACGCGCGTAGTTGAGGTCGATGAGCGCCGCGTCGAACTCCCCGTGTTCGATGGCCGCGAGTACGGCCCCGGGTGAGCCCGCCGCCTCGGTGTCGTATCCCTCCAGACGCAACAGCAGGCGCACGGCCTCCAGGACGTCGGCATCATCGTCGGCGACGAGGACGCGGGGGTGGGGAGCGGAGGACATGACGGTTACAGGCTACAGGAAGGCCGGAAGGACAGCCCCACGCGCCACGTCGCCCCGCCTCGCCGAGGCGGGGCATTCATGACTCACGACTCCGACGCGCTATGCGTGCGCGAACGTCGCGCCCTGCAGACCCGGATGGTCCTCGAGCACGATACGGCCGTCGAAGAGGTGCACCGTCCGCGTGGCGTGCTGCACGTAGCGGGGGTCGTGCGTCACCATGCAGATGGTGGCGCCGTCCTTGTGCAGGTCGCGCAGCAGTTGCATCACGATCTCGCCGTTGTGCGAGTCGAGATTACCCGTGGGCTCATCGGCGAGCAGGATCGACGGCTGCGTGACGACCGCGCGCGCCACGGCGACGCGCTGCTGTTGACCGCCCGACAGCTGCCCGGGCAGGTGACGCGACCGGTGTCCCATTCCCACGCGTTCGAGCGCCTGTTCCGTGCGCTTGCGCCGCTCCGCACCCGCCATGCCCATGTAGGTGAGCGGCAACTCGACGTTCTCGTACACGGTCAGGTCACCGATGAGGTTGAAGCTCTGGAAGATGAACCCGATCTCCCGGTTGCGCGTACGCGCGCGCTCGGCGAGCGACAGGTGGTCGACCTGCCGGCTGTTCAGCCAGTACGTGCCCTCCGAGGGCGTGTCGAGCAGCCCGAGAATCGACAGCAGCGTCGACTTGCCGCAGCCCGACGGGCCCGCGATGGCGATGTACTCGCCGAAGTCGATGTCGAGATGGATGCCGTCGAGCGCGTGGGTCTCGATCTCGTCGGCCGCAAAGACCTTGCGCACACCGTCGAGGCGAATCAGAGGGGTCGTCGTCATGAACTCACTCGTCCTTTTACGTTGGCGCGCGTCAGCGCGGTCCTTGCGGCAGGCAAGCTTCGCCGCGACAGCGCAGGCGATCCACCTGGTCCCAGGCAGACATGTCCGACAGGATCACTCGGTCACCCTCGGCCAGCCCTTCCACCACTTCGATCGCCCGGACCGAGCCCTTGCCCAATTTGACAGGTACGCGTGTCGCCATACCCTCGGCGTCGATCCTGAAGATGCTGAGCGTGCCGAGTTCCTGCCCTGCCGCCGGCCGTCCCATGTACAGCGTGTCGCCCAGGCGCTCGATCTCGATGATGCCGTCCACCGAGAGGTCGGGACGCGCGCCACGCGGCAGGTCGCCGGTGAGGGTGATGTCGACCAGCACCGTGCCGCTCACCGCCGCCGGATCCACGCGCGTCACCTGTCCCATGACGATGCCATTGCGGGTATCCACCCGCGCGACCTGGCCAATCTGCACGTCACGAGCCTGCGTCTCCGGCACGCGAACCTGCGCCTTCAGGTCATCGGGATTGGCGACACGAGCCACGTTGGTACCGGCCGTCACCTGACTGCCGACCTCTACGGGCACGGCCTGGAGCACGCCGTGCATCCGCGCCCGGACGCGCAGCCCATCGAGCTGGTCCTGCCGCAGGGTGACGAGCGTTCGCAAGCGCTGCACCTCGGCCTCCTGCTCGGCGAGCTGTGAGGGGCGCACCTGCGTGCTCACCGACAAGCGCTTGCGTTCGGCGTCGAGCTGCGCCTGCGAGGCCCGCGCGCGCGCGGACGACCGGCGATGCTGCAGTTCCGAAACGAGCCCGTCCTTCAACAGCATCTGGTCGGCCTCCGCGTCGCTTTTCGACTCCTCCAGCGTCGCCTCTGCCTGCGCCACGAGTGACTCCTGCGCCAGGAGCGCCAAGGTGGCGTCGGCTTCGGCTCGACGAAGGCGCGCAACGGCCGCGTCCAGTTGAAGACGAGTATCCATCACCTGTTGTTCAAGGGTGGGGTTGTGCAGTTCGACCAGGACGGTGTCCGGCGTCACGTCGGCGCCAGGCCGCAACAGCACGCGCTGCACCTGCCCGTCCGCACCGGCCGGTATCCACGCGATGTCGACGGGCACCAGCGTACCGGTGCCCCGCACCTCACGCACGAGTTCGCCACGCTGCACCGTGTCCATCCACAGTCCGCCGCCCTCCACCGACGGCACGGCGGGCGACAGCTGCGAGACGCCGACTCCAGCCGAGACCAGTACGAGTCCGACGATCAACGGCGTGCGCAGCCGCTGCCATTTGCGGCGGCGCTTGGCCTCGGGCGAAAGGGCGACATCCACGATTTCTTGTACTACAAATTCCGCGCCAACTCTTCATGTGCCCGAATCAGGCGCTGGGCCGGCCCGACAGCACCGCGATGCGCCCGGAAGGTGTTCGGTTCCGGGACGCCGCGTCCCGCCTTCGCTCAGGGCGAACGGACGGGACCCGCCCTGAGCTTCGGCGAGGCGGACGGACGGGGGCGCCGCCCTGAGCTTCGGCGAGGCGGATGGACGGGACGCCGCCCTGCGCTTCGGCGAGGCGGATGGACGGGATGCCGCCCTGCGCTTCGGCGGGGCGGCTGGACGGGGATGCCGCCCTGCGCTTCGGCGGGGCGGACGGACGGGGACGCCGCCCTGCGCTTCGGCGGGGCGGATGGACGGGGACACGGCCCTGAGCTTCGCCGAGGCGCTCTGCGCCCCGGCCGACGTGCGCGTGTGGACGGTAGACGTCTACGCTTTCGTCCCCGCGGGCTCGGCCTCTTCGGCCGCCGGCTTCTTGCGGCGGGGACGGATGTCGTAGCGCTTGATCATCTCGTTCAGCGTCGTCGGCTTGATGTGCAGCAGTTCGGCGGCCCGCTTCTGGACGCCGCCCGATGCCTCGAGCGTGGTCTCGATCAGGCGCCGCTCGAAATCGCCCGTGACTTCCTTGAACGAAATGCCTTCAGGCGGCAGGACGAAGTTCGGCAGCTGAAAACGGCGCGTCGTGCGAACGTGCTCCGGAATCAGGTCGTCCTCGATGCGATTGCCCGAGCACAGCACGACCGCACGCTCGATCACGTTCTCGAGTTCACGGACGTTGCCCGGCCAGTCGTACTCGATCAGCAGGTCGAGTGCCTCGGGCGACAGCTCGAGCCCCTGACGGTCGTTCTCTTCGCCGTACTTCTCGAGGAAGTGCTGCACGAGGAGGGGGATGTCTTCCTTGCGCTCGCGCAGCGCGGGCAGGTTCACGGCAATGACGTGGAGGCGGTAGTAGAGGTCTTCCCGGAACTTGCCGTCCTCCATCATGTTGCGCAGGTCGACGTTGGTCGCGGCGATGATGCGGACGTCGACCTTGATGTTGTCGATGCCACCGAGCCGCATGAACTCGCGTTCCTGGATCACGCGCAGGAGCTTGGCCTGGGTCTCGAGGGGCACGTTGCCAATCTCGTCGAAGAAGATCGTGCCCTTGTCGGCGATCTCGAAGAGGCCCTTCTTCGGCGCGACCGCGCCGGTGAAGGCGCCCTTCACGTGGCCGAACAGGTTGCTTTCGAGCAGGTCCGGGGGCAGATTGCCCGAGTTGACCGTTACGAACGCCTTGTCGGCACGCGTGGAGTTGTTGTGCAGCGCGCGCGCCACCAGTTCCTTGCCGGTACCGCTCTCGCCGTTGATCAGCACGGTCGTCCGACTCGGCGCCGCCTGCATGATCAGGTCGAACACCTGCCGGATCTTCGAACTGCGGCCGATGATGTTCGAGAAACGGTTGCCGTGGCTCTGCAGGTTCTGCTTCAGGATCCGGTTCTCGCGCTGCAGGCGCGTGCGCTCGGCGGCATTGCGAATCACCGCGGCCACCTCGTCGTTCTTGAACGGCTTGGTGATGTAGTCGAACGCGCCCTTCTTCATCGCGGTGAGCGCCGTCTCGACCGACGCGAACGCGGTCACCATCACGACCGGCAGGTCTTCGTCGATGGCCTTCAGTTCCGACAGGACGGTGAGGCCGTCGATACCGGGCATCATCACGTCCACGACGACGGCGTCGAAGGCCATGCTGCGGGCGAGTTCGAGGCCCGCATAGCCGTCGGAGGCGATCCGCACGTCGTAGCCCTCCCGCGACAGCAGCGCGTCGAGCACCTCGCGCATCACCTCTTCGTCGTCGATGACCAGAACGGTTCCGTGAGTCGCCATGTCGATGTGTATGCGTGCTAGCCGGCCTGCCCGGCGGACGCCTGCACGGCGTGTGACCGGACCGACGGGAAGCTGAGCGTGAACGTCGTACCCTGGCCGATGCGGCTGTCGCACGCGATCGTGCCGTCGTGTTCGTGGACGATGCCGTACGTGATCGACAACCCGAGCCCTGTGCCCTGCCCGATCGGCTTCGTGGAGAAGAACGGATCGTAGATGCGCGCGAGGAGTTCCGCCGGAATGCCGCTGCCGGTGTCACTCACCTCGACCACGATGCGCTCCCCCTCCTCCCGGCTGGCGATGCCGAGCCAGCCGCCGTTCGGCATGGCGTCACGCGCGTTCAGGAACAGGTTGAGCAGCACCTGCTGCAGCTTGTGCTCGACGGCGCGCACGATGGGCGCCGGGCTCGTGAGGTCGCGCCGCACCTGGATGTTCGCCGACTTGAACTGATGATCGAGCAGCGAGAGCACGTCGTGTACGACCACGTGCAGGTCGACGGGGCCGGCATCCGATTGGGCGGGCCGGGACAGATGCAGAAGGCTGTTGACGATCTTCGCCGCGCGGAACGTCTGGCGCTCGATCTTCTCGAGCAGCCGGGTCCGCGGATCTTCCGGGTCGGCCTGATCCAGCAGCATCTGCGTGAAGCTCGAGATGCCCGTCAGCGGCGTGTTGACTTCGTGCGCCACCCCCGCCGCGAGCAGACCGATCGAGGCCATCTTGTCGGCCAGCTGCAACTGCTCCTCGAGTTGCACGCGCGAGGTGATGTCCTCGAGGATCAGCACGCTGCCGGCGTGGCCGGATGAGGCGGTCCGCAGCGGCATCAGGGCCGCGTTGGCCAGCACGCGGCGCTGGCCCTCCGGGTGTCGCGAGGCGAGCCCGACGCGATAGAGCAGCGCCGCTTCATCCTGCTGGCGCGGTGTCGTCCGCAGGGTCAGCAGGAACTCGGCATCGAACAACTCGTCGAGCCGGCGTCCAACCGCGTCCTCGGCAGCGACACCGTAGATGCGGTGCAGGGCCGGATTCCAGCGCAGCACGACGCCGTCCAGATCGGCCACGAGCATGCCGTCCTGCAGCGACTGCACGACGCTCTCGCTGAACTCGCGCATGCGGTCGAGTTCGGCCGCCTTGTCGCGCAGCTGCAGGTACAGCCGGCCGTTCTCGATGGCCGTCGCCACCTGGGCCGCCACGGCGTTGAGCAACGTCAGGTCTTCGGTGCTGAGCGGCTCACCGCTCGGACGCGGGCCCAGCGCGATCACGGCAATGGGTCCATCCTTGGCGACGCAGGGAACGAAGTACCGCACGCCGCGATCGCGCCAGTAGCGGACCTCGTCCTGCGAGAACCGGCGCGCGGTGAAGGGGTCGTCGAGGCTGACCACGTGGCCGCTCTCGACACGCGTGCCGACGCCGGACGAGCGGTTCAGCGCAGGCATCGGCTGCTCGGTGAAGCCCAGGGTGGCCCCCGGGACGAAAGTGCCGCGGGCCTCCCCATCGGTAGCCACCAGCAGCGCCAGGCGATCGACGCCGAACGTCTCGGAGAGCCGATGCACCAGACGCCCACTGAGGCTGTCGAGGTCGAGTTCGCTGTTCAGCTCCCGGGCGAATGCCAGCAGCGCGCGGCGATAGTCGTAGCGTTCGCGGTAGTGGGCATAGTCCAGCGCGTTCTGGATACCGCTCTTGACCAGCGGGGCCAGCAGCACGACGACGACGGTGACGAGCACCGCGATGACCGAGTTGTGCTGCTGGGATCCGCCAAGGAGGAACTCGCTGGCGAGACGGAAGATGGTGCCGTAGATCGCGGCGATCGCCACCAGCGCCGTGGCATACACCACCGTGCGCTTGATGATCACCTCGACATCCATCAGCCGGTAGCGCACGACGGCCGAGGCGAACGCCAGCGGCACCAGCGCCAGCAGGATGACCAGCAGGCCCGAGAACGCCCACGGCTCGTAACCCAGCGCGTACGGCAGCCCGTACGCCAGGGCGAACGGCAGCGCGCCAGCCATCGTGCCCCACACGATCCACCGCAGTTGCCGGCGAGCCGTCACTGACCGCAGCTGACCCAGTACCCGGCTCATGATGGCCTGCCCCGCCACCACGCCCACGACCAACTGCAGCATTTCGAGCCGGTCCAGCGCGAAGATCCACCGATCGAGCCAGACGTCGACGCCGCTGGCCGTCGACAGCACCGAGACGCGCGCGAGTCCGAGCAGGATGGCGGGCAGGTAGAGCAGGGGCAGGGCTGCACGGCCCACCGATGAGCGCACCCACGCGTCCTGACGCTCGGGGAACACCAGTGCGAAGTGCACGAAGAGCGGCGGCAGCACGAGCAGGGCCACCACGTCGGCCCAGTAGAAGAGCCAGTCGAGCCGATCGAGCTTGCCGCTGTACGAGAACCCGCACACGCCGAAGAACGCGACGGTCAGCCAGAAGAAGTGAAGGGTCGCCGGGTCGGCGGGGCGCTGGACGCGCACGGAACACCCCACGAGCAGGGCGAACACCGCGACGGCCGCCAGGGCGAAATACAGCGTCCGGTGCCCGTCCGGCACGGGTTCGAGGACCAGACGCAATGGACTGTCGGCGCCGTCCCGCGAAATGACGTACGCCAGCGCCTGCCCACGCTGACTGCCGTGCTGGGCATCGTGCACCTGTTCGACCCGGTCGATGCCGCGGCCGTTGATCGCGACGAGCACGTCGCCTTCGCGAAACCCGGCACGTGCCCCGGCCCCATCGGACGCAATCGCCGACGCCACGACGCCCTCGGCGCGCGCTTCCCACAGCACGCCGTCCTCGACTTCACGCCACGTCGACCGCGAGACGACGTTGGCCGCCACGAGTGCCAGCAGCACAGCCGTCACGGCAACGGCCATCGCCGTGCGGCCCCAGTGGGCCACGCGTCCTTCACCGGCCGATTGCCAGGAGACGTCGTTCATTGCGTCACGTTCGCGCAGCAGCAGTCCATCTCGACAGTAGCCCCGGAGGTGTCACGTCGATGGATCACACGCCGATTGAGCACGGTGGAGAGCAAACCGTATACCAGTGCAGCCAATTTTCTGAATCATCAGTATGCTCAGCAAATCCAATGACTTGCGAGAGAACAGGGGCCTTGGACGAGACGGGTATCCAATCCTCGGAACACACAGACCATAATATTGGATCGTGCGGCCGACGTGATGCGACGCGTTGCTGACAGGCAGGCAGGGGAACGAGCGGAGGTCGCGTCAGAACTTCACGAGCACGCCGCCGATGACGCGCTTCGGCGGACGAACGACGAGCAGCTCGTCGTAGATGGAGCCGATGTTCATGCCATCACGGAACAGGTTCCGGACAGATACCATCAGTTCCCAGTCGGCACCAGTCGCAGAGAGGAACGGCAGGCGCTGGCTGACCTGGATATCGAATCGTGCGTCGGCGGATGCGTCGTCGAGAAGCACGCTCCTTCTGGAGAACGCGCTGTTCACCTTGTAGGCGGCCGACACACGGGTCGCGGTCTCTGGGATCTCGGTCGTGAGGCGGGCCGTGAGGTCGTGGATTCGCTCGTTGCCGAGCCGTGAAGCCGATGGCGCAAGCCGGGCGATGACGCCGCGCTCACCGTCGCTTGCCCACGTGGAGGTTGCGGTCATGTACTCGACCCCACCCACGAGTCGCATCCCGACGTGCCGGTTCACGCCGACCACCCACCCGTCGCTCTGGAAGTTCCCGCCGTTGGCCACGACATAGTGTCCGAGGTCGGGCGCCAGCCCCTGTGGACCCACGCCGAACATCGTGACGAGCTGGTTGTCGACGCGCTGCTGGAAGTGGCGGACGCCGATCACCAGGGTCGCGATCTCGCGTTCCAGGCCGATCTCGACGTGCCGGGTGCGCTCGGCGCTCAAGCGTCCCGACGCGCTGGCGGCGGTGAACGTCCGCTGGGGCGGCAGCGAGAACGCCGAGATGTTGCGGGCGTCGAACTCTTCGGCTCCCGGCGCCAGCATCTGCTGCGTGACCGCGACGCGCAGCCACGTCCTGCTCAGCGGCGACACCGACATCGCGACCGTGGGGCTCAGCAGAGCGTTCCTGTCGAGGTAGTCGTGCCAGCCATAGCGTGCGCCATAGCTGATGAAGGCCCGACGATTGATGCGGTAGGTGTCGAAGGCGTGAATCGAACCCGCCGACCGGCGCTGTTCATTCACACTGAAAAGTGCCGCGGGCGTGTCGCTCGTGTAGCTCTGGAGCGCGAATGAGGCGCCCACATCCAGCGCGTGCCTGGTCTCGGCAGCGCGGGTGAACGCCCCGGCCACGATCCACGACGACAGGTCACCGCGGCTCAGCGCGCCGCGAACCGACCAGTGCGCGTTGCCGCCGAGGGGCGCGCCCACCGTGGCGTACGCCACCCCGCTGGGCACCCGCTCCCACAACATGCCATCGCCGTCGGACGCGCCGTCGAACGCCGTGCTGGTCAGCAGCTGCACCTGCCCGGACAGCGAGGCATCGCCGAGGTAGTTCGTGGTCGCTCGGGCCGATGCGCTGGCCGGTGCGGCACGGCCGGTCTGGTCTTCGACCCACGACAGTTCGTCCGCAAGGGCGTCCAGGACGACCATGGTGTCGAGGTCACGGAGCACCGACCGCTTCAAGTGCCGCAAACGCCACAAACGCGGCGTGTGCCCGTGGTCCGCATCCTCGTCTGCCGACGTGGCCGGTGCCACCGAACTGATCGACGTGCCGACGCCACCGAACCCGGCGGCGATGACGACCTGAGTCGGGTCACTCACCGTGACCGGCGCGTCGGGGGTCGGCCGTGGAGAGAGCGGCGCGAGGGTGAACCCCTGCAGCGCAGGCTCCGCGGCGTCCACCTCGAGGAACTCGCGTGCGGAGGCCTTGAAGCCGGCCCGCTGCGCACGTATGAGGTACGTGCCGACCGGAATCGCCGAGAACACGAACCGGCCGCCCGTGTCGGTCACGCCGAACAGCGAATCGGGCCCCACCGCCGAGATGGCCGCCCCCTGCAGAGGCGTGCCACGTTCGTCGGTGACCATGCCTTCAATCCGGCCGGACACCAGCCCGGACGAGTGTACCGGTGAGGAGGACGCTTGGGCGCGGAGCAGGGGCTGAGCGTGGGCCATCGTCGCGAGGCCCAGGCCGACCGAGAGCGCCGTCAGCGTCAACGTCCGGTTCATCTGTGTTCTCCCTGCAACGCCCGTGTCAATGCGCGATGGCCCCTGTGCGGTTTCAACTACGGCGCCACCACGAAGTTCACATCGTGCTCGAGCGTCTTGCCGCTGGTATTGTCCGTCACTTTGATGGCCAGACGGTAGTCCCCCGCCTCGAAGGCCGACACCGGCAGGTTCAGACTGCCGACGAGCTGGTGTCCCTGGTCGACGTCGAATCCGGCCGGCAACGTCTCGGGATTGAGCTTCTGCGGCTCCACCGAGCGGAACTTCGACTCGCCAAGCGGCCCCTTCTTGTACGGCTGCCACTCGACGATGACGTCGGGCTTCCTGGCCGCATTCAACTGCGGATTGTAGATGACGAAGAACACCGTCAACTCGTCCGCGGACGTGAACCTGCCATCGAAGTTCGGCGTGAGTTCGAGGTTGCCGATGACGTACGGCTTCGCTTTCTGCTCGTCGCCCGTGGGCACCTTGTCGAGCGGAGTCACCTGGCTCGAGAGAAAGACGCTGCTGGTGGTGAACTCGGTGCTCCAGTAGTCGGGAACGGCCAGCGTCTGCTTCAGCACGGCCACCTTGAGCGGCGTCGTCGTGTCGGACGTGCGGACCGCCAGGTACAGGTCGTACTCTCCCCCGGGCACGCTGAAGGGCCGGCTGAACGTCAGCGGACCACCCGGCGTGGCCTGGCTGGCCGACAGTTCGTAGAGGTCTTCCCACGGATACTCGACACCCGAGACGGCCGTCCCGGCCAGATCCTGGGCTTCCTTGCCCTTCTTGCCGCGGTCGCGCCCCTTCTTCTTCGCGTCCTTCGCCTCTTCCACCGGAGGCGCCACGACGGGAGCAGGCGTCCCCTTCGGCGCCAGGCGCAGGTACGCGGCGAGACTGGACGTCTTCCCGAGCACGCCTGGCTGGACCATGACGGTGAACGGCACGTAGGTCTTCTGGTCGGACGCCTTCAGGAAGTCTGTCTCGAGGTCGATGGTCACCGCGGTCGCCGGATCGGCGACGAGGGGCGTCTCGGCGGCGGGGTCGAACGTGTACACGGTCACACCGGACTCACCGTCCATCAGCAGGTTGGTCGCCGACACGAGCGACGCGATGAGTTCCTGCCTGGGATCGACGGGAGGCGCGGCCTTCTCGTCTCCCTTCTTCTGTGCGGCCACCGGCCACACGGCCACGGTCACGGCCAGGACGGCGGCGGACCACGTCATCGAACGCGAAAAGTTGCCCATGAACGCACGGCTCCTGAGGAGGACAGGACTTCAGAGGACTGAGCCTCTATGATAGCAAAGGACAGGATATCATCTGCCCCATGCTTCAAGACACGCTCGTCATCGTGCTGGCAGGGGGTGTGGGCGAACGCCTCTCGCCGCTCACGCGAGATCGCGCAAAGCCCGCCGTCTACTTCGGCGGTCCCTACCGCATCATCGATTTCACGCTGAGCAACTGCATCAACTCGGGCCTGCGGCGCATCTTCATCGCCACGCAGTACAAGAGCTTGTCACTCAACCGGCACATCCGGCTGGCCTGGAACGTGGTGGCTGAGGAGTTGGGCGAGTTCATCGAGATTCTGCCCCCGCAGAAGCGCGTGAGTGACAACTGGTACCTCGGCACCGCCGACGCCGTCTACCAGAACCTCTACTCCATCGTGCGCGAGCGCCCGAAGCAGGTCGTCGTCCTGTCGGGCGACCACGTCTACAAGATGGACTACGCCAAGATGCTGCGCTGGCACAAGGCACGCGGCGCGGCCGTGACGCTGGCGACCTATGAGGTGCCGGTGGCCGACGCGACGCGCTTCGGGGTCATCCAGGTGGACGAGCAGGAGCGCATCGTCGGCTTCGAGGAGAAGCCGGCACAGCCGAAACCGATTCCGGGCATGCCCGACACGGCGCTCGCGTCCATGGGTATCTACATCTTCGACGCCGACGTGCTCATCGCGGCGCTCGAGGCGGATGCGCGGCGACAGACCAACCACGACTTCGGCAAGAACATCCTGCCCGCGCTGCTCGACGAAGCGCCCGTCTACTCGTACCGGTTCACGGACGAGAACAAGAAGGCCCACAAGTACTGGCGCGACATCGGCACGCTCGACGCCTACTACGAGGCCAACATGGACCTCGTCCAGGTGAACCCCGAGTTCAACCTGTACGACCCGGAATGGCCCATCCGCACGTTCCAGCCGCAGGCGCCGCCGGCCAAATTCGTCTTCGGCGACGAGGGACGTCGCTGCGGGCACGCCATCGACTCGATCATCTCGAACGGGGTGATCGTCTCGGGCAGCCGGGTGGAGGGCAGCATCCTGTGTCCGAACGTCCGGGTTCACAGCTATTGCACCATCGACCAGAGTATCCTTATGCCCGGCGTGCGCGTCGGCCGCCATGCCCGCATCCGCAACGCGATCATCGACCGCGACGTGTTCATTCCCAGGGGGGCCGTCATCGGCTACGACGTCGAGGAAGATCGGAAGCGGCACGCGGTGACCGAGCGCGGTGTCGTCGTGGTCACGAGCAACGACGAGCCGTTCATCCGGCAGCCCGAGGGCGCGGTCCAGCAACTGGAGCAGGACGCCGACAGTCGCGGCTCGGCGCATGCCTGAGATGTCATGTCGGCAATTCTTCGTTCATAGGAGTCATCCGTGAAGATCAGCAAGGTCATCGGTCGAGAGATTCTCGACTCGCGGGGCAACCCGACCGTGGAAGTGGACATCACGCTGGCGAGCGGTGCCTTCGGGCGCGCCGCGGTGCCGTCGGGTGCCTCGACCGGCGAGCGCGAGGCACTCGAACTGCGTGATGGTGACAAGACGCGGTATCTCGGCAAGGGCGTCCTGAAGGCCGTCGGCCACATCAACGGCGAGATCGCGACCGCCATCGTCGGCCAGGAACTCGAGCAGGACAGCCTCGACGCCGCCCTGCTCGCGCTCGACGGCACGGAGTTCAAGAGCCGCCTCGGCGCCAATGCACTGCTCGGCGTGTCGATGGCCGCGCTCCACGCCGGCGCCGCCGAGAGGGGTGAGCCGCTGTACGAGTACGTCGGCGCGCTGCGCCACGCCCTGGCGGGAGGCGGACCCGCGACACTGCTTCCCGCGCCGATGATGAACATCCTGAACGGCGGGGCGCACGCCGACAGCAGCGTCGACTTCCAGGAGTTCATGGTGATGCCGCTCGGCGCACCGAGCTTCGCGGAGGGGCTCCGTTGGGGCGCGGAAATCTTCCACGCGCTGCGCACCATCCTGAAGGCCAAGGGTCTGTCGACCGGCGTAGGCGACGAAGGCGGCTTCGCGCCCAGCCTCTCGTCGAATCAGCAGGCCGTGGACGTCGTCCTCGAGGCCATCGCCAAGGCAGGCCTTACGGCCGGCGAGCAGGTCTACATCGCGCTCGACGTGGCCGCCAGTGAACTCTACAAGGGCGGGCAGTACGTGTTCGCCAAGTCGGGCGACCGCACGCGATCGAGTGAAGAGATGGTCGAGCTGTACAGCGACTGGGTGCGGCAGTATCCAATCTGCTCGATCGAGGACGGGCTCGCCGAGGGCGACTGGGACGGCTGGAAGCTGCTCACCGACGCGATCGGGAGCAAGGTGCAACTGGTGGGAGACGACGTGTTCGTAACCAACCCGTCGATCCTGTCGCAGGGCATCGAGAAGGGTATCGCCAACGGCCTGCTCGTGAAAGTCAACCAGATCGGCACGGTCACCGAGACGCTCGAAGCGATGGCCATGGCCTGGAAGGCCGGCTACACGACGATCATGTCGCACCGTTCGGGTGAAACCGAAGACGCCACGATCGCCGATCTCGCCGTCGGTACACGCGCTGGCCAGATCAAGACGGGCTCGGCCAGCCGGAGCGACCGCACGGCCAAGTACAACCAACTGCTGCGCATCGAAGCGGCTCTCGGCAGCGCGGCGGAGTATGCCGGACGGAGCGCCATCGCACATTTGAGATAGCGAGGAAGAACGAGGGGAAACAAGGGGAAAGAGGGGAAACAAGGGGAGAGGGGCAAGGGGAAAGGGAGAAGGAAAGGGACAGAGTCCTCCTCTCTTTCCTTCCTTCCTTCATTCCTTCGTGCCTTCGTTCCTTCCGTCCTTCGTTCCTTGGTTCCTTTCCTCCTTTCCTCCTTGGTTCCTTCGTTCCTTTCGTTCCTTCGTTCCTTCTCCCTTTCCCCTTCCATGCCTTCTTCCCCCCTCGCCCTCATCATCCTCGACGGATGGGGCCTGCGTGACGAGGAGGACCAGAACGCGGTCCGCCTTGCACGCCCGGCCAACTTCCTGCGGTTGTGGAACACCTGTCCGCACGCCACGTTGCAGGCCAGCGGGGAGGCCGTCGGCCTCCCGGCCGGGCAGATGGGCAACTCCGAGGTTGGCCACACGAACCTCGGCGCCGGACGCACGGTGTACCAGGACCTGACGCGTATCGACAAGGCCATCCGCGACCGCGAGTTCGATGTGAACCCCACGCTGCTCGCGGCCATGGACCGGTGCCGCGACGGCCGGCACGCGCTGCACCTGATCGGCCTGCTGTCGGACGGCGGCGTGCACAGCTCACAGGACCACCTGCATGCACTGCTGCGCCTCGCCGCGGCGCGTGGGGTGCCCCGCGTGTTCGTGCACGCCATCACCGACGGACGCGACACGTCGCCCACCGGTGGACGCGGCTACCTGTCCACCCTGCAGCACGCCATCGCCGATGCGGGCGTCGGCGCCATCGCGAGTGTGTCGGGCCGCTACTACGCCATGGACCGCGACAAGCGGTGGGAACGCACGCACCTCGCCTACGACGTGATCGTGCGGGGGCAGGGCACGACCGCGACGACCGCGGCCGCGGTCATCGACGCCGCGTACGCCAGCGACGTCACCGACGAGTTCGTGCAGCCAACCGTCATCGTCGACGGGGCCGGACACGCCGTCGGTCCGATGCAGGACGCCGACTCGGTCGTCTTCTTCAACTTCCGCGCGGACCGCGTGCGGCAGATCATCCGCGCACTCACCGAGGATGCCTTCGACGGCTTCGCGACCGACGTACGCCCCGCGGTACGTATCACGACCTTCACCGAGTACTCGTCGACGTTCGGCTTCCCCATCGCCTTCCCGCCCCAGGTCGCGACGCAGTACATGGGTGAGGTGCTGCAGGCGCACGGCCTCACGAACCTGCGGCTGGCCGAAACGGAGAAGTACGCGCACGTGACGTATTTCTTCAACGGCGGGCGCGAAGCCCCGTTCGTCGGCGAAGACCAGATCCTGATCCCGTCACCGAAGGTGGCGACCTACGATCTTCAGCCAGAAATGAGCGCGCGCGGCGTCGCCGATGCCTTCGTGGACAGCGTCTCGAACCGCCGGCACGACGTTATCATCTGCAACTTCGCCAACCCCGACATGGTGGGACACACCGGCAGGCTCGACGCGGCGATCGCGGCCATTCGTGCCGTTGACGGGGAACTCGGGCGCTGCATCGAGGCCCTGCTGGCGGCAGGCGGTTCAGCACTGGTCACCGCGGATCACGGTAACGCCGAGCAGATGTGGGATTACGAGCTGAACGCGCCGCACACGGCTCACACGACCAACCTCGTGCCGGTGGTGCTGGTCACGCCCGATGCGGCGAACGCGCCGCCCCTGCGCGACGGGTCGCTCCCCGACGTCGCGCCGACCCTGCTGGGGCTGCTGGGGCTACCGCAGCCGGTCGAAATGACCGGGCGGGATCTCCGCGGATAAAGTAGGGACGGCTCTTCGAGCCGTCCAATACCGTCGTCTACGCCGTCCCACCGGGGAGACGGCCGCCTCGGAGAACCGGCCTTACCCTACTCGACCTCCTCGGTCTGCGCGTCGGTGGCGATGCGCAATGACCGCAGGAAGCGGCGGTCGTTGTCCGTCATCGACTCGTGTCTGGCGGCGTGTGAGGCGCGGTTGAGTGCCACGCGACTCCGCGCGCGTTTGCCCGTCCGCGACGCGAAGCCGATTTCGGCCTCGAGCGACACCCGCATGTCGTAGCCGGCCTCGCGGGCCCGTGCCCGGCATTCCTCGACCCGAGGATCCGAGGCGACTGCCTCTGCCATCGCGTCAGCCAGTTCCTTCGCCAGTCGATTCACGGTGTCGTCCATGGTCCACTCCCTTCAGAGACACGGCCTGGGCACCGCGCCAACCGCCCGACGGGACGCAGGCAGCCCGTGGGGAGTGGCCGCTGCGGTCGGGCGCCTCTGCTTAGCATGACGAGGAAGGCGTCGTTCGGAGTACTGCGTGAAAACGTAGTCGGATTGTATCGGCGCGCTCGCGGCGAGGTCAAGGTGGCGCACGTTTGGCGCACGTTCGCCTGTCGACGCGCACGGTCGTTTCTTTCGCTGATACGATGCGCGCGGCGCGCGTTGCCATGGCCCTCCTGTCCGTTCGTCATCTCACCACGGTGTTCCCGGTCGCCGGTCGCGACGTCGAAGTCGTGTCCGACGTGTGCGTCGACATCGCCCGCGGCGAAACGCTGGCCCTGGTGGGCGAGTCGGGCAGCGGCAAGACGATGACGGCGTACTCGCTGATGCGCCTGGTCCCGCCGCCCGGGCGGATCGTCCGCGGCGAGATCCTGCTCGACGGCCGCGATCTGATGACGCTCGACGAGCAGGCCATGGACCGTGTGCGCGGCGCGCGACTGTCGCTCATCTTCCAGGAGCCGATGAGCGCGCTCAATCCGGTCATGACGATCGGCCGGCAGCTGATGGAGGCGCTCGACGTGCACGGCCTCGGCGGCTCGGACCGCCGCCGCACGGCGCTCGACGTGCTCGCGGCCGTGCGCATGGACGACGCGGCCCGACGCTTCACCGAGTATCCGCACGAGTTGTCGGGCGGCCTGCGTCAGCGCGCCCTGATCGCGCTGGCCCTCGCGTGTCGTCCGGCCCTGGTCATCGCCGACGAACCGACGACCGCGCTCGACGTCACGCTGCAGGCCGAAATCCTCAACCTGCTGCGCCAGCTGAAACAGGAGTTCGGGCTCTCGCTGCTGCTCATCACCCACGACCTCGGGGTGGTCGCGCACACCGCGGACCGCGTTGCCGTCATGTACGCCGGGCGCATCGTCGAGCAGGCCCCCGTACGGCAGTTGTTTCGGGCACCGGCACACCCGTACACGCAGGCACTGCTGCGCGCCATGCCCGGTGCCGGACACAGCGTCGAACGTCGCCTCGACGCCCTCGAGGGACAGGTGCCGTCGCTTGGCGAAGCGCCGCCCGGCTGTGCGTTCGCACCGCGGTGCCCGTGGCGGCACGACGCGTGCGACCAGGCAATGCCGGAGTTGTACGACGTCCGCGACGCGCACACGTCGCGGTGTGTGCTCGTGAAGACCGCCAGGGAGATGGTCGAAGAGTGACGACGCCGTTGCTGGACGTGCGCCGGCTCGTGAAGCACTACGAGCGGCGGTCCTGGCGCGGCGTGGTGCGGACGACGGAGGCGGTGTCGTCGGTGAGCTTCTCCGTGCACGCGGGCGAGACGTTCGGCCTCGTGGGTGAATCAGGCAGCGGCAAGACGACGACCGCCCGCTGCCTGTTGCGGCTCGTCGAACCCACCAGCGGCGAGGTGCGCTTCAATGGCGAAGACGTCCTCGCGTACGACACGAGGATGCTGCGGCGCTGGCGGCGGAAGGTCCAGCTGGTGTTTCAGGATCCGTTCGCATCGCTCGATCCACGGATGCGCGTCGCGCGCATCGTGCGCGAGCCGCTCGACATCCACGCCGTGGGATCCCTGGACGAGCGGGAGGCCCGCGTGCGCGACGTCCTGTGCCTCGTCGGGCTGTCGGTGGATGTGGCCGACCGGTACCCGGCAGCGTTGAGCGGCGGGCAGCGGCAGCGTGTGGCCATCGCGCGCGCGCTCGCGCTGTCGCCAACGCTGCTGGTGGCCGACGAGCCAGTGTCGGCGCTGGACGTGCCTGTGCAGGCGCAGGTGGTGAATCTGCTGCTCGACCTGCAGCGCGACCTGGGGCTGACGTGCCTGTTCATCTCGCACGATCTGTGGCTCGTCCGCCACATCTGCACGACGGTCGCGGTGATGTACCGGGGCCGCCTCGTCGAGATGGGGCCTGTGGCGGCGTTGTTCGGCGACCCACGCCACGCCTACACTCAGGCGCTGCTGTCGTCCAGCCTGCAGCCAGACCCCGACATCGTGCGCGTGCCCGTTGCGTTCGACGCCGCGGCGTTCGACCCTCACGTGCCGCTCGTCGCCGTGGGAGACGGGCACTGGGCCGCGGTTGATTGAACGTTGTCGCGTGACCCCGACGCTTATCGGAGACCTGGCACCACGCGCGTGCCGCCCAAGACCTGACCCCCAGCCAGGCCACTCGAGACCTGACCCCCAGTCGGGCCGGGGATAAGCGGCGGGTGCTCGAAGGCGCTCACGATGACCTCGAAGTACGTCTCGGCCATGCGGTCGTATCCGGCCAGGGTCGGGTGCAGGCCGTCGGCGCCGATCAGCGGCGTGAAGTCACCCCCCATGGAGGCGTAGACGTCGGCGCAACGGACCCGATACCTCGAGCAGAGCCCGAGAATCTGCCCGTTGAGGTCGACCACTTCCTTGTACGAAAACCCCTTGGACGACCCCGGGCGCTGCGGTGGCAGCGTCGAGAGAATCACCTCGACACCGCGGCCCTGCGCGTCTCGCGTGATCGATTCGAGGGACCGCACAACCGAGGGGATCGCGCGGGCACCCTCGGCGAACAGGTCGTTGGCGCCTGCGAGCAGGATCACCACCTGCGCGCTGCTCTGGCGGAGCGCATCGCCGTAACGCGAGGCGATATCGCCGGCACGCTCCCCGGGCACGCCCGAGTTGAGCACCCGCGGCTGCTGGTCGAAGTAGCGCTCGGTGAGCAGCGTCTGCAGCTTCGCGACGTAGTTGTCACCCTCGATCACGCGGAGCGTCCGCGTGCGCGACACGACACCGAACGTCAGGCTGTCACCCAGCGCCAGAATGCGCTCGACGCCGAGCACCGGCGCCGCCACGACGCGGACGCTGAAGTCGCAGGTGGCGGTGACCTGGCGCGCATCGGTGGCCGTGCAGGTGACGCGGGTGTCTCCAACCGGCGCGCTGGCCCCACTGGCCGGCGTGCAGGTGACGGTCACCGGGAGAGTGCCGCCCTGCGTTTGCGGAAGGCTGAAGGCGAGGGGCACCGGTTGCGCCCGGACGGCTCTCAGTTCGAGCGGGGCGGGACAGACAATCTGAAGCGGCGCGGGCTGGGCGGGCGAAGCTGTGGGCGGTGTTGGCGTCGGCGCCGTCGGGGACGATCCGGCGCACCCGCTGGTCGTCGCCACGAGGCCGAGCGCCATGAGCGCTGCGGCATGTCTGGAGAAGCGAGGGGCAAGGGCAGGCGTCCGCGTCACGGTCGAGCTTGCAAGTATATCCGGACCCGCCTTCGCGCTGCGCGCTTCGGCGGGGCAAGCCCTGTCCCGGTCCTCCCTGTAGCCTGAAGCCCGAAGCCTGGCGCCGTGGCCCGAAGCCTGTTGAGGCCCGTGGCCTGAAGCCTGTAGCCCGTAGCCCGTGAACGTAGCCCGTAGCCCGTGAACGCTCCGCTACACAGTCGCCGCCGCGGCGTGGGCGCCGCGCGTGACGTCCTTCTCGACCATGCCGTCGCGAATCGAGATGATGCGGTGCGCGTGTTCGGCGATGTCGGGCTCGTGGGTGACCAGGATGAT
Source organism: uncultured Vicinamibacteraceae bacterium (assembly GCA_964388335.1). Classification (GTDB taxonomy): domain Bacteria; phylum Acidobacteriota; class Vicinamibacteria; order Vicinamibacterales; family Vicinamibacteraceae; genus JAEZDP01. Next base: position 22,589 of record CAYMAG010000028.1, on the reverse strand, counting down.
CGTGTTGCCTGCGTCGTGCAGCCGCTCGAACAGGTTCATGATCTCGACGCCGGTCTTCGAGTCGAGGTTGCCGGTCGGCTCGTCGGCCAGCAGGATGGACGGGTCGTTCACGAGCGCTCGCGCGATCGCCACCCGCTGGCGCTGCCCGCCCGACAGTTCGTTCGGCTTGTGGTGCATGCGCTGGTCGAGTTCGACCCGTGTCAGCGCGCCTTTGGCACGCTCCTGCCGTTCAGCCGAACTCACGCCTGCGTACACGAGGGGCAGCTCGACGTTGTGCAGCGCCGACGCCCGCGGCAGGAGGTTGAAGGTCTGGAAGACGAAGCCGATTTCCTCGTTGCGAATCCGGGCGAGTTCGTCGTCGTCCATCCGGCTCACTTCCTTCTCGTTGAGAAGGTACGTGCCTTTGCTGGGAGTATCGAGGCAGCCAATCAGGTTCATCAGCGTGGACTTGCCAGACCCCGAGGGCCCCATGATGGCGACGTACTCGCCCCGTTCGATCTGGATCGAGACACCACGCAGCGCGTGTATCTCTTCGGACCCCATCACGTAGGTCTTCCACAGGTCGCGGGTTTCAATCAGAGCCATCGGTCCTCTTCCAGGTCAACACGCCGGGGCGCCGCCGGCACGGATCGCCGGGCGCGCCGGCCCACACGCACTGAATCGAAGGGTAGTACGTCCCGGATGACGGACGGGTTCCGGGCATGCCTCATGCTTCATGCTTCATGACTTACGGCGCCTGTTCGGACATCGTACCAAGTCAGCGCCGATCGCTGCCCTGTTCAGCGAGCCCGGTCTCGTCACCCGACGCCTCGGCGTCCGCCCCGATGGGCACGTTGGGCATGGGTTCCGCGTGGGGGACGTGCACGACGACCGCTGTGTCGTCCGGGGCAGGCGCAGGATACCGCGCCCAGAGCACGCGGCGCTCTCGCGGTGACAACGGTCGATCGTCACGACTGCCGAGCGGCGAGCCATCCGCCTCACGCAGGATGAACAGCTTCCGCTGATGCCCCAGATCGGCGAGGTACACCTCCGCCAGCGTGCCGCGGTCCGGACCATCGGCGCTGAAACGCTGCGCGATATCGAGCGACGTCTCGCCCGGCCCGACGTGTGTCACCGCCAGACGCAGCTCCACGGTGCTCGGCGACAGCCGGTCGAGCGAGATGACCTCAATCTTCAGCGTGCCTTCCTCGCCGGCCGTCTCCGCCAGCGCCTCAGGGTACGACTCGACGGGCGCGGCGACCGGCGCGACGTCGGTGACAGCGTTCCTCCCGACGACGGTGCGCCAGATGACCGATGCAGCGATCGCAAGCACGAGGGCGACAGCGACCCACGTCATGATCCACATCAGACGACGAGGGTGGGCGGGAGACGCCCCGGGGACGACCGGCGGGGCATCAGCCATCGGTACGTCCGGCCTGCAGGGATTCCGCCCGCCGTCGCAGGTACCACAGCGTCAATCGCATCACGAGAGCATGAGGTCCAAGGGCGATGACGACCGTCTGGTAGAGACGGCCGGTGAGCCCGGGAAAGATCGCGTACGTCTCGGCCGTCAGCCGGCTGGTGCCGGCGCCGACGGGCGCGATGCGGAACACGATCTGGTAGGCGGCGAAGTGATGGCGGCCGGCCGCTGCCCAGGTGGCGTGCGGCACGACCTCTCGTACGACCAGACCGGGGCGCTCTGCCCCGATCACGTGGGACGCCAGCCCGTTCGACTCGGCCGGGTCGGCCCCCCAGACCAGCGCCCAGATCCGCACGAGGACGGACGGGCGAGGGCCCGGACACGCTCCCAGCAGGGCCTCCCATGCCACGGCCGGCGGTGCACCCACCTCCGTCGCGTGCGCATCGACGAAGGGCAGCAGCTCAGCATTCAGGACCTTAGTCCTCCTGCGATTCGTACTCGGCCTTCAGCCTGGCCACGACCGCAGGATCGGCGAGCGTCGTCGTGTCGCCGATCGCCTTGCCGTCGGCGATGTCACGCAACAGACGGCGCATGATCTTGCCCGACCGTGTCTTGGGCAGGTCCGCCGCGAAGTGGATGTCTTCGGGCCGCGCCAGCGCACCGATCTTCTTCACGACGTGCTCCTTCAACTCGTGCACGAGGCCGGTGGATGGCCGCTGGCCTTCCTTGAGGGTGACGAATGCCGCGATCGAGTGGCCCTTGATGTCGTGCACCTTGCCCACGACCGCCGCTTCGGCCACTGACTTGTGATCGACCAGTGCGCTCTCGATCTCGGCCGTGCCGAGGCGATGCCCGCTGATGTTCAGGACGTCGTCCACCCGCCCCAGCAGGTAGACGAAGCCTTCGGCGTCGACGCGCGCGCCGTCGCCGGCGAAGTACGACCCATCTTCCCACTTCGTCCAGTACTGGGCCTTGAACCGCTCACGGTCGCCGAAGATGCCGCGCAGCATCGACGGCCACGGCCTCGAGATGGTCAGCAGACCGCCGCCCTCGGTGACGGGCTCCCCGTTCTGCTTGCGAATCTCGATGCTGACGCCCGGGAAGGGATGGGTGGCCGAGCCAGGCGTGGTGTTGGTGATGCCGGGCAGCGGCGTGATCATGATCGCCCCCGTCTCGGTCTGCCACCACGTGTCGACGATCGGGCAGCGCTCACGGCCGATGTGCTCGTGGTACCACATCCAGGCCTCGGGGTTGATGGGCTCGCCCACCGAGCCGAGCAGGCGCAGGCTGCTCAGGTCGTGCGCGGCCGGCAGTTCGGTGCCCCAGCGCATGAAGGCGCGGATGGCGGTCGGCGCGGTGTAGAAGATGGTCACGCCGTACTTCTCGATCAGGCTCCAGAACCGGTCGCGTTCCGGCCAGTCGGGCGCGCCCTCGTACATCAGGCACGTGGCGCCGCAGGCGAGCGGGCCGTACACCACATAACTGTGGCCGGTCACCCACCCGATGTCGGCGGTGCACCAGTACACGTCATCGTCCTTCAGGTCGAAGACGTACTTCGACGTCGCCATGGTCCCCGTCAGGTACCCGCCGGTGGTGTGGACGATCCCCTTGGGCTTCCCGGTCGTGCCGGACGTATAGAGGATGTACAGCATGTCCTCGCTGTCCATCGGTTCGGGATCGCACCACGCGGCCACGTCCTGCACGATGCGGTGGTACCAGTGATCGCGGCCTTCCTTGATGTGCACCGGGAAGCGGTCCGAGGAATCACGCTTCACGACGAGCACGTTCTCGATCGACGGTGTCTGATCGAGCGCCGCGTCGGCGATCTTCTTGAGCGCCAGCAACTGGCCGCGACGGTAGCCGCCGTCGGCCGTCACGAGCACGCGTGCCTTCGCGTCGTTGATACGGTCGGCGAGCGCCTCGGCGCTGAATCCGCCGAACACCACCGAGTGCACGGCGCCAATGCGGGCGCACGCGAGCATGCCGATGGCGAGTTCCGGGACGAGGGGCATGTACATGGCGACCACGTCGCCCTTCTTCACGCCGAACGACTTCAGGACGTTGGCGAACTGGCAGACCTCACGCTGCAGGTCGAAGTACGTCAGCGTCCGACGGTCGCCGGGCTCGCCCTCCCAGATCAGCGCCGCCTTGTTCCGCCGTCCGTTGCGGACGTGACGATCGACACAGTTGACCGCGGCATTGAGCTTGCCGCCATCGAACCACCGGGCGTCGGGCGGGCTCCAGTCGAGTACCGAGGTGAACGGTTCGATCCACTCGAGTTCACGCGCCTGCTCGGCCCAGAACGCGTCGGGGTCGGCGTTGGCGCGCTCGTAGATGCCGGGGTCGTTCCAGTGTGCCTGCGCGCGGAACGTGTCTGACGGGGGGAACCGGCGCTCCTCGACCAGGAGGGCGGAAATTTCGGCGGAGGAGGGCGAACGTTGGTCGGACATTGGCGAATCCTAGCAGGCCGGAGCGGTGGGGGCCAGAGGGCATGCTTCATGCTTCATGCTTCATGCTTCATGCAATGCCCACGCCGGTCAGCGCCTTGCCGACCAGCGGCCACCCGCCGGGGCTCGGCGCTGCAGAGGAGGATTGTCGGGTCGTGTGCTTCGGGCTTCCGGGTTCCGGCTTCAGGCTTCGGGCTTCAGGCTGCAGGCTTCAGGCTTCGGGCCGCTGCGGCGTCGTGCCTGACATGAAGCATGAGACATGAAGCATGAGATATGACCCTACCGGGTCCTGTCGAGGAACGCGGGCAGCGGCGGCACCGGCGGCGGCAGCGTCTTCTTGAAGAGCGCCTGCCCGAGCAGGCCCCCGAGCAGCCCGAACACGCTGAAGAAGATCAGCGAGAACGCCAGGTTCACGAGAATGGCCGCAGCGCCGACGTTCCCCGAGCCGAACTGTTCCAGGAGGCTTCTGAACTCCGGAGGTGCCTCCGACGCCTGCTCGGCCAGTTGTCTGAACATGCCGGCACTCAGCGGCCCCATGAGCATCTGGACGGGAATGGCGAGGGCCGTTGACAGCAGCGCGCCCACGATTCCTGCGAACAACCCGACAATGGCGCCGTCGCCAGCCTCCAGTGGAATGGCCTGGTCCTGCTGCAGGAGGTAGGCGGCCAGCACGCCACCGCAGACGACCCAGAGGCAGCACAGGCAATTCCCTGCCGAGATGATGGGCAGGGCCGAGAAGACGCCGACGAAGAGTCCCCCGAGCAGAGAGGGCTGAAGCTTGGACGCGGCCATGGTGTCCGCGAGTGTAGCAGGAGGGTAGACTCTGGATCATGGCCTTGTCCGACGTGTTCGCGTCCAACATCCTGGTGCGCTGGCTGCGCGGCGATCCGTCGCGCTACGACCTTGCCGTCACGATGGTCGGCGTGCGCATGGGCGACCGCCTGCTGGTGCTCGGCGCGCACGAGCCGGGACTCACCGCGGCACTGGCCAAGGTCACCGGCCTGAGCGGCGGCGCCAGCGCGCACGCCCCTGACGCGGCAGGCGCCAGCCGGCTCGAAGCGGCAGCCAGCGAAGCGGGCGTCCTGCTCGACGTGAGCCACGGTCCGTTCACGCCGCTGCCCTTTCCGGATGGCCAACTGGATCTGGTGGTCGTGGACGCCGTCGGACGGATGCCGGACGTCGACGTCGCCGACGTGAAGCGCGTATTGCGTCCGGGAGGACGCATCCTGGCCGTGACGCGCACGAAGCCGGACGGAGGCCCCGCCGTCACGACGCTGCAGCAGGCGGTGGGTCAGGTGTTTCGGGCCGCGCGCGTCCTCGACAACCGCCAGGGCTGGGCCTTCGTCGAAGCCCTGAAGCCTGGTGCCGGCGAGACACCAGCGTCCTGAGCAGGTGACACTGTCATCCGCCGACGCCTCAATCCAGCGGGTCCTCTGCTGTGAATTGCGGCGAAATAGGCTGATTTCAGACGTCCCACGGCAGGCACGTTTGTTGCGATTGATGCCCTCGTTCACGGGGGAGGACTCTGGGCCATGCCAGCTCCGCACAAGCAGGACGTGTACTCCGCCAGGGAGATAGCCCGGGCGGCAGGAGTCGACGCCGGCCTCGTCTCGCAGCTCGTCGCCGACGGTACGATTGCGTCGGTGGACGGCACCTTCGTCACCTTCAGCGACGCCTGCCGTGCCGCGACCAGCCTTCGGGCCGGTCTCGCGCTGCCCATCGCGCAGGGCGCGTTCTCGGCCACGCCCGGCGTGCTGTTCGCGCGTCACCAGCCCGCGCCGCGCGCTGCCGGCCTGCCAGCCGCCGCCTCGGCTGCGATCCACGCGGTGATGCTGGGCGGCCTGATGCTGGCCGCCGTCGCCCAGATGGGGACGTCGGAAGCCCGCACGCTCGACCTGATCGAGGCCGAGCCGATGCGGCTGGTGTTTCTCGCTGAGCCGGGACCTGGAGGGGGTGGCGGCGGCGGGGGCCTGCGAATGCCAACGCCCGCGCCCAAGGCGCGCCGGGAAGGCGCGAGCCCGCTGTCCAGCCCCATGCCGGAGCGCCGGCCCGTTGCACCCGATCCGCCCCCGACGCCTCCGGAACCACCGCCACCCGTGCCTGCCGAGTGGCTGCCTCCCGTCGAAGCACCCGTCGCAACCCGCCCGGCTGATGACGAGACGCGGGCCGGCGTGTTGGAGGAGACGCCCGCCGACGCTCCGAGCCGCGGCAGCGGCGAGGGCGGAGGCGCCGGCACCGGCACCGGGGTCGGCCTTGGTGAGGGCGATGGTTCCGGTGTGGGTGACGGTGAAGGCGGCGGCTACGGCGGAGGCGTGTACGGCCCGGGCAGCGGCGTGCAGCCGCCGCGCCTCCTGTCGGAAATCAAGCCCGACTACACGGAAGAGGCACGTCGACGCGGCATCGAAGGCGATGTGGTCATGGAGATCGTGGTCCGCCGCGACGGCTCCGTCGGCGACGTCCGTGTGCTGCAGGGCCTCGGCGCCGGGCTCGACCAGCAGGCGGCTGGCGCGGTTCGGCGCTGGCGCTTCGCGCCGGCGACGCGGCGCGGGACGCCCGTTGACGTCAGGGTCGAGGTCGCGGTCGAGTTCAAGCTTCGTTGACACCTCCGGGTTCGTTGAGAGGACACCATGCTGATCATCACCATCCTGTCGCTGCTGATGGCCGCCACCATGGGGTGGCTCGCTCTCAGACTGCTGCGCGACGAACAGCGCCGGTCCGAGGCGCGGGTAGCCGCGCTGACGGCGGCGCTCGACGATCCGTACGTGCCGGTCACCTACCGGCCGGAGCCGAACGCGGCGCCGGCGCCGGTGCCAGTCGCCGAGCCACAGCGGCGCATGCCGCCCCCCGCGGCGCCAGTGATCGTGACCGTCGACGACGATGACGAGGCCGACACCCTGTTCGCGAGTGCCGGTGACCCGGCTGTCGCGACCGCCTCGGCGCCTGTCGTGCCCGAGATGCGCGGGGAGGACGCACCCCGGCCCATGTTCGGCGCGGACGTGGCCGACGCATCGCCGCAGGACGACCGCCGCTGGCTCGCTATCGCGGCCGTCGTCCTGGTCGGCCTGGGCATCGTGAGCGTGCTCTGGAGCACGTCCGGCGGGTCGTACACGGAGGCCGCCCCGGCGAAGGCCGCTGCCGTCGCACCGGGCGGCATTCCGTTGGACCTGCTGTCCCTTGGCCATGAGCGGACGGCCGACGGGCTACTCGTCCGCGGCCTGGTCCGCAACCCGTCTGCCGCGTCGACACGCACGGGCACCGCCGCGAGCGTCTTCCTGTTCGACGAGGCCGGCGGCTTCCTCGGCAGCGGGCGCAGCGTGCTCGACACACCGACCCTCGCCCCTGGCGACCAGGCGGCGTTCGAAGTTTCGTTGCCAGGCAATGCCAAGGTCCGACGCTACCGCGTGACGTTCCGGGGGATGGACGGCACCGTCGTCCCGCACGTCGACAAGCGCCAGCCGGAGGGGTCAGGTCTGTGATGGTCGCATCGGGGGTCAGGTCTGTGATCGTCACGTCGGGGGTCAGGTCGCCCTCAGCGGTTCATGACCGCGCACTTGCAGGAGTAACGCCATGAGGCTCACACGCTCGCTCATCCGCTCGCCCCGCCGCTTCACCGCCGGCCTCGTCGCGCTGGCGCTGGGCGCGGCGTCCACGCTCGTGGCACAGCAGCCGCAGAGCGAAGCGGGCAGCTTCCGCTTCCGCTCGGCCGTCGAACTCATCAACGTGACGGCAACGGTCACCGACCGCAACGGCCGCTTCGTGTCCGGACTCCAGCGCCAGGACTTCGCGGTCTTCGAGGACGGCCAGCCCCAATCGATCACGCACTTCAGCAATGAGCGCGTACCCGTGAGCCTCGGCATCGTCCTCGATGTCAGCGGCAGCATGTCCGGCGCGAAGTTCCGGGCCGCCGAAGAAGCCCTCAACCGCTTCCTCTACGACCTGCTGGCTCCCGAGGACGAGATCTTCATCCTCACGTTCTCCGACCAGGTGCACCTGGCCAGTGACTGGACGACCAACCGCGGCCAGCTCGCGCGCGCCCTCTCGATGGTCCGGCCGCGTGGTGGCACGTCGCTGTACGACGCCGCGGCCGAGGCCGTGCCCATGGCCCAGTCCGGACGTCACAAGAAGAAGGCCGTGCTCATCATCTCGGACGGCGTGGACACCGACAGCCGCACCGACCCACGCGGTCTGCAGGCCATGATTCGCGAGACCGAGGTGCTGGTCTACGCCATCGGCATCGATGGGACCAGCGGGCCTCAGTCACAAGGGGGATGGTCGGGACGTCCCAACATCCAGTTCCCCTTCCCACTGCCAGGCGGCCGCATGCCGGGCCAGCGCCCACGCATCATCATCGGCGGTCAGGACCGCGTGGACGTCAACGCCCTGCGCGCCATCACCGACGACAGTGGCGGCCGGACGGAAGTGACCCGGGGTTCCAACGGGATCGACCCGGCGACGGCCAGCATTGCCGACGAACTCTCCCGGCAATACTCGATCGGCTACGTGCCGCCCCGCGCCAAGGACGGGCGGTGGCACACGATTCGGGTGGACGTCACGCAGGGTCACCAGGTGCGGGCACGCCGAGGCTACATGGCGCAGTAACGGTGCGCGGGAAAGCGATGCCGTATCATCGCCGGCGTGTCATCGCTCGTCATCGCCATCCTGCTCAGCGCCGCCGGCAGCGTCCTGGGCGTGCTCGTCGCCTCGGTCGTCTACCTGTTTGGCGACAAGGCGCGCGAGCGCGTCGTCGCGTGGCTGATCAGCTACGCCGTCGGCTCACTGCTGGGGCTGTCGCTCTTGAAGCTGGTGCCCGAGGCGCTCGAGGCGCTTCCGCCCGCCGCCGCCCTGTCGACCCTGCTCGTCGGGATCCTCACCTTCTTCGTCCTGGAGAAGCTGGTCGTGTGGCGGCATTGCCATGAGCCGGACGAGTGCGCCGTCCACAACAGCGCGGCCAGTCTGGTCATCGTCGGTGACGCGTTCCACACGTTCGTCGACGGCGCCATCATCGCGGCCGCGACGCTCACCAGCGTGCCACTCGGCATCAGCACGGCCCTCGCGACGGCTGCGCATGAAGTGCCGCAGGAACTTGGCGACGCGGCGATCCTGCTGAAGGCCGGCTACTCGCGCGCCCGCGCGCTCACGCTGAACCTGCTGTCGGGCATCGGCGGCATCGGCGGGGCGATTGCGGTCTACTTCACGCTGGGACACATGCCGACCATGCTGCCGTACGTGATCGCCTTCGCGGCCGGCAGCTTCCTCTACGTGGCCATGGCCGATCTCATCCCCAGCCTGCATCGCGGCCAGCAGGACGTCCACCCTGTCGGGCAGGTGCTGCTGATCAGCGCCGGCCTGGTCACACTCATGCTCCTGTAGTGACCCGACGCACGCGTCAGCCCTGTCCGCTGCGCGTGACACCACCTACGGCGCCACTGTCCCCGCCGCGCGCCAGCGACACCAGTGTGAGCGAATTCCCGTGATGTCTGTGGCGTTCCCGGCACATGGCGGGTTGGCATGGCCTTTGAAATCTCGAACGTCGTACGGAGGACGCGTTCCAGGCGGCACACCTCGCCAGCAGGGACCGATGGTTGCGCGTGACGGCTATATGAAGAGATTCAGTAAGTGTTTTCTGCAGGTGGTGACGCTCACGCTGTTGGTGGGCACGGGCGTGGCACAGGCGCAATCGACCGACCGCAAAGACTTCCAGGTCTTTCAGGACGTCGCGCAGCAGGTGAACCGGTACGTCAACTTCACCGTGTTCGACACGGTCAACGCCTCGGTCGACGCCGGCGTCGTGACGCTCAGGGGAAAGGTCACGATGCCGTACAAGGTGGACGACCTGACGCGCCGCGTATCGCGCGTGTCCGGAGTGACGCGGGTCGTCAACCAGATCGAGGTGCTGCCGGTGTCGCGGTTCGATGACGACCTGCGGCTGCGCATCGCCCGCGCCATCTACAGCAATCCGTCGTTCTGGCATTACGCGTCGATGGCCAACCCGCCGATTCACATCGTGGTCGAACGCGGCCGCGTCGTGCTCGAGGGCGTCGTGAACAGTGATGTGGAGCGGATGCTGGCGCAGTCACTCGCCGTCGGCTTTGGCGAGTTCTCGGTGGACAGCCGACTCAAGACGGACGCCGAGATGGCGCGCGAACTGGAGCAACTGGACTGATGCTTCATGCTTCATGCCTGCGGTATCGTGGACGAGTCCAGGGGCAGTCGCAGCACGAACGTGCTGCCCTGCCCCTTTTCGCTGTGGACCGCCGCCGTGCCGCCGTGCGCCTCGATGATGGCGCGGACGATGGACAGGCCGAGCCCGGTGCCGTCGGTGCTGCGCGAAACGTCCGCCTTGTAGAAACGGTCGAACACACGCGACTGCTGCGCGTCGGTCAGTCCCGGGCCGGTGTCACTCACGGACAGGAGGAGTTCGTCTGCGTCCTGGCTGGCCTCCACGCGCACACGTCCTCCCGGCGGGGTGAACCGCAGCGCATTCGACACGAGGTTGGAGAGGGCCTGCTCGAGGCGGCCGGCATCGCCCGCGACTTCGATGGATAGAGGAACGACCTCGAGCGCGATGTCGCGGCGCTCCGCCGCTTGACGGTGCCGGTCGAGCACGCGTGCCAGAAGAGCCGCCACCGACACCCGCTCGACCCTGATGGTCATCCGACCCGTGTCGAGGCGTGCGAGATCCAGCAGATCGGCGATCAGCCGTTCCAGTCGTTCGGTCTCGTCGCTGACGATCGCGAGGTACCGGTCGCGGTCGTCCTCGGTGATCGCCATCTCGCGCATCCGCAGAGTCTCGACGTACCCGCGGATGGCGGTGAGCGGCGTATGGAGTTCATGCGAGACGTCGGCGAGCAACTGGCGGCGCGTCTCCTGCTCGGCACGCACTCGGTCAATCTCCTTCTGCAGGGCCTCGGCGGTGCGGTTGAAGGCGGACGCGAGGGACGCGATTTCGTCGGCGCCCCCGGTGGGCGCGCGGGCCGACAGATCGCCGCTGCCGAGACGCCGCGCGGCGTCCTCCAGGGCCCGGAGCCGCCGATGGGCGGGGCCGAAGGTCGCCCACGCGACCAGACCAGCCGCGCCGAGCGCCAGCACGAGGGCGCCGAGCAGTGTGAACGGCCCCACGTCCTGCAGCGCCGTGCTCCAGGGCCGCGTCGGCAGCACGATCACCCTGCCGCGGAGCACGCCGTTGACGTGGACGTCAGCGACGCCCTCCGGTCCTGGCCGTGCCCCCTGGCTCCGCTCGAGCCGCTTGGCGTACCGCTGCAGGCCACGCTCGCCAGGGCCACCGCGACGACCGCCCAGCACCTGGCCGTCGGGCGTGACAAACAGCACGGGCCGATACAACGAGCGGTACCGCTGGGCGAGGACGCGCGGGATCGGCGTGTCGGGGCGTGCCTCGAGCAGGCGCTCCAGGTCGGCGGCAATCACTTCCGCAAGCCTCTGTGCGGCAGCTCGGCCCGGCAGGCCGCCAGCGCGGGCGAGACTGACGACCACGACGCCCGCCTGCACGAGCAGTCCCGCCAGCAGCAGCGAGAGGCACGCGAGG
>CAYMAG010000028.1:2701-11100 GCA_964388335.1 uncultured Vicinamibacteraceae bacterium | reverse complement strand
CACGACGCCCGCCTGCACGAGCAGTCCCGCCAGCAGCAGCGAGAGGCACGCGAGGACGATACGCCAATAGAGGGAGCGGAAGAGCGGCATAGAAGGGAGAAAAGGGGAAAGGCGAAAGGAAAGAGGGGAAAGGACAGAGGGGAGAGGAATTGAGGATCAGTGATCCGGCTGTGCGCCGCGGAACTTGTAGCCGACGCCCCAGACCGTCAGCAGCCGCTCGGGTTCAGCCGGGTCGCGTTCGATCTTCTGGCGCACGCGCTTCACCAGCGTGTCCACGCTGCGATCGGTGACGTGCGTCGACGTGCCCCACACCTTGCGCAGCAGCGCCTCGCGCGAGAAGACGATGCCGGGTTGACTCACGAGCACGTGCAGCAGGGCGAGTTCCTGCGGCGTGACGTCGACCGTCCTGCCGTCGACGTCGACGTTGTGCCGCGCCGGATCGACGCTGACGCCGTGGGCCGCGACCACGCGTCGGCCAGTGGTGCCCTCCGGCGGGCCTGCCGCGCGTCGCAGGAGGGCGCGCACACGGGCCACGAGTTCACGCACGCCGAACGGCTTCGTGACGTAGTCGTCGGCGCCGCTGTCGAGCCCCACGACCTTGTCCGACTCCTCACGTCTCGCCGTGAGCATCAGGACGGGCGCCGTGCGGCTCACCGCGTGCTGGCGGATGGCCCGGCACAGGCTGACGCCATCGAGCCCCGGCAGCATCAGATCCACGACGAACAGGTCGAACGGATGGGCCTTCGCTATGTCGAGCGCGGTGATGCCGTTCTCGGCCAGGACACACTCGTGTCCTTCGAAGGACAGGTGCAGGCGCACCAGGTCCCGGATGTTCACCTCATCGTCGACCACCAGGATGCGCGACACCGTCTGTCAGGATACGCAGAAGGGCGAACCTCCGGCGAGGTGCCACACTTTCTTCACAACTCGGCCACGGGCCTGCCACGTGTCTCCCGTCTCATTGATCAGCGGGCCGACGGTCATCGATCAGCGGGCAACGAGCGGTGACGGGCCATGGAAACCGACGCGGGCCGAGCGGCGCGCGGCATGAATGGAGAGAGCGATGTTCAAGAGACTGATGCGCACCGGACGTTCACGTGTCCTCGTCGCCGGGGCCGTGATGGCGATGCTGGGAACGAGTGCGGCCATCGTGGTGGCACAGCCGGGCCCTGGGCGGGGCCGTGGTGGACCGGGCGGTGGATTCGGTCCGTTCGCAACCGGCGTGGAAGACCTTCGCGGGCTCGATCTGAGCGAGACGCAGCGCGAGCAGGTGCGCACGATCATGCAATCGCACCGTGAGGAGTCGCGGGCGGCACAGCAGCGTCACGCGACCGCGATGCGCGCCCTCCAGGACGCGACACGCGGCACCGACGAGGCAGCGATTCGACAGCAGGGGGAAGCAGTGGGCGCCGCCGTCGCCGACGCCGCAGTCCTGAGATCGCGGATTCGCGCCGACGTCTGGGCGGTGCTCACGCCGGAGCAGCAGGCGAAGGCCGAACAGCTGCGCGCCGAGCGACAGACCCGCATGCAGGAGCGTCAGGCGCGCATGCAGCAGCGCATGCAGGAACGTCAGAAGCAGCGGAGCGCGACACCGCCGGAGGCATGACGCACGACTGATGCGAAGCGGGCGGCGGGGGTCACGCCGTCCGCTGTCGTCCCTTCCTGACCACCCACCAGATCAGGCCACCCACGGTCGCGGCGGCGGTCGCCGTCGCCGTCAGGAACAGCACCACCGTCGTCACCAGGATCCGCTGGGCGCCGAAGGCAACGTCGACGTGCAGCGGGTCCCCTGCCAGCCTGTCCGCGAGCGATTGCTCCCACGTGAGGATGTTGCCGCGCTCGACCGTGCGCCCGGGCGCGTTGTGGAACGTGATGCGACTCGGCACGTGCAGCCGTATGGCGACCAGTTCCTCTCCAGTCCACCCGACGTCACCGACCTCGCGCACTGCAGGACGCTCCACCGTCTGCAGGTATCGCAGCCCTTCGCCATCCCGGTCGAACGCGTACGTCGCCCACGCGAACGGCGCGATCCGTGACAGCGTGCGCACGTTCGATGCTTCGACCTGAATCTGGATGTACCGGCGCCCGCTGCGGCGCCAGGGTCGACTCACGCGCGTGACGGGCGTCTGGTCCGACTCGTACAGCGCACGGATCGCGTCGCGGTCGATCAGCGCGACCGGGTCCAGCGGCACGTCCAGCCCGTGCAGCGCCGCCAGGGCAGCCATCGACGTGTTGACGATGATGGTCGCCGACCCGTCCAGGTTGATGTAGATCTCTTCCTGGTACTCGTAGACCGGACCGAACGGCCGGGCACAGGAGGTGACGAGGAGGACCTGCAGGAAGACGGACGAGAGCAGGACGGAGGAACGGCGCGGCATCCGACCCTATCATGCCTCATGGCCGGTGGCCGGTTATGATCCCCCCGTGTCGGCACGCGCCCGCTTGTTCCTGATCGACGGCAACAACCAGATGTATCGCGCCTACCACGCGATACGCGGGCTCACCGGGCCGGACGGCCGCTCGACCAACGCGATCTACGGCTTCATCACGATGCTGCGCAAGCTGCTGGCCGACCACCAGCCCAGCTACATCGCCTGCGCGTTCGACCTGGCCGGCCCGACGTTCCGCCGCGATCTCGCCGCCGACTACAAGGCCAACCGGACACCCATGCCGGCGGACCTCGTCGAACAGGTGCCCCTCGTCCACGATGCGTGCGAAGCGCTGGGCGTGCCGGTGCTCACCCACGAGCGCTACGAAGCAGACGACGTCATCGCGACCCTTGCGCACAAGGCCCTGGGCGCGAACATGGACGCGGTGATCGTCACGGGCGACAAGGACTTCTACCAGCTCGTCGACCAGCGCGTGCTCGTGTACAACCCGCGAGACGAGGGCACCTGGTACGACGCTGCCGGCGTCGTGGAGAAGTTCGGTGTGCGGCCCGATCAGGTGGTGGACGTGCTCGCCCTGATGGGCGATGCCATCGACAACGTCAAGGGCGTGCCCGGCATCGGTGAGAAGGGCGCCCGCGAGCTGATCGCGACGCACGGCACGCTCGATGCCCTGCTCGCAGCCGCGCCCACACTCCCGCAGAAGCGCTACCGCGAGGCGCTGACCGCGCACGCCGACGATGCCCGGCGCAGCCGTGAGCTGGTGCGGTTGCACACGGACGTACCCGTTCCGCTCGACCTCGACGCCCTGCGCTATCGTGGGCCGTCGCAGCCGCGCTGCTTCGCCCTTTTCTCGCAGCTCGGTTTCCGGTCGCTCGTGAACGAGTTCGCCCCGACCGCCGAGGACGTCGCCACTGACTACCGCGCCTGTCTCGACGAGGCCGACCTGCGCGACCTGGCCGACGCGATCCGTGCGGCAGGAGGCGCGACCCTCTTTCCGCTGACCGACGGCGCACCTGCCATGACGGCGCGACTGATTGGACTGGGCGTGGCCCTCGCGCGCGCAACGGCCCGCTACATCCCCCTCGGCCATACCTCGCTCGATGCGTCGCCCAACGTTGCGCTCGGCACGCTGGCGTCGGTGCTCGGCCCCGTGCTGGCCGACACTGCGCTGCGCACGTCTGCGCACGACATCAAGGCAATGGCGATCGTCCTCGCGCGCCATGGCCTGCCGGTCGCGTCCGGTGGCGACGATGTGATGCTCGCCAGCTACGTGCTCGACGCCACGCAGAACGGACATGCCATCGACACGCTGGCCCTCGAGCAGCTGAACTACCGCGCCACCGACCTCACGCAGCTCGTCGGCAAGGGAACGCGCGCGCTGCAGGTGGCCGACCTGCCCGTCGATGCCGTGACGACGTTCGCCGCCGAGCGAGCGGACCTCACGCTGCAGCTGGCCGCGCGTCTCGTTCCCGAGATCGAGGCGATCGGCCTCGGCAACATCTACCGCGACTTCGAACTCGCGCTGGTGCCCGTCCTGATCGCGGTCGAGCAGGCGGGCATCCGCGTCGACACGGCGGTGCTGTCGGCGCTCTCCACACGCATGGAGGACGAACTCGCCGCGCGATCGGCACGCATCTACGCGATGGCCGGCGAGACGTTCAACATCAACTCGCCCAGGCAGCTGTCCGAGATCCTGTTCGACAAGCTGGGACTGCCGGCGCTCAAGCGTACGGGCAAGCAGCGGACCGCATCGACCGCGGCAGATGTCCTGGAAGAACTGGCGCTGACGCACGACCTGCCCCGCGAGATTCTCGACTGGCGCGCGCTGATGAAGCTGAAGGGCACCTACGTGGATGCGTTGCCGCTGCTCGTCAACCCGCGCACGGGCCGGGTACACACGACGTTCAACCAGGCCGTCGCCGCCACGGGGCGGCTGAGCAGCAGCGACCCGAACCTGCAGAACATCCCGATTCGGACGGAACTCGGACGCGAGATTCGCGGCGCCTTCGTCGCCGAGGCGGGCCACGTGCTCATCTCGGCAGACTACTCGCAGATCGAGCTGCGCGTCCTGGCACACCTCGCACGGGAGCAGAGCCTGATCGACGCCTTCCGGCGCGGCGACGACATCCACGACCAGACGTCATCGAAGGTGTTCGGCACCGAGAGCGGCCTCTCGAAGCACGAGTTGCGCCGGCGCGCGAAGATCATCAACTACGCGCTGCTCTACGGAAAGACGGCGTTCACGCTGGCGCGCGACATCGGTGTGAGCCAGACGAGTGCGCAGGCGTTCATCGACGCCTACTTCGCCGGATACCCGTCAGTGCGCACCTACATCGACGAGACGATCGCGAACGCCAGGGACACGGGCGTCGTCTCCACGCTGTTCGGCCGGCGGCGCAAGGTGCCCGAGCTGTCGAGTCGGAACGGTCAGATCCGTGCCGCCGCGGAGCGCGCCACCGTGAACCTGCCGATTCAGGGCACGGCCGCCGATATCCTCAAGCGCGCGATGATCGACCTCCACGCCGCGCTTGCCGACCGGCCCGGCACACGCATGATCCTGACCGTGCACGACGAACTGCTCTTCGAGGCGCCGGAGGCCGAGGCCGACGAGGTCGCCGCGTTCGTACGCGCGAAGATGGAGGCGGCGGTCGCGCTCGACGTCCCGCTCACCGTCGACGTGGGAATCGGCCGCACGTGGAAGGATGCGAAGGCGTAATGATGCGTGATGACTCAGGCTTGATGACTCCCTATCGGAGGTCCTTGTAGCTGGTCAGCTTGATGGCGCGACGCTCGATCACCTCCCGCACGAGCGGACTGATCCACGCGTCATACACCGCCCGCCGATCAGCCGCGACCCATTCGTAGCCCAGGTGCCCGATGGCGCGCATCTCCTCGTCGTGGGTGGACGCGTGGTCGATGTGAAGCCAGAGGCCAGGCTCGAGGGTCTCGAGGCGGGCGGCGAGCTTCCTGGCTTTCTCGGCGCCCGTGTCCTTGCTCTCGTAGACACGCCCAATCCGCTGCACACCGATGTCCGCCGGCACAATCAGCCCGTACTCCTTCGACAGCCGGTTCACGATGCCGCGGACCTCGGGCGCCACGGACCCGAAGCCCATGTGCTCCCACGTGTAGGTGATGCGCGGGATCAGGCGCTTCGCCTGGTCGAGCTGCGCCCGAATCTCGCGCTCGACCTCCCCGAGGTCGGGGTTGGCTTCCCTGATGCTCGTGCCGGGGGCAAAGCCCGGGCGTGGCGACACGATGGGGAAGAAGTGGCCGTTGACATCCACCAGCGACGGCGCGTGCGTGAGCGGACGCCACTTGACGTTCTCCCACTCGCTGGTCAGGGCGAGGTGCACGCCGACGTCGAGGTCGGGATGCTCTGCCAGCAGCCGCGCCGCCTCGGGCATCCACGGCCCGGGCACGATCACGTTCGTGGTCGTCAACACACCCTTCGTGAAGGCCTCGATCGTCGCGACGTTGATGCCGTGTGCGGCACCCATGTCGTCGCCCTTGATGATGAGGCGAATCTCTCCCGCCTTCGCGGCTGTGCCGTTACGCTGAGCGGGCTGCGCCGCGGCGAGCACCACCGTCGAGAGGGCAACCGCCGTGCAGGCAACGACGCGGGTCATGGCCGTGTCCATTTCTCTTTGGTGAGTTCCCACTCGGCCAGCAGGCTGTTGGCCGCTTCCTGCGGGTCGGGAGAGCCCTCCAGCCGCTTCACGCGCTCCGGCACGATGGCGCGCACGACGAGCCGGTCGATGTCGGCCCGCAGGGCGGCACCCCTGTCGACGGTCATCGGCGCACGGACCCATGCGGCGACGGACAGGTCCCAGGCGAGATCGAGATCGCCGCGTGCGAGCGCCGCGGCCGCGGCCCAGTAGGGCGCGGCCGACGAATCCGGAAACTGTCCGAGGTGGGTCGTCATCCGCCCTTCGATCTCGAAGTAGATGGGCGCGCGCTCGTCTGGCGGACGGGTCTGGGCGTGGCGGTCCATCGCGGTCGCCCACCAGTCGGCGAGTTGTTCGCGCCCGGCCGGCGTCAGCCAGACGACACGTTCGAGGGCCGACCCGAGCAGGGCCGCCGCGGGCCGATAGTCACCGTCGAGATACAACGCTTCGCCGAGGCCGACAATCAGGTCGACGGCGAGCCTGTCGGACAACCCGGCTGGATCGACGAGTCGGAGGGCTTGTCGCCCTTCCGCCAGGTCTGCAGGGTCAGCGGACGCACGGTGCCGCTCGAGCAGGGCACGGCCCAGCAGCAGGTTCGCGGCCCCCTGATCGCCCGGGCGGCCGGCGACTTCCCGGGCGGCGACGATGGCCTCGTCGTAGTTGGCCTCGTTGTAGAGATGCCGAGCCTGTTCGAGGGGGTCTGCGGCAGCCTGGGCGCCGGCGGCCTGAGGAGTCAGGGCCAGCGCGGCCAACAGCGCCAGTACGCGTGGTTTGAAGCTAAGCACTTTCATATCAATCAGTTCCCGCCGTACGCGAAGGCTGGTCTGGTATAATCCCGCTCCGTGGTCGACCCCGTTGTCCTTCCCCGCTCAGAGCATACGTTGTCTCGGAGGGATATCGATGCTGACGCCCTCAAGGTGCTGCACAGGCTGCACAGCGAGGGTTTCGTCGCCTATCTCGTGGGCGGAAGTGTACGCGACCTGCTGCTCGGCCGCCGGCCGAAGGATTTCGACATAGGAACGAGCGCCCACCCCTACCAGGTCAAGCGCCTGTTCAGGAACTGCTGGATCATCGGGCGGCGCTTCCGTCTGGCCCACGTCAAGTTCGGTCCCAAGACGATCGAGGTCGCCACGTTCCGGCGGCAGGTTCCGCTCGGCGCCGTCGAGCCGGCCGAACCCCTGTCGCCCGAGCAGGATCTCGATGGCCTCGAACCCACGGTCGAGCCACGGCCCATCGAGCGCGACAACGAGTTCGGCACGCCCGAAGAGGATGCCTTCCGCCGCGACTTCACCGTGAATGCGCTCTTCTACGACATCGGGACGCTCTCGATCATCGACTACACCGGTGGCCTCGATGATCTGCGTGGGCACGTCCTGCGCTGCATCGGCGATCCCGAGGTCCGCTTCGCCGAAGACCCGGTGCGCATGCTGCGAGCGCTGGTGCTGGCCGCCCGGCTCGGCTTCCGGGTAGACGACGAGAGTCTCCAGACGATCGAGCGCAGGGCCGCGCTCATCACGCAGGCAGCTCCCGCCCGGCTGCTCGAGGAGTACTACAAGATTCTGCGAAGCGGCTCGGCTCGCGAGTGCTTCGATCACCTCGCCGACAGCGGACTGCTCGAACACATGTCACCCGAGCTGATGAACGACGAGGGCCAGCTCGCCGAGGCGTTCGAGGCGGTGGACGTCTACCGCCGGCGCTATGACTCTGCCCCGGAGACACTGACCAACGCGATCCTGGCTGGCACGCTGCTGGTGCCGCTGGGGCTTCTCCGCCGGCGCACCATGCGCGACGCGGACGATGTGACACGTGAAGCGCCGACGCAACTGGGAGTGATGCAGGTCGCACGGCGCGACATCGACCGCCTGCGGCAGATCCTCGGACTTCAGCGGCGGCTGCTCGACGTGACGGCGCCGGAGCGCGCCCAGCGAGCGCTGCTCTCCCGGCCGGCGTTCCGTGAGACGCTCACGTGGCTCGACGTCCACGGCCGGCGACCCGACGTCATCGCGCACTGGCATGCCGTGATGGACGCCCACCAGCCGGTGCTGGCCGAGGCCGAAGCGGCCGAGATCGCCGACGTGGACGCCGCCAGGCGGCGCCGCAGGCGTCCGCGGCGGCGGCGGCCTTTCGTGCGGACGTAGGTCGCTGCCTCAGAATCCGACGCGCACCCCGACGCGGACGCGCCTGGGCAGACCCACGGTCCGTTGCGGCGTCCGGCCGGTGTCGTAATCCTGGTCGAACAGGTTCTCGGCGGCCAGGAACAGGCGCGCGCGTGACGTGATGCGGCGTTCGCCGATCAGGTCCACGATCCACGCGTCGTCCAGCTCGAAGGCATTGAGGTCGTCGT
>CAYMAG010000028.1:0-2601 GCA_964388335.1 uncultured Vicinamibacteraceae bacterium | reverse complement strand
CCGATCAGGTCCACGATCCACGCGTCGTCCAGCTCGAAGGCATTGAGGTCGTCGTCGTACTGGGGTCCGATCCAGCGAGTCTGGGCCGACACCGAGGTGGCGGCATCGATCTGATAGCGGACGTCCACGGCCCACTGCGCCGTCGGCACCTGCGGCACGCGATTCCCCTCGAGACCGGGCTCGACCGCATCGGCGAAGACGGCATGCGTCCACGTGAACGATGTGCCGACCCTGATTGGCGCGTACGGACGCCAGATGCCCTCGAGTTCGAGCCCGCGCGCCTCGATGGTGCCCGCGTTGCGCCGTTGACGCGTGATGAGTATCGGCGTCCGGCTGACCGTCACGTTCGTGATGGCATCGTCCAGCTGCGTGAAGAAGCCCGTGAGCCGGCCCGACAGCGTGCGACGCTCGATCTGCAGCGAGACGTCGGCACCCTGCAGACTCTCCGATTCGAGCGTGGGGTTGTTCTGCGTGATGGTGTTGCCCACTCGGAACGACCGCAGGCGCTCGTTGAGGGTGGGCGCCCGGAACGCGCGGTAGACGCTGGTGCGCAGCGTGGTGTCGACACGCGGCGCCCAGGCAACGGACGCCTTGGGCGAGAGGGCCGTT
Source organism: uncultured Vicinamibacteraceae bacterium (assembly GCA_964388335.1). Taxonomy (GTDB): domain Bacteria; phylum Acidobacteriota; class Vicinamibacteria; order Vicinamibacterales; family Vicinamibacteraceae; genus JAEZDP01. Next base: position 1,992 of record CAYMAG010000028.1, on the reverse strand, counting down.
TGCGAAACTTCGCCAGCCGCGCTCGTATCCGTCGCGATGCGATCGACACGCAGGCCGCCCACGACGAGCCAGCGGGTCGCGGGCGTCCAGGTGGCCTGCCCGAAGACGCCGGTCTGTGTCTGCGTGCCGTCGGCGACGTTCGCGCCGCCCGCAGCGGGCCGCTCCGTCATGTCGCCGGAGACGTGGCGCACGTCGACGCCGCCAAGCCATGTCACGCCACCGGCGCTGCCGAGATACTCGGCGCTGCCGCCGGACAGTCCTGACTCGACCTGCTGACGCAGGGTGAGGGTCTCGGCCGTCCGGGCGGCGTTGACGGCGCTGAAGGCCTGGTCGTAGCCCTGGTCCGCCGCGAACGCGCGCACACGCAACTCGCCGCCGCCCGCGCGGCCGGCGAGATCACCCGCGATCTGTCGCTGGTTCGTGTCGTTGTCCTGCAGCGGCGTGCCGTTGGTACGGTCCTCGTCGTGAACACCGCCCCGGGCGGTCACCTGCCATCCGCGGAACGATGGCGGCAGCAGGGAGAACGTCGCCACGGTCGAGGCGCTGCCCGCAGGCGTGTCGATCGGCCCGCGCACTTCCGGAGCAATCGGGATGCCGCCTTCGGTCGTCGCGGCCTCGAGGGCGGTGCCCAGGCGCCACGCGCCGAGGCCCCCGGACACCAGCGCCGACACGCGCCCGGTCTCCTGCGTGCCGGCCTCGCCCAGGACACGTCCCGAGAGCTGTTGCGATGGCTGTACCGTCACGAGCTGAATCACGCCGCCCGCCGCATCGGCGCCGTACAGGTCGCTGCTGCCGCCGCGCACGACCTCGACGCGGTCGATGGCCGCCATCGGCACGCGTGTCCACGTGACCCAGCCACCGAAGGGATCGTTGAGGGGCACGCCGTCGGCGAGCACCAGCGTCCGGCTGGCGCCAGAGGCCGACAGACCGCGCAGGGTCACGCCCTGCGTCGTGGGGTTGGCGCTGCGCGACGAGTTGCGGCGAAACAACGAAAAGCCCGGAGTGAGCCGGAGCACATCGTCCAACGCTCCCGACGCCGCGCCCTCGATGTCGCGTGCCTGCAGCACCGTGGCGTCCGCCGGCAGTTCCGCACCGCGCGCGAGCCGGCGTCCGGCCGTGACCGACACCTGCTCGACGAGTCCAGCCGGGCGCAGCACGACCACATGAGGTGAGGTCGAGGTCGCATCCCAGGCGTCTCGAGCCGTCTCGAACCCCGGCGCCTCGACGACGAGGACGACGCCCTGACCTGGTGCCCCCGCGTCGCCGATCTCGGCACGGCCATCGTCACGGGTGACCGTGCCCGGCGATGCCGTCCCGGCCGTGTCCGACGAGTCGCCCGCCGGCCTCAGCGACACGACCGCGCCAGCGACTGGCGCGTTCTGTGGATCGACGACCTGCACCACGCGCGACGCGGATGGCGGCTGCGCCAGCGACGTTGACGCAAGGCCCGCCACCAGGAGGGTGCCCGCGAGTGCTGCCCTGACCGACTGGATGCGCAACGTGACGACCTTATCCGTTCCGGCGCTCGAACTCGCGCATGAACTCGACGAGGGCATCCACGCCCGCCTCGGGGAACGCGTTGTAAATCGAGGCACGCAGCCCCCCGACCGAGCGATGCCCCTTGAGGCCATCGAGCCCGGCCGCGGTGGACTCGTTCACGAACGCCTTCTCGAGTTCCTCGCTGGGCAGGCGGAAGGTGATGTTCATCTTCGACCGCGAGTCGGCGGCGGCGTGCCCGGTGTAGAAGCCCGTGCGGTCGATCTCGGCGTACACCTTCGCCGCCTTGCGGGCGTTGCGCTCGGCTGCGGCGGCGAGACCGCCTTCGTTCTTCACCCACTTCGCGACCAGCCCGAGGATGTAGATGCCGAACACGGGCGGTGTGTTGTAGAGCGACTCGTTCTCGGACTGGACGGCGTAGTTGAGCACGGTCGGCAGCGACGCCTGCGAGCGCGCGAGCAGGTCCTTGCGGATGATCACGAGCGTGACGCCGGA
>CAYMAG010000027.1:0-46841 GCA_964388335.1 uncultured Vicinamibacteraceae bacterium | reverse complement strand
TATGCCGTTGGAATTGGGTAGACCTTCTCGGAATGCATCACCGCGCTGGCGTACTCGAGGCATGCATGGATGTCCTCGGCGGTCAGCTTCGGGTAGCTCCGCAGCACGTCATCCTCGGACCACCCTTGGCCAAGGAGATCGATGACCAACTCGACGGACAACCGGGTGCCCTTGATGACCGGCTTGCCTACGAGGACCTCCGGGTCCACGACGATGCGGTCCTGCCAGGACGGGTGGGACGCCATGCCGACTCCTTCCGATCAGACTACGCCATCCGGTGCGGCACGTCACTCGGAGCCGTGACCCTGCGCATGGTCTCGGCGACCCACGTCGGCGCGTAGCGGAGATCCTGCTGAAGCTGGCGCCTGTCAGCGTCGGACAGCCTGCGGCGAAGTGTCACGACTGCTCGGTCATCGAGGTGGTCTTGTCCACCGTAGCCCAGGCGGAGGCTGTCCGGCGTCGAGCCGAGCCCGCGTCGCTCCGGTCGCGGGCCGACACGCAACATAGAAGCACGATGCATCGGCGTCAAGACTGAAGCCTCAAGCCTGAAGCCTCAAGCCTGAAGCCTCAAGCCTGAAGCCTCAAGCCTGAAGCCTCAAGCCTGAAGCCTGAAGTGTGAAGCCCGAAGCCCGAAGCCTGAAGCATGGGGCATGAAGCCTGAGTCATGAAGCATGAAGCATGAAGCATGACTACGGCTCCCACACCGTCGCGCCGATGAACCGTTCCGTGTCGCCGACGTTGTAGTAGTACACCGTCACCAGCTTGCCGTCCGGCCGCTGCACCGTGCGCGTGTAGCCGAGGTCCCACGTGCCCGCGTCCTTGCGCAGCACGACCTCGTCGTCCCACGTCTTCCCCTCGTCGCGGCTGATCCTGGCGCGAATGCCGTACGGCTCGGCACGATAGCCGTAGGTGACGACCAGGCGCCCGTCCTTCAGCCGGATCAGGCTCGGGGGATTGCCGCGGCCGGTGTCCGGGACGGCGCGCGCGAGGTGCGTCCACGTGGTGCCGTTGTCGTCCGACCGGTACGCCTCGATCCAGCGGCGGAAGCGCACGGTGGTGATGAGAGCGGAGGGCGACAGGCGCACGGTCGAAGGCATGATGCCGTAGTCGCTCTCCGCCGGCTCGTCGTGCACGAAGCCGAGGCGCGTCCAGGTCTTGCCACCGTCGGTCGTCCTGCCCGCGAGCACGCGCCCTTCCCTGCCGTTCGACTTCGCCGCAGTCAGGAAGATGGTCAACGTCGACGGACCATCGACGAGGTAGTCGGTGCGGGCGGCGATGCCCTGCTGGCCGAAGTCGGGCAATGAGTGCGGCCCCTTCCACGACCTGCCGCGGTCCATCGAGTAGTAGAAGCGCGACGGCCCCACGTGGATGCTGGCCATCCGCGCCGTGAAGACGAAGTCGGGATGGCTGAAGTCGATGCCGCCCGGACTGTCGGTGACCTCGCGTCCGCCGGCCTCTGCGGGTACGCCGGCGACCAGCGCACCCGGAGGAGGCTTGAGATCATCGGGGCGTTCGATGGCCCAGGTCTGCCCGCCGTCGAGACTGCGCGCGAGCAGGTGTTCGGCCGGACGGGTGTAGTCGATCGAGTGGCCCTTCTGGTTGTCCTTGAAATAGCCGGCCTCGAAGCCCACCAGAATCTCGTTGCCCCACGCCCAGATCCCGTGGTTCGCCGGCCATCCGCCATAACGCCCCGCCACGTTGTAGACGTCGATGTGAACCGCGCTGGCAGGCGGGCGTTCCGCGAGGAGGAAGGCCGGCGCGGCGATCAGGGGCAGCAGTGCCAGGACGGACGTGATGCGCATGATGTGGTCTCCGCGCGCAGTAGAGTGCAGGAGCGTTTCGATGTCAAGCAGCGGCAGGCGCTTTCAGGAACGCGTTTCGAATCCGTCAATCGCCGCCGGCAGGCTCCGCTGGTTCCAGGGCGCGTGTGTTGCAGCGTCGGACCATCGGGCAGACCGGGCACTTCGGCTTCCGTGCGGTGCACACGAGGGCGCCGAGGTCCATCAGCGCCTGGTTGAAGTCGAAGACGTGTTTCATCGGCAGCACGGCGCGCGACACGTCCCACAGGTGCGTCTGCGCCGCGTGCGACTTCGGGTCGCCTTCGCCGACGAACACACGGTGCAGGACGCGCGCGACGTTGGTGTCGAGAATGGCGGCGCGCTGGCCGAACGCGAAGCTGAGCACCGCACCGGCCGTGTACGGACCGATGCCCTTGAACGACCGCAGCGTCGCCTCATCGTCGGGCAGCTGCCCGTCGTACCGCGAGACCGCCTCGCGCGCGATCGACTGCAGCCGCCTCGGCCTGATGTTGTAGCCGAGCGGACGCCACGTCTGCACGACATCGTCCTCGGCAGCGTCGGCCAGAGCCGCCAGCGACGGATACCTGTCGAGCCACTCCGCGTACTTCGGCAGCACGCGATCGACCTGCGTCTGCTGCAGCATCACCTCGGACACGAGGATGTGGTACGGGTCGGACGTCCTGCGCCACGGGAGGTCGCGGCCCTGGCGGCGATACCACGTCAGCAGCGTCGTTCTGAACCAGCGTCTGGATCGGCTGTCGGGAAGAGGGAGTGGCGGCCGGCGCCGTCGTGACACGGCCCGGAGTATACACTTCGACCCGCGAGGACGGTCGACGCCAGTGAGTCCAGTTCGTGGAGACGACGCGGAATATGACCCTGGCCTCCGCCAGGCCTACGAGGTGTGCGAGCGGCTCGCCCGCGCCCACTACGAGAACTTTCCGGTTGCGTCGCGCCTGGTGCCGAAGCCCATGCGGCCCCACATCGCCGCGGTCTACGCCTTCGCCCGCACGGCGGACGACTTCGCCGACGAGGGCGACGTGCCGCCGAACGAGCGCCTGGCAAGGCTCGGCGCCTGGCGCGATCTGCTCGTCGGACGGCCCCCGCCAGCGGTTCCGCTGCCGCCTGAGGCTCCCGCAATCTTCCAGGCGCTGCACCACACGCTGCACCGCTTCGCGATCGACCAGGCGCTCTGTCTGGACCTGCTGAGTGCGTTCGAACAGGACGTCACGAGGCGCCGATACGACACCTGGGACGATGTGCTCGACTACTGCCGGCGGTCCGCCAACCCGGTGGGAAGACTCGTGCTGGCGCTCGCCGGGTGCCACGATGCCGACGCGCTCCGCCAGTCGGACGCGGTGTGCACCGCCCTGCAATTGACGAACTTCTGGCAGGATTTCGGCCGCGACTGGCAAGCTGGCCGCCTGTACGTGCCGCGCGACATCCTCGAGCGCCACGCCGCGCGCGAGGCGGCGGTGGCCGACGACCCGCCGGATCGACACTGGCAGGCGGTGTTTGCCGACGTCGTCGCTCGGACGCGTCTTCTGTTCGACGAAGGGCGTGACGTGAGCGAGGCCGTCCGGGGGCGCCTGCGCTACGAGTTGCGTGCGACGTGGCTGGGCGGCACGACCATCCTCGCTCGTACGGCCGACCTCCGTGCGCGTTCCTTCGTGGTGCGTCCCACGCTCTCGACGTCGGACGCTGTGCGGCTGGCACTGCGCGCCGTGTGGTGGCGCAGGGGCAGCAGACGATAGAATCGCTGCCGCCGACGCGATGGCACGCAACACCAGCTTCTCGTTCTCGTTTCTCGCCCTGCCGCCCGCGAGACGGGCGGCCATCCTGGCCGTCTGGGACTTCTGCCGCGCGGTCGACGACGAGGTGGACGAGGGCGAAGGGCGCACGCAGGCAGAGCGACGCGAAGGGCTGCAGCGCTGGCGCGACGAGATCGCCGCCTGCTTCGACGGCAGGCAGCCACGCACCCCGCAGGGGCGCGCCCTCGTGCCGCACGTCGAAGCGTTCAAGCTGCCCCGCCCCGCGTTCGAACAGCTCGTGGATGGCTGCGAGATGGACGTCGAGCCGTCCCGGTTCGCGACCTTCTCTGACCTGCGGCGCTACTGCTATTGCGTGGCGTCGACCGTGGGCCTGATCTGCATCGAGATCTTCGGATACCAGAACGCCGCGACGCGGCAGTACGCGGAGGAACTCGGTCTGGCGTTGCAGCTCACCAACATCCTGCGCGACGTTCCCGAGGACCTGGCCCGAGGGCGCCTGTACATTCCGCTGGACGAACTCGCAGCCCACGGCGTCTCCGAGGACGACCTGCGCCGTGGCCGCCTGACGCCGGCGATCACGTCGCTGCTGGAGCGGCAGGCCACGCGGGCACGCGAGCGCTTCGCACGGGCCGACACGTTGCTGCCGGTCGAGGACGTGCGGTCATTGGTGGCGGCGCGGATAATGAGCGCCATCTACCGCCACCTGCTCGAGCGCATCGTCGCGCGTGACTACGACGTGTTCTCGTCGCGGGTTCGTGTCCCGACGTCCCGCAAGGCCTGGATCGCCGCCACCGTCTGGGTGCGCACCATGGCCTGGCCTCACTCCAATCGCGTTCTTCGTCCCGCGAAATGACCCAGCCTGACGTCATCGTCATAGGCGCGGGGTGCGCAGGACTCGCGGCAGCGACGGCGCTTGCCGAGCGCGGCGCGCGGGTGATGGTGCTCGAGGCCCGTGGCCAGCTCGGCGGTCGCGCGACATCGTTTCTACACCGGGAGACCCGCGAGCGCGTCGACAACGGTCAGCACGTCCTGCTGGGCTGCTACCACGAGACGCGGGCCTACCTGCGAAGGGTCGGGGCAGAGAGCCTGGTGCAGTTCCAGCCGCGCCTGTCGTTCACGTCCGTCGACAGGTCCGGGAGGGTCTCGACGCTTGCGTGCCCCCCGCTGCGTCCCCCTTTCCACCTGCTTGCGGGACTTGCGCGCTGGAAGGCGCTGTCGTGGCACGACCGCTGGTCGGCGTCGGGTCTCGGCACCCCGCTGCGCGCAGCGCGGCGCGCGGTGCTCGATCCACGCGAGCCCCTTCCGTGTGTGGATGGCGAGAGCGTCCAGCGCTGGCTCCTGAGGCATGGACAGAGCGACCGCCTCATCGAGATGCTGTGGGAGCCGTTGGCGCTCGCCGCGCTGAATCAGCCGATCGGGCAGGCCGAGGCGCGGCCTTTCGTTCGCATCCTCGGGCAGATCTTCACCGAAGACCCCGCCGACGCCGCCATTGGCGTGCCGTTGCGGCCACTGGACGAGGTCTTCGGCGCCCCGGCGCGCGAGTACCTCGAAGCACGTGGTGGGCAGATCAGGACGGACGCGCTCGCCCGCGTGGTGGTGGCCGGCGACCGCGTCGGGTACGTCGACGCACGCGGCACGTCGCTTCGTGCCGGCGCCGTCGTTCTGGCGGTGCCATGGTTCGGCCTGGGAGCGGTGCTGCGCGGTTCGGAGGGCGGTCTGCTCGCGTCGCTCGTCGAGTCGGAGGGCCGCCGCAGATCCTCATCCATCGTGTCGGTCAATCTGTGGATGGAGCGCGCGGCGCTGCCGGCGCCGTATGTCGGGTTGCCCGGACGGAACTTTCACTGGATCTTCGACAAGCGTGGCGTGTTCGAAGGGGCGGCCACGCACCTGACCCTCGTCGCGAGCGGTGCCGACGCCGTGCTGCGGCAGACCAACGACGAGCTTGCGGCGCTCGCGCTCGACGAGGCGACGGATGCCTTTCCGGAGCTGAAACGAGCGCGCGTGCAGCACGTGCGCGTCGTACGTGAGCCGAACGCCACGTTCTCGCTGGCCTCCGGCGAGCCTGCACGCCCCGGGCCCGAGCTGCCCGTCCGCGACCTCGTCCTCGCGGGTGACTGGACCGACACGGGTCTGCCGGCGACGATCGAAAGCGGCGTGCTGTCGGGACACCGGGCAGCAAAGGTTCTCCGCTGAGGTGTAGACAGGTACAATTCCCCCCTATGACTGCCACCGCCCATTCCGAAATTCGAGCGCTGCTGGGAGACGAGGCCGACGCGCTGCTCTCGTATCAAGCCAGAGGTTTCAACAAGTCCGACCTCTATCTGCCCGGTCCCGACTACATCGATCGCGTGTTCTCGCAGAACGACCGCACGCCGACCGTCCTGCGCAACTATCAGCACATCCTCGACCACGGGCGACTCGCCGGCACGGGCTACCTGTCGATCTTTCCGGTGGACCAGGGCATCGAGCACTCGGCCGGGTCGAGTTTCTCGCCCAACCCCATCTACTTCGACCCCGACAACATCGTGAAGCTGGCCCACGAGGCGGGCTGCAACTGCGTGGCATCAACGCTCGGCGTGCTGTCGTCCGTGTCGCGCAAGTGGGCGCACAGAATTCCGTTCATGCTCAAGTTGAACCACAACGAGTTCCTGAGCTATCCGAATCGTTACGACCAGATCATGTTCGCCAGCGTCGAGCAGGCGTTCGAGATGGGCGCCGTATCGGTGGGCGCGACCGTGTACTTCGGGTCGGAGGAGTCGACGCGGCAGATCCAGGAGGTGTCGGCAGCGTTCGCCCGGGCGCACGAACTCGGCATGGTGACCGTGCTCTGGTGCTACACGCGCAACGCCGCGTTCAAGACCAAGGAGAAGGACTACCACGTCTCGGCTGACCTGAGCGGCCAGGCCAATCACCTGGGTGTCACGATCGGCGCCGACATCATCAAGCAGAAGATGCCCGAGAACAACGGCGGCTACACCGCGTTGAAGTTCGGCAAGACGCATCCGAAGGTGTACACCGACCTGGCGCCGGACGAGCACCCGATCGAGATGACGCGCTACCAGCTGGCCAACTGCTACCTCGGGCGCATCGGGCTCATCAACTCCGGCGGCGCCAGCGGCGACAACGACTTCGCGGACGCCATCCGGACCGCCGTGATCAACAAGCGTGCCGGCGGAATGGGGCTCATCCTCGGACGCAAGGCCTTCCAGCGCCCGATGGCGGAGGGCGTGAAGCTGATCAACCTCCTCCAGGACGTGTACCTGGATGACGCGATCACGATCGCGTAGTGAATGTCTCTGCTCAAAGTCGCCCGCATGGGGCATCCGGTCCTGCGCAAGCGCGCGCGTGCGCTCGACCCTTCGGAACTGCGCAGTGCCGTCGTCCAGAAGTTCATCGACGACATGGTCGACACGATGGTCGAGTACGAAGGGGTGGGGCTCGCGGCGCCTCAGGTGCATGAGGGCCTCCGCATCTTCGTGGCTGGCATCGAGGGTGACGAGGGACGCATGCAGGTGCGGCCCTTCGTCAACCCAGTGGTCACGCCGCTGTCGGAACAGACGGCGGATGACTGGGAGGGCTGTCTCAGCATTCCCGACATTCGCGGGCGCGTGCCGCGCTTCCAGAAGGTGCGTGTCGCCGCACTCGACCGCAAGGGGAAGCCGTTCGAGCTGGAACTCGAAGGGTTTGCCGCGCGCGTCGTTCAGCACGAGGCCGACCATCTGGACGGCGTGCTGTTCTTCGACCGCATGACCAGCTTCGAGACGTTGACCTTCCTCGAGGAGTTCAGCCGCTACCACCGTCGTCGGGACGCAGACGATGAAGAGGAGTCGTGACGTGCCATACCAGGCAGACGTCCTGCTCGACAGTCTGAGCCCAGGGGGACATCGCCTCACGACTTTCGTGTTGCGCTTCCCCCGCTTCGTGCTGCCCGAGTTCAACACGCACAGGATGTTCTCGCGCAACGCGTCGAGTTCGCGCGCGATTCCCACCACGAAGCTGATGCAGCAGCTGCGTGAGGATCCCGTGGAGCCCGTGGCGTGGGGACGCAACCAGGCCGGAATGCAGGCCCGGGAGGAATTGTCGGCCGGGGAATCGCTCGCGGCCGCCGCGGTGTGGCACGACGCCCGCGAGTCGGCGCTGCGTCACGCCGAGCAGTTGCGCGCGCTCGGCGTCCACAAGCAGATCGTCAACCGTGTTCTCGAGCCGTGGATGTGGGCGAGCGTGATCGTTTCGTCCACCACCTACGACAACTTCTTCACGCTGCGCTGCCACCCCGATGCGCAGCCCGAGATCAAGCGCCTGGCCGACCTGATGCGTGCGGCGTACGAAGCGTCGGCGCCGGCGCCGGTCGGGGCAGGGGGCTGGCACCTGCCGTTCATCGATGGCCCGGACGATCGCGCGATGCCCCTCGACGTGCAGAAGCGCGTGTCGGTCGCTCGCGCAGCACGCGTGAGCTACCTGAATCACGCTGGCGCGCGCGACGTCGACGCCGACCTCGTCCTGCACCAGCGCCTGCTCGAGGCCGGCCACTGGTCGCCCTTCGAGCACGTCGCCACGGCCACCGACGGCCATCAGGCGTTCAACAACTTCGTCGGCTGGCAGGCGTACCGCTGGCAGATGGAGCGCGACCGCCTGATGGAGATGGCCCCATCGACCGTCGAAGCGCATGCCTGACGATGCCGTTCGGTTCCGCTTCAGCACCGGTATCGAGGTGCGTTGGAGCGATTGCGACGCGTTCGGGCACGTCAACAACGCCGTCTACCTGACGTACCTCGAGCAGGCGCGTCTCGCGTACTGGCGCGAGGTGCTGCCGGACGTCCCGTTCTCGGGTCTGATCATCGCGCGCATCGAGATCGACTTCCGCGCGCAGGCTTTCCCGGGCGACCGGCTCGAGGTGAGAGCGGCTGTCACATCGCTCGGAAACACCAGCTTCCGCGTCGAGTACGAGATTGTCCGTGACGAGGGCACCATCGCGGCGCGTGCCAGCTCCACGCAGGTGTTCTTCGACTACACGACGAACCGGCCGACGCTCATCGACGCCCGTTTCCGCGAACGGGTCACCGCCTTCGAAGGCCTGCGGGCCTGATATTCTGCGTCTCATGACTGATGCGCCGCAGCCCGGCCACGTCGGGTGGGTAGATCTGACCGTCGACAACGCCCCGGAGATCCGCGACTTCTACCGCGCCGTCATGGGCTGGGAGTACCGGGAGGTCCAGATGGACGAGGGGTACGCCGACTACTCGATGACGACGATGGAAGGGCAGGACGTGACGGGCATCTGCCACGCGCGCGGGCCGAACGAGGGGTTGCCGGCGCAGTGGCTGGTGTATTTCACGGTCGCCGATCTCGATCTGGCATTGTCGGAAGTGCGGGAGCGGGGCGGCGCGCTGCTGCGGGCGCCGTTCGAGATGGAGGCCGGGCGTTACGCCGTGATTCGCGACCCTGCCGGGGCTGTCTGCGCCCTGTTTCAGGGGCGGTGAAAAATTCCTGTTGACAGCCTTGTGAAACATTTCACATAATGCCTTCAAGCTGAAGGCGAGGGTAACCCGTTCTACTACCTTCGAGTCCGGTTGGAAGCGACCTCTTCCTTCCGGATTGGTGAGCCGCTTGGTTGTACAAGGCCCGCCTGGTCATATCAGTTCCTCAGTACTCAACCCTCTTTACGCTACTCTCTCCTTCAGCTTTCTCTCTTCCTTCCTCTCCCCTTTTTCCTCTCCCCTCTCCCCTCCTTCCTTTCCCCTCTTTCCTTTCCCCTTTTTCCCTTTCTTTGCGCTTCACCCGTCTCTCCGTCGCCTCACCTCTGGCCTACACCGGCGGCGAAGTGCACGCGTACCTCGTCCACGGCGCCATTCCGACGCTGATCGATGCTCCGGCCAGCGAACCGTCGTTCCTCGCCCAGATCGAGCACGCGCTCGAGGCAGCGGGTGATGGCCCACTGCAGCAGATGCTGGCCACACATGCGCACCCCGACCACGTGGCCGGCGCGGCCGCCGTCGCCGCCCGCTGGCCCGAGGCCCGCCCCCTGAAGCGACCGTGGCCGGGGCGGGATCAGCTCTCCGGTGTCGAGTGGGAACCCCTGCTGGACGAGCCCATGCTGCCCGCCGGTGATGGACGGCTCTGGGTGCTCGAGACGCCGGGGCATGCGCCAGACCATCTGTGTTTCTTCGACATCGCCGACGGCGTGATGTTCGCCGGCGACCTCGTGATCAACGGCGGGTCCGTCGCGATTCCTGCTTCGGCGGCGGGCAGCCTCGCCGACTACCTCCGCTCGCTTCGGAAGGTGCTCGAGCTGCAGCCGAGGCGCATGCTTCCATCGCACGGGCAGGAGGTCGACCAGCCGGCGTCGCTGCTGCGCGGCTACATTTCCCACAGGCTGCAGCGCGAGCGCCAGGTGCTCGAACTGCTGACGGCCGGCATCGGCGACCCTGACGCGATCGTCGAGCGGTTGTATGCTTCCGTGGCGCCTCCCCTGAAACGGGCGGCGCGCGAGAACGTGTTGGCGCACCTCGCCAAACTCGAGCAGGACGGGCTTGCCCGTTCCGCACCGGAGGGGTGGACGCTCGTCGCTCGCTGACGCGGGAGTTGCACATGTCCACACCACCCGTCCTGCTGTACCTCACGTCATCCGGTCCTGTCGCCACGATGGGAAACAGGACTGTCCGGCTCGAGCACACGACCTGGGACGATGTCCTGAACGCGCCCTCGCCGTTCGACGACGTGCGCAGGCAGGTCGAGGGCGGCGTTGCGGTCGACGGCGCCGAGCCGCTGACGCTGCGCGCGCCGATCGGCACCCAGGAGGTGTGGGCCGCGGGCGTGACGTACTACCGATCGCGCGACGCGCGGATGGACGAGGCACGCGAGGCGGGCGGATCGTCGTTCTACGATCGGGTCTACGACGCGGCACGTCCCGAGCTGTTCTTCAAGTCGACGGCAACTCGCGTCGTCGCGCCCGGCGCGATGATCAGGGTTCGCCGTGATTCGCAGTGGTCAGTGCCCGAGCCGGAACTGGTCCTCGTCGTCAACCGCGAAGGCGCGATCGTGGGCTACACCGTGGGCAACGACGTCAGCGCGCGCGACATCGAGGGCGAGAACCCGCTCTACCTGCCGCAGGCCAAGGTGTACGACGGCAGTTGCGCAGTCGGGCCAGGCGTGTGGCTCACGCCCGAGCCGCCACCGGCGTCGACGTCCATCCAGATCGAGATCACGCGCCAGGGTCAGACCGTGTTCGCCGGAGACACGACCGTGGGCATGATCAAGCGGACCTTCGACGATCTCGTCGGCTACCTGCGACGCGAGCTGTCGTTTCCGACGGGCTGTTACCTGTTCACCGGCACGGGCATCATTCCGCCCGACGAGTTCAGCCTCGCCGCAGGGGACGAGGTACGCATCACGATCGAGCCGATAGGGACGCTGACGAACGTGGTGGGCTAGCAGTCCACGGTCCACGGTCCACGGTCCACAGGGCTTGCCCGCCGAAGCCTTCGGCGGAGGCGGATCCACGGGGCCTGCCGCGCCGTAGCCTTGGCGGAGGCGGGTCTACGGTCTGCGGTCTCCGGTCGGGGAGTCCGTGGCCGGCTCGACTGAAGGCAATCCCGCTCGTGCCACCTTGATGATCGCTTCCATGTGGCCAAGGTAGCGATCCAGCACGACACGGCCAGCGCGGGTCAGCGCGTACTCGCTCCGGGGCATGCGGCCTTCGAACGTCTTGGTGCACTGCAGGTAGCCTGCGTCTTCGAGCTTCCGGGCATGGACGCTCAGATTGCCGTCCGTCGTCCGCAGCAGGGCCTTCAGGTCGTTGAACGACAGCTTGTCGTGCACGGCGAGCGCCGTCACGATGCCCAGTCGCAAGCGCTCGTGAATGAGCTTGTCGAGGTTCAGCGGAGAAGCGGGGTCGTCGTGCGAGTCTCCGGGCCGCACGCGGGGGCGCCATCCGCGGAGCCGTCCTACGGGCAGTTCATCGTGAGCTCGCGCTCGATCTGCACACATGGCATGGCCCCTGGGAGCGACGTGCTCCCGAAACCCTGATGGTACGCCCGGGTGTCCCCCTCGTACAATGTCGCCGATGGCAGACAACCCGAAGGGCTACGCGAATCCGCACCTGCTGACGAACGCCGCGACACTGGCCTCACGCATGCAGGGAGAGCAGCCTCCGCTCCTCATCGATCTTCGTCCGCCCGACGCGTTCGCTGCCGGCCACATTCCAGGCGCCGTGCACCTCGATCTGTTCGGCGTCAGCCTCATCGACACGGATCCGGCGCCGCTGCGCGCGTTCTGCTGGATTCTCGAGCATCTGCTGGCCTCGCGAGGCGTCGGCGCGGCGCGCCACGTGGTGGTGTACGACGACCAGTCGGGCATTCGGGCCGCCCGTGCCTTCTGGGCGCTCGAATACTTCGGCCACGAGCACACGTGGTTGCTCGATGGCGGCTTTCGGGCGTGGCAGGCCGGCGGATACCCCGTCAGCACGCAGCCCAGTCCAGCGCAGCCGACCACGTGGACGGGGACTCGCGTGGACGAGCGGCTGGCAACCTGGCGCGACGTTCAGGCCCATCTGGACCAACCGGGCGTCGTATTGCTCGATACGCGGTCGCAGGGGGAGTACGACGGCACGACCGTACGAGCCGCGCGCGGTGGTTGCATTCCGGGTGCGGTCCATGTCGAATGGACCGACAATCTCGGGCCGGACGGCGCGTTCAAGCCGAACGACGAACTGCGTGCCATGTACGAGGCGGTCGGCGTGACGCCAGACAAGACGGTGCTGACCTACTGTCAGGGCGGTTACCGCGCGGCACACACCTATCTTGCGTTGCGTCTGCTCGGCTATCCACACGTGCGGCCGTACATCGGATCATGGAAAGAGTGGGGCGACCGCCTCGACCTTCCCGTGCAACTCCCCACCCTGTAGCCCGAAGCCTGTAGCCTGAAGCCTGCCATGAACCCGATTCTCGACCACATCAACAGTCGTCACGACGACTACGTCGAACAGCTCAAGCCCTTTCTCGCCATCCCGAGTATCAGCGCGCTCCCCGCGCACGCGCCCGACGTTCGCCGCTGTGCGGAGTGGTGCGCCGACGAGATGCGGCGCATCGGTCTCGACAACGTCCAGTTGTTCGAAACGCCCGGGCATCCGATCGTCTACGGCGAGTGGCTCGGGGCGCCCGGGGCGCCGACGATGCTCTACTACGGCCACTACGACGTGCAGCCGGTGGACCCTCTCGAACTGTGGGAGACTCCGCCCTTCGAAGCGTCGGTGCGCGAAGGGGCCATCTACGCTCGTGGCGCCGCCGACGACAAGGGACAGATCTTCATGCACTTCAAGGCGATCGAAGCGCATCTGGCCGCCGCGGGCAGCCTGCCGATCAACGTGAAGGTGCTGCTCGAAGGCGAAGAGGAAGTCGGCAGCGCGAATCTCGACGCGTTCATCGAGGCGAACAAGGCACTGCTCGCCGCCGACGTCGTCGTCATCTCCGACTCACCGATGTTCGACCGCGACGTGCCGTCGATCTGCTACGGCTTGCGCGGACTCGCCTACTTCCAGATCGATCTGCGTGGCAGCAGCACCGATCTGCACTCGGGGTCGTATGGCGGCGCGGTGGCGAACCCCGCCATGGTGCTGGCGCAACTGCTCGCGCAGATGAAGGACAAGGGCGGACGGGTGAAGATTCCCGGCTTCTACGACGAGGTCGTCGACCCCACGCCGGAAGAGAAGGCCGAGTTCGCGCGCCTGCCGTTCAACGAGAAACGCTGGGCGAAGGAGATCGGCGTGCCGAAGCCGTTCGGTGAATCTGGCTACAGCACGCTCGAGCGAAAGTGGGCGCGCCCCACGTTCGAGGTCAATGGACTGCTGGCGGGGTTCACGGGCGAGGGCGCGAAAACGGTCATTCCAGCCGTCGCGATGGCAAAGGTCAGCATGCGGCTCGTGCCGAATCAGGATCCGGTCACGATAGGTAAGCAGTTCGAGGCATACCTGAAGAAGATCGCGCCGAAGACCGTCGAGGTGAAGGTGACGCACATGCACGGAGGGAAGCCCTGGACAACGGGGTTCGACAACGCGTGGGTGCAGGCCGCGGGACGCGCGATCGAGCAGGGCTTTGGCCGCACGCCCGTCTTCGTGCGTGAAGGCGGCTCCATTCCTGTCGTCTCGACGTTTCAGGAGGTGCTGGGCCTGCCGAGCGTCCTGTTCGGTATCGGGCTGCCCGGCGAGAACGCGCACGCGCCGAACGAGTGGCTCGACCTCGGCAACTTCCACAACGGCGTGCTCGCGGCGGCGTACTTGTACAACGAACTATCCGGGGTAAGGTAGGGACGCCTCTCCGAGGCGTCCGCCTGCTGGTCTTGATGACGATCAGACGGACGGCGGACCGAGGCAGACGGACGGCTCGGAGAGCCGTCCCTACCTTACCCGTGGGGCAGGTTCCACCCGCAGCGTGATCGACGAGGCGCGGCTGCCGCCGTGGTAGACGCGCTGCGTGGCCTTCACGAACTGCTCGGGCCGCGCGTCGGGGATGTGCGTGAACGTCTGAGGGTTGCGGTCAATCAGTGGAAACCACGAACTCTGCACCTGCACCATGATCCGGTGACCGCGCCGGAACGTGTGTGCGACCTCACCGAGAGTGAACGCGACGCGCGCCGGCTCGTCCGGCACGAATGGGACAGGCGTCTCGAAGCTCTCGCGGAACTTGCCACGGAAGGGCTCGCCGCGCACGAGTTGCTGATACCCAGGTGTCAGGTAGGGCCGGCTCTCCGAGCTGGCCGTTGGCGCGTCGGGGTGCACATCCACAAGCTTGACGATGAAGTCGGCGTCTGTGCCGGAGGTCGATACGTGAAGCTCCACGTCGACTCCGCCCAGCACCGTCATGTCGGCGTCGAGAGGCGCCGATGCGTACACGAGCACGTCGTCACGCGCGGCCGCGAACCTCTGATCGGCCGCCATGTAGTCGCGAGGCATGCCTGGAGCGCGCTCGTCAGCGAGCGGAACCGGACGCGCCGGATCGCTCACGTAGGAAACGTAACCGGCATCCGCGGGAACTCCGGTCGTCAGCGTGCCGTTCGGGCCGAGATGGAAGGTCTCGTGCGCGAGCGAAGGCGGCGGCCATGCGTCGAACGTTCTCCAGCGATTGCTGCCGGTCTCGAAGATGGACGCTCCTGGTACGGGTGCGCCGCCACGGCCCTTCAGATGCCGAACGAAGAAGGGGAACTCGATCGCCTCGCGATAGTGCCGGGCCGTCGCCTGACCGAAGTCGAGCGGCCCCACGCGCCTTCCGTCACCGCTTGCCCAGCCGCCGTGCGTCCACGGGCCCATCACGAGGTGGTTGGTCGTCGCCGGACTCTGCTCGCGCACGGCGCGGTACGTGCGCAGCGCGCCCCACAGGTTCTCGGCGTCGTACCATCCGCCCACGGTGAGCACCGCCGGCGCAACGTTTGTGAAATGCCTCCACACCGACCGCGCCTTCCAGAACGCGTCGTACGTCGTGTGCTCGAGGTTCATCGTCCAGTACGGGTTGTCCGTGAGCTTGTACTTACGTGTTACGTCCGCGAGCGAGCCCGCCGCCAGATGGAAGGCGTACCCGTCCGTCGTGCCGTAGTCGAACGTGCGGCCGTCGTGCCGGAGGCGTGGCTCCGGCCCCCGGGGCGGGAAGTTCACGTAGAAGCCGAAGTTGTGCGCCAGCAGGAACGCCCCGTTGTGGAACGAATCGTCGTTCAGGTAGTAGTCGGTGACGGGGGCCTGCGGCGACACTGCGCGCAGCGCCGGGTGTGCCTCGATCATGCCGCTCGACACGTAGAACCCGGGATACGAGATGCCCCACATGCCGACGCGCCCGTTGTGGCAGGGCAGGCGCCGCACGAGCCAGTCGATCGTGTCCCACGTATCGGTGGCCTCGTTCGTCTCGACAGGCCCGCGGTCGGCGGGGGAAACGTAAGGCCGTACTTCCTCCCAGACGCCCTCGGAAAGGTGCCGGCCCCGCACGTCCTGGTAGACGAAGATGAACCCTTCGTCGGAGAACAGCGGCGATGGTCCGAGCGACTCGGGATACGCGTCGGCTCCGTAGGGTTCCACGCCATACGGCGTTCGCGTCAGCATGATTGGATGGCCGCCGTCTGCGCAGATCCTCGGAGCGTAGACCGCCGTGTGCATCCTGAGCCCATCGCGCATGACGATGCCGAACTCCTGCTTCTCGTACAGAGATCGGATGATCGGCCCGGGTTGCGGCGACTGTCCGCTGAGCAGCGAGAGCGCGGCCGCGATGGCCAGCGAGAGAACGGCCAACCACCGCGACGCTGGCACGCGTGCCATCAATCCCCTGCGAAGGCGGCCCCGAGGCCGACGAGCAGCACGAGGGCCGTCACGACGAGCCCTCCGATGAGCACCGGCAGCACGAGACCGGGCAGGGCCAGTTGCATGGAGGGATCGGCTGCACCGCCGGACGTCCACATGACGATGGCGTTCAGCACGGCGTCACCGCGCAGCGTGAGCATCAGCAGCACGGCCGCCGCGGCCACCAGGGGCTCCGCCCGCTCGACCGTGTCGATCGGCCGCATCGAACGACGCCGTGCCTCGCGACGGGCGTCGAGCCGGGCGCGCCACCAGAGCCCTCCTGCGTCGGGCAGTGGTGTCGCGGCCTCCTCGCGCGCGTAGCTCAGGAGTTCGGTGCCGATGGTGCGCACCTGCTGGCAGGCCCCGCACGTCTCCACGTGGATCACGAGGTCCGGCGCCCAGTGGTCCGTGTCGAGTGCCGCCATGACCTCCAGCTCGCGTTCGCACACATCCCGACTCATGACCTGCCTCCTCGTCCTGCGCCGAGCGCGCCGGCGAGCTTCTGGCGGGCGCGCGACAGCAGCACCCGCACGCTGGCTTCCTTCACGTCGAGCGCCGCCGCGATCTCGCGGTGGGTCGCTCGTTCCACGTAGGCCAGCCACAGCATCGTACGTTCTTTCAGGCGCAGCCTCGTCAAGGCGCGTGACATGTCGAGGGCATCCCCCGGCTGGCCAGCGGGAGCCTCGAGCGCGACCCCATCGATGGCGACCGTCGGTCCCCCGCGACGCTTCGTGGCTCGCCACTCGTCGTTCACCAGATTCGAGGCGACCCGGTACAGGTAGGCCCGACGCTCGTCGACCGGCAGGTCGCGCGCCGGCGTGCGCAGCAGCCGGAGGTACGCCTCCTGCGAGATGTCGTCCACGCGCTCCGCACCGGCCACCCGGCGCAGCCATGCCCGGAGAGGCCTGGCCGTGAGTTCGTAGAACTGGCGAAACTCGGCCTCGCCGAGGCCCTGAGTTGCCTCGGCATCCGCTGCCATCGCGGAGGAAGCGGTCATCTCATGCAGTCGTCGCACGGTGCGTGCTCCGCTGACGCCGGCAACGATCGCTCAGCGGGCCGTGCTGGCAGCGTCGGCATCGAACAGGCCGAGCGAGCGTGACAGGCCGTACGACACGGCCGCCGACACGAGATACCCGACGCCGATGCTCATCAGCAGGATGCCGAGCACGACGAACCCCTCGGTTGCCTCCGCCGCGATGAGGTTCTGGGCGCCGACCAGACGGCATCCGACCCCCGCCGCACCGAGCACGATGCCCACCTGCGTGGCGCGGAGGATGCGGTGTGCCGGGTGGCTCCGTTCCATCGCGATCGAGTCCATGAACTTCGCCCCACCCGGCGAGTCGAGGAAGTCGCTCAGCTCCTTCGGAGTCTGCATCTTCTCGACGAGCTTGTTGTGGAAGTCCGACACCACCTGCAGCTGCCTTCGTCGTCGCAGGCCATCCGTGATGACCCAGACGAGGAAGCTGAGGGTGCCGAAGACCGAGGTGATGGCGACGATTGACGTGAGATCCATGAAGAAGTCCCCCTTCTGTGGAGGTCAACGTCAGGATGGGCGGATGGTTAACAGGGGACCTCCGCTTCTCTGTTGCTCCGTGTGAACCTGCTACCTCCGCCTACTCTGTTGCCTCGCGCCCCTCCCTGGTGATCCGGACGACGACGACGGTCTGGTCGTCGTGCTGCTCCATGCCCTCGGTGAACGCATCGACGGAAGCCTTGACCCGTTCAACGATCTCCGCCGCCGTGAAGCCCGCGTGCGCCGCTTCGCGCAGCAGTTCCGACAGTCGTTCTTCACCGTAGTCGTCGCCCAGCCTCGAGTGGCTTTCGGTGATGCCGTCCGTCACGAAGAGGAAGACGTCGCCCGTCGCGTACGTGACGTGCGCCTCCTGCAGTTCATGCACGAACTGCCTGGTGGCCGTGAGACCGAAGCCGATTCCGGTCGGCGCATACCGGTGCACGCGGCCGGACGCGGCCTCGTAGCGCAGCAGGGGCAGGTGCCCGGCGCGCGCTATCGTCACGACGTTGGTCCGGATGTCGAAGAACCCGCCGAGTGCCGTCACGAACGATCGCCGCTCCATGTCGCGGCCGAGCAGATCGTTCGTCCTGATGAACAGCTCCATGGCGCCCAGCTCGAACGAGTGCAGCGACCGCACGATGCCCTGCAGCTTCGACATGTACAGCGCCGCCGACGTCCCCTTGCCGCTCACGTCGCCGACCATCGTGCCGAGCACGCCCGACACGCCGCAGAGGTAGTCGAAGTAGTCGCCACCCACCTCCTGCGCCGGCACAGACAATCCGGCGACGTCGAGCCCGGGCAGCTTCGGAGCCTCGTGAGGCAGCGAGTCGATCTGAATCCTGCGTGCGATGGCCAGCTCCTGGCGCGCCCGCTCCTGCTGCGCGAGGTTCTCGTACAGGAAGGCATTCTCGACGAGCAGTGACGCCTGCGCCGCAATCACCTGGAGAAACGTGAAATCGTCTGCCGTGTACGCCGACTCCGACAGCTTCTCGCCGATGAACAGCAACCCTCGCAGTTGGTTGTGCCCACGGATCGGGTACAGATAGTGGATGTCCGATCGCCGCAGCGCGAGCCGGAGCCTCGGCGGCGCGTACTCCGTGTCGAACTCGGCAGGCGCAGAGTTCAGGGCGGCCAGCCCGTCGTTCACGCACGACCTGCAGAAGATATCCCACTCGTCGCGATCGAACCCGGTCGAGCGCCGCGCGGCGAACACCCGCGAGCCTTCGACGAACGCCACACCAGCCTTCTTCACCGGCATCAACCGGTCGATGACAGTCAGCAGACCTTCGGCGAGCCCGTCGAGGTCCATCCGCGCGCCCATGACCTCGGACAGCTCCTGCGAGGCCTTCCGGTAGTCGTATCCTTCGCGATAGTACTGCTCGGCGAGGAAGCGATGCCCGCGCTTGAGGAGGGCACGGAAACCGAACGCGAAGACGACGGCCGCGGCAATCAGCACGGCCTTCTCGACGATGGCGCGGCGTTCAGCCGAGACGGGAGAGCCGAGCACCTCGATGGTCTCGCCCGTCAGGCGCACGTTGGGCAGAGGGAGTTCGGTCTGCACCAGCACCCACCACAGCGCGACGCCGGCACCCACCACGAGCGTGGTCCAGGCCGTACTCGCCAGCAGGTACTGCACGTTGCGGCGTACACGCAGGTCGGCTTCGAGCAACCTGTAGCGGCCGATGACGTACACGTGGACGCCCAGCATCGCAAGATACGCCGCCGCGAGCGCGGCGAACACCAGCAGGGGCGGTTCGCCGCCGTCGCTGAACGCGATGCCAAGGGCGAACACCGCGATCGTCGTGCCCAGCGCGACGACGATGCTGCGCGTCAGCGGCCGCAGCACTTCGCGCTCCTCCGCTCCGTAGCCCGCATGCGACCGCCATGTCGCAGCGATGACGAAGATCAGCAGCAGGGCCATGGACGGCAGGCCCAGGCCGATGACTCCAGGGCTCCTCCATTCGACGACCATGACGGCGAGCGCCAGCAGGGCGGCCAGCGCATAGGTCGCCGGACGCACCCAGCGCCGCGCGATGAGCACCGTCCGCTCCCGCGGGAAGTAGTGCAGCGCGTGTCCCCATGCCGCCAGTCCGAACAGACCGCCGCCGAGGACGAACACGTCGGTCACCATCCTGAACCACGGCGCGATGCCGCGCCGGGGGCCGGCGACGAGCATGGCAAGTACCACACCCACGCCCATCCACGCGAGGCCGAGATAGCGCGCAGCCTTGATGTGGGCGCGCGACGAGGCGAGCACGAGGCCCGCACCGATGTACACCAGGCCGACCAGCATGATCAGCGCCCGCCTCAGCGTGACGCCGAACGTCGCCAGCCGGACGTTCAGGCTGGCCGCCTCGCCGCCCCGCAGGATGTCGTACACCGTCTCGCGGTCCGTGGCCGACTGCCGCATGATCTCGTCAGCTTCGAACGCGGTCGAGAACCCCTGTCCGTTGATTCGCGTGATGACGTCGCCGACCAGCATGCCGGCACGATCGGACGCGCCGCCCGCCATCACCTCGACGACGAGGACCGTGTTCGCGATCGAACGCAACGCGTCGGACAGGGCCTGCGCCGGCACCCTGACGGCGAGCAGCGCATCGGCACGCTGCGGACGGTACACGATGACGTTGCGGACGGCGCCGAGCGTGAGTACCTCACGCGCCCGAGCCAGTGTCGGCGTCGCCGTGCCCTCCACGGCGAGCAGGAGATCGCCGGCCTGAATGCGCGTGTCGGTTGTGACGGCACGGGGGACCTGGTGCGGCAGGTCGACGCCGAGCCCGAAGGGCGAGCCTGCCTCTCCCTCGATCGCGACGGCCACGTACGCCCGTGACGGCGGACTGAGGAAGAGGTTCTCGTCGGTGGCCTGCCGGCCGCTCAGGTACGCGTTGGCCAGGACGAGCACCACGAGCCACACGCCGAGCCCGACCAGGGCGGCCCGCAGCGCAGAGGTGGGGTGACTCGTGGTGGACGGCATCGGCCGCGTCAGGGCCGCACGGCAGCCCCGGTCCTCGACGGCTCCGGTGCGGCGAAGGGATACCGATCGGGCAGCACCTTGACGTCTGTCGTGAAGGTGAAGGGCGCGGCACCCCCGCTGGGGAACGTGAGTTCGACGAAGAACGCCGTCCAGCCGGTGCCGGGTTCAGGCGCGCGCCCCACGTAGCGACCCGACGCATCCGCCGCCACCGGCGTCGCCGTCCAGGCGGGTCCGATCGTCTCGAGCCGGAAGTCCCGGCCTTTGGGGTTGGTGGCCTGCCAGAGCACGACCTTCACGGGCACCGTCTCGGTCGTCACGGTGATGGTCCCGTCATCGGCGATGGTCCAGTCGAACTTCGGCCGGGGCGTGCCCGTGACGATGGCCTGGTAGAACGCGAGCAGGCTCTGCGGTGCGTCGCTCTTTCGCAGCGAATGGTCGGTGTTGGGCACGTAGCGCAGGTGCGACTCGCCTTTCAGCTCGCGGAAGTAGAACTGCGATGAGTCGGGCAGGAAGAACTGGTCGCCGCTCGCGTTGACGATGAACTTCGGCATCGTCAGACGGTCGCGATACGCGAAGGGCTCGACGAGCGTCATGAGTTCGCCGAATCGGGGCGTGCGCATCCAGTCCATGATGCCGAAGCGGACGTAGTCGTTCACGGCCTCCGCCCACGTCCCATAGGCGCGGTAGTGGTGCACGAACGATGGCTCGAGGTTCAGCAGATCGATCACCAGCGGGATGATGGCGACGACCCGGCTGTCCACGATCGCGGTCGTCCAGGTCGTCCACCCACGCTTCGAGCCGCCGGAGACGACGAACCGCGTCACGGCACGGCGCCCGCCGGCCTCGGATTGCGCGTACGCCTGCACCGTGTCCATCGCCCGGACGGCGGCCTTGGTCATGGGCAGCCTGGCCGGCCAGCGGTCGTCGCCACCTTTCAGGTACTTGTCCCACGTGTAGGCGATGAGGTCGTCTTCCTTGCGCGGAACGCCGTCGGCGAAGGCGATGGGCTGGTTGGGCACCATCCGGAGTTCCGTGACGATCGTCCCCGTCTGCTCCGCGATGGAGGCCAGCATCGGGTCGAGCTTCGGCGCCGCGTCGTCGTCGTTCGCCCCGCCCCCGATGAACAGGAGGCTGGCGTCGCTCTTCACCTCGGCCGGGCGAATCACCGTGAGCCAGTGCCGCCACTCGGGGGTGCTCACTTCGTCGGCCGTGCGCCAGCGCTGCGACGTCATGTCGATGACCGTCACGACGAGGTCACCCTGCTGACGCGTGCTCACCACCGACCACTTGAAGGCGTCGTCCGGTTCGGCCACGTAGCGGTCGAGTTCGGTGGCGCCGGCCGAGGCTGCAGGAACACGGAGGCTCTGCGCCTGAGACAGCCCGCTGAAGGCCAGGACGATGAGCGCGAGAGCGAGGGGTCTGAACGACACGCGGGGCACTCCTTTACTGTCCGGAAGCGGACAGCAGTGTATCAAGCCAGCGCACGACGCCATCGGCCACTGCCGCGAACACGACGGGCTGAGCGCCGGTGCGCTTCGGAATCTCGAAGCCGTGCCCGCCGTGATCGATCGCGACGATCGTGGGCCTGGCACCGGCGTCCGCACACGCCTGCGTGATGTCGGATGGCGACCCGAACGGGTCTCGCGCACCCTGTATGACCAGCCACGGCACGCGCATGCGCGACAGGTGAGCGACCCGCAACTGGTCTGGCTTGCCCGGCGGATGCAGCGGGTAGCCCATTGACACGACCCCGATCACGGCGTCGTGCAGGCCGGGTTCCGCGGCGAGCATCGTGGCCATGCGTCCGCCCATCGACTTGCCGCCGACGAGCAGCGGTCCGTCGAACCGATCGGCGGCGTGAGCCACGACTTCACGAAACGTCTCGACGAGCACGGGGCCGCGGTCGGGGAGGCGGCGCCCTCGCGCCATGTAGGGGAAGTCGAACGTCATCACCGAGACACCGCGGGCCTGCAGGTCCGTGGCGCGTCCCCGCATCCAGGGATGGTCCTGACCCGCGCCGGCGCCGTGCGCGAAGACGAGCGTGGCCCTCGAGGCCTCCGCGGCGAAGACGCGAGCCGGGAGCGGCCCGGAAGCCGTGGGGATGTTCATCGACGCGTCCTCCATCGCGCCATTATCGCGTCTGTCGATCTATTCTGGGCGCATGCCTCAGCTGTCGCGCCGGTCGTTCGTCCAGAGCGTTGGCCTGACCGCACTGGCTGTTCCGCTGGCCGCGAGCGAGGCCCATGGCCCGGCTGCCCAGACGCTCGCAGACACGGCCGCCGTCACCGGGACAGTGGTCACGGTCAGAGGTCCCGTGGCTGCAACGGACCTGGGGACGACGCTCGTCCACGAGCACGTGCTCGTGGACTTCGTGGGTGCCGACACGGTGAGTCCGGCACGCTATGAGCGTGATGACGCCTACCGGCGCGCCCTGCCTTTCCTGCGGGAGGTACACGCGCTCGGAGTGCGGACGCTCGTCGAGTGCACCCCCGCCTATCTTGGACGCGACCCGCAGCTGCTGCTCAGGCTCTCGCAGGCTGCCGACCTGCACATCGTCACGAACACGGGGTACTACGGCGCCGCGGACGACAAGTTCGTGCCGGCGCATGCGTATCGGGAAACGGCGGAGCAACTGGCGGCCCGCTGGACGCAAGAGGCCGAACAGGGCATCGAGGGCACGGACGTGCGGCCCGGCTTCATGAAGATCGGCGTCGACAGCGGCCCGCTGTCGACCATCGATCGCAAGCTGGTTGAAGCCGCGGCCATCACGTGCAAGGCGACGGGATTGCCGATTGCCGCGCACACCGGCGACGGGGTGGCCGCGCACGGCGAGATGGACGTGCTCGCCGCGGCCGGCGTGCCACTCGACGCGTTCATCTGGGTACACGCGCAGAGCGAGCGCGACGACGAGGTGATCGCGCGGGGTGCCAGGCGTGGCGCGTGGGTGTCGCTCGACGGTGTGAGCGAATCGTCCGCGGCCCGGCACGTTGCGCTCGTCACCAGGCTGGCGGATGCCGGTCTGCTCGACCGTGTGCTGCTCTCACACGATGCCGGCTGGTATCGCGTGGGCGAGCCGGACGGCGGTGAATACCGTCCACACACCGCGATCTTCACGCATGTGCTCCCGACGCTGCGCAGCCGCCTCGGAGAGACGGCGGTCACGCACCTGCTCACGAGAAACCCCGCGCGCGCCCTGGTGAAGCGGTGAGCCAGCTCGGCTGGTCGTCGATCGGCGACGCGCATGCTCTGCGCGCGGCCGGGCTGTTCGTCGCCGAGGGCCGACGTGTCGTGGATCGCCTGCTCGAGAGCGGGCGGCCGCCCGGCTTCGACGTCGTGCGCGTGCTGGCGACGCCTGCCGCGGTGCGCGCGCTGAGTCTGGACGAGCGCGTGCCGGGGGTACTCGACATCCGCAGCGTCGAGGAGATGCAGGACGTGACCGGCTTCAACTTCCACCGGGGCGTCCTGGCCCTGGTGCGGCGCCCGACCGGCGAAACCGTGGACGCGCTGCTCGCCCGACTTCCCGCCGGCGCGCCGCTCGTCGTCGCGGACCACGTCGTGGACGTGGACAACGTCGGCAGCCTCTTCAGGAATGCTCGCGCGCTCGGCGCCGCCGGCGTGCTGCTCGACGACACGAGTGCCGACCCGCTCTATCGCAAGGCGGTGCGGACGTCGATGGGCGCCGTCCTCGATCTGCCGTGGGCGGTGGCGTCCAGGAACGATCTGTGGGCGGCCGTACGGGCGGCGGGCTACCGCATGATTGCGCTCACGCCCGCGTGCGGGGCTGAGCCGTTGCGAAGCGCCCTGGATGGCGGGAACCCCGGCGGCCGCCTGGCGATAGTCGTCGGCAACGAGGGCGAAGGACTTGGCGAGGCGACCCTGCATGCGTGCGACGCCAGTGCCCGCATCCCCATGGCCAACGGCGCCGACTCGCTCAACGTCGCCACGGCGCTGGCCATCGCACTGTACGAGGCCGGCCGGCAACGGAAGTGAGGACGCACGAAAAGGGGGCGGAGACCCTGTGGTCCCCGCCCCCTTCGTTTAGGCGGACGGCTCGGAGAGCCGTCCGTTCCGGAGTTGTCTAGCTAGAACACCAGGCGGACGCCGATGCGCGCCACGCGCGGCGCCACGATGCCCGTCACATTGTTGGCGACGTTCGACGTCTGATTGAGCTGGCGCGTCAACACCGTGTTGACGTTGCCCAGGTTGAACACGTCGAAGCTGCCCTCGATGCTGCGGCGGCCGAACACGAACCGCTTGCTCACGCGCATGTCGATCGTCTGCAGGGTGTCGTAGCGGCTCTCACCCCACCCATCGAAGTACAGCTGGGTCGTGCCAGCCGCGCCCGGGCGGTTGGGCGACAGCACGCGCTGCGGGAACAGGTAGCCCTGACGGGCGTTGTAGAACGCACCGAGGTTGATGTCCCACGGGGCGACGTAGACACCCGCGAGCTTGAACAGGTGCTTGGCGTTGATGAACACGTTGTCGATGCCGCTGCCACCCGCCTCGGGCGCGTACTGGAACCCGTTGAAGATGCCGTGGTTCGTCGGGTCGGCAGAGTCACTCCGCGCAGCCACCGAGTCGAAGTTCTCGACCGCATTGTTGTAGGCGTAGTTGACGTCGAGCATCCAGCGGTTCGACATCCGCTTGGTGAACACCGCCTCGAGGCCGTTGAAGTTGCGGCTGTAGCCGTCCATGTTCGTGCGCATGCGCTGTGCCGGCAGGTTGATGTTGGGCTCGTAGTAGGTCAGCGCGCCGCAGCTGGCGCTGGCGACCGGGCAGCTCGGCTGGAAGCTCACCGGCACCCAGTTCGACTCTGAGATGCCCTGGCGCTGGTCGTACCGGAAGCCATCGTAGTTCCGGTAGATGTAGGTCATCGACACCGCCATGTTGTTGCGCAGCTGATGGTCGACGCTGGCCGTGAACTCGCGGGTACGCTCGTTGCCGAGGTCCGGGTCAACCGTGTTCGGCGTGCCCAGGGCCGTCGGATTGTCCGGGTTGTAGTTGCCAGAGAACGCGATCAGTGCCGAGCGCTCCAGCGTGACCTCGTCCAGTTGTATGAAGCGGTCGCCGTTGGCATCGTTCCAGGGGAACGAGGCGCTCGCAGCGCCAACCGGGTTCAGGATGCCCGACAGGCTGCCAGGGCCGAACTGGCCGTAGTAGACGGCGAAGTTCGACCGCAACACGGTCTGGCCTGTGCCGAACAGGTCGTAGCCCACACCGACGCGCGGTGACAGGTTGCTGAAGGTCACGCCGGCATCGTCACCCGGGAAGGTGACGCTCGGCAGCCACTGCGGCACGAGGGGGTTGGCCTCGACCGTGGAGGACAGGGCCGAGTCATCCTGGCGATCCCAGCGGAGGCCGGCCGTCAGGGTCAGCCTGTCCTTCGTGAAGGTGTCCTGCGCGTACAGGCTGGTCGTAGCCATGGAGTAATCCACGGCCGAGCTGCGCCAGAACTGCGCGCGCTCGGGCACACCGTTCCGGACCTGCGCGGTGGCGTCGCCACCGTACACCGTCGTCGAATAGGACGGCGTGTCGCGGTACTTGAAACCGAACTTGAAGGCGTGGTCGCCCCCGAGCTTGGCGGGCAGGAAGTAGCTGGTGTTGCCTTCGATGCTCGTGGCCGGGCGGTCGAACGTCGACTCCTGATAGGAACGCGACCACGAGTTGAGGGCGATGTCGTTCAGCGGCTGCACGGTGCGCAGGTCGTCCTCGTGGAAGAGCAGCGCAAACCCGCCGCCGACATGCGCGAACTGAATGTCGCCGATCCACCGGTCCGTGAACACGTGCCGATCGCTTGCCTTGTGGGTCCACACCGGGCCGATCTGGCGGAACGTCGTCTCGACGGGCCGCGTGTCGGAACCGTCACGCGCATTGCGGATCTTGTCGGCGTAGTTGCTGTGCCACGTGAAGGTGTTGCCCGAGAACAGCAGGGCGTTCCCCTTGATGTTGTAGTTGTCGAGCACCGTCAGGTCGGTGTTCAGGCAGCGATTCAGCTCATCGACCGGGAGCGACCCGGCGAGCGGGTCGCTCGCGTTCACCGGGCAGCCGGGTTCCTTCTTGAAGAAGTTGACGACGCCGACCTGGATGTCCTGCTTCGAGTACGACCCCCAGAACCACGCCCGGCCGGGGAGGATGGGGCCGCCGCCTTCGATGCCGTAGTCCTTGATGTTCTGAATCGGCGCGCCGGTACGGGCGCCCTGCGCCCGCAATTCGTCGGTCAGGTTGGTCGAGCCGAGGCTCTGGTCCGTCACATAGAAGCGCGACGACCCCCTGAGCTGGTCGGTGCCGCTCTTGGTCACGAGGTTGATGCCCACGCCGCCCGTCTGCTGCGTGACGTCGTTGCCGCCCGTCGAGATCTGCATCTCTTCGAGCATGTCGAAGTCGAAGTAGACCGACGAGGCACCCGTGGCGGCCTGGTCGCCGATGTCGACGCCGTCGAGCATCCACTTGTTGTTCGTGGTGTTGGCGCCCCGCGAGATGTAGCCCGCCTGCTGGCCCGACTGGCTGCCGCCGACGTTGGTGCGGTCCATGGTGATGCCGGGCGTCCGCTCCAGCATGACCCACGGGTCGCGGGCGGAGGGGATGTTCTGCAGCTGCTCCTGCGTGAAGTTGGTCTTCGTGCCGACGCGCTTGGTGTCGACGACCGGCGACTCGCCCGAGACGGTGACAGTCTCCTGGAGGGCCGACACTTCAAGACTCGCGTTCGCGGTGGTATTCGTACCGACGGTCACCGGTACGTCTTCGCGCACGAAGGTCTTGAAGCCTGACAGCTCGAATCGAACCGAGTACCGTCCAGGCAGCAGGCCCACGAACTGGAAAGTACCAGTCTCGGCAGTCACCGACGTCTCAGGCTGCAGCATGGTCGGGCCCGTGACCGTGACGACGACCCCGGGCAGGACCGCGCCCGACGCGTCAGTGGCGCGACCGCTGATCTGCCCAGTGTTGCTCTGGGCAAATGCCGTCGACGTCGCCATCAGGGCAACGGTCGCCAGCAGGGCAATGAATTTGCCTCTCATCCTCTAACCTCCTCAGTGAACCAGACAATTCGAACCGTCCGATCGGCCACCCGCGGGAGCGCATCCCGGACCGGACCCACACGTTGCCTTGACCAAACGGTGCAGGCTCGTGTTCGGACGGTGTAATGGGCGGACGAGTAGCAGAGACCGTGCCAACGCGTTCAAGGCCCGGATCAGCTTGATACGCTGATCTGGGCGACGGTGGCCGCTGTCAATAACCAAAAATTTGGATCAGATCGATTCAACGTTTCGGAGAAGCGACAAGGGGTAAGGGAGTCCCGCCTCGGCGAGGCGGGGCCTACCTGACCCGGCGGGGCTGCCCTCCATCGCGTCAGTTCAACGACGCAATCCGCCGGCGCAGGTTCTTGACGTGCTCCCAGAGCGCCTCCAACTCCTCGCCGTCCTCGTCGTCCGCATCGTCCGGCCGCCGTTGTCTCGACGTGAGCGAGAGGTAGCGCTCGAGGTCGCCGAGGGCGGCGTTGTAGTGCCCGAGCTGGTACGAGAGAAGTCCGCGATCGCGAAGCTCGGTCAGTGAGCCGGGATCGAGCGCCAGCAGCAGCGACGACGTCTCGCGCGCCTGGCGGAACGACCGGCGTCTGGCGAAGGCGCGCTTGAGGTTGAGCAGCACCCGCACCAGCGTCTCGAGCTTGAAGGCCGGCACGAGCATCGAGCGCGTGAACCGCACGTCGTCTCCCGCGTGCTTCTCGAACAGACGGCGGCAATCGCGCTCGGTCAGGACCACGCCGCCGTGGAAAGGATCGAGCACCAGGTCTTCGGTCGGCGCCGCGTCACCCAGCAGTCCCTTGCAGCGCACAAGATAGTGACCGGGGAAGTTCACGCCCTCCAGCCACAACCCGGCACGGCGGCCCACGTGCATGTACACGACGGCCAGCGTGATCGGCACCCCGGTGCGCCGGGTGATGACGTCGTTCAGGAAGCTGTTGCGCGGGTTGTCGTAGTCGGCGAGGTTGCCGGTGAACCCCTGTTCGTCGAAGAGGTACTGCCCGAATGCCTGCAGATGCGACAGCACGTCGCCCGTCGTCGCCTGGGTGAGGACGTGGCGGCCTGCTTCGTCCGACAGGCGCGTCAACTCCGCCAGCGAAGGCGTGACGTCGAGCGAGGGGTACTCCAGCGTGGCGAGATGCAGCGCGGCTTCGGCGAGATCGTCCTCGCCTGGGCGCCGCGCCAGTTGCAGGAAGCGGTCGTGAGTCGTCATGCCCGCGGTATCACGCGCGGCTGCCGATCGGAGACCAGCGAACGCAGCACGGGGAGGGTCACGGCATCGATATCCGCAAGGGTGACGTCTGCACTCGGCAGCCTGCTGGCCGGATACGACGTTGTCACGCCAATCGTGCGCAGCCCGGCGTCCCTGGCCGACTGCAGCCCCCATTCCGAGTCTTCGATGGCGACGACCTGCGCGCGCGAGACGCCTGTCGACAGATACCCGTCGGCCACGAGCAGGTCGAACGCCCTGGCATACGGGTCGGGCGCCGGCTTGCTGCGCGGCGTCTCACCCGCTGCCACGATGACCGGCACGCGTCCCGCGAGGCCGCCGCGGTCGAGCAGCAGCTCGATCTCGTGTCGCAGCGCGCCGGACGCAATGGCTATCGGTACCTCGGCGGCGATGCGATCGATGCAGGCCGCCGCGCCGGGGAAGAGCCCGTGCCCGCCCACCAGCCGTGGAAAGACGTCCTGCTTGGTCGCAAGCAGTGCGTCGAGACGGGCCGCGTCGAGGGGCACGTTCCGGTCACGGCAGACGTGCACGAAGGCGTCGCGATCGCTGAACCCGAGGTACTGCGCGTAGTACTCGTCCCGGGCCAGCGTGATGCCGATGGTCGCCAGCACCTCCTGGAATGCCGCAAGGTGCAGCGGCTCGCTGTCGGCGAGCACGCCGTCGAAATCGAAGACCACGGCCGCCAGCGTCAAGGCGTCTCCACGGGACCGCGCATGCGCTCGCCCGCCCGGATGGGCGTCTCGACCCGGTTCTCGCGCGGTGGAATCGGACAGTCGTACTTCGGGTCGAAGTAGCAGTACGGCTGATAGGCCCGGTTGAAGTCGAAGTCGTAGAGCCCGGTCGGCGTGCGATCGAGGTCGAGGTAGCGTCCAGCCTGATACGTTTCGATGCCGTTGGTCAGGTCGCGGAACGGGACGAAGAGGCGCTGGCGGCCCGGGTCGTCCGCCGAGACGAACGCCGCGAGCTGGAAGGCCTGGCCGCCGATCGAGAACTGGAGCGTGCCTGCGCGCTGCATCCGCCGGCGCTGGCCGGTGGACGTCGGCATCTCGACGACGGGCTCGAGCGCCGGGTCGAACGGCGCCAGCGTGGCTGGTGCCCTGTAGCTCTCGTCGATGGCGTAGTACGCCAGCGGCAGGAACTCGTCGCGCTTGTCGGGTGGCACCGGCGAGTCACTCGCCAGGCGGAACATGTCGTCCTTCGAGGCACGATCGGCGGCCAGTCCGGTCGTGTAATCCTGCATCGGAGGCTGTGTCGAGCAACCGGCGAGCACGCCGAGCAGGAGGGCAGCAGTGATGTGCGCACGCACTCCGACAGGGTATCAAACGAACGGATGCCCCTGGGCGGCGACCGCTGCGTCCGCCAGTGCGCGCCGCAACGGCACGAGGTTCGTCGCCGGCACCTTCAGGAAGCGCCGGGCGCCCGCGAGAGCCGTGCGCAGCATGTCGCCGTCGAGCACGGCCGGCAATGCCTGCCGCACCGTCGACTCGGCTCGCAGTGCACCGCCATGGACGGCGAGCAGGGCGGCCTGCCGGTGCCGCTCGGCCGCTGCGTGCGGCGTCCCGCCGGCTGCCTGCGTGGCCCGTGCGAGCGCGCTGTCGGCAGCGTACGTGTCAATCGCGAGGTCGGCCACCCACGTCAGCACTTCCTGCTCGTCCTGGATCTGTTCGCCGAAGCGCTGCATCGCGCTGCCCAGCGTGAGCAGCGTGACCTTGCGCATGCCCGCCACGATGGCGCGGGCCTGAGTCAGCGGGTCGTCCGACGCCTCCTGCGGCGCGATCGACAACAGCTCGTCCTGCAGCGCGCGTGCGGCGGGGATGAGCGCGAGGTCGCCCTTCAGCGCCCGGCGCATGAGCATGCCGGGAATGAGCAGGCGATTGATTTCGTTGGTGCCTTCGAAGATGCGGTTCACGCGGGCGTCCCGGTAGTAGCGCTCTGCCGGGTAATCACGCACGTACCCGTTGCCACCGTGAATCTGGACGTTCTCGTCGAGCACGAACTGCAGCATCTCGCTTCCAGCGACCTTCGCGATGGACGCCTCGACGGCGTACGCCTCGAGCGCCGGAAGCATCCCTCCGTCGGCCATGGCGTCGATCGAACCGGCGAGCCGGTACAGCAGGCTCTCGACGGCGTAGAGCCGCGCGGTCATCTCGCCCAGCTTGTGGCGAATCGCGCCGAACTCGGCGATGGCCTTGCCGAACTGGCGCCGCTGCGCGGCGTACCGGGTCGCGTCCACCATCGCGGTCTTCGCCCCGCCCGTGCACATGGCGCCGAGCTTGAAGCGGCCGTAGTTCAGCACGTTGAAGGCGACCTTGTGACCCTTGCCGATCTCTCCGAGCAGGTTGGCGCCGGGCACACGCACCCCCTGCAGCACGAGCGGCGCCGTGGACGAGCCGTGCAGGCCCATCTTGTGTTCCTCGCGGCCCGTGCTGACGCCGGCGAACGCGCGCTCCACGATGAACGCCGAGAAGTGCTCGCCGTCGAGCTTCGCGAAGACGATGAAGACGTCGGCGAACCCGCCGTTGGTGATCCACAACTTCTCGCCGTCCAGCACGAAGTCGCCGTCGGCCGTTCGCGTGGCCCGCGCTCGCGCGGCGAGCGCGTCAGAGCCGGATGCCGCTTCGCTCAAGGCATACGCGCCCACCAGCTCCCCGGAGACGAGGCGCGGCAGATAGCGGGCACGCTGCTCGTCGGTGCCGAAGCAGAGCAGCGGCACGATGGCGAGGCCCGTCATCGCGCCGAACGTCGTGGCGAACGAGGCGTTGCCGGCCGCCGCCTCCGCTACGAGCAGCGAACTCACCGTGTCGAGGTCCACGCCGCCGTACGCGTCCGGGACGTCCACGCCGAGCAGCCCGAGCGCGCCGCACCCGCGGAGCAGCGCGCGTGCGACCGTCCAGTCCTTCGCGTCGAGCGCGTCGAGCTGCGTAAGCACCTCCTGACGCACGAAGTCCTGCGCGGTACGGCTGATGAGCCGGTGTTCCTCCGTCAGCCGCTCAGGAGTGAACACCGAGGCGGGGTCGGTCGAGTCGAGGAGCCAGGATGCGCTGGGCATAGGGGGATTCATGCTTCATGCTTCATGCTTCATGTCTGATGCTTCATGCCTCAGGCTGCATGACGGACGCGTGTCAGACGACTTCTATGATGCCGGCGGCACCCATGCCGCCACCTACACACATGGTGACGAGCCCGTAGCGCCCTTTGCGGCGCCGCAGCTCGTGGATGAGCGTCACGGTCATGCGTGCGCCGCTGCAGCCGAGCGGATGTCCGAGCGCGATGGCGCCACCGTTGACGTTGAGGCGGTCTCGGTCGATGTCGAGTTCGGCGAGGCACGCCAGCACCTGGCTCGCGAACGCCTCGTTCAGCTCGACGAGGTCGATGTCGGCCAGCGTCAGCCCCGTGAGGGCCAGCACCTTCCGGACGGCTGGCACCGGTCCGATCCCGAAGCGCTCGGGTGCGACGCCCGCGGTCGCATAGCCGACGAACCGGGCCAGAGGCGCGACGCCGAGGGCCTGGGCCTCGTCTGCCCGCATGAGCAGGACGGCGGCAGCGCCGTCGCTCATCTGCGACGAGTTGCCTGCGGTCACGGTCCCGGCGACGTGAAACGCCGGCCGCAGCTTCGCGAGTGCCTCGGCCGACGTGTCCCGCCGCGGCCCCTCGTCACGGGACAGCGTCACCGTTCGACGCGCCGGACCACCAGCGCCCTGCTCAACCACGTCGGTGTCGACCGGTACGATCTCTTCGTCGAACCGGCCCTCATCCTGCGCCGCCAGGGCGCGACGGTGACTCTCGAGCGCGAAGGCATCCTGCGTTTCGCGGCTGATGCCGTAGTCGCGGGCGTGCGTCTCGGCGACCAGCCCTGTCGACAGGTAGACATCGGGATAGTCGCGGACGAGCGACGGGTTGGGTGTCAGCGTGTGGCCGCCCATGGGCACCAGGCTCATCGACTCGGTGCCGCCGGCCAGCACGGCGCGCGCGCCACCGCCGCGGATGCGCTCGGCCGCGTACGCGATGGCCTGCAGCCCGGATGCGCAGAAGCGATTCACGGTCACGGCCGATGCTTCGTGCGGAAGGCCCGCACGCAGGCTGGCGATGCGCGCCACGTTCATGCCCTGCTCGGCTTCGGGCATCGCGCACCCGAGGATCACGTCGTCCACGAGGGACTGATCGACCGCCGGCGCACGACCGAGCACGGCGCGCAGGACGTGCGCGGCGAGATCATCGGGGCGTGCATGCTTCAGCGTGCCGCCCGGCGCTTTGCCGACAGGCGTGCGCGCGGCAGCGACGATGACGGCGTCAATCACTGTGAATCTCCCATGGCGTGGCCCTGCCGGGAGGGCTCGGCGAGATGTCCGGCCTCCGTGCTGGCGGCGTCGAGGAACTCATCGACGAGCCTCGCGAACTCGGTGGGACGGGTCACCATGCCGAAGTGTCCCGTCATGGGCAGTCGTGCGCCGACGGCGCCAGGCACCAGCGAGAGGTAGCGTCGGCTGACCGCCGGCGGTACCACGACGTCGAGGTCGTCGTCGCCCGTCATGACCAGTGTGGGGCACGTGACACGTCGCGCGTCCGCGACGAAGTCTTCCCCCTCCAGCAGGTGGACACGCGCAGCCATGCGTGTGGGCGACTGCGGTCGTCGAAGTACCGCGCTCAGCATTTCGGCCGCGCACCTGGGCCAGTCGCCCGGACGGGCCCGGCGAATCTCCGGAAGGGTACGCAACGGCGCACCGGCGATGAACGCCGGGGCCATGAGCCGCGGCATGGAGATCAACCGCTCGATACGCGCGTCGGGTCTGAAGTCCGGAGCCAGCGGGGACGCCAGGACGAGGGCGGACACCCTGTCCGGGTGGCGCGCCGCCAGGCGAGTCGCCACGAGCGCCCCGTACGACACGCCGCAAACGGCCGCGTGTGTCACGCCGGCACGCGTCATCGCGTTGAGCGCCTGTCGGACGAGATCGTCGAAGCACTTCGCGTCGGCCGGCAGCACGTCCTCCCAATCCCCCGCGAGCGAGTAGGTGATCACGCGTTGCCGGCGCGCCAGGGCGCGCACGCCCGGGCGCATCCACTCCCAGCGTCCCTGGATGCCGGGGATGACGAGTAACGGCAGGCCGCGCCCCTCGACGTGCATCAGTTCCTCAGCGTCTTGCCCGTCTTCAGCGTGTGCGCAATGCGCGCCTGGGTCTTCGGCTCGCCACACAGCTTCAGAAACGCCTCGCGCTCGAGGTCGAGCAGGTGGCTTTCCGCTACGTGCGTGGCGTGCGGCAGGTCGCCCCCGGCGAGCACGCGCGCAATCGCCCGGCCGATGGTCACGTCGTGGTCACTCAGTCGCCCGGCTCGCCACCCGAGGTGCACGCCCAGCTCGAGCGCCGCCCGTACGGTGTCCCCGCCGACGGGAATGCGGTCCGGTGCCTGGACGGGACGATACGCCGCCGCGCGGCCGACCGCGGCCGCCTTTGCATCGGCCAGCAGGCGCTCGCGATTCATCGTGACGACGTCTCGGTCGGACAGGTACCGCAGCTGCCGCGCATGCGCGGCACTGGTCGACACCTTGCCGAACCCTATCGTCTCGAAAACCTGCTGCACGAACGGCAGGAGGTCTGCCTGTTTGTCCGGGCGCCGCTGCATCGCCTGCCACAGCATCTCCTTCGTGCCGCATCCGGCCGGCAGGAGGCCGACTCCGACCTCGACCAGACCCATGTACGTCTCGGCTGCGGCCTGCACCTGGTCGGCATGCAGCGCCATCTCGCAGCTTCCGCCGAGCGTCAGACCACCGGTGGCCACCACCACCGGGACGTTCGCATCGCGCAGCCGAAGGACAGCCCGCTGGAAGCCGCGAATCATCAGGTCGATGTCGTCCCAGTTGCCCTCCTGCGCCTCGAGCAGCAGCAGCATCAGGTTGGCTCCAGCCGAGAAGTTCGCAGCGTCCGTCCCGACGACGACGCCAACGCCCCGCTGCTCCGCTTCATCGATGGCCCTGTGCAGCATCGCGAGCGTGTCACCGCCGATCGCGTTCATCTTCGAGTGCAGCTCGAGCGCGAACACGCCGTCACCGATGTCGTGCACGCTGGCCGCGGCGTTCGTCGCGACCGGCGGCGACGCAGCGCGCGCATCGCGCAACACCTGGAGCCCCGGCTCCTGCGCCGGCAGCCCGCCACCGTCGCGCACCGTCGACCGCCCGGCAGCCACGGCCTCCGCGAGCAGGGGGGGCAGGCCGGCATGGCACGCATCGGCGAGTGCCTGGATGCCCACGGCATCGAGGATCTCGAACGGACCGATGTCCCAGCCGAATCCCCACCGCATCGCGCGATCGATGTCGTCGATCGAATGCGCGATCTCCAGGGCGACGCGTGCCGTGTAGAGCAGGGTGTCACCCAGGGTTGCCCGCGCGAACTCGCCCTCGCGTGACTCGCTCAGCAGCAGCGACGCGACGCGCTTCGGCAGACCACCGCCCAGCTCGCGAATGCGCGAGACGGCCGGCAGGTCGGGAGTGGTGCGCGGAACGTACTCCCACGTGTCGGGGTCGAGCACGAGGATCTCGGAATCGCCGCCACGGGTCTTCACGCGTTTGTAGAAACCCTGCCCGGCCTTCTCGCCTATCCACCCGCGCTCGAGCATCGCCGTGATCCGCGGCGGCGGGGCGAAGAGCGCCCGCAGCTCGGGTTCGTCGACACGGCTGGCGAAGTTCGTCGCCACGTGCGCCAGCACGTCGAGGCCCGTGATGTCGATCGTGCGGAACGTGGCGCTCTTGGGACGCCCCATCGCGGGGCCTGACAGCGCATCGATCTCGTCGATGCTGAATCGTCCCGCCTCCCATTGCTGCAGGATGCGGAAGAGGCCGTACAGTCCGATGTGGTTCGCGATGAAGTTGGGCGTGTCTTTCGCCGGTACGACGCCCTTGCCCAGGCGCACGTCGAGAAAGCGCGACAGACGGGCCGTGACCGCCGGATCCGTGTCCGGCAGGGGAATCACTTCCACCAGGCGCAGGTATCTGGGCGGATTGAAGAAGTGCGTCCCGAGCCACCGGCGTCGAAACGCAGCCGTACGCCCGTCGGCAATCACGCCCAGCGGAATGCCCGAGGTATTCGACGAGACGATGGCATCGGCGGGCAGGTGTGGCTCGATACGATCGAGCAGCGCCCGCTTGGCGTCGAGTTGCTCGACGATGGCCTCCACGATCCAGTCACAGGACGCCAGCGCGGCGAGGTCGGTGTCGAGCCCTCCCACGGTCACCAGACGGACCGCGTCGCCGGTGAAGAAGGGGTCGGGCTTGAGCCCCTGTGCCCGTTTCAAGCCTGCCCGAGCCGTGTCGGCATCGAGATCGAGCAGTACGACGGGCACCCCGGCATTGGCAAGATGCGCGGCGATCTGTGCGCCCATGGTGCCCGCACCCAGGACGGCGGCGCGTCGAATCGGAGACGTGACGGATGACATGCGGCGCTCAGCGAACGAGTATCCCTGTTGGTCGGTCCCGGTCAAGCAGATTGCAGACGCGACCTATAATCCGGCCATCATGTCTGCTCGTTTCCGATGCACCGCCACCGCCGTGGCTCTCGCCCTGATCGGGTGTGCCTCCGCGGCGTCCGCTCAGCCCGCCCCGTCGGCACCCTATGACCTGACACGCCTCGAGCGCATCGATGCACTCGTGGATGAAGCCATCGCCGCGCGGGCGCTGCCCGGCGCGGTGGTTGTCGTGGGGCACGCCAGCGGCGTCGTGTGGCAGACGACACGGGGGCAGCGCGCCGTGCAGCCCGCGCCGGAAGCCATGACGGCCGACACCATCTTCGACGTGGCATCACTCACCAAGGTCGTGGCTACCACGACCGCCGTGATGATGCTGGTCGAGGACGCTCGGCTGCGACTCAACGATCGCGTCGCGACCTACCTGCCCGGCTTCGAAGCACACGGCAAGCGTGACATCACGCTGCGACACCTCATGACCCACACGTCGGGCCTCCGTCCCGATGTCGACCTGCTGCCGGAGTGGAGCGGATACGACCGCGCCATCGAGCTGGCCATCGCCGAGGTGCCGACATCCCGTCCAGACGAGCGGTTCGTCTACTCCGACATCAACTACTTCCTGCTTGGCCACATTGTCGGCCTCGTCAGTGGACAGCCGCTCGACGTCTTCACCCGCGAGCGCATCTTCGTGCCGCTCGGGATGCGCGACACGATGTTCAATCCGCCGGCGGAACTCCATGGGCGGATTGCCCCGACCGAGCGGTGCACGTCCTTCGGGTATCCGTGCACCGAGCCGAACGGCACCTGGCTGCGCGGCGTCGTGCACGACCCGACGGCTCGGCGCATGAACGGGGTGGCCGGCCACGCGGGACTCTTCAGCACGGCAGCCGACCTGGCGCGGTTCAGCCGCATGCTGCTCAACGGGGGATCACTCGACGGCGCGCGCATCCTCTCGCCGCTCGCGGTGAATCGCATGACGCAGCCCTCATCGCCGCCCGGCCAGCGTGCGCAGCGTGGACTCGGATGGGACATCGACTCACCGTTCTCGTCGAACCGCGGCGAGCTGCTGCCAGTCGGATCGTTCGGACACACGGGGTTCACGGGCACGTCCCTCTGGATCGATCCGCGGACGACCACGTTCGTCGTCTTCATGTCCAATCGGGTGCATCCCGATGGCACGGGCGATGTCACCCCCCTGCGCGCCCGGGTCGCGACCGTTGTGGGTTCGGCTCTCACGAGCGTGCCTGTCGACGTCAGTACCTGGGCCCAGCCCCCGTCTCCACTGACGCCCGGCGGTAGCGTCGTCTCGCAGCCGGCGCGCCCGGTGATGACGGGCATCGACGTGCTGCGTGCCGAGCGGTTCGCGAGACTGCAGGGCAGGAAGGTCGGGCTGCTGACCAATCACACGGGCCGCGCACGCGACGGCGCGACGACCATCGACCTGCTCCACGCCGCGCCGGGCGTATCGCTCGTCGCACTGTTCAGTCCGGAGCACGGCATCCGCGGCATCCTCGACACGAAAGTTCCCTCGTCGCTCGACACGACCACCGGCCTGACGATTCACTCGCTCTACGGTGAAACCCGTCGGCCCACCACGGAGATGCTGCGCGGCATCGACACCATGGTGGTCGACCTGCAGGATGTCGGTGCGCGTTTCTACACCTACATGGCGTCGATCGCGTACGTCATGGAGGAGGCGGCCTCACGCAACATCGAGGTCGTGCTGCTGGATCGGCCGAACCCGATCAACGGCTGGCAGGTCGAAGGGCCCGTCCAGGACGAGGGCGCCGCCGGATTCACGGGCTACTTCCCGATGCCCGTGCGCCACGGCCTGACGCTGGGCGAACTCGCCACGCTGTTCAACGAGGAGCGCAAGATCGGCGCAAGGCTCACCGTGGTGCAGATGGAGGGCTGGCGCCGCGACGCCTGGTGGGACGAGACCGGTCTGATGTGGGTGAACCCGTCACCCAACATGCGCAACCTCTGGCAGGCGACGATGTACCCGGGTATCGGGGCGATCGAGTTCGCCAACGTCTCGGTCGGCCGGGGCACGGATGGACCATTCCAGTACGTCGGCGCGCCGTGGATTGATGGCGTCCAGCTCGCCGACGCGCTCAATGCACGGGCTTTGCCCGGCGTGCGTTTCTATCCGGTCACGTTCACGCCGGCGTCCAGCAGATATGCCGACGAGCCGTGCGAAGGTGTCTACATTGTCGTCACCGATCGAGTCGCCGTGCGACCCGTGCGCGTGGGTCTCGAGATTGTCAGCGCAGTATCGCGCCTGTTTCCCGGCAAACTGGACCTGGGCCGGACAGCCATCCTCTACGGTTCGACCGACCAGCTCGCGCGGGCAGTGAAGGGGGAACCCGCCGCAGACATTGCCGCGTCGTGGTCGGCCAGCGAGGCATCGTGGCGTTCCCTGCGCGCGAAGTATCTGAGGTATCGGTGACACGTGGCGCGAGCCCACCCGTCTTCACGCTGATCCTGCTGCTCGGTACGGCGTGCGCCAGCCACGCGCAGCGTCCATGTCTGCCCATCGACGTGCCGGAGGCCGGGGGAGCGCATATCCTTCCCGGTACGCGCACGGGCATCGACTACGCGCGCCGTGGCGCCCACACCCTGCAGTTCGACCTCTTCCGGCAGGCCGACGGTGCCGCACGGCCCACGGCCATCATCCTCCGTGGCGGCGCGGGTATGTCGACGGTGGGTGAGCGCACCGCCTTCGTCGGGCAGATCGCGGAAGTCGTGGCCGACGCCGGGTATCACGTGGTGCTGCCCGACTATCGCGCGACGAGCCACGAGGACACGGAGCACGACCTCGTCGACCTGTTCCAGACGCTGCGCTGTCACGCCGGCGCACTTGGCATCGACGCCGATCGTACGGTGCTGCTCGGCGAAGATACCGGGGGTGACGCGGCGTTGCGCCTGACGGCGCACCTGGCCGCGTTCCGGCGCGGACGAACGGCGCGCTGGCCCGCACCACCTCGTGCCACGGTCGCGCTGGGTGCGGCGCTCGCCGACGTGCCCGACGCCATCGAGGACGCCACGCTGCTCGTGCACGGTACCGCCGACCGTCAGCCGTCCATCGAGCACGCCCGTGCCGTCTGTGCCGCCGCGCGCACCGGTACGACGTGCGACGTCGATGCCGTCGAAGGTGCGAGTCACCGGGTGGAGAACTGGTGGCCCGGTCAGTGGTCCTACAAGGCGCGGATGGCGGCGTGGCTGGCCGAGCACGTCGGCCCCGTGGCTGCCCCTGCCTGGCCGGACGATCCCCTCCTGCGCAAGCGCGTCGTCTTCGATGCCGCTCGGGGACTGACGTTGGACGTGCACGTGCCGAAAGGCGTCGGCCCGTTCGCCGCGGCAATTCTCGTGCACGGTGGCGGGTGGGAAGCCGGCGATCGCGTCACCTACATCACGCCGATGTTCGCGCCGTTGGCTGCGCGCGGCATCGCGTGGTTTTCCATCGAGTACAGGCTCACGCCGCAGGTCACCAATGACGCGCAGCTCGACGACGTGGCGCGTGCCGTGGCCTTCGTGAAGCAGCACGCGTCGGGGTATCGGGTCGACCCCGCGCGCCTCGTGCTGGTCGGCGAGTCGGCGAGCGGGCAGCTCGTGAGTCATCTCGCGACGCGCGGTGCGGACGTGGCGGGCGTCGTGTCGTTCTACGGCGTATACGACTTCCTCGCGATGAACACGGACGTGTCGTCACCGCGCTCGCTGCCGCGACGGCTGTTCGGGCTCGCTGCGATGGGTGACGCGGAGCGCGCCATTCTGCGGGAGCATTCACCGGTCTACCACGTCACGCGAGACATGCCGCCGATGTTGCTGGTCACGGGCACGGAGGACGGGCTGTGGACGCAGGCGCAGGCGTTCGAAGGGGCCCTCCGCGGTGTCGGCGCACGATTCGAGTCCATCGCGCTGCCCGGCGCGCCGCACGGCATGGAGCAGTGGAACGCCGACCCGCGCTGGCGCACGTGGAACTCGCAGGTCGTCGACTGGATCGAGAAGGTGACACGTCGGTGAGGTGACCTGGAAGCCACGCCACGCCTCGGCGAGGCGTGGCCTACCTGACCCAGGCGTGGCCTACCTGACCCCGGCGGGTCGTCCCTTCGTCCCTTTGTTCCTTACTTCCTCACTTCCTTAGTTCCTTAGCTCCTTCCTTCCTTCCTTCCTTCATTCCTTCATTCCTTCGTTCCTGTCCCCTTATTTCACGTGCCTCCCCCCATCCACCCGGATGGTCTCGCCCGTGATGAACCGCGTGGTCACCAGCAGCGCCACCGTCCTCGCGATCTCCAACTCGCCTCCCCATCGACCGAGCGGCGTCGCGCGTGCGGCTTCATCCCGCTCCGCCTGCGGCATGTCTGG
Source organism: uncultured Vicinamibacteraceae bacterium (assembly GCA_964388335.1). Lineage (GTDB taxonomy): Bacteria > Acidobacteriota > Vicinamibacteria > Vicinamibacterales > Vicinamibacteraceae > JAEZDP01. The sequence goes on along the minus strand of CAYMAG010000027.1, from coordinate 6,406 downwards.
AGGGGCGACGATGGGTCCGGGTGCGATGGCGTTGACGAGGATGTCGTCAGGCGCGAGTTCGAGCGCGAGCGCCTCGGTCAGGGCCTTCACGCCGGCCTTCGCCACGTAGTAGGGCACGAAACCGGTGTAGTTCGGACGGCCGCTTGCCGGCAGCCAGTCGGTGAAGTTGACGATGTAGCCGCCGTGTCGCCGGCGCATGGCGGGCGCGGCGTACAGGCTGCAGTAGAAGGCCGACGACAGGTTGCTGTCGATGTCGTCCCGCCATGCCTGTGCGTCCACGTCCGACAACGCCCGCCTCACATAGGTGGATGCCATGTTGACGAGGATGTCGAGTCCGCCCAGCTCGGCCTCGACGGCAGCCACCAGTGCGCCGCAGTCCTCAGCCCGGCGCACGTCGGCCCGCACCGTGATCGCCCGGCGGCCGAGCGCACGCACGGCCTCCGCGGTGGCATCGGCCTCCTGGTGCGAGCGGCGGTACGACAGCGCCACGTCTGCGCCCATTCGGGCGAGCTGCTGCGCCACCTCCTGGCCGATGCGGCGGCCGCCGGTGACGAGGGCGACACGGTTGGACAGAGGGAGGGGGAGCATGGCGAGGGGAAAGGGGAAAGGAAAAAGGAGAAAGTGAAAAGGGGAGAGGGGAAAGGGACGAAGGGATGAAGGAACTAAGGAACTAAGGAGCTAAGGAACGAAGGAACGAAGGAACGACCCGCTGGGTCAGGTAGGCCCCGCCTCGCCGAGGCGGGGCGGGGCCGGCCCACCCATCGCCACGTGCGCGTCCTACATCTGGTACAGCATCAGATAGACAATCACTCCCGTGATCGACACGTACATCCACAGCGGCCACGTCCAGCGCGCGATGCGGCGGTGCTGATCGAACCTTGCGCTCAGCGCGCGTGAGACGGTCACGAGCACCAGCGGCACGATGACGATGGCGAGAATCACGTGCGTGATCAGGATGACGAAGTACACGGTGCGAACGACGCCCTGGCCCGTGAATGGGCGCGATCCGACGTGATAGTGATAGACCAGATAGCTTGCGAGGAAGGCTGCCGAGAAAGCCAGCGCGGCGACCATGGCGTTGCGGTGCGCCCCGCGGTTCCCCCGTCGAATCAGGACGTACCCCACGAGCAGGCACGTCGCGGCCAGTGCGTTGAGCGAGGCGTTGAGCGCGGGCAGGTCGTAGACCGTCATGGCACCCGCGTGACCATCATGACGATCCAGATGAGGGGCAGGTACACGAGCGACCCGAGGAACAGGTCACGCGCGGCGCGGCGCGTGAGCGTTCGGGCGAAACGGAACGCCAGCCCCAGGAAGCCGAGACTGAGCAACAATGCCACGCCGAAATAGATGCCACCCGCGAGCCCCGTCAGCGCTGGAGTGAGGCTCACCGGCAGCAGCGCCGCCGCATACGCCAACGTCTGACGGGCCGTGCTGCGGCCATCCGGTTCCGACACCGGCAGAATCGGGAACCCCGCGCGTTGGTACTCGTCCCTGTACATCCAGGCCAGCGCCAGGAAATGCGGCATCTGCCACAGGAACACGATGCCGAAGAGCAGCCAGGCCTCGCGCGAGAGCGTGTTGGTGGCGGCCGCCCAGCCGATCACAGGCGGGAGCGCCCCGGGAATGGCGCCGATCACGGTGGAGAACGACGAGGTGCGCTTGAGCGGCGTGTAGACCACCACGTACGTCACGAGCGTGCCGAACGCGACGAGGGCTGATAACGGGTTGACCACCAGCGCGAGCTGGGCGAGACCGGCAGCACACAGGACGAAGCCGAACCAGAAGGCCTGGGCCGGCTGAAGACGGCCGTCAGGCAGGGGCCGCGTCCGGGTGCGCGTCATGAGCGCATCCACGTCGCGCTCGTAAAGCTGGTTGAAGACCGCCGACCCTCCCGCGACCAGCGCAGTCCCCATGACCGTGTGCAACAGCATGCCGACATCGACGTGCCCGCCGAGCCCGAGCCAGTATCCGCCAGCCGTCGTGAACACCACGAGCAGGTTCAGCCGGGGCTTGGTCAGCTGGAGGTAGTCGGCGAAGCGAATCGACACGAACGGGACGACCAGCGAGTGAAGCGACACGGCCGCCTGTGATTATACGGTCCGAAAATCAGGCAACGGGCTGTCGGCCTGTCAGGACGCCGGCGGAATCGCAGCCCCGGCGGCCCGCAGCTTCCGCAGGATGCGGTCCTCGATCCACTGGGCGCTCCACCAGTCCACCGGTGTGACCGGTTCGCCGTTGAGCAGCATCGTGAAGTGCAGATGGTCCCCGCCCGCAAGCCCCGTGACGCCGCTGCGCCCGAGTACCGCGTGCTTCTCGACGGTCTGGCCTTCGGCGACATCCATGCCGCTCATGTGTGCATAGAGCGACTGCACGCCGAGTCCATGATCGAGGATCACGCAATTCCCGTAGATGCCGAGATAACCGGTGAACACCACGATGCCCCGGTTGGCCGCCTCGATCGGCGCCTGGCTGAGCGAGGCGAGGTCGAACCCCAGGTGGGTCTGCCGGTCGATCTCCCTGCCCTCGTAGGTGTAGGTTCTCGCATCGGCGAATCCGGCCTCGACGGCCGAGTTGGTCATCTGCCGGAACGGTCCCTGCCACTGCATCGTCGGCGACGTCCTGGTCGTGCCGATCTGACGGATGGTCGTCGCGTTGCGCTCGCGCAGGGTGCGGTTGATTGCCAGATATGCGTCGAGGAGGTTCGACGGGTCGCTGACCGGCAGGTCGGGTGTCTGCTCGAGAATCGCGGGTACCACACGCTGCATGAAGGCCATGTCGACCGCGATCGTGCTCGTGCGGAACCGCTTCGGGAACACGCGTGTCTCGAACGAGGCGGTGCTCTCGTTGCCGGCGGCATCACGCGCGAACAGCCTTATCGGCGTGTCGGCCGGCTGGTCGTACAGCAGCGCGAAGAAAGCCACCCTCAGCCCGGCGTCGGCGTCGGCAATGCCGGCGCCGCCGGCGGCGAAGCCCGGATACTCGCGCTCGCCCACCCGCACGCCGGACGCAGCGTCGGCCGGGTTCACCCGGTAGACGACGAGTTCGCTGCCGCCCTGGTTGATGAAGTGGAACTGCGACAGCGGCGACAGCGCGGGGGGCGTGAGACGGACGTCTACGTCGTGGCGTACTTCGCTCGAGACCGTGCGCAGGCCGAGCAGCACCGGTCTGCTCGCTCGAACGACCACCGTCGCACCGCCCTGTGCAAGGGCGGGCACCGCCTGCCGCCCGATCAGGCCGCTCACGGCCACCGAGTCGTTGCGGCGATCGAACGTCAACTCGCCCGTGCCGGACATGTCACCCAGCAGATGGCTCTGGCCGCCCTGTTCGACCAGCACGTCGAGGGACGACAACTCGCCGCCCGGAGCATGGACGGTCACCTGCAGCGGGCTGCGCTGCCCCACGAGCGGGCCCGGCGCGTCGATCGTGATGGCGGGGCCGGACGCGCGCCCGGCCAGGAACCAGACAATGCCGGAGATGAGGAGCAGAACGATCGCGAGGGCCAGCCACTTGCGCATCGCGCGATGATATCGCGCGGCAGGAGCGTGCGGCAGAATGGGGCGTCGGGCGTCCTGTGGTCGAGTTGACAGATGCGGCGGGATCGTCCCATAATCGGGGTTCGTCTGGCCCGAGTGGCGGTATCGTCTAGGGGTTAGGACACGTGGTTCTCAGCCACGGGACCGGGGTTCGAATCCCCGTACCGCTACCAGCCCTTCCATCCTGCAAGCTGTCGTTGACTTGTAGCGGATTCCTTGGCGGGGTCTTCGCTGTCGGCGAAGCTCTGGTCTCCAGCCTCGTTGCTGAACACCGGGACACGTCGCCCTTGTGCTCTCTCCGGCACTGTCGAGGCGGAGCCACTTGAGCGCTGTGTCGCGTGTCTTCGACGCCACAATGAGGTCTCACGCCTCTTCTCGATGCTGCCCGGAATCCTGCGATCGAGATCGCTTGGCCTGGTGAAGTCCGTCCCGTAGAATTCAATCCGGCTCGACTGCCGGAGCGACCGCCTCAGAACCGCCTGAGAACACCTGACTGTGCCGAGAACCAGAGGCAAGGATGCGGCCATTGCCGCCAACCTGAAGGAACTCGGGTATGGCGGGTAGGAAGCCGAAGGCGGTTGCGAACCGTACCGACTTCACGGCTCTGCTGGCCGACGTGAAAGGCCGTATTCGGGCCGCTCAGACGCGGGCGGTGATGGCGGCCAACAGCGAGCTGGTCCGCCTGTACTGGGACATCGGGCAGATCATCGATGCCCGCCAGCGGCGTGAAGGCTGGGGGGCGGCGGTGATTCCACGTCTGGCGAAGGCCTTGAAGAACGACCTTCCCGACGTGAAGGGTTTCTCCGAGCGGAACATCAAGCGGATGCTCGCGTTCTACCGGGAGTACTCGACTCCGGCCAGGATACCGGCGCCGGCGAAATTGCCAGCAGCCGCAAGAGTGCCACTGCCTGTGGCACAAACGCATGTCAGCGCAATTGGGCCACCGGCGGTGGCACAATCGCCGGACTCTCCGTTCTGGCTGGTCCCTTGGGCGCACCACGTCATCCTGATGGAGAAGGTCAAGGACCTTGCGACGCGCCGCTGGTACGTGGAGCAGTTGCTGGCCAACGGGTGGAGCCGGAACGTCCTCGCGCTGCAGATTGACGCCCGGGCGCACACCCGGCACGGCAAGGCGGTCTCCAACTTCGCCGCGCGGCTCCCGGCGCCCGAGTCCGAACTTGCCCAGCAGACGCTCAAGGATCCCTACATCTTCGATTTCCTGACGCTGGCCGAACCGTTCCACGAGCGCGAGCTGGAAACTCAGCTCGTACGGTACGTGGAGGCGTTTCTCATCGAACTCGGCCAGGGGTTCGCCTTCGTGGGCCGGCAATACCGCCTCGGCGTGGGCGACGACGACTTCTACATCGACCTGCTGTTCTACCACCTGAGCCTGCGGGCCTTCGTCGTCATCGACCTGAAGAAGGGAAGGTTCAAGCCCGAGTACGCCGGCAAGCTGAACTTCTACTGCAACGTGGTGAACGACCGTCTCAGGCATGCCGACGATCGGCCGACCATCGGCCTCATCCTGTGCCAGGAGCACGATCGGCTGCTGGCGGAGTACAGCTTCACGGGCATCGACAAACCCATCGGCATTTCGACGTACAAGCTGACGCGCTCCTTGCCTCGCGAACTTCGATCCGCCCTTCCGACGGTGGAGGAGATCGAGAGCGAACTCGGCGGCACACTGAAGCAGTCGAAGCGATCGGCCAGAGCCAGAGAGTCCGCGACGCCTCGCCGTTCGCTCCCGAGCGGGAGGAAGACTCCCGATGCTCGCTGAACCGGATGCACCGGCCAGCCATGCGAAGGTTCCAGGCCACCGACGGTGAAGAGGTCGAGCGGAAGGAGAAGCTGAAATCGAAACGGGCACACCTCGAAGCCGTCGTCGGTGCGTCCTCGCGGTGTGCCGCGCGCAATCAGCTCCTGGCGCGCCGCGGCTCATCGCCAACGATATCGCGCGACAGAAGTGGGCGTCGGGCGTCCTGTCGCCGAGTTCGTCGTTCGGACCGGCGCCGCGCTCGAGCAACAGACGCGTGACCACGGCGTGCTGCGCGATGCCTGCACCACCGTAGATGGCGCCCTCGATGATCTGACGCCCGGTCTGAACCCGGATCCGTGACGCCTTACGATTGGTGCGTCCCATCGAACGGCGAGAACGAGGAGCAACATGCCTGCACCGGCGGAACGAATGAGGAGGATGCGTGAGCGGCGCCGGTCGCGAGGCCTGCGCGAAGTGCGTCTTGTCGTGCCGGATTCCCGTTCGCAGTCGGTTCGGCGACGGGTCGCTGCGCAGGTTGCGCATCTCAGCAAGGCCGACGAGAACGACGCCTTGAACTGGATTGAATCGGTGTCCGAGTTCGACGCTCGCGACGTTCGTCGGAAGCGATGAGGCGTGTGCTCGATCAGGCGTCGTGACTCGAGCGAAAGGGATCGCGGACAACAAGGCCGTCGAACCGTCTCCCATCCTGCAAGTCTTCGGTCAACAGCGTCGTGCAGCCCGCCCGACGAGCGGTCTGTACCAGCAACGCATCCCAGAACGAGACCTGGTGAAGGCGATGGATGTCAATCGCCCCCAGCACGTCGTCGACGGTGATCAGCGCGACCTGAAGTTGTGCGAAGAGTTCGACCTTTCCGCGCGCCGTGGCGGCGGGGACCTTCAGCTTCTTCGTCGCTGCCGAGAAGTACTCTTCAAGCGTCTGGGTGGATACGAACGCGTTCCGATGAGCTTGGCCCGCTTCGACCAGCGCGAGCGCGATGGCCTGCTTCTCGGGCGCGTCGTGATCGTCGGTGTAGACGAGGATGTTCGAGTCGAGGAAGCTAACTAACGCCGCTCATGCAGCTCGTCCCGATCGAACCGCCATCCCTCTGATCGGCCT
>CAYMAG010000026.1:50679-54474 GCA_964388335.1 uncultured Vicinamibacteraceae bacterium | reverse complement strand
TTCGATCGAACGCCTCAGCAGGACGCTGAACTCGATGGAGTCGAGCCAGCACTTCGGACCGATCGTGCTGACCGCCAACCGAAATAGGGGCTCCGCGCCGTCGCTCCTCCGCGCCTCCGCGTGAACCCGTGTCCTCCGTGACGCGACCCAGAAACGCACGAAAGGCCCGGCGGGAGTTCCCACCGGGCCCTTCGTAGCTTTCAGTCTGCAGCCCGTAGCCCCCGCCTTCGCCAAGGCTACGGCGGGCAAGCCCGTAGGGACGGCTCTTGAGCCGTCCCTCAGATCAGTACATCCCGCCGCCGCCCGGGGGCATCGGCTCGGCCTTCTTCTCCTCGGGAATCTCCGAGATCATCGCCTCGGTCGTGAGCAGCAGACCGGCGATGGACGACGCGTTCTGCAGTGCCGTGCGCACCACCTTCACCGGGTCGATGACGCCGGCCGCGATCAGGTTCTCGTAGACTTCCGTACCGGCGTTGAAGCCGTAGTCCGCATCGTCTGACGCCTTGACCTTCTGCACGACGATGGAGCCTTCCTGGCCGGCGTTGGTCGCGATCCAGCGCATGGGCTCTTCGATGGCGCGCTTGATGATGTTGGCGCCCACCTGCTGGTCGTGCGAGTCGAAGGTCATGTCGTCGAGCACCTTGCCCGCACGAATCAGGGCCACACCGCCGCCGGGCACGATGCCCTCTTCGACGGCCGCCTTGGTCGCGTGCATGGCGTCCTCGACGCGCGCCTTCTTCTCCTTCATCTCGGTTTCGGTAGCGGCACCGACCTTGATGACGGCCACGCCGCCCACGAGCTTCGCGAGACGCTCCTGGAGCTTCTCACGGTCGTAGTCGGACGTCGTGTCCTCGACCTGCGTGCGAATCTGCTTCACGCGGCCTTCGATGGCGGTCGACTCGCCGCCGCCTTCGACGATGGTCGTGTTGTCCTTGTCGATGACGATCTTCTTGGCCTTGCCGAGGTCCTCGAGCTTGATGTTCTCGAGCTTGATGCCGAGATCCTCGGTCAGCGCGCGGCCGCCCGTGAGGATCGCGATGTCCTCGAGCATGGCCTTGCGGCGATCGCCGAAGCCCGGCGCCTTGACGGCTGCCACCTGCAGCGTGCCGCGGAGCTTGTTCACGACGAGCGTGGCCAGGGCCTCGCCCTCGATGTCCTCGGCGATGATGAGCAGCGGACGTCCGCCGCGTGCCACCTGCTCGAGCACCGGCAGCAGGTCCTTCATCGAGCTGATCTTCTTCTCATGGATGAGGATGATCGGGTTCTCGAGCACCACTTCCATGCGGTCGGGGTCGGTCACGAAGTAGGGCGAGAGGTAGCCGCGGTCGAACTGCATGCCCTCGACGACCTCGAGCGAGGTCTCCATGGACTTGGCTTCCTCGACCGTGATGACCCCGTCCTTGCCGACCTTCTCCATCGACTCGGCGATGATGGTGCCGATCGCACTGTCGTTGTTGGCCGAGATGGTGCCGACCTGCGCGATGGCGTTGCCGCTCACCGGCTTGGACAGCGCCTTCAGCTCGTTGACGATGGCTTCGACGGCCTTGTCGATGCCGCGCTTGAGCTCCATCGGGTTCGCGCCGGCCACCACGTTGCGGGCGCCCTCGCGGTAGATGGCCTGGGCCAGGACCGTGGCGGTCGTGGTGCCGTCACCGGCGATGTCGCTGGTCTTGCTCGCGACCTCACGCACCATCTGCGCGCCCATGTTCTCGAGCGGATCCGGCAGGTCGATCTCCTTGGCGACGGTCACGCCGTCCTTGGTGATCGTGGGGGAGCCGAACTTCTTGTCGAGGACGACATTGCGGCCCTTGGGGCCGAGCGTCACCTTGACCGCATTGGCCAGGTGGTTCACACCGCGGAGGATCGCTTGGCGCGAGTCCTCACCGTAGATAATCTGCTTCGCCATGGTTGTCGCTCTCCCTTAACCCACCACCGCGAGGACTTCGTCTTCGCGCATGATGAGGTACTCCTTGCCATCGAGCTTGATCTCCTGGCCGGAGTACTTGCCGAACAGGATCGTGTCGCCTTCCTTCACATCGAGCGGTGCCACCTTGCCGTCGTCCTTGACCTTGCCCTTGCCAACGGCGAGGACCTTGCCCTGTTGCGGCTTTTCCTTGGCGGAGTCGGGGATGATGATGCCACCCACCTGCTGCTCCTGCTCTTCGATGCGCTCCACTATGAGTCGGTCGTGTAGCGGTCGGAGGTTCATTGTCTGCACTCCAGTCGAGGGTAGGGACGCGATGTGCGTCCTGGACTCGTAATAAAGAACGTCGTCACAGGAACGTTAGCAGTCCCTGTGTTCGACTGCTAAGTATAGCTGGTCTTGTCTGGCAGTCAAGAGGGGAGAGTGCCAGAAGGAGGAAGGAAGGAAAAGGACCAAGGAACGAAGGGACCAAGGAACGAAGGAGCGAAGGAACGAAGGGACCAAGGAACGAAGGAACGAAGGAGCGAAGGAACCAAGGACGGGACGGCGCGCGTTCCCTCCACGCCCAAGGCGCGTTCCATCAGTCAAACGGCCCCGTTCCTTCCCGGGCGTCTCAACGTTTCAGCGCGCGGCGACGCCCCGGGGCGCCGTTCCCGGCGGCCACTGCGGCATCGAGTTCGTACTCGGCCATCTTGCGGGTGAGCGTGTTGCGATGCAGTCCGGTCACCTCTGCGGCCCGTGTGATGCTGCCGTCGGACGCACGCAGCGCCGCCTCGAGGAACCTGCGCTCGAACTCGCGCTGTGCCTCGGGATACCGGATGCCCCCGGAGATCATGGCGCTGACGAGTCGCTCGAGATCGCGCAGCATGGTGCCCTACGCGAGGGTCCGGCCGGTGAGGCGCGTGAACGCGTCGATGTACTTCTCGCGCGTGCGCTGGACGATCTCGTCGGGCAGCGACGGCACCGGCGGCTGCTTGTTCCAGGCGATCGCCTCGAGGTACTCGCGCACGTACTGCTTGTCGAACGAGGGCTGCGGGCCGCCGGGCCGATAGGCGTCGGCCGGCCAGAACCGCGACGAGTCCGGCGTCAGCACTTCATCGATCAGGACGAGTGATTCGCTGCCGTCGGCCTCGGTCACGCTGCCGAACTCGAACTTCGTGTCGGCGACGAGGATGCCGCGCGACGCGGCGTGCGCCGAGCCGCGCGCGTACAGATCGAGGGTGAGTGCCTTCAAGGCGGCCACACGCTCGGCCCCGATGTGCGTCGCCGCCTCCGCCTCGCTGATGTTCTCGTCGTGCCCGCTCTCGGCCTTCGTCGCTGGCGTGAAGATGGGTGCCGGCAACTGCGCGCACTGCGTCAGGCCAGGCGGCAGGGGAATGCCGCAGACCCGGCCCGTCGCCTGATAGTCCTTCCAGCCCGAGCCCTCCAGGTACCCGCGCGCGACGCACTCGACGGGCAGCGGCGTGGTGCGCCGCACGAGCATCGTGCGCCCGCGCAGGCGATCCGCGTGCCGTTGGACACTGGCAGGGAAGTCGGCCGTGTCCATCGAGACCAGATGGTGACGCACCGTGCCGTCGAACATCTCGAACCAGAACGCCGAGATCTGCGTGAGGACCTTGCCCTTGTAGGGAATCGCCGAACCGAGCACGTAGTCGAAGGCGGAGATCCGGTCGCTTGCCACCATCAGCAGGTGGTTCGCGTCCACCTCGAACACGTCACGAACCTTGCCGCGACGCAGCAGTGTCAGGGGAAGATCGGAGAAGTCGAGCAGCGAGGACGAAGGCACCATGACACCCGGGGCGAGTGCAGCGGACGCCCTACGATACCGGACGGCGCGCGGGCCGTCCAGCATGGAGAGGAACGAAGGAAGG
>CAYMAG010000026.1:12331-50579 GCA_964388335.1 uncultured Vicinamibacteraceae bacterium | reverse complement strand
AAGGAAGGCAGGAACGAAGGAGGGGAGGAACGAAGGAGGGAACAAAGGACGACAGGAGCGAAGGACGACTCTCCTTCCTTCCTTCCTTCCTTCCTTTGTTCCTTCGTTCCTTCGTTCCTTTGTTCCTTCTTTCCTTCCGTCCTTCTTCTACGGCGTCCTGACGGTGAGCGAACCGCGGACGACCGACAGGTCGATGAGCGGGCCGCCGCCTGCGAGGCTGCCGGCTGCGCGGCGCACCTCGCCCTCCGCCGTGGCCGTGAGTTCGGGCGGCGCACGCAACCGGCCGCGGTCGCTCGTCGCGGCCACGTCCACACCGCCCGCCGGCAGCGTGACCTCGACATCGTCGCCCTCGATCACCACGTGCGCCGGAGCGGGCGCGGCCATGATCATCGACACCGTGAGCCGTTCGGCATCGATGTCCACGGCGCTGCGGATACTGCGCAACTTGATCGTGCCGCCTCTCCCTATCACCGTGATCGCGCCGTCGCCGCCCACGACCTCGATCGTGCAGCGCTGCTGGTCGATGGAGACCGGGCCCACAGCCTCGGTGACCTCGATGTCCGACGCTTCGGCGTCGAGCGTCACCGATGCCGGGCGGACCAGACGGAGCGTGCCGCGGCGCGTCTCGAGGTCGAGCGCGGTCCCCGGACCGAACTCGGCGCGCCCCTCGCGGTGCGACCCGGTGATCGGCCCGGCCACATCCTCGACGACGAGGTCGCCCCGGTAGTCGTCGAAGTGCGCCGAGGCGACGCCACGCACGTCCGCCACGCCGCGGCCGTCGAGGTGCAGCGCGAGGCGACGTGGGACGCTCACACGCATCGTCTGGTCGACGCGAGGACTCATCTCGCGCTGGCGCGTGGCGATGGTCGTCCGGTCGCCGTCCGTCGCGAGGTCGAGCGCAAGAGCCGCTTCCTGCTGGTCGAGGTCGGCTTCGTCGAGGCCGTGCAGGGTCGCATCCACGCTGACCTCGATCGCGTCGACGTCGGCGCCCACCACATCCAGCCGGCCGCGGAAGTCATCGAAGGCGACCACCTCCACCCCTGCGGACACCGCCAATCGTCCCGTTCTCGTGATCGACCGGGTGGCCGCATGGTCCCCGATGTGACCACGCGCCGCACGGAACAGGTCTCGGAGCGAGAAGCCCGTGGACCCTTCGGGCGCGGGTGGAGCCGTCGCCTGGTAGAGCACGGTGCCCAGGACGGCAAAAATGACGACCAGCAACAGCTCACGCTTTCCCATAGCACCGAAACCCCAACCTATAGTACAGTCGCCGCCTGCAAGCCCAACGGCTTATGATGGGCTACCTCAAGACCACACTGATTGTCGTGGCCACCCTCCTGCTGGTGGCTCTCTTCCTTCGTCACGCGAACCTGTCGATGGTGGCGTCCGAGTTGCGCCGGGCCGACCTGCGCTGGGTGCTGGTCGCTTTCCTCGCCACGGTGGCGACCTTCGTCTTCCGTACCTGGCGATGGCAGAACCTGCTGACGCCGATCGGACGCGTGGGCTTCGGGAACGCGTTCCGCACGACGGTCATCGGTTTCGGTGCCAACGGGTTGCTGCCGGGACGTGTGGGCGAAGTGCTGCGCCCGTATCTTCTGGCGCGCCGCGAGCGCCTCGATCCCACGGCAGCCTTCGCCACCATCGTCCTCGAGCGTGCCCTCGATCTGATCGCGCTGCTGTTCCTCTTCGCGACATCGGTGACGCTGTTCGACCCCGGCTTCACGGTCAAGGACGCACAAACGCTGCGCGCTGTTCAATTTGGTGCCGCGATCGCGGGAGCGGCCGCGGCGGTGGGGCTGGTGGTCGCCTTTCTCCTCGCGGGGCACGCCGAGCGCGTGGCTGGCTGGTCCGTCGTCTTCGCCCGATGGCTGCCGCACCGCCTCAGCGCCTTCATCAACCGGATCGTGACCGCCTTCGGGCGGGGCTTCTCGGTGCTGCGAACGCCGCGCGCGCTCATCCCCGCCCTCGGATGGTCGATCGCCGTGTGGCTGTCGATCGCGGTGACGACGTGGGCGATGGCGCAGGCGTTCACGCTCGCGTTGGCGCCCGCCGGCACCTTCGCGCTGCTCATGCTGCTGGCCGTGGGCGTGGCGGTGCCGACCCCCGGCGCGGTCGGTGGCTTCCACGAGGCCGTGCGCTTCGGCATGACGAGCCTCTTCGGCGCCGACAACGACGTGTCGGTGGCCATGGCGGTGGCGCTGCACGCCCTGTCCTTTCTGCCGGTGAGTGCGGCCGGCATCTACTACATGGCGCGCGAGGGACTGAGTCTGTCGCGCGTCCGGGCGATGGTCGAGGAAGGGAGTCACGCCACGTGAAGTGCCCCTACTGTGCACATCTCGAAGACAAGGTCGTGGATTCGCGCGAGAGCCGTGAGGGCGAGGTCATCCGGCGGCGTCGCGAGTGCCTCGAATGCGGACGCCGGTTCACGTCGTACGAGCGCGTGGACGAGATTCCGTATATGGTGGTGAAGAAGGACGGCAAGCGCGAACGCTTCGAGCGGCAGAAGCTGATCGCGGGGCTTCTCAAGGCCTGTGAAAAGCGCCCGGTGAAGGTGAGTGCCCTCGAGGCGATCGCCGACCGGGTGGAAGGTGCGCTGCAGGAACGGCCCGATCGCGAGATGCCGGCCACGGAGATCGGCCAGGTCGTCATGCAGGAACTGCGGCAACTCGATAAAGTCGCCTATGTCAGGTTCGCCTCGGTGTATCGTCACTTCCGCGACATCGGTGAGTTCATGACGGAACTCGAAGACCTGCTCAACGCCAAGGAATGACGTGGCTCGCGCACTCTCTCTCCTCTTCCTCCTCTGTTTCGTCGCCACGCCCGTCCGCGCCAGTGATCCTGCCGTGCGCGTCGAGACGACGCTGCGGGACGGCCACGTCTTCGTCAGCTTCCACGTCTCCGGCGAGATGCCCGAGGAAGTGCGGGAGTCGATCCAGAGCGGCCTGCCGACGACCTTCGCCTACGATGTCGTCCTGCGCGAGCAGACCGCGTGGTGGCCGGATCGCACCATCGCCTCGGCTCGCGTGTCGGCCGTGGTGCGCTTCGACAATCTCACGCGGCGCTACCAGGTCACGCTCATAGAGGACGGCCGCGTCGAGGAAGTCCGAACGACCGACGACGAGTCCATGGCGCTGCAGTGGATGACCGTGTTCCGCGCGCGACGGCTGGCCAGCGTGCATCCGCTCGAGCACAATGGCGAGTACTACGTCCGCGTCCTGGCGCACGCGAAGCCCCGCGGGCTCAGCTTGCCGTGGCCGTTCGGCAGGACGCCGGTCCTCGGCAGCGTCTCGTTCCGCTTCCTGCCGTAGGGGACGTCGCCGTGTGTGGCCGCGCGGCTCGTGAACGTTGATGGCCTCGCCGACCCGCCTGACCTCGTCGTCGCTCGACCTCGCGGCCCCATCTGTCGCCCCCGCCGCGCCCGTCGACGTGCGTGGCCCTGGCCGCCCGCTCCGCGACAGCCCGTTCTTCGTCCTCCTCGCCATCGGCCTGCTGTTCGCGGTACTGGTCGGGCTCGTGACGCTCGTCGATCGCTCGTCCGGGCTCTCGCCAGCCCTTCTGTCGGAGGTCGTCCTGTACGCGCTCGTCGCCGTCGACCTCACGATGCTGGGCGCCCTGGGTTTCGTCCTCGCGCGCAACGTCATCAAGCTGCTGGTCGAACGGCGTCGCGCGCTCCCGTTCGCGAGGTTCCGCGCCAAGCTGGTGGCTGCCATGCTGGTGCTCTCGCTCGTGCCGGCGGTGCTCGTCCTGATCGTCGGCAGCGAACTCATTCGCAACAGCGCCAGTCGCTGGTTCGCGCCGCCCATCGACGAAGTGCTCAGTGCCGCGCGCGAGATCGCGAGCGACTACTACCAGGAGAAGCAGGTGCAGACCAGCCGCCAGTCGGTGCGGCTGGCGCGACTGCTGTCGGCGAGCGGCGTCGAGACGGGTGACGTGGCGGCCATCCGCACCCGCGTGGCCCCCGAAGTCGCGTCCGGACGGGCCGCCCTGATCGAGGTGTATCGCATCATCCCGGGTGATCCTCCCGATGTCGTGCCGGTGTTCGACGTGGCGGCGCCCACGATTCCCCTCGATGTGTCCCGAGCGTCGGCGGACCGGCTGGCCGCACGCGTGGCCGCCGGCAGCGACGACACACGGGCCATCGAGCCGCTCCGCGAAGGCGACGAACTGGTGCGGTCCGCTACGCTGATCCGCCCGCCCGGCAGTGCATCGGCAGTGGGCGTCGTGGTGGTCAGCGAGCACCTCTCCGGCGAACTGGCCCTGCAGAGCCGCCGCATCGTCGAGGCCTACGAGGGCTATCAGCAGCTGCGGCTGCTGCGCCGGCCGATCGAGGGCGTGTACCTGTCGTTCTTCCTGATGATCACGCTCTTCATTCTGGTGAGCGCGACGTGGCTCGGGCTCTACACGGCGAAGCGGATCACCCGTCCCATCAACCTGCTCGCGGCTGGCACCCGCGAGATAGGCGCGGGCCACTTCGACTACCGGATCGAGCCTGAGACCGTCGACGAGTTCGGCCAGCTGGTCGAGGCCTTCAACACGATGGCCGGGGATCTGGAGCAGTCGCGCGGGGAGGTGGAGCGCAAGCGCCGCGAGGTCGAGGGTCGCGGACGCTACATCGAGACGATCCTCAAGCGCATCGCGACCGGAGTGCTCTCGCTCGATGCGCGCGGACGCATCAACACGATGAACAGCGCCGCCGCCCGGCTGCTCGGCCTCGACGTCACCTCGGTCGGACAGCCGTTCGACCAGGTGTTCGCGCGGCCGGACCTACGGCCGTTGCTGCCGATTCCCCAGGCCGCGACGCGCGGAAAGGGTGGCACGGCCGGCCACGAGATTGCGCTGGTGCGGGACGGTCGCGAACTGCACCTGGCCGTGGCGGCAACGCCGCTGCGGGACGAAGGGGGCGCCGACGGCACGGTCCTGGTGTTCGACGACGTGACACCGCTGATCCGGGCGCAGCGCGTGTCGGCCTGGCGCGACGTAGCGCGGCGGCTCGCCCACGAGATCAAGAACCCGCTGACACCGATTCAGCTCAGCGCCGAGCGCCTGCGCCGCCATTTCAGCCAGGCGGAGCCAGGTACGCGCACGCTCGTCGAAGAGTGCTCGTCGAACATCGTCGGCGCCGTGGAGTCGCTGAAGGGCCTCGTCGACGAATTCTCGCAGTTCGCGCGCCTGCCGGCCGCGCGTGCGGTCGTGTCGGATCTGCACGTGCTGCTCGACGAGACGCTGGCGCTCTACGCGGGCCTGTCGAGGGTCGGGTTCGACCGGCGCTTCGACCCCGCGCTGCCGCCGGTCCGGGTCGATCCCGAGCAGTTCAAGCGGGTCATTCTCAATCTCGTGGACAACGCGGTGGAGGCGTTCGCGACGCGTCAGGGCGGTCAGTTGGCGTATGCCGCGGGCGTCATCGCCATCGCCACGTCGTACGACGATGCGGCTCGGACCGTCCGTCTGGTGTTGTCCGACGATGGCCCCGGGCTCGGCGAGGCGGACAAGTCACGTCTCTTCCTGCCCTATTACTCCACCAAGGGACGCGACAGTGGCCTCGGGCTGGCCATCGTCCGTCGTATCCTGCTGGAACACGGTGGCAGCATCGAGGTGAGCGACGTGACGCCGCAGGGCGCGCGGTTCACCATCGAGTTGCCGTGCTGATCGCCCATGCGTCCAAGTGTTCTGATCGTCGATGACGAGGCCGGCGTGCGCGCCGCCCTGGCCGGCGTGCTTCGCGACGAAGGCTTCGACGTCGAGGCCGTGCCCAGTGGGGAGGCCTGCATCGAGTTGGCGCCTGCCCGGCACTTCGACGTCATCCTGCTCGACGTCTGGCTGCCGGGGATCGACGGACTGGTGACCCTGTCGCGGCTGCGCGATCGCCACGTGGACGCCGCCGTTGTCGTCATCTCCGGACACGGCAGCATCGAGTCGGCCGTGCGCGCGGTCAAGATTGGCGCGTTCGACTTCGTCGAGAAGCCACTCTCGATCGACAAGACCCTGCACGTGGTGCGCAATGCCCTGCGTCAACGGCAACTGGAGGCAGAGAACCGGGCCCTGCGTGAGCACGTCGACCGCCGCTTCGTCATGGTGGGCGAGAGCTACGTGATGCGGTCGCTGCGCGAGCAAATCGCGATGGCGGCGCCCACCAACGGGCGCGTGCTCATCGTGGGCGAGAACGGCACCGGCAAGGAACTGGTCGCCCGAAGCATTCACGCGCTCAGCCGCCGGCGCGGCGGGCCGTTCGTCGAGGTGAACTGCGCGGCCATCCCCGAGGAACTGATCGAGAG
Organism: uncultured Vicinamibacteraceae bacterium; assembly: GCA_964388335.1. GTDB lineage: Bacteria > Acidobacteriota > Vicinamibacteria > Vicinamibacterales > Vicinamibacteraceae > JAEZDP01. The sequence continues at coordinate 44,307 of CAYMAG010000026.1, read as the reverse complement.
CGAGCTGTTCGGCCACGTGAAGGGGGCCTTCACCGGGGCGGTGGGCGACCGTCGCGGGCGCTTCGAACTCGCCGATGGCGGCACGATCTTCCTCGACGAAGTGGCTGACATGAGCCTGAAGACCCAGGCCAAGGTGCTGCGCGTCCTCCAGGAACAGGTCGTCGACCCGGTGGGCGGGCAGGAATCGGTTCGCGTGGACGTCCGGGTGCTGGCGGCCACCAACAAGGACCTGACGACCGAGATTCGGGCCGGGCGATTCCGTGAGGACCTGTACTTCCGCCTCAGCGTGATTCCGATTTTCGTGCCTCCCCTCCGCGATCGTGGCGACGACATTCCCAGGTTGGCCGAGCATTTCATGCAGGAACTGTCCCGGGAGCACGGCCGACGGCCGCGCATCGTCGACGGCGAGGCCATGGAGCAGTTGAGGGGCTATCCCTGGCCCGGCAACGTGCGCGAACTGCGCAACGTGCTCGAGCGCCTGCTCATCATGGTGCCGGGTGAGCGCGTCGAGTCGCGACATCTCTCGTTCCTGCAGGGAGGCATGATGGTCGAGGTGGCCCCGGAGGCGCCTGCCGGGCCGACGATGCCCCTGCACGAGGCGCGCGAGCGCTTCGAGCGCGACTACATCCTCAGGACGCTGGCTGTCCAGCAGGGCAACATCTCGCGCACGGCCGAGGTGCTGGGCGTCGAACGCAGCAACCTCTATCGCAAGATGAAGGCGTTCGGCATCGCTCCGGCTCGTCGGCCGGAGTTGCGCGAAGGGGTGGCGCACGGCGAGTGAGCACCGGGGGGTGCGCCGGCGCGTGACATAATTCGTACATCCGGCATCGACAGGATGCCGCTCTCTTACGCATATGCGCTGTCCGAAGTGCAGCTATCTGAGCTACGAGGAAGTGGAGCGGTGCCGGAACTGCGGCTACGACTTCGCGCTGGCGGTTCCGCCCGACGTGGCCGAGGCGCCCACACTCGACCTCCCCGGGGCACCCCGGAACTGGGAGGCGCACACGTCGCGCACACCACGGGCACCGACCGACCTGATGGCGCCCGACGACGAAGGGGCGGCCGTGGATCTGCCGCTGTTCGACGCGCCGCTCCATCAGACGATCGTCGAACCCGACGAATCCACCGCCCCGACCGTGTCGATGCCGCCGCCGCGGTCCGTGTCGCCTCGATCCGATCCCGTGGCTCCGCCCGATCCCGTGGCTCCGCCGATGCCGATTCCAACGGCGGCCCCACCGCTCGTGGTGCGCCGGGCGGTCGAGGTGTCGAGGCCGCCCGCGAGTTCCGGTCCGGGCCGGCCGGCGTCCCGCGGACGCGACACGGCGTCGCCGGTGCTCGATTTCGACGACCCGACCGTTCCGATCACGCCGGCTGAACTGCCGACACCGGCTGAGGGAACGGAGTGGGTCGCGGATGAGCTGTCGTCCTCGGAGGAGCCTGAGGGCGAGTCGATTGTCGGACAGCGGGCCCTCGCGGGCGTCGTGGACGTCGGGCTGCTGCTTGGCATCGACGCACTGGTGGTCTGGCTCACGTTGCGCCTTCTCGGCCTCGAGTTCGGCGACTGGGCGCGCCTGCCGTTCGCGCCGCTGGGCGGGTTCCTCTTTCTGCTCGACACGTCCTACCTCGTCACGTTCACCGCGGCGTCCGGTCAGAGCCTTGGCAAGATGATGACCGGCCTGCGTGTCGTGTCGGCGGGCGGCGGGCGGGTACCGTTCGGTCATGCCGTGGTCCGCAGCGTCGTGCTGCTGCTCTGTGCCATTCCGGCAGGCCTCGGACTGCTCCCCGTCGTTCTCGACGCGCAGAGACGAGGTCTGCACGACCGCGTCGCCGGCACTCGCGTGGTGGGAGCCCGGTAGCGGTTCCTCATGAAGACGCTCTCTCTGCTGGTCGCCACCGTCTGCGGCGTCGGATACAGTCCGTTCGCGCCAGGCACCGCCGGGTCGGCGGCCGGCCTGCTCGTCTATCTGCCCATCCGGTGGCTGGGGATACCGGTCGTCGAGGCTCTGGCCATCGTCGTGGTCTTCGTCGCCGGCGCCCTGGCGTCGACGGCAGCGGAGCGGCACTTCGGCCACATCGATCCCGGGCCGGTCGTGGTCGACGAGGTGCTGGGTATGCTGATCACGCTGGCGTTCCTGCCCGTGAGCATCACCGGCGCACTTGTCGGATTCGTGCTCTTCCGGATCTTCGACGTCATCAAACCGCCCCCGAGCAGTCAACTCGAAGCGCTGCCCGGTGGCTGGGGCGTCATGGGTGACGACGTGATGGCTGCCATCTACGCGCATCTGGCTCTGCGCGGCCTCTGCTGGTACATGCCGGCGTGGTTCCTGGTATGAGCGCGATCACCTTCACGCGCGCCGAGATCATCGCGGTCGGCAGCGAGATGCTCGCGTTGGCCCGCACCGATACCAACTCGAGCCACATCACGGGACGTCTCGCCACCCTGGGCATCGACGTGGTGGCGCGGTCGATCGTCCGGGACAATCAGGGTGATCTGGTCGCGGCCCTTCGTACCGCCCTCGAGCGCGCCGACCTGGTTGTCGCGACCGGTGGCCTCGGACCGACCGACGACGACCTGACGCGTGCCGCGGTGTCGGAGGCGCTCGGCCGCCCGCTCAGCGAAGACGCCGCGCAACTGGCGCGCATCCGCGACCGGTTCGCGCGTCGCGGGCTGCCGATGCCCGAGATCAATCGCCGGCAGGCGGAACTGCTCGACGGCGCGGTACGCCTGGACAATGAGCACGGCACCGCGCCGGGCCAGTGGCTGGCGCTCGACCGGCAGGCCGTGCTCCTCCTGCCCGGGCCGCCGCGCGAGATGGTACCCATGCTCGAGCGGGTGCTCACCACGGTGCTCGCCCCGCACGCGGGAGCCCAGCGGACCTATCGCCGCACCGTCCGGATGGTCGGACGCAGCGAGTCGCAGGTCGAGTCACTGATGCAGCCGCTCTACGCGATCTGGTGCCGCTGGGCCGATGCCGTCGAGGCCACGATTCTGGCCGCCTACGGTCGAATCGACCTGCACCTGTTCGTCCACACGGTGATGCCGGATGATGCGGCCCGCGTTCTGGACGAGGCGGTGTCGATGGCCACGGACGCTCTCGGGCCCTGCGTGTACGCGACCGACGACCGCGACCTCGAGCAGGTGGTCGGCGATGCGCTCTCGCGCCGCGGGTGGCGCGTGGCCACGGCCGAGTCGTGCACCGGCGGCATGCTCGGCTGGCGGCTCACGTCGGTGGCCGGGAGTTCACACTGGATCGAGGGTGGCGTGGTCGTCTACAGCAACGCGATGAAGACCGCCCTGGCGGATGTGCCTCCCGAGCTGATCGCGGCACACGGGGCTGTCAGTATCGAAGTGGCATGCGCCCTGGCGAACGGTGTACGGAGGCGGACGGCCACGGAAGTCGGTGTGGCCATCACGGGCATCGCCGGGCCCGATGGCGGTTCGGAGGCGAAGCCGGTAGGTACGGTGTTCATCGCCGTCGACACACCGGACGGCTTGCAGACACGCCATGCACGGTTCGTGGGCGACCGGGCGGTGATTCGCCAGCAGGCGACCACCGCCGCGCTCGATATGCTGCGCCTGGCTGCGGAAGGACGGCCATCCGACTGATCGTCTGACGAGACGCATGGACATTCTCCTGATTCTGGCGGCGTTCCTGCTGGGCTCGGTACCCTTCGCGCAGCTGGTGCTGCGGCGACAGGGGCTCGACCTGCGGGCCATCGGATCCGGAAACGTCGGCGCCGCCAACCTGCTTCGGGTGTCCAGCATGAAAATGGCCCTCACCGTCCTGGCACTCGATGCCTCGAAGGGTGGCTTCGCCGTGTGGGCCGTGGATGGCGTCAGCCGCCACTCGTCCCTGGCGGTCCTGGCCGGACTGGCGGCGATCGTCGGGCACATCTACCCGCCATGGCTCGGCTTTCGCGGCGGCAAGGGCATGGCCACCACTGGCGGCGTCTTTCTGGTGCTGGCTCCGCTGGCGACGGCTGGCGCGGCGGTGGTATTCGTCGCTGTCGTCTGGTGGAGCCGATTCGTCTCGCTGGGCTCGCTGTGCGCCATGGCCGCGCTGCCTCCGCTTGCGCTGGCGGTCCGGGCGGAACCCGCCGTGGTGGCGGCAGCGTGCGCCGCCGTCTCGCTCGTCGGGTTTCGCCATCGTTCGAACATCCGTCGCCTGATCGCCGGCACTGAGCGCAGGCTGGGACAGAAAGTGCGTGTGAACTGACGTGGCAGCGGTGACCGTGATGGGGGCGGGGTCGTGGGGGACTGCGCTGGCGATCCATCTCGCGCGGGTGGGACACGACGTGTGGGTGTGGGGACGCGACGCGCAGCTGGTCGACGACATGCGGACGCGCCGGGCGAACGTCGTGTACCTGCCAGACGTCCTGCTGCCCGACGGCGTGACGCCGACGGCCGACCTGCATGCCGCCGTCTCGCGCGCGGAGACACTCGTCTGGGTCGTCCCGTCGCATGGGACGCGGTCGCTGATGGCCGAAGCCGCCCCTGTGCTGCGTGCCGACGCCCTCGTCGTATCGGCCACCAAGGGCCTCGAGGTCGACTCGTGGATGCGGCCATCCCAGGTGCTCAACGAACTCGTTCCCGCGTCCGTGCAGGTCGTCGTCCTGTCGGGGCCGAGCTTCGCCGGTGAGGTCGCGCGGGAACTGCCGACCGCGGTCTGCGCCGCGGCGGCCGATCAGGCCGCTGTCGGACGGGTGCTCGACCAGTTTCGTGGCCGTCGCTTCCGCCTGTACGCCTCCGACGATGTGGTGGGTGTCGAACTCGGCGGGGCCTACAAGAACGTCATCGCCATCGCGGCGGGGGTCGTGGATGGCCTCGGGCTGGGACACAACGCACTGGCTGGGCTGGTCACGCGCGGCCTCGCCGAGATGACGCGCCTGGCCTGTGCCCTTGGGGGACGCCGCGACACGCTTGCGGGTCTCGGCGGTCTGGGGGATTTGGTACTCACGTGCACCGGCGCGGCCAGCCGCAACCTGCACGTGGGCATCGAGCTGGGACGAGGACGTGCCCTGCACGATGTGCTCGCCGGCATGAAGATGGTGGCCGAAGGCGTCAACGCGACGCGGGGTGTCCTGGCGTTGGGCCGTTCGCTGGGCGTCGAGCTGCCCATCGCCCACCAGATGGACGACGTCCTGGCAGGACGGGTGCACCCGCTCGAGGCCACCGAGGCCCTGATGCTTCGTCCGCAGAAGGCAGAGTAAGCTGGTAGGGTGAGTTTCTTCACCCGCCTCAAAGACAGCCTGCAGCGCACGAAGGAGCAGCTCTTCGCCACTCTCGGCGAGGGGCAGGGCAGTTCGTCCCCGACCGCGGCCACCGGGGTCGCCGACCGCGGCCTCTATTCCGTCGAGGCGTTGGAAGAAGCGCTGATTTCGTGCGACATCGGCGTGGCCGCCACCGACCGCATCATCGACACCGTTCGCGGCAAGACCCGTCGCGGGGACGACCTGCTGCCGCTGGTGCGTGACGAGATCCTGGCCATCCTCGAAGGGGCGGCGCCGCCGCCAGTCGCCGGGGGGACGCCGCGCATCGTCCTCATCGTGGGCGTGAACGGCACCGGCAAGACCACGTCGATCGGGAAGCTCGCGAACCTGCTCAAGCAGGAAGGGCGGAAGCCGCTCGTGTGCGCGGCCGACACGTTTCGCGCTGCTGCCGTGGAGCAGCTCGAAGTGTGGACGAGCCGGGCAGGCGTGGGCTTCATCCGCGCGCAGGCGGGCGCTGACCCGGCGGCTGTCGTGTTCGACGCGATTCAGGCGGCGCGCGCGCGCGGGCTCGACCCCGTACTGGTCGATACCGCCGGTCGGCTGCATACGCGGGTGAACCTGATGAACGAACTCGAGAAGATCAAGCGCGTGGCCGCTCGCGAGGTCGAGGGTGCGCCGCACGAAGTGCTGCTCGTGCTCGACGCGACGGTGGGCCAGAACGGCGTGGCGCAAGCGCGTGAGTTCATGAAGGTGTCGGGCGTCAACGGCATCATCCTGACCAAGCTGGACGGTACCGCCAAGGGCGGTGTCGCCGTGGCCATCGCGCAGGACCTCGGCCTTCCCATTCGCTTCGTCGGCACCGGGGAGCAGATCGACGACCTCGTGCCATTCGAGCCGCGGTCGTACGTCGACGCGCTGTTCGACACGTCGTGGTAGACCTCAGCACCGTCGATGGCCGGCTCGAACCGCAGGACGCCGGGTTCATGCGCGCCGCGTTGTGGCACGCCGGACGCGGCCTGGGCGCGACGGCGCCCAACCCCATCGTCGGCGCCGTGATCGTGGACGTTGACGGGGTCATCGTCGGCGTCGGGCATCACGAGCGTGCCGGCGGGCCACACGCCGAGGTCGTCGCGATGGCGGCGGCAGGCACGTTGGCGCGGGGCGCCACTTTGTACTGCACGCTCGAACCGTGCAGTCACACCAACCGGACGGGGCCGTGCGCCGTGGCCGTCCGTGACGCCGGCATCCGGCGCGTTGTCGCGGCGATCGGAGATCCCAACCCGCGTGTCGGCGGGGCGGGATTCAACTACCTGCGCCGCTGCGGGATAGAGGTCACAGTGGGGGTCGGGCGAGCAGAGGCGGCCTCGCAGAACGCGCCTTTCTTCAGCGTGATGCTGCGAGGGCGGCCGTGGGTCATCGCCAAGGTCGCCATGAGCCTGGATGGTCGAGTGGCTCGTCGCTCAGGCGAGCGCACCGCGATCACCGGGAGCGAAGCGCACCGCTGGACCCAGCGACTTCGCGGGCGCGTGGACGCCATCGCCGTGGGCGCCAACACCGTCCTGGTCGACGACCCGCACCTGACGGCGCGCGATGTGGTACGCCGTCGGCCCCTGATGCGAGTGGTGTTCGACCGGCGACTGCGGACGCCGCCGTCCGCTCGCCTGCTCTCGACGTTGAACGCCGGGCCCGTCGTCGTCGTGACGACCCGGACGCGGAGCGACTCGGCGGACGCGCACGCCCTCGCGGCTGCTGGCGCCACCCTGCTGGCCACGGACGGGACCATGGGCGACGCGCTCCGGCGCCTTGCCGCGCTCGATGTCCTCACGCTGCTCGTCGAGGGAGGGCCGGCGGTGCACGCCGCGTTGTGGGCCGACGGCCTGGTGGATCATCTGGTCGAACTGGTGTCGGACGCCACACTCGGCGCCGACGGGGTGCCAACTCACGTGTCCACGACGACTGCGCATCTGCGGCACCGCCGAATCGCGCCGCTCGGCAGGGACGTCCTGATGGAGGGTGATGTTCACCGGCTTGATTGAGGACGTCGGCGAGGTGATGACGGTCGAATGGGTCGTCGACGGGCAGCGGCTCGTGGTCGCCAGTTCGCTCGCCGGTGACCTGTCGGTCGGCGAGAGCGTGGCGACCAATGGCGTGTGTCTCACGGTGGTGGCCCGCGAGGGCGACACCTGGGCCGCCGAGGTCTCCCCGGAGACGTTGCGCGTGACGGCGCTCGCAACGCTGAGGCCGGGATCGCTCGTCAATCTGGAGCGGTCGCTGGCCGTCGGCGACCGCCTCGGCGGGCACATCGTCCAGGGCCACGTGGACGCGACCGGCCGCATCGAGACGGTGCGCGAGGAAGGTGACTTCCGGCGGCTCACCGTTTCGTTTCCGGACATGCTCGCGCCATACTTCATCGAGAAAGGGTCGGTGGCGATGGACGGGATCAGCCTGACGGTGGCCTCGCTCGGCGCCGGGTCATTCGACGTCCAGATCGTGCCGCACACCTGGGCGCACACGAACCTCTCGTCGGCTGTCGCCGGCACGCTCGTCAACCTGGAATGCGACATCGTCGGCAAGTACGTCCTGCGCGGCCTGTCGCTGGGATACACACGCCCATGACCGCAAAGCGGCCGCTGCGCATCGCGCGAGGCTCACGCGCACGTTCGTCCTTCGCCACGATCGAACAGGCAATCGAGGCCTTCCGTGACGGCCAGATGCTGATCGTCGTCGACGACGAGGATCGCGAGAACGAAGGTGACCTGACGATGGCTGCCGAGCGGGTGACACCCGCAACCGTCAACTTCATGGCGACGCATGGCCGCGGCCTGATCTGCCTGGCGATGACCGCCGAGCGGCTCGACGAACTCGAGGTGCCGCTGATGGTGCGCGAGAACTCGTCACGCACCGAAACCGCGATGTGTGTGTCCATCGAAGCGAAGGGCAAGACGACGACGGGCATTTCGGCAGCCGATCGCGCAGCCACGATCACGACGGCGATCGATCCACTGACGCGCGCAACTGACCTTGCCCGGCCGGGCCACATCTTTCCGCTGCGCGCGCGCCCGGGCGGCGTCCTCGTGCGCACCGGCCACACGGAAGCGGCGGTCGATCTGGCGCGGGCGGCCGGACTCACGCCCGCCGGCGTCATCTGCGAAATCATGCGGCAGGACGGTCAGATGGCGCGGGTGCCTGACCTCACGCGCTTCGCCAGGAAGCACGGCTTGCTGATGATTACCATCGCCGATCTCGTGCGGTGGCGCATGCGGCACGAGCGGCTCGTGCGCCTGGCCGCGCAGGCCAGGATGCCGACCGAGTTCGGTGACTTCGAGGTTCACGCGTTCGAGAGCACGGTGGACGGCGAGACGCACGTGGCGTTGGTGCGGGGCGACATCGGCGACGGGGCGGATGTGATGGTGCGCGTGCACTCGAGTTGCCTGACCGGCGACGTGTTTCACTCGGCGCGTTGCGACTGCGGCCCCCAGCTGACCACGGCGTTGCAGCGGATCGCGATGGAGGGGCGGGGCGTCCTCCTCTACCTGAACCAGGAAGGCCGCGGCATCGGCCTCGCCAACAAGATTCGCGCGTACGCCCTGCAGGACGAGGGGTTCGACACGGTCGAGGCCAACGAACGGCTTGGCTTCAAGGCCGACCAACGCGACTACGGCGTCGGCGCGCAGATTCTCCGTGAGCTGGGCGTGCGCACGATGCGCCTGCTGACGAACAACCCGCGCAAGTTCGTGGGACTCGACGGCTATGGCCTGTCGGTCACGAGCACGCTGCCGCTCGAGATTCCGGCCGGTGAGCACACACTCAAGTACCTCAAGACGAAGAAGCAGAAGCTCGGGCACACCCTGAAGGGCGTATGATGCGTCGGCGGCATGCGGCCCCTCTGGCCGTGCCGCCGCTGTCCCGCAGCCCGTAGCCTGAAGCCTGAAGCCTGGAGCCTGTAGCCCGCAGCCAGTAGCCCGTAGCCCGTGGACCGTCCTGGCGCTGGCTCGTCACGCGTGGACCTGAGACGACGCGCTCACGCCGAGCAGGCCGTCGTTCGGATAGAAATGATCGACGTTGCTGGCGGTGAGCACGCTGTGACGGATGAAGACCGCTGGCGCGACGGGCCGGCCGGCCAGCAGGTCGAGGGCAAGGCGCACCAACCCGTCGCCATAGCTCTCGGGGAAGTAGCCCACCGAGGCGACCAGCGGCGACCGTTGCTCCCGCAGTTCGGCGCGCGCGTCCGGCTCGCCGTTCTGCCCGACGATGGCGCAATGGGAGGCTCGTCCTGCCTCCTGAAAGGCCCGCGCCGCGCCCAGCGCACTCGTATCGTTGGCCGCGCCGACAAGCACATGCGTCGCGCGCGAACCACGCAGGTGTCTCCGCACGCGCTCGAGCGACGGGGCGAACTGTCCGTCCCCGTCCAGCACCGTCACGACCGTCGGATCGAGCGTCGGGAGCACACTCTGCAGGCCGGCCACCACGCCGCTCATACGCGCCCGCACCAGTGTGCCCGCTCGAGCCAGGCCGAGCAGCACCACCTCGTCCACCTGCCCATTCCATTGGCTGCGCGCCCACTTGCCCAGGTAGCGGCCGGCCAGTTCGCCCGCCCGATAGTTGTTGGCGCCGAAGTACGTCCCGCCGGGATGCGGAATGTCGATCGCGATCAGGGGCACGCCGGCCGCGACGTACCGCGCGGCGATGGCCGGGGCGATCGCTTCGTCGGTCTGGAACTCAATCGCGAGATCGACCTTGGCGCGGATGAGATGTTCGGCGTTGCGCAGGGCCACCTTGGCCTGGTAGCGGTTGTCGACGACCACGAGGTCGAGCCCTTCACGTTCGACCGCTGCCGCCAGACCGGTCTGGACGTCGCGGTTGAACGACGTATGCGGGCCTTGTTCGGCGAAGCCGAGCCGGTAGCGGCGCGAGGGCCGGAGGGCGGCGGTGATGCGATAGCGGTGCGCGTCGACCTTCGCGATCAGCCCGCAGTGGTGCAGGGTGTGCAGCAACCGGAAACAGGTGGCCTTGCCGAGGCCGGTGCGTCCGGCGACATCACAGAGGCGAAGCGTGTCACGCGGCCCGTTGAACGCGTGCAGCACCTGGGTGGCGTGCACGATCGATTGCACGAGATAGCGGGACTGGTGAGGTATTGCCATGTCGTGACCCTCAGGCGAGTCCGCGACGTTTCGTCCTGCGAAACTCCTGCGTCCGAGGCTGATGCGGAGCGCACATCAGCTCAGCCAGTATGCAGCCGTCGATTCGGCGGGAGTGTCGTAGTTGTACCGCCGCGCGGCCGTTTCGTCCAGTGAAACTTCACGCCGTCGTCAGAAAGTCGTTGCGTGCACCCGGCACAGCCGTCAGCCTCGACTCACACGAAGACTGGCGCCCATAGCCATCCGGCCCGCGCGGCCGCTCGAGGTACGTCCATGACGTCGATGCCCTTCGTCCGACTCGCTTCTTGCTGCTCCATCGTCCTGCTGTTGGGCGGGACGCCGCCTGTTGATGCCCAGGAGGCACGCGGCGCGATCACCGGCACGGTCGTCGACGCCAGTCAGGGCGCGTTGCCCGGCGCCACGGTCACGGTGACCAACGTCGCGATGGGTACCGAGGCGGTGGCGACGACCAACGACGCCGGCGTCTTCAACGTGCCGTACCTGTTGCCCGGCACCTACCGCGTCACGGTGGACATGCCCGGCTTCAAGCGGTACGTCCGGGACGGACTCGAACTGCGCGTGGCCGACCGGCTGCAACTGGCCGCCGCACTCGAGATCGGTGACGCCACCGAGGAGATTACGGTGTCGGCCGACACCCCGTTGCTGGTGACGACCAACGCCTCGCTCGGCCAGGTCGTCGACACCCGCCGGATCGCGGAGTTGCCGACGCCGCACGGCGACCCGTTCGCGTTGATGGGGCTGGCCGGGGGCGTGTCGTTCCGCGGGTCGCCGCGGCTGGATCGACCCTTCGAGCCGACACACATCGTCGGCTACGCGATGGCCGGCACACGTGCCAATCGCAGCGACATCACGATCGACGGCGTCCCGAGTACGTCGACGGCCAACGCGGGCGAAGTGATTGCCTCGTTCGTCCCTCCACAGGATCTCGTGGCCGAGTTCAAGGTGCAGACGGCGACGTTCGACGCCGCCTCCGGCAACACCGAGGGGGGCGTCACCAACCTGAGCCTGAAGGCCGGCACCAACGATCTGCGGGGCACGGCATACTTCGTCAAGATTCCGGAGAAGCTGTTCGCCAACGACTTCTTCGCCAACGCCAACAACATTCCCCTGGCCGAGTTCACCTACAACCGGTGGGGCGGCACGGTGGGTGGCCCCGTTCTGCTGCCAGGGCTGTACAACGGCCGGGGACGGACGTTCTTCATGTACGGCCACGAGGGCATCGATGAGGCCCGGCCACGCAACAATGGCGTACCGACAGTGCCGAGCGAGCGGATGCGCAACGGTGACTTCTCGGAACTGCTGGCGCTGGGCCCCCAATACCAGATCTACAACCCGCTCACGCGCCGGGCGATTGGCGGCGGACGCTACGAGGCCGATCCCTTTCCCGGCAACATCATCCCGCAGGAACACTTCGACCCGGTCGCCCGCAGCATCCTCGACTACATCGCGTTGCCTCGCACCGCTGGCAATGCCGATGGCACCAACAACTTCCAACGGCCGGAACTGAAGGAGGCGACGATCTACAAGTCGCACACCATCCGCGTCGACCACGTGCTCACGGCCGCCCAACGCCTGTTCGGCCGTGTCAGCTGGTACGACCGTGACAGCGACTACAACAACTACTTCGACAACCTGTCCACGGGCGACCTGTTCGGCTTCTTCTCACGCCAGGCGGCACTCGACCATGTCGTCACCCTGAATGACTCGACCGTGCTGAACGTGCGCTATGGCTATGACCGGTTCATCCGGGCCACCAATGCCAACGCTGAGAGCCACGGCTTCGACCTCACCTCGCTGGGCTTCCCCTCCTGGTACAACGACGCGATTCCCCAAGACATCCGCCGCTTCCCGCGGATCGGCATCACGGGCTATCAGGGCACTGCCGTCGGGGGCGAGTTCAGGCGGACACAGACGCACGCGGTCATGGCGACGCTCAACCGCACCGCTGGGGCACATGCGCTGCGCACCGGCGTCGAGATGCGCCGCTACGGAGAAGACAACCACTTCTACGGCAACAACCTGACGGGGCAGTTCGATTTCAACGCCAACTGGACACGCGGGCCCTTCGACAACTCTCCGACGTCGCCCGGTTCGATCGGACAGTCGTTCGCATCGTTCCTGCTGGGCCTCCCGTCGGGCGGACTCGTCGGGCGTGCGGCCGCCTACGATGAGCGGTCCACGACCTGGGGCGTCTACGTGCAGGACGACTGGCGGGTGTCGCCGAACCTGACGGTCAATGTCGGACTGCGGTACGAGGTGGAGCAGGCGTTGACGGAATCGCAGGACCGAAGCGTCAGCGGCTTCGACTTCGGCGCCGTGCAGCCCATCGAGGCGGCGGCCCGCGCGCAATACGCGAACGCACCGACGCCGGAAGTGCCTGTCGATCAGTTCGACGTGCGTGGCGGCCTGCTCTTTGCCGGCGTGGGCGGACAGCCGTCAGCGCTCTACCGCACCCCGCGCAACAACTTCATGCCTCGCGCGGGCTTCGCCTACCAGATCGACCAGCGCACCGTCGTCCGCGGCGGCTACGGCGTGTACTACGGGTTCCTCGGCCAGCGTCGCGGCGACGTCATCCAGAGCGGCTTCAGCGCCAACACGAACCTCGTGCCGACGCTCGACAACGTGACGTTCATCGAGACCTTGTCCAACCCGTTCATCAACGGCATCCAGGAGCCACAGGGCTCGGCGCAGGGCATCGAGACGTTCATCGGGCAGAGCGTGACGTTCTTCAACCCCAACCCGAAGTCACCGAGGATGCAGCGGTGGCAGGTCGGCGTGCAGCGCGAACTGCCCGGGGGATGGGTCGTCGAGGCGGCGTACGTGGGTAATCGAGGGTCGCAGATCGAGACCTTCCGCAACCTCAACGCCACGCCCCTCGAGTACCTGAGCACCAGTCCGACGCGCGACCAGGCCACCATCAATTACCTGAGTGCGAACGTGCCGAACCCCTTCTTCGGACTCATGCCGCCGACGGCAATCGCGGCGCTGAGCGGCACCGTCATCGCACGTGAGCGGCTGCTGCGCCCCTACCCGCACTTCGACGCGGTCAACACCACGACCAACGAGGGCCGCTCGTGGTACCACGCCCTGCAACTCGACATGCAACGGCGCTTCTCGCGCGGATACACGTTCGGTGTCAATTACACGTTCTCGCGCTACACCCAGGCCACCGAGTTCCTCAACCCGGCCGACCCGTCGCCCACCCGCGTCATCTCCGATCAGGACACGCCGCACCGCCTGTCGATGAGCGGCATCGTCGAACTGCCGTTCGGTGAGGGACGGCGGTTTGGCGCGGACGTCCATCGCGCCGTCTCGGTGTTCATCAGCGGGTGGCAGGTCAGCGGTATCTACTCGCTGCAGAGCGGATCGACCATCGGCTTCGGCAACCTCCTGTTCACCGGGAACCTCGACGACATCGCCCTGCCGGGCAGCGAGCAGACCGTGGAGCGGTGGTTCAACACCGACGCCGGCTTCAACCGGATCGCTGCACAGCAGCTCGCCTCCAACGTCCGGACGTTTCCGCTGCGGCTCGATTCGGTACGCGCCGACGTCGTCAACAACGTCGACCTGTCGCTGATCAAGAACACGCGGCTGGCCGGCAACACGCAGCTGCAGTTCAGGCTCGAGGCATTGAACGCCTTCAACCACCCCCTGTTCCCTGGGCCCAACACCACGCCGACGCAGGTGGCGTTCGGCTCGATCAACGCATCGACGCAGGTGAACTACCCACGCAGGGTGCAGGCGATGGTCAAGTTCCTGTTTTGATCGGGGATCGGGGATCGGGGATCGAGCGGTCAGCGGAGCCAGATGTAGACGGCGATCTGGGCGACGGCGACGAACGACGCCCACACGCGTGTGTTACGCCACAGCGGCTTCTCGACCTCGAGTTCGGCGCCCGGCAGCCTTGGCGATATCACCCAGATGACGACGAGGCACAGGGCGTACAGAGCGATGACCACGGCCGTTCCGATTTCTGATGGCATCAGCGTACCCAGGCGACGAGCCCGCGAAGCTCGTCGTCGTTCTTGGGCGTGGTCAGCAGGCTGACCAGCACGAGTGATGTCGAGGCAGCGACGAACGACCACCAGGCCGTCCATAGATACAGCTGACCGGTCGCGGTCATGACCGCCGAGGTGCCGACCCCGATCAGCATGCCGGCAACGGCGCCCGACGTGGTGGCGCGCCGCGTGAGCATGCCGAACAGCAGCAGGGCGAACAGCGACCCCTGGAAGAAGGACAGGAAGGTTTGAAAGGCTTCGAACACCGACCCGAACCTCACCTTCACCTGATAGCTCACCAGCGCGCCGATGACAATGAGGACGATGACGAGCCAGCGTCCGACTTTCAGGCATTCTTCGTCAGTGGCCCTGGGGCGGAGAAACGGGCGGTACAGATCGGTCACGAGCAGCGTCGAGGCCGAGTTGACGTACGAGTCGAGGTTGGCCATCACGCCGGCGATGAAGGCGCCGACCAGCAGCCCGAGGGCTCCGGACGGCACGAGCCGGCTGATCATGAGGGGCAGCACCTGGTTGGCATCCCACCCGGCCGTCGGGGCGCCCAGTTCATCGGCGTAGAGCGCCAGCGCCAGCAGGCCCGGCAGCACCAGCAGGACGGGGAACACCAGCTTGATGACGGCGGCCATGACGTAGGACGCGCGCGCGTCGGCCTGGCTGCGTACGCCGAACGTCCGCTGGACGATGGCCTGGTTGCCGACCCAGTACGCCGGCCCGAGGACGAGGCCCAGGCCCAGGATGACGGCCGGCCACGGGAAGGCTTCATGGCTCGCCGACGGCAGCAGCGTGAAGTGCTCCTCCGTCCACGGCAGTGCCGACACCTTGTCCATCATCGACGTCACGCCGCCCACCTCGCGCAGTCCGATGAAGCAGAGCAGCGCGGCACCGGCGATGAGCACGATGCACGACGCCACGTCGGTGATCGCCACGGCCTTGAGCCCCCCGGCGGTCGTGAAGATCGCCACCAGGACCGACGTCAGGCCGACCGAGAACCAGAAGCTCCAGCCCAGCAGGCCATCGAACATCGCGGCGGCGCTCACGAAGATCGTCGCCACCGTGCCTACCATGAACAACGACCAGATGACGGCGAAGAAGGTGCGCACGTGGTCGTTGTAGCGGCGGCCCAGGAACTCGGGGATCGTCGTGACGCCCGCGCCCCAGAAGAGCGGCATGAACAGGAAGGCCGCGATGAGCACCGGCATCGTGCAGGCCACGAAGTCGAAGTTCATCATGACGATGCCGTAGCGGTAGGCGTCGCCGGCAAGGCCGACCATGTCCTTGGCGCCGATGTCCGAGACCACCAGCGACATGCCAGCCACCCACCAGGGCAGTGACCGTCCGGCGAGGAAGAAGTCGTGGCTCGTCTTGATGCCGCGGCTGGCCCAGAGGCCGAGCGCGGTGATGCCGACGAGGTAGACGACGATGATGACGGCGTCGACGGTGGAGAGTTGGACGGTGCCCATTGGGGCGGGAGTGTATTACATGCTTCATGACTCATGCTTCATGTCTGATGCTTCATGACTCATGATGCCTGCGGGCCGAGGACCGAGGGCGTGGACCGACGACCGACTCCGTTAGTCGTGGCGCAAGGCGTCCAGGGGGTCGACCGCGCTTGCGCGACGTGCCGGCAGGTACGATGCCACCGCCGCTACCACGGCGAAGAGGACGACAACGGCGCCGATCGTGGCCGGGTCCTGTGGAGCGACTTCGTACAGCAGACTCTTGATGAGCGGCGTCGTGGCCATCGCCGCGGCGATGCCTGCGACGGTGCCGAGGGCGACCAGCACGAGTCCCTGCCGTACGACGGCCGCTCGAACATGACCCGGCGCTGCGCCGAGCGCCATGCGAATGCCAATCTCGCGCGTGCGCTGCGCGGTCGCGTGCGCCAGGACGCCGTACACGCCGATGACCGCAAGGCAGACGGCCAGGGCGGCAAACACGCCGATGAGCAGCGTGTTGACGCGACGCGGCGCCACCAGCGCCCCGATGACATCCTCCATGGGCATCGCCGCATGGAGCGGCAGTGACGGGTCCACACCTTCCACCGCTTCGCGCAGGCGCGGGAGGATGCTGCCCGGGCGGCTGCCGGGCGTTCCGCGGGCGACGAAGGCGAGGTAGCTCTGCGGCTGATCCTGAATGGGCAGGTAGACCTGCGGCGTGGCCTCCGCGCTGAGGTCCGAGATGCGCACGTTCCCGACGACTCCCACCACCGTGCGCGCCTGGCCTCCGAACGTCAGCGACTTGCCGAGCGGGTCGTCGTCGGGCCAGAGGGCGATGGCTGCTGCGCGATTGATGACGGCGACCGGGCGCGTGTGCGTGTCGGTCCAGGCGATGTCGCGTCCCGCCAGCACGGGGATACTCAGCGTGCGGAAGTATCCGGGTGACACCACCAGGAAGGGCGCTCCTACGAACTCTCCGGCCGAGGCCGCATCCGTGCGGCCGTCGCCCGCCTCCAGCCGCCAGACGGTGCCTGGCTCTCTCGCCAGGGGCAGCGTGTTGATGGCCGCGCCAGATTCCACGCCGGGCATGTCCCGCAGTCTGGCGAGCGTGTCCTCGATGAACGCGACGGCTGGTCCGCGCCCCTCGTATCGGGCCGCCGGAAGGTTCAGCCGCGCGGTCACCACCCGCTCGGGCCGCAGGCCGACATCGGTCGTCAACAGTGACCGCAGGCTGGTCAGCAGCAGTCCGGCTCCCATGACGAGGAGACAGGCGAGCCCGACTTCCGCCACGACCAGCACACGCGTGAGTCGGGCAGAGGCGGCCACCGAGCGCCCGCCCGCACCCGCCAATGCGCGGCCCGGCTCGACACGTGAGGACGTCAGGGCCGGCCAGAGGCTGCAGGCGAGAGCCGTCGCGACGGCGACCACGATCGCGAAGCCGAGCACGCGGAGGTCGATCCGCATCGGTGCCACCCCGGTCAACTGTGGCGGCATCAGCGCCTCGAGCAGGGAGAGTGCCCCACCGGCGACCGCGACACCGGCCACGGCACCGACAAGGGCCAGCAGCAGGCCCTCGGTGACCAGGCGCCGAAGCAGGCGGGCGCGTGTGGCGCCGAACACGACGTGCGTGGCCATCTCCCGCTGTCGCAGGGCCGCCGCCGAGAGCAGCAGCGTGGCCACGTTGGCGCAGGCGACCAGCAGCACGAGCATCGCGCTGGCGAGGAGCACGGCCAGGGCAGTGCCGCGATCTCCGGCGAGCCACCGATGGAGCGGCACCACGAGGTCTGCCACCGGCGTGACCGATCGACGTGCCGCAGGGTCGTCGGGCAGGTACGGCTGACGCGCCGCATCGAGCCGCTCGCGTGCGGCGTCGGCGGTGACGCCCGGTGCCAGGCGCGCGATGGCGACCGACGGCAGGAAGTTTCGGAAGGCCTCGCCAATCAGGCTGAGCGGGACCGGGACCTGGAGTGGCACCCACAGCTGCGCCGACGCGGGGAAGCGGAAGTCATCAGGCATGACGCCGACGACTTCATACGGGACATCGTTGAGCAAGACCGTCGTACCGACGATGTCGGCATCGCTGGCGAAGTGATGTCGCCAGAGGCGGTCCGAGAGGATCGCGACGCGCGGGCCCCCGGCTCGTGTCTCGTCGAACGTGAACACGCGTCCAAATCCGGCACGTGCCCGCAGGACGTCGAAGAACTCGGTGGTCACGAAGGTCAGGTCGACCCTCAACGGCTGCTCGCCGCTGCCCAGATTCATCGACCCGGCGGCATAGGCCGCGCCGTGGCTGAAGACGTCGCGCATCGCGCCGAGGTCGGTGAGGTCCAGACCTCGTTTCGTGGTCGTTGGGCCGCCGCTGACCGGGCGGTAGTCGCCAAGGTCGTACGGCACCGGTATGCCGTTCACCTTGACGAGTTGACCTGGGTCGTCGAACGGCAGCGGGCGGAAGAACGCCGCGTCGATCGCGCTGTACACCGCGGTGGTCGCGCCGATGCCGAGGGCCAGCGTGACCACGGCAAGCGTCGTGACCAGCGGGGCCCGCCGGGCGAACCGGAGGGCGTACCTGACGTCGAGGACCAGTGCGTCCCGCGACCCGGCCCGCGGGGCGTAGCGCGTGCGATCGAGTGGGGCCGAGCCAAGCACCTGCTGGAGAGCAGTGCCCCGTTCGGCCAGGCCCGACACGACGAGCGAGCCGATGTGCACGAGTGCCCCACGCACACCGGTCGTCTCGAAGACACGCCAGCTGTCCTCGCGCAGTTCGTCGCCGAAACGCCGGCGGAACCCCGATGGATAGGCAATCAGCGCCAGCGCGACGAGCCAGCCCATCACCCGGTCGCCCAGTTTCACGCGCGCCTTCACGATCGATTTCCGAGCAAACGACACTGCCTGCCGACCTCGACCTGCCTGGCCAACCGGTCCATCTCTGCCCGTGCCACCGCAATGCCGACGGCCGTCAGGCAGTAGTACCGTCGTCGTTCGTCCACATCGGTGGGACGCTCAGGCAGTTCGTCGATGAGTCCCTGTTCGAGGAGGCGGGCCAGGACGCGATAGAGCGTCCCCGGGCGCAGCGGCGCACCGGTGCCGGCGCGCGTGTTCACCTCCTGCATGATGCGATAGCCGTGCTGCTCGCCGTCCGCGAGGGCGAGCAGCACCTCGAATGCGACGGGCGTCAGCGGCAGGTAGTGTTCGAGGCGCAGGCGGTCCATGAGTGTCTCTCGGTCGGTGTCGCGTCGGATGTATTCTAAGAGACTATATTCCCAAGGGATGCATGTGTCAAGGGCGTGGAGCGCTGAACTGCCGCCTGAGGCTGCCGCCGGTGGCCAGAAGCCTGTAGCCTGAAGCCCGAGAATGCCTTACACTCTCTGTTTGCGCTCCGGCCGCCCGACGGTCGAGTGCGACGTGTGCCATGTTCGACTCCCTCAGTGAGCGCCTGCAATCGGTCTTCGAGAACCTCAGGGGAGAACTGCGTCTCACGCCCGAGACGGTCGAGGTCGCGCTGCGCGAGATTCGCATGGCGCTGCTCGAGGCCGACGTCAACTTCAAGGTCGTCAAGGCGTTCATCGACAAGGTGCGCGACCGCGCCGTCGGTGAAGAGGTCCTCAAGAGCCTGTCGCCGGCGCAGCAGGTCGTGCGCATCGTGCGCGACGAGATGCTGGGCCTGTTCGGCGACACCCGGGGCGGGCTTCCCGAATCGTCGGCGATGCCGCGCGTCGTCCTCATGCTCGGCCTCCAGGGTTCGGGCAAGACGACGACCACCGGCAAACTCGCGAAGTGGCTGGTGCGGCAGGGCAGGCATCCGATTGTCGTCTCCACCGACGTGCGTCGGCCCGCGGCCATCGAGCAGTTGAACGTCGTCGCGAAGCAGGCGGGCGTGCGCGTGCACGACCCGGCCGGCAACCTCGACCCGGTGTCACGTGCCGCTGGCGCCATGCGCGAGGCCGGCACGCTGGGCTTCGACACGGTCATCGTCGACACGGCGGGGCGCCTGCACATCGACGACGACCTGATGGTCGAACTCGAGGCGATCAAGGCGGCGGTCAGGCCGACCGACCAGCTCTACGTCGCGGACGCGATGACCGGGCAGGACGCCATCAAGAGCGCGGGCGAGTTCAATCGCCGCATCGGCGTCACCGGCGTCGTGCTCTCGAAGATGGACGGCGACGCACGGGGCGGCGCGGCCCTGTCGGTGGTGTCGGTCGTCGGCGTGCCCATCGCCTTCGCGGGCAGCGGCGAACGGTTGGAGGATCTCGAACCCTTCCACCCGGACCGCGTGGTCTCGCGCGTGCTTGGCATGGGCGACGTGTTGTCGCTCATCGAGAAGGCCGAGCAGGTCGTCACGCAGGACGATGCGCAGCGGCTCGAGAAGAAGATTCTCGAGAACGACTTCACGCTCGAGGACTTCCGCGAGCAGCTGCAGACCATCAAGAAGATGGGGCCGCTCGAGAACATCCTGGGCATGCTGCCGGGGATGGGGCAGATCAAGCAGCAGTTGCAGGGTGGGCAGGTCGATCCGAAGCAGATGGGACGGGTCGAAGCGATCATCTCGTCGATGACGGCAAAGGAGCGTCGGAACCACCAGGTGCTCAACGGCAGTCGCCGCAAGCGCATCGCGCGCGGCAGCGGCACGTCGGTCGAGGACGTCAATCGGCTCATCAAGCAGTTCATCGAGATGAAGAAGATGCTGAAGATGGTGGGCGGGTTGTCGGGTGGCGGCGGCAAGAAGGGTGGCAAGCTGCGCAAGCAGTTCGGCATGATGAAGGCCGCGATGCAGGCCCAGCGCGGAATGAGGTAACCCGCCTCGCCATGGATCAGGTAGGCCCCGCCTCGCCGAGGCGGGGGCAACAGGACGCCCGATGCGTCCACAGGCCGGAATGTTCCGGCCAGCAGGGAGCAAGAGAAGCGAATGGTAACGATTCGGTTGCGCCGTCAGGGCGCGAAGAAGAGCCCGGTGTACCGCGTGGTGGTCACCGACCGGCGCAACGCGCGCGATGGCGCCTTTGTCGAGATTCTCGGGCACTACAACCCGCGGTCCACGCCAGAGTCGCTCGTGATTGACTACGATCGCCTCGCGTACTGGATCGGCGTGGGCGCGCAGGCATCGGATACCGTGCGTACGCTCGTCAAGCGCCATCCGAAGCCGTCGGCCGTGGAAGCCGAGGCCGCGACCGCCTGATGGGCGACGTACGCGCGCTCGTCGACGTGCTGGCGCGGGCCCTCGCGGATCACCCCGAGGCCGTGTCGGTGACCGAGAACGAGCATCGGGGCATTCTGGTCGTCGAGGTGTTCATGGCGCCGGGCGACCTTGGACGGATCATCGGTCGTCAGGGCCGTACCGCCCAGGCTGTGCGGACGCTGGCCGCCGCCACCGGGGAACGAACCGGCCGCAAGGTGCAGGTGGAGTTCCGCGACGGTCAGCCGGCGCGCTGACGCGGCCCGCGATGCCTGAAGCCTGGGACGATTTCGTGGTCGTGGGACTGATCCTGCGACCGCACGGGCTGAAGGGCGAAGTGGTCGTTCGGCCCGAAACGGACTTTCCGGAACGGCGCTTCGCGGTGGACGCGCGGTTGTGCGTACAGCGCGACGGCACCGTCGAGACGCTGACGGTCCGGTCGAGCCGCGCGCACGGCGGACGTCAACTGGTGGCCTTCGTCGGCCGCGAGACGATCGACGATGTGGCGGCCCTGGCCCTGTCTGAACTGCGGGTGCCCGAGTCGTGGCTGATGCCGCTGGGCGACGGGGAGTACTACTGGTTCCAGTATGTCGGGGCGCCGGTCGCCACGGCAGACGGTCGGGAAATCGGGCGGGTCGTTCGCGTCGAGCCCACCGGGGGGGCGGGGGTGCTGATCGTCGAGGGGCCGTTTGGAGACGTGCAGATTCCGCTGGTGCGCGACATCTGCACGACGCTGACGCCCGAAGGGATTGTGGTGCAGGCGCCCGAGGGCCTGCTCGAGTTGAACGTGCCCACGGAACGCCGACGTGAAGATCGACATCGTCACGATATTCCCCGCGATGGTGCAGGCGGCGTTCGCGGACGGCGTCATCGGGCGCGCGGCCCGGCGCGGGCTGATTGATCTGCAGGTGCACGACCTGCGCACGTTCACGACCGACAGGCACCGGGTCGTGGACGATGCGCCGTTCGGCGGCGGTCCGGGCATGGTGCTGAAGCCCGAGCCGTTCTTCCGGGCGATGGCATGGATTGCCGAGCACCGCGGCGTGCCGGACCTCGTGTTGCTGCCGTCGCCGCAGGGGCACCGGTTCACGCAGGCGGTCGCCGCGACGTACAGCACGCGCCAGCACCTCGTGCTGCTGTGTGGGCGGTACGAAGGGGTGGACGAACGCGTCCGGACAGGACTCGCCACCGAGGAAGTCTCGATAGGCGACTACGTCGTGTCGGGCGGGGAACTGCCGGCGCTGGTCGTCGTGGACGCGGTGGCGCGGCTGGTACCCGGCGTCGTCGGCGATGCCGCCTCGGTGGAGCAGGACTCGTTTTCGCGGCATCTGCTCGACCATCCGCATTACACGCGGCCGGCGAGCTTTCGCGGGATGGACGTACCCGAGGTGCTGCTGTCGGGGCACCATGGTGACATCGCACGCTGGCGCCGGCAGGAGGCGTTGCGACGCACGTTCGCGCGGCGTCCCGACCTGCTGGCCGAGGCAGATCTGACAGAGCGTGAACAGGCGTGGCTGGCCGCACAGGCTGCCCGCACAGACGGAGCAGAAGAGTCATGACCCCGATCGAGGCAGTAGAAGCAGCCCAGTTGGCCACCCGCCCGGCCGTCAAGGCCGGCGACACCGTGAAGGTGCACGTGAAGGTGCGCGAGGGCGACAAGGAGCGCATCCAGGTCTTCGAAGGCCTGATCATCGGCATGCACCGCGGCGGCGCGCGCGCATCCATCACCGTGCGCAAGGTGTCGTTCGGCCAGGGTGTCGAGCGCATCTTTCCGCTCCACTCGCCGGTGATCGACAAGATCGAGGTGGTGCGCACGGCCCGCGTCCGTCGCGCGAAGCTGTACTTCCTGCGGGAACTGCGCGGCAAGGCCGCCCGGCTGAAGGAAGTTCGCCGTCCGGTTGCCCCGAAGGGGGCCGCGAAGGGGTAGTGGCTCGACCATCGGCACGTCGCACGCTCGAGAACGTCCTCCGCCGCGAGGGCTTCGGGCTGGTGGCTGGCGTCGATGAAGTGGGCCGCGGGTGTCTGGCGGGACCAGTCACCGCGGCCGCCGTCGTGCTCGATCCAGCACGTCCCGTGGCCGGGCTTCGTGACTCGAAGCTGCTGACGGCGGGAGCGCGCGACCGCCTCTACGACGCCATCGTGGCCAGGGCACTGGCGTGGTGCGTCGTCGACAGTGCCCCGGACGAGATCGACGCGATCAACATCCACCGCGCGTCGCTCGGCGCGATGCGCCGGGCCGTGATGGGACTGATGCCCTCCGCCGATTACGTGATCGTGGACGGCTTCGTCATTCCGGATCTCGACCTGCCTCAGCGGGCCGTCGTGGGTGGCGACCGGCTGTGCGCGTGTATCGCAGCCGCCTCCATCGTGGCGAAGGTCACGCGAGACCGCTACATGCAGGCGCTCGATCTCGAAGACGGCCGGTATGGGCACGCGCGTCACAAGGGGTACGGCACGGCCGAGCACCTCGCCGCGATTCGCGCGTTCGGCCTCAGCGCAGCGCATCGCCGATCCTTCCGCCCGCCAACGCTGTTCGACCTTCTGGAGGGCGAGTGATTCGTGGCTGACAGTGCTCGGGACGCACTCCAGCGTCAGGCTGACGGCTGCGCGCGTCAGGGACGACTCGACGCGGCGATCGACGCTGCACCCTGCGTCGAGCCTGAGCCTGAGTCCGTGCCGGTGGGAGAGTCGCCGTCGTCCCTGGGCCAACGGGCCGGGGCCGGGGTCGACGCGGGTGGTGAGGCGGATGCCCGCGTGCTGGCCTCCCGTCGTCTCGCGGCCGGCCGGGTGTTTGCTGCCGCCGGGCTGGCGGCGGAGGCGGCGCGGGCCTTCGAGCGGGCATCGCACGACGTGCGCACCAGGTTCGAGGCCGCCGAAGCCCTGGCCGGCCTCCACCGCTCGCGGGGCCAGATGGTGGAGGCCGTCCGCTGGTACGATGAGGCGGCACGGGCGCCGGTGGCCGACGACGCGGTCCGACGTCCCGTGCTGTACGATCTGGCAGAGACTCTCGAGGCCGTGGGACAGCCGGGCCGCGCGCTGGCCGTTCTGCTGGACCTGCTCTCCGAAGTCGAGGACTACCGTGATGCGCGGGCACGGGCAGACCGGTTGCTCCGCGTCGATGCCGGAGGTTGACCGTTTCCGTCTTCAGTCGATTGCTGCTGGCGCTCTACCTGCTGGAGGCCGGGTTGCTGCTCGTGATCACGCCGTGGTCCCGGTTCTGGGATCGCAACTACTTCACGGCACTGTGGCCCTGGCTTGCCGTGGTGATGGGGAACGCGTACGTGAAGGGTGCCGTGTCGGGCGTCGGCCTGATCAGCGTGCTCGCCGCTCTCGGAGAGATCATGGGACTGCTGTCGCGGTCGTCCGACGACGCGGCGTCGATGGGTGGCCACGGTGCGTGACGTGGTGAACTGGCGCACGATGGCCATCACGGATCGGCGGCGCCTTGGAGTAGTGCCTGCGGCGGCGCCGGACGCCGTCGTCCGGACGCTCACGGCGTTCGCCGTCGCGGCGGCGGAGGCGGGGCTGCATGCGGTGCAACTGCGCGAGTACGACATGCCCGACGGACTCCTTCGTCGTTGCGCGGCATCGATGCGGGAGGCGACGACGTGTCGGGCGCTGCCAGTCGTGGTCAACGACCGGGCACATGTGGCGCTGGCGACCGGCGTCGCGGGTGTGCATCTGCGGGCATCGAGCATGCCCGCGCCGCGTGTACGAGCGGTCGTCGGCAACGCCGCGATCGTGGGGCGGTCGATTCACGACACCGGTGATCTCGCGTCAGGCGAGATGAAAGAGGTAGATTACGTGTTGTTCGGCACGGTGTTCGCGAGCACGTCGAAGCCGCCCGGTGCGCCGGTCGCAGGGCTCGACCGCCTGCAGGCCTGCTGCGCGGAGGCCGGTCGGCCCGTGCTGGCCGTGGGCGGCGTGACGGTGGCCAACTGCCGGATCGTGGCGGAACGCGGAGCCGCGGGCGTCGCGGCGATCGGCCTGTTCGCCGACGCGTGGCGACGGGGAGGCACCGCGTTGGCCGATGTGGTCACGCGAGTGCACGAGGCGTGGCAGGAGGCGGAGCGATGACGACGACCATTGGCGACAGGATGCGCGAGGCCCGCGAAGCGCACAACGTCACGCTGCATCAGATCGCCGAGCACACCAACATCTCCGTCCGCTTTCTCGAGGCGCTCGAAAAGGGGCAGATCGACAAGCTGCCGGGCGGCATTTTCACCCGAGGGTTCGTCCGCTCGTATGCGGCCCATGTCGGGCTCGACCCGGACGACACCGTCAAGGCCTTCGTGGCGGCGCACCCACAGGTGCGCACCGACGACGACGATGGCGAGTCGCAGCATCGCTCGTCGCCGCCGCCGCTCGTGCTGACCCTCGGCGCGCTGGTCCTGCTCGCGGTGATCGCGGCGGGCGCGTACTGGTGGATGTCACGCCCAGGGCCGACGGCCGACGTGACCGGAGATGGGCGGGCTGCCTCGGCCGAACCCGCCCTCGTCACGACCCCGCCGTCCGGGACACCTGCCCCGGCGCCAGCGCCCCGGACCGACGTCAAGGCAGCGGAGCCTGCTGCCGCTCCGGTCGAGCAGCCCGAGGTCAGCACGATGCCCCTGCGCCTGACCGTGGTACCCACCGGACGGTGCTGGGTGCAGGTGAGAGCGGATGGCCGCGTGCTCCTGGCGCGTGAAGTCCTGCCCGGAGAGCGCGTGGATATCGAGGCGGCCGAGCGTCTGGAGATCGTGGCGGGCGACGCGGGCGCTTTTGCCTATCAGCTGAACGGCGACTCGGGGCGTTCACTCGGGGCGGCCGGCCGCGTTGGACGAGCCGTGATTACCACCGACAACCTCGCAAGCTTTCTGGGCTCGGGCCAGTGAGGGCTCGTGATGAACCTCCCCGAAGCCGTGCGAATCGCGGCCCGCAAGGTGCTGGCGGCCAGGGAGTCTCGACGGCAGTGAGGTAGACTCCTCGCACAGCTACGAACGTCGAGGAGGCTTCATGGCGAAAAAGGCACTGCTGGTCGGCATCAACCGGTACCGGATTCCGGGTGCGGACCTCCGCGGCTGCGTCAACGACGTTCGCAACCTCGAGTCGCTGGTGCGCGAGACCTACGGGTTCGCGAAGAAGGACATCACCACGCTGACCGACTTCGCTGCGACCAAGCAGGCCATTCAGACCGGCGTGCGCTCGCTCGTGAGGGGTGGGCGCGCGGGTGATGTCCTCCTGTTCCACTACTCGGGTCACGGCTCGAACGTCCCGGACAACGATGGCGACGAGGCGGTTGGCCGCGACGAGATCCTGTGCCCCACCGATCTCGACTGGAAGCGGCCGCTGCGCGACGACTGGCTGCGTACGACATTCGACACGCTCAAGCCCGGCGTGAGCCTCACCGTCATCATGGATTGCTGCCATTCGGGCACGATCACGCGTGCCGTGCAGCCGCCCGATGCCCCCATCGTGGAGCGCTTCCTGCCCAGCCCCTGGGATCTCGGGGCGGTGGAGTCTGGGCGCAAGCTGCGCGGGCGGCTCGGCGCGGGCGTGCATCGAGCGTCGCGGGCGAACCGGGCCAAACGGGACACCGTCGTGGCAGACATTCCGGAAGTGCTCTTCACCGGGTGCCGCGACACGCAGACGTCGGCGGATGCCATGCTCGGTGGCACGTTCAATGGCGCACTCACGTACTGCCTCGTGGCCGCACTGCGCAAGAACGACGGGGTGTTGAGCCATCGCACGGTGCGTGACCGCGCCGCCGCGCAGCTCGCCACGCGAGGGTTCTCGCAGGTGCCCCAGCTCGAGGGACGCAAGGAAGCGCTCGAGTACGCGTTCCTGTCGGCGCGCGCCTGACCAACCCCAGGCAGCGGAAGAGATTCCGGTGGCCCAGGCGTGGTGTCAAGAGCCTCTACGGAGGGTGTCTCTACGGAGGGAGCCAGCACGCGGGCCGCAACATCACGTGAAGCCTGCAGCCTCGACACACTACAATCCGAGAGTCGAGCCGCTCATGTCACGGCGAAGGCCGCGTCGAGGATCTACCAATGAAGCTGTGGCTGTGTCTCGCGTTGCTCACGGGTCTCTTCGTCGCCCTTCCGCAGTCGGAGGCCGATCGTGAAGAGTGGCTGCCGCTGTTCAACGGGACGAGCCTGGACGGCTGGACTCCGAAAGTCACCGGCTACCCGACGGGTGAGAACCCGCTGAACACCTTCCGCGTCGCCGACGGCATGCTGCAGGTGCGCTACGACCAGTACGACGCGTTCAACGATCGGTTCGGCCATCTGTTCTACAAGGACGACTTCTCGTACTACGTGATCGCCGTCGAGTACCGGTTCGTCGGTGAGCAGGTAGCGGGCGGTCCAGGCTGGGCCACACGTAACAGCGGCATCATGCTGCACGGCCAGCGCGCAAGCACCATGCAGCGCGATCAGGACTTCCCGATCTCCATCGAAGTGCAGCTGCTCGGCGGCCTCGGCAAGGGGCTGCGTACGACGGCGAACCTCTGTACGCCGGGCACGAACGTGGAGATGGCCGGGAAGCTCGTCACGGCCCACTGCGTGAATTCGTCGTCGCCCACCCTCGACGGCGACCAGTGGGTGCGGGCCGAGGCGCACGTTCACGGCGGCGAGTTCATCAGGCACGTCGTGAACGGCGTCCCCGTGCTCGAGTACCAGCGTCCTCAGATGGGCGGTGGCAACGTCATTCACTTCGATCCGGCGCAGAAGCGGGACGGAGAGGTCTTGACGGCGGGCTCGATCTCGCTCCAGTCCGAGAGCCATCCGGTGGACTTCCGGAAGGTGGAACTGCTCAACCTGTCGGGCTGTCGCGATCCGAAGGCCACCAACTACAAGCGCTACTACGTGCACGACGCCGCCGGCGCCTGCAGGTATTAGGGGCTACAGGCTACGGGCTTCAGGCTACGGGCTAATCAGACGGCCATGACCACGAGCGTCTGGTCGTCCTCGGGCTCGTGCCCCAACGCGAACGCCTCGAGGTCGGCCACGACGTGATCGACGATCGCCTGAGAGGTGCCGACGCCTGCGCCTGCCAGCGCCGCCTGGAACCGTTCGTCGTCGTACATGCCGCCGTCGGCTCGTTGCCGCTCCGTGATGCCGTCGGTGTAGAACACGACGCGATCCGACGGCTCGAGGGACGACTCCACGACCGGTATGTCGGCCAGGGGCATCAGCAGCAGAGGGAGCGTCGACCGCACCGCGAGCGGCGCGACCGTTCGGTCTCGTCGTACCAGCAGCGGCGGCGGATGGCCGGCGCAGGCGAGGCGCAGCGTGCGGCGGCCGACATCGACCACGGCGAACACGGCGGTCGCAAATGTGGACGACCCGTGCATGTACCGGAAGTGCCCGTTGATGTGCTGGAGGACCGCCGCTGGATCGTCCGGCACACCGGGGTAGGAGTGCAGGACGGCGCGAAACATCGCCATCACGATGGCGGCCGGCGCGCCGTGGCCCGAGACGTCGGCCACGACGACGGCGAACCGATCGGGGCCAATCGCGATGACGTCGTAGTAGTCGCCGCCGGCGTATCGGCTCGTCTGGTAGAAGGCGGCAAAGGCCACGCGCTCGTGCACCGGCAACGTGGGCGGCAGGAGCAGGCGCTGCATGCGGGCGGCGCTCGTGAGTTCGCGCTCGAGATCGTCGCGGCTCCGTCGCACGTCGCGCTCGAGGTGGCGCCGCGCGAGTTGGTTGGCCACGCGTGCGAGCACTTCCTCGGCTTGCACGGGCTTGGTGATGTAGTCGACCGCGCCGAGCCCGAGCCCCGAGACCTTGTCGCGGATGTCGCCGCAGGCGGACAGGAAGATCACGGCCGCCTGCTGCGTGTCCGGCTGCGCGCTGAGCGCCCGGCAGACGGCAAAGCCGTCCATGTCGGGCATCATGACGTCCAGGAGGATCAGGTCGGGACGCGCACGGCGTGCGATGTCGAGCGCCGCGGCGCCGCTCCTGGCGGCCAGCACGCGATGGCCGTCGCCGCGCAGGAGGCCGACCAGCACCTGCAGGTTCACCGCGTTGTCGTCCACCGCGAGGATGGTGGAGCGCGGGGTCTGGTGTCCCAACGTCCTGCGCTCAGGGCTCCGGCTCAACGCCAGGGCCTGCTTCGGCTCCAACACCATGTCGTGCGCGAGTACCATCCCCTGCCTCTGTCAGCGTGCGTGCGAGGGCCTGCACGCCGTCGAAATCGAAGGCCGCCGCGAGTCGCTCGACCTGGCCGCCCAGCAGGCGCTCATTGACATCGCCGGCCTCCAGGTCGCGTGCGATCGCCTCGAGCGCCGTCATGTCGCCGATGACGGCGGCCTCGTGCAGCCGCTCGGCTATCTCATGACGTTGGGCGGGGTCCGGAAGTTCCGGCGTGCCGTCCACGGGAGGCACGCGGTCGGCCTCGAACCGGACACCGAGCTGCGTCTGCAGGGCCTCGAACAGGGCTTCGGCGCGTACCGGCTTGGGGATGTAGTCGGCGCATCCGGCGTCGAGGGCGGCCTGGCGGGTATCGCCGAACGCGCTTGCCGTCACCGCGATGACGACGATCGCGGCCGTCGCGGCATCGGCCTTGATCCGCCGCGTACACTCCAGCCCGTCGATATCGGGCAGACGGAGGTCCATGAAGATCACGTCGGGCCGATGCTCGCGCGCCGCCCGCAGCGCTTCGACTCCGCCCGTGGCCGTGATGACCCCGACGCCGGCGCTCTCGAGCAGGCTCGCCAGAATGCGGCGGTTGACCGTGCTGTCGTCGACGACCAGCGCGGTGATCGACGTGCCGGCGGCAACACGAGCCATGGCGAGCGGCGCCGACGAAGCGGCGTCGAGGTCGACCGCGCCGCCGTCGGCCGCGGGCACGAGCGGCAGGGCGAAGTAGAAGCGGCTGCCTTTGCCCAGCGTGCTCTCCACCCTCAGCTCGTCGCCCATGGTCGCGACGAGGTGACGGCTGATGGTGAGGCCGAGGCCGGTGCCACCGGCCGTCGCGCCCCCACGGGTCTGTGTGAACGCGTCGAAGATCGCCGTCATCGCCTGCGGCTCGATGCCGACGCCCGTGTCGACGACCTCGAACAGCAGCCGGCCCGCCCCGGTCCGGCTGACGCCGAGCCGCACCGTACCCTGCGCCGTGAACTTGATCGCGTTGCCCAGGAGATTGAGGAGCACCTGGCGCAGGTGCCGCCCGTCGAGGACGACTCGTCGCGGCACGTCGGGCGCGACGTCGAGCGCCAGCCGGAGGCCCTTGCGGTGCGCCGTCTCGGCGAGCACGTAGGCGAGGTCACGCGTGAGCTGCCCCAGGTTCGTGGCGCTCTCCTCGATGTCCACGTGCCCGGCTTCGATCTTGGACAGGTCGAGCACGTCGTTGATCAGCTCGAGCAGATGCGCGCCGCACTTGGAGATCGCCTCCACGGCTTCCCGGTGCGGCGGCGCCAGGCTGCGATCGCGCTGGAGCAGCTGGGCGTAGCCCAACACGCCGTTGAGCGGGGTGCGCAGCTCGTGGCTCATGCTGGCGAGGAACTCGCTCTTGGCGCGCGTGGCCGCCTCGGCCGAGTCGCGGGCGCGCCGCAGCTGCTCCTCCTGCTCGCGCCGGGCAGAGATGTCGCGCAGGAACGCCCCGAAGAAAAACCCGTGCTCGCGCGGCATCGGCGGCGAGATCGTGATCTCGACCGGGAACTCGCGACCCGTCCGATCCAGCGCCGACAGCTCGAGGCGCCTGTCGACGACGGGCGCGTCGCCCGTGGCGAGGAATCGCTCCATGCCGCGCCGATGGGCGTCGCGAAAGGCCGGCGGGATGATCGTGTCGGCGACGCTGCGCCCAATCGCTTCCTCGCGCGTCCATCCGAACGTCCGCTCTGCCTGCGCGTTCCACGTGGTGATGTTGCCGTCCGCGTCCATGCCGACGAACGCGTCGTGCGCCGTCTCGACGATGAGATGGGCGAGCGCGTCGCTCGCGGCCACACGCGCCAGGGCGTGGCGGCGCTCCTCCTCGACCGTGGCGACGGCGATGAGGTTGGCGGTCGAGATGGCGAAGTTCTGCTCGTCGACGGTCCACTCCCTCGGCGTGCCGACGTGTTCGGCGCAGAGCACCCCGACGGCCTCCTGGTCGTGGCGCAGGGGCACGTCGAGCATCGCGCCGATATCGTGCGGCTCGAGGTAGGTCGCGACGAACTCGCTGGTCCTCGGGTCGTGCCTGGCGTCGGACGCGGCAATCACGCGCTCGCGCTCGAGCGCGGCGAAATAGGCCGGCGTGTGCTGCCGGCGCAGGACGGTGCCCGAGTCGTACGCGCCCGACGACAGCCGCGTCATGCCGAGACAGCGGATGGCGTCGCGCGTCTCGTCGAAGGCCCACATGCTCACGCGCTCGACCTGGAGCGTGCGGGCGGCGACCGACAGGATGGTGCGAAGACTCTCGCTGAAGCTGTCGCGCCGGCTCACGTGCCGTACGGTCAACGCCGTCAGCGCCTCGCTCTGCGCGGCCAGACGCTGCTGGCTCTCCTTGAGCACCGCCTCGGTGGCGACGTGCTCGCTGATGTCGCTGAACAGGATGAACGCGGCGGCGGCGCCGTCGAACTCGATGTGTCGCGCCGAGGCGAGCACGCACCGCGTGCGGCCATCGGGATGGCGCGCGTGGAGACGTATGCGGTCGGCGCGCCCCGCCTGTCTCACCGCGTCGGTGAACCGCTCTCGCGCCGCCGGGTCGACGTAGTGGACCAGTGCGCTGCGCCCGACGGCGTCGGCCCCGTCGATACCGAAGAGCGCCGCGGCCTCGGCGTTGGCGGCGAGGACGACGTGATCGTCCAGCCGGGTCACCACGGCCGGAGCAGGCGTGAGTTCGAGCAGTTCGCGAACCAGCGCCCCTGACGCGCCGCGCGGCACGTGCGACGACGCCTGGCCACCCGCCGGTGGCCCGAGTGAACCGTGATCGGTCATGGCGAAGGACCCCGATGCGATGGACGAGCACGCCGACCGGGGCGTTCCACCGTAGCACGGCCGCCTTCGCGCTGTCGCGG
>CAYMAG010000026.1:11077-12231 GCA_964388335.1 uncultured Vicinamibacteraceae bacterium | reverse complement strand
CTTGCCCGCCGTAGCCTTGGCGAAGGCCTACCTCGTCAGGATGTACTCGAGCAGGTCCGCAAGCTCCTGCTGACTCATCGCCGACTCGAGGCCCTCGGGCATCATCGACTGGCCGACGCTGCGCATGCCGGCGATGTCGGCACGGCGGACGACCGTACGCGCGCCGTACGCTTGCGTGACGGTCAACGCGTCGCTCGTCTCGTCCGCGATCGCGCCGAACAGTCTGTCGCCCGTGCGCAGCTCCACCTCGTAGAAGAGGTACGCCGGGTCCACTTTGCGGTTCGGGTCGAAGATGTCGATGAGCAGTCCTTCGCGGCCGTGATTGCGCACGCTCAGCAGGTTCGGCCCCAGTTCCACGCCCACGTCCTCGAGTCGATGACACGACGCGCACGCGTTGGCGAACACGACCCGGCCGCGCTCGGTATCGGCCTCGAGCTTCAGCGCGGGCAGGTACGCGTCCACGACCTGCTGCCGTGTGGACGTGCCGAGCGTGAGCAGGCCCGCCGCCACGCGGGCTACCTCGACGTCCGGGTGGTTGAGCAGCGACTGCGCCTGCCCGGCCGTCAGGTCCGACGCGACGATGGTCTTTGCGCGCAGCGCGTCGAGCAGGAGCAGCGCGCGATCCGGCCGCGCGATGAGCAAGCCGAGCGCGTCCTGACGCAGGCGCGGCGTCAGCGCGCCCCAGCGGCTGACCAGCGTGGTCGCGACGTCCGGATGCTCGCGCTGTCGAAGCGCAGCAAGGGCTGTGGCCTGCACCGCCTGAGGCTCGGCCGGGTAGACGACGGCGAGAAACGGCAGATGGTCGACGCGCGGGTCCTGCGCGAGCAGCTCCAGCGCGGTCACGCGCAAGGCCGCATCGGTCGCGTGATCCGATGCCAGGCGCCGCGCCACGTCGAGCGTGCCGGCGAGGTGCCCCGCGGGGTCGGCCTTGTCCACGGGAACGTTGCCTCTGGCGAACCCGCCGAACAGGTCGCGGGCGAACGTCAGGCGCTGGCGCTCGTCGGTCACCGTGTCCATGAAGCCGAGGGCGGCGTCGAGTTCGGCTCGTTGGCCGCGCGCGCCCATCGTCCTGAGCATCTGGCCGACGAACGTGGCGCCGCCGGGCGATGCCGCGAAGCCCGCGGTGGACGTGAGGCGGTTCAGGATGGGCACCA
>CAYMAG010000026.1:0-10977 GCA_964388335.1 uncultured Vicinamibacteraceae bacterium | reverse complement strand
CCGGGCGATGCCGCGAAGCCCGCGGTGGACGTGAGGCGGTTCAGGATGGGCACCAGCGGATGGCTCAGCGACGTGAGCGCGGCCGTACGCATCCACACGTCGTCCGCGCCGTTGGTGACGAGCGCGTGGAACGCCGACAGCACGACTTCCTCGAAAGGCAGGGTCCCGAGCGTGAACGCCAGCTGATAGCGGACACGCGGGGCAGGGTCGGTGGCTCGCGCGAGCACCGCGGATCGCAGCGTCGCGTTGTCGATGAAGTCCTCGGCGAGGCGGACGGCATGTTCGCGCACGCCGGGGTCGGTGTCGTTCAGGGCCGCTGCGACCTGCGTGGCCGTCAGACGCGACAGCCCCTGCAGCGCGTACAGCGCGCGCAGGCGCGCCGGTCCGCTCGCCGACTCGCGTGCGAGACGTGCGAGTTCGGGGACGGCCGTCATGTCCTGCCGCTCGTAGACGAGCCGCGCCGCGGTATCGCGCACCCAGCCGTTCGGATGCCCGAACGCCGCGGCCAGCGCCGCCCCCGATGCTCGGGCCAGCTCGGGCATGCGCGAGCGCGCCGCGCCCTTGCGCGACACGCGATAGATGCGGCCCATGGTGCTGCCCGCGCGCACGTCGAGCGTCGACACGATCTCTGCCGGAATGGTCTTCGGGTCTTCGACGATGGCGCGGTGCATGTCGACGACGTAGAGGGCACCGTCGGGCCCGGTGGCGAAGTTCACCGGACGGAACCAGACGTCGGCCGAGCGCAGGAACTCGGTGCCGGCTTCACGCGCCGGCCTGATGCCCGTGAGCGGAATGCCGGCGTCGACGATCTGCTTGCGGTGCGCGAGGTTGTTGGCGGGCTCCGCGACGATGGCGCTGCCGTAGTACTCGGAGGGCAGGGCATCACCGCGGTAGACGAGCAGACTGCAGGCCGACGTGAAGTAGCCGCCCGCCTTGCCGCCGTGCTCGACGAGGCCGCGCACCTTGCCCGACGTCCGCCACTGCGTGCGGAGCACGCGCCACTCCTCGTCGGGACTGATGCGGAACACGGGCGCCGAGGGACCGTCCTCGGGAATGTCGATGATGGCGCGCGGGTACTCGACGTACGGGTTGCGCGCCGTGTAGCGGAGTTCGTACATGGCCAGCATCATGTGGTTGGCGTTGCTCGTCACGAACCGCCGGCCGTAGTCGTCGAAGCTCACGCCGAACTGTCCGCCGCCGGCCTCGACCCGCAGGCGCTGCGTCCGCGGGTCGATGGAGAAGTCGCGTCCGCGCAGGTCGTAGGTCTGTGGCTGGCCCGGCGCCGTGACGCTGCCGCCGTTACGTGACGTCGACCCGTAGATGCGGTTGTCGAGGCCCCAGGCGAACCCGTTGACCACCATGTCGGGCATGGCTTCGGGCACGGTGTTGGCGAAACCCGTGTAGACCACACGACGCTCGTCGGCGCGGCCATCGCCGTTGGTGTCCTCGAGGTAGAGGATGTCGGGAGACGCGGTCACGAACAGGCCGCCGTCGTAGACGAAGGCGCCGGACGGCCACGGCAGGTCGTCGGCGTAGACCGTCGCCTTGTCGAAGGTGCCGTCGTCGTCGGTGTCTTCGAGCAGGCTGATGCGCCCCGGGTGCGTGTCGCGATCGTGCGGGTAGTCGAGCATCTCGACCACGAACATCCGCCCGTGCTCGTCGAATGTGATGGCCACAGGACTCTGAATCAGCGGCTCCGAGGCGACGAGGTCGATCTGCAGGTCGGGGTCGGCCAGTTCCAGGGCGGAGACGGCGTCACGCAAGGGGACTGGCTGCGCCGCCTGCGGCGTCGGTACGCGGACGAGTACCAGGCCGAGGAGCGCGGGCGCCAGCAGGGCGCAGGGGCGGAAGGGCACCGGTCGAGTGAACATGCGGTCGGGGGATCCTGTCATGGACGCGGCGGGCTGGCCAGTCGCCCTCGGGGGTGGTGCGGCCGTAGCCGTCGGATCACCGTGCCGTGGTGGCCTCCTTGCGCATTCGGACCGTGCAGTAGGGCACAGGACGTGCGCCGGGGCGTCGCGATGCCTATAATTCTGGCGTGCCCTATCGAACGAACGTCCCATCAGCCCTCCCACCCGTGACGCGGCGTGTCTTTCTCGGCGCCACCGCCGGCCTCGTCACGGCCGTGCACCGTCCCGGCTTCGCGAGCCAGGTGCCGGCACCCAGCGATCAGGTCGTGATCGGCATGATTGGCGTCGGCGGCATGGGGACGGGACGCCTCCAGGCGTTCCTGAAAGAGCCAGACGTGCGAATCGGCGCGATCTGTGACGTGGACCGCCGGCATCTCGACGGCGCACTCGACATTGTCGAGAAGGCCCGCGGGCAGCGTCCCGCCGCCTACGGCGACTTCCGCCAGCTGCTGCAGGACCGCGAGATCGACGCCGTGGCAATCGTCACGCCCGACCACTGGCATGCGATTCCCACCGTGCGTGCCTACGAGGCCGGGAAGGACGTGTTCGTCGAGAAGCCCTTGAGCTACAGCGTTGCCGAGGGCCGCGCGATGGCCGACGGCTCACTGGAGCACAAGCGCGTGACGCAGATGGGCAATCACATCCACAACACGGGCCCGAACTACCGACGCGTGGTTGAACTGGTGCGGTCGGGTGCGCTCGGGCGGATCACGCGCGTGCAGAACTGGGTGACGTTCAATCCGGGCGCAGTCGCCAACAAGGAGCCGCCGACGATTCCTCCGGAACTCGACTACGACTTCTGGCAGGGACCGGCGCCGAAGCGGCCGTATCACCCGTTGCGGTCGCACTTCACGTACCGGCACTTCTGGGACTACTCGGGCGGTACGTTCATCGACTTCTGGTGCCACATCGTGGACGTCGCCTTGTGGTCGCTCGACCTGCCCGCACCTCGCAGCATCTCGGCGACCGGCGCGCGGTACATCCTCGACGACATCACCGAGACACCCGACACGATGGAGGCGCTGCTCGAGTACCCGAATCTCCTGCTGTCGTTCAGCATGCGTCAGCGTCCGATCACGGGCTTCGAGCACATGGGCAGCATCGGCTGCGTGTTCGAGGGCACCGAGGCCACGCTCGTCACCAACTATACGAAGCACGAAGTCTGGGTGAAGGGCAAACTCGTCGAAGACTTCCCGCGTCCCGAGCCGACCATTGCCGACTCGCCGGGCCATCTTCGCGAGTTCCTCGACGCGATCAAGTCGCGCAACCTCGAGACGACGTGCAACCTGCGCTACGGACACCGGCTCACCAAGCTGGGGCTGCTGGCCAACATCGCGCACCGCACGGGACGACGGTTGAAGTGGGACGATGCACGCGAGCGGTTCATCGACGACCGCGACGCCGACCGGATGCTGAAGCGCGACTTCCGCAAGCCCTATCGGCTCTGACGTCAGGGCTGGGTTCTGCGCGAGGGGCGTTCGATGGGGTCCGGCAGCGACTCGAGAAACGCCACGAGGTCGGTCAGCTCGTCGGGGGTGAGCATCTGCTCGAGCCCGGGCGGCATCATCGAGATGTTCAGCGGCTCCGTGGCGACGATGTCCGCTCGCGGCACACGAATGGCCGACTCGGGGGCGACCTCCACCACGACGGCGTCTGCCAGCTGCTCCTTCAGGATGCCCGTGTGCGTCGCAGAGGCCGTGCGCAAGCGGTAGGTTTCGTATTCCCGCGCGAAGCTCGCGCTGGGGAACAGAATCGCCTCGACGATGTCGTGGCGTGACCGGATGTCGCCGATGCTCGTGAGGTCGGGGCCGAACCTGCTGCCCGTGCTGCCCACCGCGTGACACGTCGAGCAGAGCGACTTGCCGAAGAACAGCCGTCGCCCGGTGTCGATGTCGCCGCGGCCGAGCGTGGCCTCGACCGCCTGGAGTCGTGCCAGTCGCTCGGATTGCCGTGCTCGCAAGGCGGTCATCAGGCGCGCCGCGTCCGGCTGCACCTCCGCCGGGAACCCCGCGAGCAACGTGTGCACGTCCTCCTCGGACAGATTGTCGAGCCGGTCGGGCGCGACGAGCAGCGCGTCGACCAGCGCGCGTCCAACGTCGGCATTCGTGCTGCCCGTGAAGGCCTCGACGAGGCGAGGCAGCAGGAACGCGTCGGCCGGAGCGACGTGCTCGCGGGCGAGGGCCACCAGCTGGGCGTCGGTCAGGGCGGCCTGCGTCAGAATGCGCGCAGCCACCTGTCGCAGCGGCGCGTCGACCGCCGCCGCGAGATGCGCGGTGGCGAGATCGAAGTGGGGCGCGGCCAGGGGAGAGCCCCCGATCACCAGGCTGCTGAGCGCGTCGAGGCGGAAGGCGATGGGAGCGGTCGCATCGTCGACGATCGCTCGGAGCGTCGGCTGGAGGGCGGTGACGCTGCGCGCCTCGATCAGGCGGAGCACGCGCGTCCGCACCTGCGGGTCGTCACTCTGTAACTGTCTTTCCAATTGCGCCACCCAGGAGGCCGGCAGTTGCTTCGTCGGACACGCCTGCATCACGTCGAGCAGTTGCAGCCGCGCCGCCGTGTCGGCGTCAGTCATGGCGAGACGCGTGGCCACGAGCTGCTGGACGGGCGCCTCGCCACAGAAGGTCACCATCAAGTCGCGCAGGTTGGTGCCGCCCTCGGATGCCGGGGTGTCGTCGAGTCGTGCGGTGAGGAACGACACGACGAGATCGGACCACTCGCGGTGATGTGACGCGACCCACACGCCCGTGTCCCAGAACTCGCTGGCATCCGTCGCGAGGAACGGCGCCAGGTGCTCACGGCGCAGCGGCGAGGGGCGCATCTGGTCGAGTGCGATCAGGGCCGTGCGCCTGACGTCGGGTGAGGCGTGTGAGAGCGCGTCCACGAGGGGCGCGGCCGTGCCGAGGGTGATGAGCGCGTGTGTAATGGCGTGCTGCACGAAGCGGTCACCAGGCACCGCGGCGGCCGCGAGCAGTGCCGCTGTGCTCGTCGGGGCGCCGATCCGTCCGAGCGCGGTAGCGGCCTGTCGCCGGGCGTGCGCGTCGTCGTCTCGTACGAGCCGCTCGAGCGGCGTCGCCGCGTCCGCATCGCGCGCAAGTCCCACCGCACGGGCTGCGGCTGTCCGCACTATGGCGTCCGGGTCCGAGAGTGCGTCGCGCACGGCGCGTGCCGCTGTCGGGGTACCAATCCGGTACAGCGCGAAGACCGCGGCGGCGCGGGTCTCGGCGTCGGTCGCCGTCGTTCGATGGGCGGCCAGTGCGGGGACGCTCGCCTCCCGCAGCGCGACGAGACGTTCGATCGCCAGGTCGCGGACCGCGATGCGCGCGTCGCCGAGCCGTGCCACCAGGTCGGCGGGCGACGCACCCGGCAGGCCGAGGGTGTTGCCCCACGGATCCGGGATGGTTGGCGCCCCCTTGCGGCGGATGCGATAGATGCCGCCTTCCACATCCGGCTTGGCGACACGCGACAGCGGGCATCCCTTGATGAACCAGCCTCCCGTTTCGACGACGAGCAGCGTGCCGTCCGCATCCTCCATGACGTCGGTGGGATGCGAATCGGCGAACGTGGACGTCATGAACGGCTCGTCCTCGGTGCGGTAGGTGGCGCCGTCGGGCGTGACGACGTGACGCATCACGCGGCCGGTGTTGAACTGCGCGGTGAAGAGGTTGCCCCGGTACTCCGGGCCGAACGCGTCGCTGCGATAGCGCAACAGTCCCGAGTGCGCGACACGCGCCAGCTTCGTCATCGGCGGCATCAGCGGGCCGGTCAACGTCAGCGCGTCGTCGTCGATCACCTGGCTGTACTTCGGGTACACGCCGCCTTCCACCCAGTGCATGAGCGCGTCCCGCAGCCCGTCCTGCGGGTCGAGGAAGTAGGTCATCGTGCCCAGCGTCTCGCCCGAAGGCATGAACGCAATCTCGACGGCGTTGTCGAACCCGCCGCCCGCCACCCACTCGAGGCCCGTGCCGTCCGGCCGAACGCGCCAGATGCGCGCCCCCTTGCCGGCAACCACGTCGCCCTCCTTGCGGCGGATCTCGAACCCGCGCCGGGCGTCGGTGATGTAGAGCCAGCCGTCCGGTCCCATGAACGGGCCACCCATGGCGGCGCCGTTCACATTGAGCGTCCAGCCAGTCAGCACCACCTCGCGTTCGTCCGCGACGCCATCGCCGTCCGTGTCGCGCAGGCGCAGCAGATCCGGCGCTGCCGCGACGAAGAGGTCATCGCCGACCAGCGCGCCACCCATGGGGAACGGGATGCGGTCCGCGAAGATTCGGCTGCGATCGTAGGTGCCGTCCAGATCCGTATCTTCGAGGAGCCTGACGTGGTAGGAGGGCTCGAGGAGCATCTCCTCGGTCGTCATCGTGTTTGGCTCGGTGGACTCGAACACGAACAGCCGGCCCTCACCGGCGAGCGTGACGAACATCGGGTAGTCCAGCAGGTCGGGACCCGCGACGCGCTCAATCGTGAAGCCGTCGGGCACCTGCAGGTGGAGGGGCGCGATCGATGCCGCTGGCTGTGAGTGTGCGACGGGTACCGGGCCGTGCCACGCCGCGACCACTGCGCCTGCGGCGGCGAGGCCTGCGAGGGCGAGGAGAGGGTGCGAGAACAGTCGAGTCGTGTCCATGGGGAGGTCGGCGACGCCGGTGAGCCGATGGGTTGTCTTGCGGCGCGCGTGCCTGCGAGGATACCGTTCACGGGCGATGAGGCGCCAGCGTCGGAGTTCATGCAGATGGCGGCCGTGCGCACGTGGAGGCAGGCAGCGTGACGAAGCGATGGCGTGTGGGCGTGCTCGGTCTGGGGCACTGGTACTCGGCGTACGGCCTGGCGCGCGCCCTGCCCGAGTATCCGCGAGCCGAACTCGTGGCGGTCGCGTGTCCGGACCAGCCGCGTCTCGACGCGTTCTGTGCGGCGTTCCGCGTCGAAGGGACGACGAGCTACTTCGATCTGATCGCACGCGAGGACATCGACATCGTCCACATCGCTGCGCCGGTGTCTGAGATTCCAGACCTCGCGATGGCGGCCGCGCGTACCGGCAAGCACATGGTGCTGGGCAAGCCCATGGCGATGACGGTGGCGCAAGCCGACGCGATGGTCGAGGTGATCGAGGCGTCGGGTGTGGTCTGCGTGCCGTTTCAGGGGTTGATGCGGCTGCGCGGTGGCGCGCTCAAGGCGCGCATCGATCGCGGCGAGATAGGCGACATCGCCGTCATGCATCAGGTGAGCCGGTGGGCCATCGCCGAGGACGCGTACCTGTCGGGGCAACCCGGGTGGTTCGTCGACCGGCGTCATGTACCCGGCGGGGCGTTCATCGACGAGGGCATCTACTGGATCGACATGTTCCGGTGGCTGGCCGGCAGCGAGGTGGTGCAGGTCGAGGCGAAGATGCGCAACCTCGTGCACCGCGACATCGAGGTCGAGGACTGGGGCTTCGCCGTGTTGACCTTTGCCAACGGCATCGTCGCCACGCTCGAAGCCTCGTGGACGATCAATGCGCCGCGCGCGACGGCGCCGTCCCCGAAGCACAACAGCACCGTGCGGCTCGAGGTGATTGGCACCCGCGGAGAGATCATCGACCAGTGGTTTCGCGATCCCGGCCTGGCGGTGCTGGCGGCGGGCGCGGAGAACTGGGTGGTCGAGCGGCAGGCTGGTCCGACGTTCGGCCCGGTGTCCCCGTTCCCACTCGACTACCTCATCGACTGTCTCGACCGAGGCGAAGCGCCGGCGGCGACGATTCGCGATGCGCGGGCGTCGTTCGCGGTGGCGATGGGGGCGTATGAGTCTGCGCGGACGGGCCGTCCCTGGGGTCAGACCTGACCCCAGGTCATTTCAGGTACCGTTCCAGCCACGCCCGCACCTCGCGGTAGAACACCCGGCTGTTCTCACCCTTCAGAATCCAGTGGTTCTCGTCGGGCCACACGAGCAGGCGCGCCGGCACCTCCATCCGCTGCAACGCCGCGTACATCGCCAGCACATTCCCCTCCGGCACGCGGAAATCGTTCTCTCCTATCGAGAGCAGCATCGGCGTCCTGAAGTGCGCGGCGTAGGCGAGCGGACTCTGCTTCGCCCACACCTCCGGCTTCTCCCAGGGCGGCCCGCCCATCATCACCTCGCGATGGTAGATGCCGTCGCTCGTCGCCCACTGCATCT
Source organism: uncultured Vicinamibacteraceae bacterium (assembly GCA_964388335.1). Lineage (GTDB taxonomy): Bacteria > Acidobacteriota > Vicinamibacteria > Vicinamibacterales > Vicinamibacteraceae > JAEZDP01. The sequence goes on along the minus strand of CAYMAG010000026.1, from coordinate 2,923 downwards.
CGAGCGTCGCGAGCCCGGCGTGGCTGACGAGCGCCTTGTACCGGGTCGTCGTCCCGGCCAGCCAGTTGGCGAGGTGGCCGCCGTAGCTTGCCCCAGCCGCCGCCTGGCGCGTCCCGTCGATGAACGGGAACTGACGAATTGCCTCGTCGGCTGCATCGTTGATGTCGTCGGCAGGGCCGGCCAACGGGTCGCCGAGAATGTCCAGCGTGAACTGTCGTCCGTATCCCGTGGAGCCACGGTAGTCCGTCGCGATCAGCACGAACCCCGGGTGTGTCAACAGGTGATAGTTCCACCGGTACGAGATGGCATCGCGCCACGAACTCGCGTGGCCCCCGTGCATGAGCACGAGCAGGGGATAGCGCTTCGTGTCGTCGAACCCCGGCGGGAGCGCCATGACGCTGCGGATGCGTCGCCCGTCGCGCCCGGTGAACCAGAACTCACGCAGCGGCGCCCAGTCAGTCGTCTCGGCCTTCGCGGTGTTGAAGCGCGTGATGGGCGTCACGAGCGGTTGCGCGGGATCGATGCGGACGATTTCTCCCGGCGACGTCGCCGTCTCCCAGTTCGCGAACAGCATCGGCGTGGCCGCACGTTCGGGCACCTGCAGGCCGGTGTAGACGCCGCGGGTCGGCTCACCCACGCGCGACGCCGTCCCCCCGCTGGCAGCCACACGGTACACGCGCTCATGGCCCGCGTCCTCGGCCGTGAAGAACAGCGTGGCGCTGTCGGGCGCGAACCCCCACGATCCCACGGGACGGTCGACGTCGCGTGCGTGGTGAGTGACTGACCCTGACCACGGCCACGGCCCGCAGGCGACGAATGGGACGTCGTAGAGGGACGGCGCGGCATCGGTCGCCCGCATGCACAGGCCCCGGCCATCCGGCCGGAACTTCGGCGCTGTCACGTCGAGCCCGTCGGTGGCCAGGCGCTGCGGTTCGCCCCCGGCAGCCGGCACCTGCCAGAGTGAGGTGGTCACGACGGCCCGCGTGGCCCGGTCCTGCTGGTCCGTCGCGGTGAAGACGACGGCCCCGCCATCAGGCGTCCACGTCGCCTGCAGCGGCAGCGTGCCGAGGCCGGGCGCTCCTGCGAGCGCCGAGCCGGCGAACAGCGGGCGCGCCATTCGACCGGCCTCGAATTCCACCACCCACAGGTGTGGCCGCGAGTCGTCGAGCCAGCGGTCGAAGTAGCGGATGGGGAAGCGCTCGTAGGCGCGGACGTTGGCCTTGATCTCGCCGCGAGCCTTCACCGCGGCCCGATTGCCCGCCTCGTCGGCCACGTCGGGCCAGATGGCTGCCTGGAAGAACAGCGCGCGTCCGTCCGGGCGCCACTGCGGTGCGCTCGCAGCCGTTGGCGCGTCGGTCACGCGCTGGGCATCGCCGCCTCGCGCCACGTCGAGCACGTAGATCTGCGCCACGGCATCGTTGTCGCGCCTCGCACCGAACGCGATGCGCGTACTGTCAGGGCTCCACGCCGGCGCGCTCTCGCTGCCACGATGCGACGTCAGCCGTCGTGGCGCCTCGCTGCCGTCGGCGGGCACGATCCAGAGGTCGTTGACTTCGTCCTGCGGATCGTAAGCCGGCTCGGCCACGCTCATCACCACCCACCGCCCGTCCGGCGAGACGACGGGTGTCCCCACACGCTGGAAGCTCCAGAGCCGCTCGTGAGTGAGCGGTTCCCTGACCTGCGGATACCCGGTGGAACTGCCCGCGGCGAGCGCCGCCACCATGACGATGCCAACGCTGACGAGACGAGCCATCACGAACCTCCTGCCTGCATGTGTCGATCAGTTGGCCGGACGCACCAGCCCCGGAATCATGCGCTGCGCATTGCCATGGTAGAACTTCGCGAGGACGTCGGCCGGAAGGCCCAGGGCCTGCACCTCGCGGCCGCGATAGTCCACGGTGCCGGTGCCGGCATAGTAGGCGTAGTCGAGGCGGTACTGCGCCTCGAGGTCGCGCACGAACGCGGCGCGCTCCTCGTCGGTCGGCGGCGTGTCGCTGGCGTGCGGCATCCACGTGCGGTCGACGCCGTACAGGATGCGATCCTGATACGTCAGGAAGAAGTGACGCACCTGGCCGGCAGGCTGGTACGTCAGGTCGCGCGTACGCGCCGCCACTTCCACGTACAGGTTCGGGTAGCGCTCGAGCCGCGTGGCAACCTCCTCGAGATCGTGCTCGAGGCTGCCGATGTGCGCAGCGACGACGACGAGCGCCTGGTGCTTCTCGAGAATGCGGTCGCGCGCGGCGATGATCGCCTCGTGGCTGGGATAGTCAGGCTTGCCGTACAGGTGCCATTCGGGGTGCGTCGAGTAGTAGCCGTAGTGAACGCTGTCCGGATCGAGCGGCCGCCACGCATCGAGCGGCTCGGCGAGGTGCGCGTGCAGCGGCCTGCCCCGTGCGGCGAGGTGGGCGTAAATCGGGTCGAGCACGTCGTCGTCGGGCATCATGAACGAGCCGTCGGGTCGCTTCAGGTCGATGCCCACTTCCTTCCAGATCTTCACCATGACCGCGCCGTTGGCGAAGGTTTCGTCGAGCGCCTTCGTCGTCGCATCCGCCCAGCCCGGCGCGTAGCGCTCACGGAGGTCGAACGTCGACGCGAAGAAGTGCACGTCGGGATGTGCCCGCGCCATGCCGCTCGCTATGCCATGCATGCGCTCGAGGTGACCGTCGGTACCTGGCACGCTGACGTTGATGGCCTGAACGCGATTGCGACGCAGCATGTCGTTGAGGGCCGGCATGTCTTCGAAGTTGTGCGAGTGCACGTCGATCTTGAGAAGGTCTTCGTAGGCCGGGACGGAGGACGGCGACTGCGGGGGGCCTGGCGCTGGTTGCCCGCACCCGGCCACGATGACGGAGAGCAGGGGAAGAAGGAGCCGACGGGACATGCACACACTCGCTGACGTGGGAAGGAGAGGGGACCCGCGCTG
>CAYMAG010000025.1:17037-55874 GCA_964388335.1 uncultured Vicinamibacteraceae bacterium | reverse complement strand
TCGCGGTCTTCGACATGTGGGCGCCGGTGTTCCAGCAGCTCGCGCCGGAGACCAGCGTCAAGGTGCGAAAAGGCAACTACGAGCGTGTGTTCGACGAAGCGCGCCGACGGGTGAGGGCCTGGGAGGCAGCTAATGCAAGAGGCGATCAGTGATGCCACACCCCTACAGGTGCGAGCCACACTTCAAAGGAGCGATGTCGTGAAAACATTCATCGGGATGGCCGTGTTGGCGGTCCTGCTCACCAGTCCGGCCAATGTGCTGGCACAGCAGCCCGCCAGCCAGACCGAGGAGGTCAGTGCCACGTTTACCATCGAGGCCATCGACCACTCGACGCGGGTCGTGACCCTCAGGAACAAGGCAGGTCTCCTCGACGAGGTGTACTGCGGTCCCGAGGTGCAGCGCTTCGATGCCCTCAAGGTCGGTGACACGGTCACCTTTCGCTACTACGAGACGGTCGTGACCGCCCTGAGCCGACCCGGCGCAGCGGCGACGCCGTCGACGACCGTCAGCCGCACTCCAGGCGCACCGGGTGGTACCATCGCCCGCCAGACCGCCGCTACCGTCAGGCTCGAGACGATCGATGCGAAGACGCCCTCGGTGACCGTCCGCACCGCGTCCGGCGGCCGCTCGACGTTCAGGGTCCAGGACGCCAGCAACCTCGAGGGCTACAAAGCCGGCGACCAGGTGACCATCACCTACACTCGCGGTCTTGCGGTCAGCGTGACCCCGCCGGCGGCGGCCGAGCCGAAGGCAAGCATGGACGTCTACGGCTTCGCGATGCTCGACATCGGCCACGACTTCAAGCAGGTCGACCCCGACTGGTTCGACACCTTGCGCGCGACGAAGCTGCCGTCCTTCGAGAACCAGTTCGGTGACGACCACCGCAACTTCGCCGGGGTGCGGCAGTCGCGCCTCGGGGTCCGGACGTCGTCGCCGACCGCGATGGGCGAGCTGAAGACGACGTTCGAGTTCGAACTCATGGGCACCGGCGACGACACCGGGCAGACGACCTTCCGGTTGCGCCACGCCTACGGCGAACTCGGCGCGTTCGGGGCGGGCCAGTACTGGAGCCCGTTCATGGACATCGACATCTTCCCCAACACGATCGAGTACTGGGGGCCGACGGGCATGGTGCTCTTCCGCAACGTGCACGTGCGGTGGATGCCCGTTCGCAGTGCGGCGCGGCAGCTGACGCTCGCCCTCGAGCGGCCGGGCGCGAGCAACGACACCGGACGGCTCCTCAACCGCTCCGAACTGGAGAACGTGACGGCACGCTTTCCGATGCCCGATTTCTCCGGGCACTACCGGATGATGGGCGACTGGGGCCACGCGCAGGTGGCCGGTATCGTGCGCAAGTTCAGCTGGGACGACAACAACGACGACCAGTTCGACCTGAGCGGGAGCGAGGTGGGGTGGGGCATCAACCTCACGTCGGCACTGAAGGTCACCGACGGCGACACCTTGCGGCTGGGGCTGGTCTACGGCGCGGGCATCCAGAACTACATGAACGACTCGCCGGTCGACGCCGGCATCGTCCGTCAACCCGGCAACGCGGTCACGCCGGTGACCGCCGAGGCCATTCCGCTGCTGGGCATCACGGCGTTCGTCGATCACGCGTGGAGCAGCCGCTGGAGCAGCTCTGTCGGCTACTCGATGCAGGACAACGACAATCGTGAAGGGTCGAACCCCGATGCCTTCCGGCGCGGCCAGTACGCCGTGGGCAACCTGCTGTTCACGCCGGTGCCGAACGTGATGGTTGGCGGCGAGCTGCAGTGGGCTCGCCGCGAGAACTACCTCGATGGCTTCTCGTCGGACGGCCTCAAGCTCCAGTTCTCGTTCAAGTACAACTTCTCGGCAAGAATCGGAGGAAACTAGTCATGAAGATCGCTTTCCGCGCACTCGTCGGCGTGGCCCTGGTCGGGGCCGTCGGCCTCTCTGGCAACGGTCTCGGTGCGCAGGGTGGCGCCGACGTCCAGAAGGCCGTCGACGCCGCCTACGCGAAGTACCGGGGCTTGCAGGAAGGCAAGAATGCCGACTACATCCCGGCCCTCGCCAAGGTGGACCCGAACCTGTTCGGCATCGCCGTGGTGACGCCGGACGGCAAGGTCTACACCGCCGGTGACGTCAAGACCGAGGTCTCGATCCAGTCGATCTCGAAGGTGTTCACGATGGCGCAGGTCATCGAGGAGCAGGGCCTCGACTCGATCGCCAAGCGCATCGGGGTGGACGCCACCGGCGCCCGCTTCAACTCGATCATCGCCATCGAAGGCGTGCGCACGGTCGTCGGCAGCGGCGCGCCCGAGATGAACCCGCTCGTCAACCCGGGCGCCATCTCCGCGACCAGCATGGTCACGGGGGCGAGCGCCGACGCGGTGTGGGCGAAGATCATCGGCTTCCACAACGACGCCGCCGGACGCAGCCTCAGCGTCATTCAGGACGTCTACAAGTCCGAGTCAGACACCAACCAGCGCAATCAGGCGATCGGCGCGCTGATGCTCGCCTACGGCTACATCAAGGACAACTGGCAGCAGGCCGTTGATCTCTACACGCGGCAGTGCTCGATCGGCGTCAACGCCAGGGATCTGGCGATGATGGCGGCGACGCTGGCCAGCGGCGGGAAGAACCCCGCCACCGGCAAGCAGGTGATGGACGCCGCCAAGGTGCCCGGCGTGCTCGCGGTGATGGCGACGGCCGGGCTGTACGACGATTCGGGCAAGTGGCTGTATCAGACGGGCCTGCCCGGCAAGAGCGGGGTTGGCGGCGGCATCATCGCTGTGTCACCTGGCAAGTTCGGCATCGCGGTCGTCTCGCCGCCGCTCGACGATGCGGGCAACAGCGTGCGCGCGCAGCGGGCGATTGCCGACATCTCGAACGCGCTCGGCGGCAACCCGTACGCGGCAAGACCTCAGTAGCGCTGTAGACCACCTGCAGGCCGGGATGTTCGCGCCTCTGACGCGTACGTCCCGGTCGTGCAGGCACTCCGAGGACTACTTCAGCGCCACTCTCACCGTGATCGGATTCTGGACGAGCACGCTGACGACGGTGCCGGACGGAATCTCTACTTCGCTGCCCTTCGTGGCGAGCACGGTGCCCGCGCCGCCGGCCGCGGCGCCAACGGCCGCGCCCGTCCCGCCGCCGAGCACGCCGCCGACGATGGCGCCCGCGCCAGCGCCGAGCGCGCCCCTCCTGACGTCGGACTTCGTGCCGGCGGCAGCCTCGACTTCCACCGGCGCGGTCTGGACACGGATCGTTTCGCCGTCGACCACCAGCCGGTCGAAGCGGAACGCAACGGACGCCCGGCCTTTGACCCGGCCCGATTCCTCCGCGTCAGTCACCGATCCGAGCATCTGCGTGCCGACGGGAAGCGCAGTCACGCCGGAGATGGCGACGTCTTTCGCGATGGCCCCGGTGATCGGGTCCTCCACCTTGCTCGTGTTCGACGCCACCGTGCCGAGGAGCGTCACGCTGAGTGATGTGCCGGCGGGAATCGTCACCTCGCGGAACGCAGGCGGCGGTGGCGGCGCGGGCTCGGGTGTCGACGGAGGTTGTGCCTGCTCCTGCGTTTCCGCCTGCGCCTGCGCCTGCGTCTGGTCCGGCGACGCGGCCTGCCCCGCGGTCTCGGATTGCGTTGTCGGTGCCTGCGCACACGCCGTCAGACACAGTGACGACAGTGTGAGCGCGACGATCGCCTTGATCACGGTTTGCCTCCTGTACCGGACTGACCCATCGACCGATACGTCTCTCGTCAGGTGCTTCCCATGGACCGAACGCCGGGACCGACTCCAATACTACCGCGATTGCGGGCGCGTCGGTCTCCGTCTGGTAGAATGCCGAATCCTGCGGCAGATGCGGGCTGCGTCAGCCCACGCCCGCCAGGCGCGTGCGGGCCGGGGTGCCCCCGAAATACCGGAGGCGTGAGGGTCGCGCGCGGCGCAGGTGTTGGAGTTCCTGAGCAATAATGCCACCTCCGTGGTTGGCAGGGTAACTGCATGGCAGGTATCGGACTCGACGAGCGGCGCTCCAGCCGTGCCGACGTTCGTGGTGAACCAATGAGAAACAGGGTGTCAGGCCTGCTCATGGCACTTTCGTTGTGTGCGACCAGCGTGCCGGCCCAGGTGCTCCAGGAGTGGCAGCCCGAACCTCCCATGCCCGACGCCTTCGACTGGATCCAGCTGAAGTCGGGCGAGTGGCTGAAGGGCGAACTCATCGCCTTGTACGATGGCTCGCTGGAGTTCGAGAGCGACGAACTCGACAAGCTGACGCTCGACTGGGATGACATCCGGCAGGTGAGGACGGGTCGCATCGTTCAAGTGCGGTTCCGCGATCGCGACGAGCCCATAATCGGCAAGCTTCTCGTGGATGGTGACACCGTGCGCTTCCCCGGGGCCACGGGTGAGGTGCTCACGCGATCGTCGTTGATGTCGATCGCGCCGGGCGAGCCGAGGGAGGCGAACTACTGGTCGGGCAACGCCACGTTCGGCTTCAACCTGCGGCGCGGGAACTCGGAGCAGGTCGAGGCCAACACCATCGCGAGCGCCAGGCGGCGCACCGTCGGCACGCGCGTCAACCTCGACTACGTCGCCAACTACAACGTCACCGACGAGCTGACCGTGACCAACAACCAGCGCGTCAACGCCGGCCTCGACTGGTTCGTCACACCACGGCTGTTCGTGCGGCCGGCGGTCGTCGAGTACTATCGCGACCCCTTCCAGAACTTCGCGCACCGATGGACCATCGGCGCGGCGGTCGGGTATCAGCTGGTCGACACCTCCCGGGTCAGCTGGGAGGTCAACGTCGGCCCCGCCTATCAGCGCACGATGTTCGCCAGCGTCGTCGAGGGCGAGTCGGACGCGGAGAGCACGGCGGCGTTCTCGGCTGGCACCACGTATACGAACGAACTCACCAGCGACATCGACTACACTCTCGATTACCGTCTGTTGTTCGTGAAGCCGGAGGCAGGCCGCTATACGCATCATTTCATCACCGGTCTGTCCATTGACGCCTTTGGCCCGCTCGATCTCGACGTGTCGTTCGTGTGGGACCGCGTGCAGGAGCCGCGTCCGGATTCGTCCGGTCTGGTGCCGAAGAAAGACGACTATCGGCTGATCTTCGGATTCGGGTTCGATTTCTAGGCCAGGAGAGCGTTACCATGTCGCCTCGCGTGTCGGTTCGGCGGTGGGCAGTCGCGGAAGGCCTGTGTTGGGCGTTCGCGATCGTCCTGCTGTCGGCGTGGGCGACGCTTCATCTGGCCAATGCCGCGGGGGCCCGGGACGAACTGGACCGGTTCGCCGTGCTCGAGGCCGCGTCCCAGCTCGCGACGGGCACGCCTGACCAGAGCCTGTGGTCGCCGGTGCGGATCAAGGCCTGGCAGGCTGTCGTGAACGACTCGTCCCCTGCTCCGCTCGGAGTGCTGCGGATTCCGCGGCTCCGCCTCGAAGCCCCGGTGCTCACGGGCAGCGCCGACGCGACGCTGGATCGGGGGCTGGGGCACATCGAGGAGACCGCCTCGCCGGGTGCCGACGGCAATGCCGGTATTGCCGGTCATCGGGACGGGTTCTTCCGCGTCCTCAAAGACATCGCGGAGGGTGACGCGATCGAGTTGCAGACGCTGGCTGGACGGGAAACGTATCGTGTCGAGCGGATCTGGATTGTCGACCCCGAGGACGTGTCGGTGCTCGATCCTACGCCGTCGCGCTCGCTGACGCTCGTCACCTGCTACCCGTTCTATTTCGTTGGCCCGGCTCCGCAGCGGTACATTGTCCGGGCCGTCGGCATCGGCAACACCCAACGTGAAGGAGGTACCGACCGACCTACTGCGTCTCAGTGAACATGGCTCAGGGCCTCACGCCCTGGCTTTCCGAACGAGGAAGAAAAGAGGAGGTTCTCATGTCGTTGACGATTCACCGTACGCTGTTCGCGTGTGTCATGGTCGCGTGCCTCACTGGCATCGCGTCGGCACAGACCACCACGACGTCCGCGGAAACCAAGACGTTCGAGGTCATCGCCGTCGAGGGTAACCAGCTCGTGGTGAAGCTGCCGGAAGGCACGCGAGAGATCACGGTTCCGAACGACTTCCAGTTCACCGTGAACGGGAAGCCGCTGACCGTTCAGCAGTTGAAGCCCGGCATGTCCGGAACGGCCACCATCACCACGACGATCAAGTCAACGCCGGTCACCGTCACCGAAGTGAAGGACGGCACCGTCGTGCACTCCGCCGCGTCGTCCATCATCGTCCGCACCGACGAGGGGTTCCGGTCGTTCTCGCAGGGCGAGGTCGACAAGCGCAACATCAAGATCATGCGCGACGGCAAGCCGGCCTCCGTCTCCGATTTCCGTTCGGGTGACAGGCTCACTGCCGTGATCGTCACGTCGCTGCCGCCGAAGGTGGTCACCCAGCAGGAAGTCAACGCCACCGTGGCGGCGAGTGGCGGCGCGGCGCCGACCGCGGCCGCTCGACCAGCGGCGGCCCCGGCGCCGGCGGCCTCTGCAGCACCGAGTGCCTCGTCCGCCCCCCGCACGCTACCGAGGACCGCCAGTCCGCTGCCTCTGCTCGGGCTGCTTGGCGGCATCTCGCTGCTGGCGGGAAGCGGGCTGACGATTCGGCGCCGCTTGATGCGCTGATGATGCTCCCGGCTCCAGGCCGCGCTCGCGTGGGCGAGCGCGGCCGGTGCCGGCGCAGCGACCCACGCAGAGCCGGTCGAATATCCTGGTGGATGCCGAAGGCGGTCGAGGTGTGAGCGGTTGCCGTGACCGCACCGGCGTGCGGCTGACGTCCGCTACGCCAGAATCTTGCTGACCAGCTTCCCATCCACGTCCGTCAGCCTGAACGGGCGTCCCTGGAACTTGTAGGTCAGCTTCTCGTGGTCAATCCCCAGCAGGTGCAGCATGGTCGCGTGCAGGTCGTGCACGTCCACCGGATCGGCGGTGATGTTGTAGCCGAGGTCGTCCGTTTCGCCGATGGTGATGCCCGGCTTGATGCCGCCGCCCGCGAGCCACATCGTGAACGCGCGCGGGTGGTGGTCGCGGCCGAGGAACTTCGAGCCGTTGCGCGCCTCGTTCATCGGCGTGCGCCCGAACTCTCCGCCCCACACGACGAGCGTCTCGTCGAGCAGGCCGCGCTGCTTCAGGTCCTTCACGAGCGCTGCCGCCGGCTGGTCCGTCTGTCGGCACAGGTGCGGCAGCTTCTCGACGATGTCTTCGCCGAACCCGGCGCCGTGGGTGTCCCAGCCGCGGTGGTAGAGCTGCACGAAGCGCACGCCGCGCTCGACGAGACGGCGCGCCAGCAGGCAGTTGTTGGCAAACGACGCCTGCCCGGGCTCGGTGCCGTACAGCTCGTGGACGTGTGCGGGCTCGCCTGAGATGTCGGTCAGCTCGGGCACGCTCGTCTGCATGCGGTACGCGAGTTCATAGGCCGCGATGCGCGTGTCGATCTCCGGATCGCCGGCGACGTCGCGCTGCATCGTGTTGAGGTCGCGAATCGCGTCGAGCGACGCACGGCGCATCGTCGGGTCCACGCCGTCGGGGTTCGAGACGAAGAGCACGGGGTCTTTGCCCGACCGGAACTCGACGCCCTGATGCTGGGTCGGCAGGAAGCCCGAGCCCCAGCACGACTTGCCACCGTCGGGGTTGTTCTCGCCCGAGAGCAGGACGACGAAGCCCGGCAGGTCGTGGCTCTCCGACCCGAGGCCGTACGACAGCCACGAGCCCATGCTCGGCCGGCCGATCACCTGATGGCCGGTGTTCATGAAGATCTGCGCCGGCGCGTGGTTGAACTGCGTCGTGTGCATCGACCGGATGATCGCGATGTCGTCGGCGATCGACGCCGTGTGCGGCAACAGCTCCGAGATGATGGCGCCCGACGCGCCGCGCGGTCTGAAGGTGAACGGCGACGCGAGCAGCTTGGGGGTGCCCTTGATGAACGCGAAGCGCTCGCCCTCGAGGAACGCCTCGGGGACGTCCTGCCCGTCGTGTTTGCGCAGCGTCGGCTTGTCCTCGAACAAATCGAGTTGCGAGGGTGCGCCCGCCATAAACAGGAAGATGACGCGCTTGGCCTTCGGGGCGAAGTGCGTGCCCAGCCCGGCGGCCACCTGAGCGGCCAGGTCGCGCGACGACATCGAGGGTGGCGCGGCGAACAGCTTCTCGTTGAACACCGACGACAGGGCGAGCGAGCCGATGCCGAAGCCGACCTGGTTGAAGAAGTGTCGGCGGGTCAGTGCGCGGAGGTGCGTGGCGTGACCTGGAACCTGTGACATGAGAGAGCCGTGCCGTCGATCTTACCGCGTGCCCGCCCTGAGGGCTACCGGAGATGACGCATGCGGAATCAGAGGGCGAACCGACAGGTGCGACACGAGTCGTCCGGTCCGACGGCGCGGCGCGCGTGGGTGAGGCGGCAGCGGTCCGGTCGCGTCATCGCGCCAAGGCATGAAGCATCAAGCATGAGGCATGACGCCTCTTCTCGTCATCCTTTCGTCAGCGCCTCGTCGAGATTGAGCAGCACGTTCCCCACCATCGTCCACGCCATCGTGTCCGGGTCCTTGCCCGACTCGTGGCGCGCCGTGTAGTGCGAACGCGCGTCCTCGAAGAACTGCCGCAGGCGGGTCAGTTCCTGCGTGGTCGGCGTACGCCCCGTGGCCAGTCTGAAGCCGTGCGTCAGCCTGGCGCCGGTGTCGCCCTGCACCTCGCTCATGCGCGCGCCGAGCGCGGCCGCCAGTTCGAACAGGCCCACGTCATTGAGCGTCGCGAGCGCCTGCAGCGGGGTGTTCGTGCGCACGCGGCGCACCGTGCAGAACTCGCGGCTCGTGGCGTCGAACGTCATGAACAGTGGATACGGCGCCGTGCGCTTCAGGAACGTGTACAGGCTGCGGCGATAGCGGTCGTCGCCCTCGCTCTCCATCCAGCGCGCGCGGTTGTACGGCGAGTCCCAGATGCCGTCCGGCTGCTCGGGGAACACGCTCGGTCCGCCCAGCTCAGGCGCGAGGCGTCCGCTGGCGACCAGCGCCGCGTCGCGCACCATCTCGGCCTCGAGACGGATGCGCGGTCCTCGCGCAACGAGCCGGTTGTACGGATCCTTCTGGAGCAGGTCGGGCGTCACCGATGACTGCTGGCGATACGTGGACGACAGCACGAGCGTGCGCAGCAGCGGCTTGATGCGCCATCCGCTGTCCATGAACTGCACGGCGAGCGCGTCGAGCAGGTCGGGATGCGAGGGCGGCGACGACATCGTGCCGAAGTCCTCGGACGTCTCGACGATGCCGCGGCCGAAGATGGCTTCCCACAAGCGATTGACCGTCACCCGTGCCGTGAGGGGGTTGTCGCGCGAGACCAGCCAGCGCGCCAGTCCGAGACGGTTCGCGGGCAGGCTCTCGTCCATCTCCGAGAGTGCGCCGGGGACGGCGGCGTACACCGGTGGGCCGGGTGAGGTGAAGTTTCCCCGGTCGTAGAGCGGCACCGAGGGACGCTCGAACGATGGCGTCTCGTTGATGACGAGCGTACTCGGGATGGCCAGCTTGCCGAGCGCTTCGCGCAGGTCCTTCACCGCGAGGCGCTGCTCGGCGAACAGCGGCGACTGCGCGCGGAACTGACTGGCGATCTCGGCGGCCTGCTGCTCGGTGCGCTTGACGGACGGGATGCGCATCCACGCCCGCGCTCGTGCCGGTACGGCGACGATGCGCTCGGGGTCGGCGGCTGTCGTGACCGAGAGGCGGAAGCGTCCGAGGCCCTGACCGAGAGTGCCGTCCTCGTGGCGCACGCGGACGGTCAGTTGCCTGCCGGCCGGCAGGTCGAGCGGCTGCGCCAGCGTCAGCACGAGCTGGTGCGGCACGCGGTGGCCTTCGCGTACCGCGTCGATGGCCCACGCCTGACCCTTGCGCATGTACGGACGTCCGTCACGCTGCGTCAGCATGGCCGGCTCGAACGCGTACGCGGAACCGTCGGCCTTGCCGCTCTTCAGCGCGACGTTCGATGTCGTCGTGTCATCGGCGGCCTCGCCCGCGATGAGGTCGATGCCCGTGATGCGGAAGTGTCCGTAGGGATCGCGTCCCGGGCCAGACTTCGGCAGCGACTCGTCGAGCAGCGCCTCGAGGCGGATCCCCGTGACGCCGGTGGCTGGAAGCGGCGCGGTGATCGTGTAGACGGTGATTTCAGGGTTGGGTCCGGAGGCGACGATGGAGGCATCGTCGGCGGTGCGCAGGACGACGTCGTTCGTGGCTGCGGCGTGAGCGGGCTGGAGGGGCGTCCATGCGGCGTCGAGCGCCAGCATCTCTTCTTCCCAGGCCGCCTGCGCGCGTTGTCGTTCGGGCGGGTCGTCCTTCAGGGCCGCCTCGGCCGCGGCGAGTTCCGTCTCGATGGCCTCGCGGGCCTTCTCCTGCTCCGGCGTGGCCAGGTCGAGGCTCGGCTCGCGGTAGATGGTGCCGGCGCCGTGCGGGCGTTCCTCGTACGACGCCGTGGCGAAGAACGCCATCATCTGGAAGTAGTCCTTCTGGCTGAAGGGGTCGTACTTGTGGTTGTGGCACTGTGCGCAGGCCAGCGTGGAGCCGAGCCAGACCGTGGCGGTGGTGTTCACGCGGTCCACCAGCATCTCGTACCGCGACTCCTTCGGATCGACCCCGCCTTCCTCGTTGACCATCGAGTTGCGATGGAAGCCCGTGGCCACGAGCTGCGCCTGCGTCGGCTTCGGCAGCATGTCGCCCGCGAGCTGCTCGACGGTGAACTGGTCGAACGGCATGTCGTCGTTGAAGGCCTTCACCACCCAGTCGCGCCAGGCCCAGTTGGTGCGGGCGTTGTCGGCCTCGAAGCCGTTGGTGTCGGCGTAGCGGGCGAGGTCGAGCCAGAGCCGCGCCCAGCGCTCGCCGTAGTGCGGCGAGGCGAGGAGGCGGTCGACGACGCGCTCGTAGGCGTCGGGCCTGGTATCGGCCAGGAAGGCGTCGATCTCGGCAATCGTCGGCGGCAGTCCGGTCAGGTCGAGCGAGACACGGCGCACCAGCGTCTCTCTGGACGCCTCGGGCGAAGGCGCGAGGCCTTCGCGCTCGAGTCGCGCCAGCACGTGCGCGTCGATGGGCGTTCGCACCCAGCCGGTGCGCGAGACCGTGGGCGGCGCCTGGGTCTCTGGCGCCACGTAGGCCCAGTGCTCGACGACTTCCGCGGAGGCATCGGCGCCGGTGCCAGGGTCTGCCGGCCACTCGGCGCCCTCGTCGATCCACTGCCGGATGAGCGCGATCTGCTCGTCGGGCAGCGGGTCTTCGTCCAGCGGCATCTGGTCTTCGTCGCCCTGCCCGAGCAGCCGCGCCACCATGTAGCTCTCGGCGCTGTTGCCCGGCACGAGCAGCGGGCCTGTCGCGCCGCCCTTCAGTGCGAGTTCGCGCGTGTGCAGCCGCAGCTTGCCGCGGCCCTTCTCGGGGCCGTGACATTCGTGGCAGTTGGCCGCGAGAATCGGCTGGATCTGCTTGACGAAATCGACCTTCGTCTGCGCGTGCGCCACCGGCGCGACGTCGGGCGCGCGCATGGCGGCGAGGGTCGTGGCGGCAGCGGCGCCGGCGACGAGGCCGGCGGCACGCCGCCACGCGTGGACGGCTCGGAACGACTGGACCAAGATGACTCCTCCGGCGGGCCGGTTCGACGAGGCGATACAGAGCGAATTCTACGCGATCCGCAGGTGGTGCTGCATCGTCTCCGCGATGATGGCTGCACGGTGCTTCGCCTCCTCGGCGAGCGGGCCGGCAAACAGCGCGTCCACGCTGCCGACCCACAGCACGAGCCATCGCCGGAAGTGCTCGGCGCGCAGGGCCGACATCGCGTGCAGCGCCTGGTGCTGGCGCATCGGGTTGCCGCGATAGACCGGACGCTGCAGCAGCACCGCCTCCCAGAAGTTGCCAATCACGGGCAGGTGCGCCTCGAGGTCGAGATGCGCCACGTCCGTGAACAGGTAGCCAATCGTCGCGTCCTCCATGGCTCCGGCGTAGAAGTGACGCAGCAGGCGGTCGATGTCGTCGCGCGTGGCGATGTCGCAGCGGGGCATACCCAGCCAGCATACGCGGTGCCTGCCGGGAACGGCTTGCGCAGGCGCAACCCTGCCATTTGCACTCTGTGCCGCGATTGACTACCGTTGCCCAACATCGCATCCGCGAATGGTCGAGCCGGCCGGCCTTGCGCCTGGATCCGCGCAGCGCCGCCTCGCGATCGAGGAGTTGTCCGTGAATCGTGCCCGACTCAAGGTGCTCGTCCCGTGTCTCGCCGTGGCCGTCGCGGCGTGTTCGTCACCGTCCCCGTCCACGTCCGACACCCGTTCCATGCGAAAGGCATCGCTCACGCGCAGCGCCTACGGCACGCTCCCGACCGGTGAGGCCGTCGAGGCCTTCACCCTGATGAACGCGCACGGCATCGAGGTGCAGGCCATCACCTACGGCGGCATCATCACCGCGATTCGCACGCCGGACCGCCAGCGGCAGTTCGCCGACATCGTCCTCGGACACGAGTCGCTCGACGGCTATCTGCGGCCGTCACCGTACCTCGGCGCGATCGTGGGGCGCTACGGCAACCGCATCGCCGGCGGGCAGTTCGTCATCGGCGGCACGACGTACAGGCTGGCGACCAACAACGGCCCGAACCACCTGCACGGCGGCGTCCGCGGGTTCGACAAGGTCAACTGGGCCGCTGAGCCCTTCGAACGCGACGGCGAAGTGGGCGTGGTGCTGCGCTACGTCAGCGCCGACGGCGAAGAGGGCTATCCGGGACAGCTCGTGGCGCAGGCGACCTACACCCTGCGCGACGATGACGCGCTGACGGTGGAGTACGTGGCGACGACCGACAAGCCGACGCACGTGAACCTGACGCAGCACAGCTACTTCAACCTCGTCGGCGACGGCTCGCGCGATGTGCTCGACCACGAGCTGCAGATTCGCGCCGACCGCTACACGCCCGTCGACGCCACGCTGATTCCGACCGGCGAACTCGCGCCTGTCGAGGGCACCCCGTTCGACTTCCGCGAGCCCACGGCGATTGGCGCGCGCATAGAAGCCGACCATCCGCAGATCCGCAACGGCCTGGGGTACGACCACAACTTCGTGCTCAACCGCGAGGGCGACGGTCTGGTCGAGGCGATGCACGTGCGCGAGCCGGCCACGGGCCGTACGCTGACCATCTCGACCACCGAACCCGGCGTGCAGTTCTACAGCGGCAACTTCCTCAACGGCAGCATCACGGGGAAGGATGGCCATGTCTACCGGCGCCGGTTCGGCTTCTGTCTCGAAACCCAGCACTTTCCCGATTCGCCGAACAAGCCGCAGTTTCCGTCCACGCTGCTTCGGCCCGGCGAGACATACCGATCGACCAGCGCGTACCGGTTCAGCACCGATCGCTGAGGCGCATACCGTTTCGGCATGTCCCCGACTCGAGACGTGACGCCCCGCGCCCTGCTGCCCTGGAAGCGGCCAGGGACGCCGCTCTGGCTGGCAGCCGGCATCGGGGTCGTGGTGATGCTGATGCTGGGCGTGGTCGCCTGGGAATCGCGTCAGCCGCCGAGCGACAGGGCCCGCCGCGCGCGCGTGGCCGAGCTGGCGGTGCTGCATCCGCCCCAGCCTTCCCCGGAAGCGATCCGTGCGAGCGCGGGAGACACGCGCTATGCGCATGGGCTCGAGGCGTATGCGGCGCGGCGGTGGGCCGAGGCCGTCGATTCGCTCGGCGGCATCGATCGCCCGGATGCGCGCTTCTACCTCGCGTTGGCGCACCTGATGCGGGACGAGGCGGACACGGCGGACGAGCTGCTGCTGGACGTGCAGCAGAGCGCCGCCACGCTCTACGCACGCGAGGCGGTGTTCTACCGGGTGAAGGCGCTGCTGGCACGGCAGGACGCGCGTGGGGCGCAGGCGCTGGTGCAGGATGCCGTCCGCATCGGGGCCGGTCCGCCGGGGGAGGCCGAGCGGCTGCGGGATGCGCT
Organism: uncultured Vicinamibacteraceae bacterium; assembly: GCA_964388335.1. Classification (GTDB taxonomy): domain Bacteria; phylum Acidobacteriota; class Vicinamibacteria; order Vicinamibacterales; family Vicinamibacteraceae; genus JAEZDP01. The sequence continues at coordinate 41,944 of CAYMAG010000025.1, read as the reverse complement.
GGAGGTCCTGCGCCCGTAGTGAAACCGCGGCGTCTCACCGGCCTCGAGATCGTGGTCAGCGACCGTGCCGCTGGCGTGTCGGGACAGGTCACGACGGCCAGAGGTGAACCTGCCGCGGACGCCCTCGCGCTGGTCATCCCCGACGACCTCGATCACGTCGACGCGTCTTCGTGAACGGCACGGGCGTGACCCTGCGCGCCGACCAGGACGGTGCGTTCAACGTCGATAGCATTCGACCAGGGACGTACCATGTGCTGGCGATGGACCCGGGACGCATGGACTACCGCGACTACGAGGATCGCGACCGGCTGCGCGAACTCAGCCTGCGCGCGCAGCGCGTCACGTCAACGAGGGCAGAGCGTCGCATGTCTAGATTCAGTTGGATGAGCCGTAAGGCCGCACTCGCACTGGCGTGCCTGCTGCTGTCGCCGCTCGGCGCCACGGCCCAGGGCATCACTGGAGGCGGCCGCTTCGTGCCGCCGCCCGATCAGCGCCCCGTCATGCCGCCACGCGACATGAGTGGACGTCCCAGGGGGGCAGAGGCCCCGGCGACTGGCACGGCGTCCATCAGCGGACGCGTGGTGGATGCCGATACCGGCACACCCTTGCGCCGCGTGACCGTCGGGGCGCGCGCTGCGTCGGCGAGGCATGCTCAGAGCGGGCGCATGATGGTTGGCGAAACCGACGAGACGGGCGCGTACGTGCTCCGCAATCTGCCCGCCGGGCAGTATACGGTGACGGTGCAACGCGCCGGGTACGTGACGCAGAGCTACGGCCAGGCCACCGCGACGTCGGTGTTGCGCAGGGTGTCGGTCGAGGACGGCAGGCGCATCACCGCGATCGACTTCCGCCTCGTGCGCGGCGGCGCCATCACCGGACGTGTGGTGGACGATGGGGGAGAACCGGCGGAGGGTGTGGCTGTCCGCGTGATGCGCGCGCAGCGGGTACAGGGGCGCGTGCGCTACGTACCTGCCGGTGCTCGCACCGACATCACCGACGACCTCGGCCAGTTCCGCCTCTACGGTCTCGCTCCGGGGGAGTATCTCGTCGCGGCCGAACCGAACGTCCGCCGCTCCATGGGAGGGCCTGCGCCGTCCGCCGAGCCGGACGCCACGCACGTCGTGACCACGTACGCGCCGGGGACGAGCACGCCCGCCGACGCGCAGCGGTTCGTGCTGGCTGCCGGACAAGACCTGTCGGCCGAGATTCAGCTCGTCGCGTCACGGGTTGCGACGGTGTCAGGGCGCGTGATCGACTCGTCGGGCGCGCCGCTCGAAGGTGGCGTCGTGCGCCTCCAGCCGCAGGATGTCGAGGTCATGGCCGGTCGCGAGTCCAATCGTGCCGGCATCGTGGGCGGTGCGTTCCGCCTCGAACGCGTGGTGCCGGGGGCGTACACGTTGACGGCGATGGGGGCGGGGCGGCGTCCGGTGGGTGGAGCGGACCAGGGTGCGCCGCTCGAGAGCGCTTCCCTTCCCGTGATGGTGTCCGGCGATGGCGTCGAGGGCCTCGTCGTCACGACAGCGCCGCCGTCCACCCTGACGGGACGCGTCGTTGTCGAGGGTGACGCCGCGGCACTTGACGCGCGCGCGCTCCGGATCGCGGCGCGTTCGACCGAGCCGGATCCGTCAGCGGGCGCTTTCGGGTCGGGACGCGTGTCCGACGACCTCACCGTCCGCGTGACCGGGCTGCGCGGGTCGCAGCGGCTCTCGGTGACCGGGTTGCCGCGCGGGTGGTGGGTGAAGTCGGTGCGGCTGAACGGGCAGGATGCGCTGGAGGGGCTCGACTTCGGCACGGGACGGCAGTGGACCGGCCTCGAGATCGTGGTCAACGACCGGCCCGCGTTCATCGGCGGACAGGTGACGACCGCCGGCGGCCAGCCTGCCACTGACTACGCGGTGCTGGCGTTTCCACAGGACTTCGAAGCGCGGGCCAGTCTGCAGCTGCCGGGAGTCAGCGCGATGAGTCGTCCCGACCAGAGCGGCACCTGGGTCGTCGAGAGTCTGCGCCCGGGCGACTACTTCGTGCTGGCCACGGCTCCGGGGGCGGTCGACATGTCGGTGCTGGACGACCACGAAGCGCTGCAGGCGCTGAGCGAGCGGGCCCGGCGGGTGACGGTGCGGGAGGGCGATCAGCAGGTGCTGAACCTCACGCTGGTCGAGCCGTAAGGACCAGGGTCCGAAGAGAGGAGCGACGCGTGCAGCTCACGGCAAGGTACGTTGGTGGCGTGGCCCTCATCGGCGTGGGTGCGTGGTTCCTGGCGCCGTGGTCGACGGAGAGTGCCGCGCAGGCGATTCCGGAGCCGCGGCTGACCGTCGTGTGGACCGCGAACCTCGGTGAGGCCGTGCCTTCCGGCTTCAGCCGGTTCGCTGCCTGCGCCGACGGCAGCGTGGTGTCGTACGAGCGGCCTGGCCGGCTCTTCAAGGTGAGCGCTGCGGGGCAGCCCGTTGCCGCCCGCGGCGACGCCGCGTACGATGACGTGCTCAGCATCGATTGCGGCGCAGATGGGGTGGTGCGTGCGTACCAGTTCGCATCGGGCAGCCGCATGCGCCTCCTGGAGTTCGCGCAGGCAGACCTTCGTCCGATCCGAAGCCTCGATCTCGAACCGAACGGGTCGTGGCCAGGCGCGGTGAAGTACCTCGACGGCGTGCCATGGGTGGTGCTCGCGGCCCCCGAAGGGGGACTGCTCGCGCGTCTGCAGGGCGCGGCGGTCGTGGAGCGGTTCGGCGAGCGCCTGCCGCCACCGGGAGGCGTACTGCGGCTCGACGGCGTGCCCGCGTTCACGCCGCTCTTCTTTCGTGCCGATCGGCAGCGGCTGGTCTACCTGCAGACGTCCGACTACGCGATTCAGGAGTTCGATCGGGACGGTACCCGACGCGTCGTGTGGCGGCGCCGCGACGCCGCGCCTGGCGTGACCCTGCGGCTGGCCCGCGGCGGTTTCGTTCGGCCGAATGCCTGGGTGGTTGGCGCCGCGATGCTGTCCGGCGATCGTCTGGCGGTGCACCTGAACGCCTCGGGCGTCGGTGGATCAGGGAGCTACCTGGAAGTGCTCGACGGCCGCTACCATGTGACGGCGCGCCTTCCCGTGCCTCGGAGGGGCATGCTCTTCGGCGCGGATGTCGATGGCGCGCTCTACTTCAGCCATGTGAGCCAGGAGGGTCTGGTCATCTGGAAGGCGGCCATTGTCGGCTGAGACCTGGCACTTCGCGCGTGCATTTCCAGACCTGACCCCCAAGAGACGCCCAAGAGAGCCCCACGAGACCCCAGAGATGCGCCGAACTCATCGCCTCGTCGTCTTCGTCAGTGCGGCACTCGCCCTGCCAGCGGTCGTCCTTGCGCAGACCGGCAGACCGGGAATGGTGATCTCCGTCCCACAGCCGCCACCCGCTCCGGGCACGCCGCCACCCGGCACGCCACCGCGCGATCGGAGTGGACGGCCGGAAGCGCCCGTGGTTGGCACAGCGGTCATCTCGGGCCGCGTGTTCGATGCAGAAACGGGCCAGCCGCTGCGCCGCGCAAGCGTGCAGGCCTTTCTCACGACCGCGCCGACGCCGCGTACCGCGCGCAGCTTCGTGGCGCGCACCGACGACACGGGCGCCTACACCATTCGCGAGTTGCCGGCGGGCGTCTACACGGTGATGGCGCAGCGTGGCGGCTACGTCATGCAGACCTTCGGGCAGACCAGTGTGAACAGCCCGCCCCGGCGCCTGACGATCGAGGACCGAGGCAGGCTGACGGGCATCGATTTCAAGCTGCAGCCCGGCGGCGTCATCGCGGGTCGCGTGACCGACGACGCGGGTGAGCCGGCGGAGGGTGTGTTCGTACGAGTGCTGCGCGGCCAGCGGCTGCGTGGACGGATGCGCTACGTGCCGGCGGGCGGACGTTCGGTGACGTCGGACGACCTCGGCAACTTCCGCGTGTACGGTCTGGTTCCTGGCGAGTACATCCTGGCCGCCGAGCCTGGCAGCGGCCGAATGATGGGTCCGGGAACCGTGGCGCAGGACGACCAGGGCATGGACACCGTGACGACGTACGCGCCAGGTACGCCAGCGCCCGGCGATGCCGATCGCATCCGCGTCGTGGCTGGCCAGGTGACGCCGGCCGACATCCAGCTGATCGCCGCCCGCGTCGTCACAGTCTCCGGGCGCGTCGTCGACTCGACGGGCAAGGTGCTCAGCAGCGGCATGGTGAGCCTGCGTCCGGACGATGCCGAGGTGATGACGGGCGGTATGAGCGGCCGCGGCATCATGCAGGACGGGACGTTCGCCGTAACGGGCGTCACGCCCGGCGCGTACACGCTGCACGTGATGGTGACGCCGCAGCGGCCGATGGCCAGCCCGGACGAGTTCGCGCAGATGGAGAGCGCAGCGATGCCGATTGTCGTCGGCGGTGAAGATGTCGAGAACCTCACCGTGACCACGTCACCGCCGTCTTCCGTGTCGGGGCGGGTGATCGTGGAAGGCGACGTGAACGCCATTCAGCCGTCGGGGCTGCGCGTCATGTCGCGCCCGGTGGATCTCGAACCAGGGATGATGTTCGGGCCGCCTGGCCAGGGTGCCGTACAGGACGACTTCACGGTGGCGCTCACGGGTCTCCGCGGGTCGCAGGTGCTCATGGTCAACGGGCTGCCGCGCGGGTGGTGGGTGAAGGCCGTGCGCGTGAACGGACAGAACGCCCTGGACGGCTTCGATTTCGGCAGCGGCCGCAAGTGGGCCGGGCTCGAGATCGTCGTGAACAATCGTCCGGCGAGCATTGGCGGGCAGGTGACGGGCGCCGACGGTCAGCCCGCGTCCGACTACGTCGTCATTGCGTATCCGCAGGACCACGAGTCGCGCCCGAGCGTCCGTCTGCCTGGCGTGGGCGGCATGGGAGCGCCCGACCAGAACGGCGGGTTCGTCATCGAGAACCTGCGTCCCGGCGAGTACTTCGTCATTGCGCTCGCGACGGAGCAGGTGGATTACACCGTGCTCGAGGATCCCGACCGCCTGCGGGAGCTGAGCCAGCGGGCCGAGCCGCTCACGATTCGTGAGGGCGAGCAGCAGTTCCTGAACCTGAAGCTGGAGCCATAGCACATGACCTGGATTCGCGTGATTCCCTTCGACGAGGACGAAACCCTGCAGCGCGCCCGCGCGGCGCAGCAGGCGCTCTATCCCATCGAGTACGCCCAACCGACGCATCCCGACCACGCGCAGACGGAGGGCATCGTCGCGTCGCACTCGCTCATTCCCGACGCGCTGCACCACGCGTTCGCGGCCTTCGGCGCCATGATGTCGCCAGAGCTGCCGCTCACACGGCGGCAGCACGAGATGATCACGACCGTCGTGTCGGCGACCAACAGGTGCCAGTATTGACTGGAGTCGCACGCAGAGTTTCTGCGTAGAGTGACGCTCGATGCGGACTTCGTCGCAGCCCTCGCGGCCGACTTCCGGTCGGCCGGGCTGTCGGAGCAGGATCTCGTGATGCTCGAGTACGCCGAACAGATCACGCGCGACGCGACGCGCATCGCACCGGCGTTCCACGACCGGCTGCGCGCCGTCGGCTTCGACGACCGCGGCATCCTCCAGATCACGCTCATTGCCTCCTGGTTCAACTACATCAACCGCGTGGCGGATGCGCTCGGCGTGGGGCGCGAAGGCTGACGTGCGACACGCGCTGCGCGTGCTGACGTCGCAATGGCTGGCGACGTGCCTCGCGGTGCTGTGCCTCGGTCTGGCGATCGGCACCAACGCGACGGTCTTCACGTTCGTGAACGGCCTGCTGCTGCGACCGCTGCCGCTCGCCGACACGGACCGGCTCGTCTCGCTTCACGAGGTACGACGTGAGGCGCCGGGTACGCTGGCGCCGGTGTCGGCGCCGAACGTCCGCGACTGGCAGTCGGCGGTTGGCGATCTCGCGCGAATCGCCGTGCAGCGTCCCGTACGTGCCCGTGTCTCGGAACGTGGCGCACCCGAGCGTGTCGCGGCCGCGCTCGTCTCCGCGAACTTCTTTCCCGTGCTCGGCGTCGAGCCGGCGCGAGGCCGTGGCTTCCAGGATGGCGATGGACACCTCGGCGCTCCGCCGACGGTGTTGATCAGCCACGCGCTGTGGCAGCAGCGCTACGCCCAGTCGCCAGATATCCTCGGCCACGCCATCACCGTCAACGGCATGTCGCACACCATCGTCGGCGTGATGCCCGCCGCGCTGTCGCACATCGCGCTGCGGCGAGGCCTCCTGGGCGCCGTCGATCTCTGGATGCCGCTGCCCCCTGCGGGTGATGAACCGCGCGATCGGCGGGATCTCCGCGTCGTTGCCCGTCTCGCGCCGGGTGTGTCGCCCGAGGCGCTGCGTGCGCGTCTCGAGGGGGTCGCGCAGGCGCTCGAGTTGTCGCTGCCTGCCGAGAGTCAGGGGTGGACGGTTGGGGTCCGCCCGCTGGCCGCCACGTTCTCGTCGACGACCCGCACGATGCTGCTGATGGCGAGCGGCGCAGTCGCGTGCATCCTGCTGATCGCCTGCGCCAACGTCGCCAACCTCACGCTGGCGCGCGCCGCGGGACGCCGCCGCGATATGGCCACACGACTCGCTCTGGGCGCGCCGCGGTGGCACATCGTGCGGCAGTTGCTCAGCGAGAGCCTCCTCGTGGGAATCGCGAGCATGCCGCTTGGCATTGCTGTGGCGTACGGCGGCCGGACGCTGTTGCTCGCCTCGGCAGACAGTGCGGACATGGCCACGAGCCTGCCCATCGACGGTCGCGTGCTGCTGTTCAGCCTGGCACTTGCGTTGTTGGCCAGCGTGCTGGCCGGGCTGTTGCCTGCACTGCACGTGATTGGACGCGTCCGGCACGACGTGCTGACAGCCGGCGGACGATCGGACGCCACTACGCCGCCCCCGCACGCGCGGCTGAGCCGTGCGCTCATCGTCGGTGAAGTCGCGCTCGCGGTCATCATGCTCGTGGGCGCGTCGCTCTTCGTCCGGAGCTTTCAACGCCTGCTCGTCGCCGATGGCAGCTTCGACACGGCGCGCATCCTGACGGTCGTGGTCGACCTCGATCGGGGCGTCGCCGAGTCGGCGGACGTGGTGTCGCGGCGGGTTGGCGACCTGGTGGACCAGTTGGCGGGACACCCGATGGTGACCGGCGCCGCGGCCGCGACGTTCACGCCCCTGCGCGATGCAGGGGTCAGCACAGCCGTCATCGCCGACAGCTTCGCAGGTCGCGACGACGAGGCGCCCTCGGTGCTGCTGGGCGGCATCACGCCGGCGCTCTTCGACGTTCTGGACGTGCCGATGCGGCAGGGCCGCGCATTCTCCGACGCCGAAGGCCGGTCACTTTCCGCGGTGGCCATCGTCAACCACGCGCTGGCCGAGCGCTTCTGGCCGGGTCAGTCCGCCGTGGGACGACGATTCAGACGAGTGGGGGATGCTGGTGCGACCTGGTTCACCGTGGTCGGCGTCTCGAACGACATCCTGAGCTGGGACGTCAGCAACCGCCCGCTTCCCACCGCGTACCTCCCGTACGCGTACGTACCTGCATCGGAATCGCGCGTGCTGCTGCGTACGTCCAGCGACCCGTCGCGAGTCGCCGAGACGATCCGCTCGACGGTGCATGCCGCCGATGCGTCCATCACCGTTGTCGCCGTGCGCACCATGACGGACGTGCACTACCTCGTGCTGTCGCGCAACCAGACGCTTGCGCGGCTGTTCGCTGCGCTCGGCGGCATCGCCCTGCTGCTTGGGGCGGCCGGCGTGTACGGCGTGCTGTCGTACTTCGTCTCGCAACGGACCCACGAGATTGGCGTGCGCGCGGCGCTGGGCGCCGACCGGCGGACGCTCATCGGCTTCTTCATGAGGCAGGGGATGGCGTTGATTCTGATCGGCATCGCACTCGGTGCCGGCGGTGCCTGGGCGATGGCGCGTGTCGTGCGCGGACAACTCCACGACGTCAGTCCGGCCGATCCCCTCAGCTTCGGCGGCGTGGCGATTCTCATGGGTGCTGTCGGACTTGCGGCCACATACATTCCGGCCCGTCGTGCGGCGCGGGTCGACCCGATGTCGGCCATCCGCGACTGAGCGTCCGGCGCGCGCTTCATGTCTCGGATCGCTGCGCGTCGTGGATTGACGCACAGCGACGAAGGGAGCAACCTCGTCCGCATCCTCGCTATACTCACCAGCGAATCGGCACAGTCCAGACGTCAAGAACTCGCCCCATGCCCCTGCCATTCACATCAGCGAAGTCCGGCCTCAGCGGCAGGAAGGCGATCAGCCAAACGGGCGAGGGCGGCGGTACCTGCACCGCATCGTTCACGCTCCGGCCGAGGGTCGCCTGAGCATGGACCAGGCCACGCACAACAGGATTGTCTCCTTCATCTGGGGCATCGCCGACGACGTGCTGCGCGACCTGTTCAAGCGCGGCAAGTACCCGGACGTCATCCTGCCCATGTGCGTCATCCGGCGCATGGACGCCGTGCTCGAGCGGACCAAGCAGACGGTGCTCGACACGAAGCAGACGCTCGACGCGGCGGGCATCACCGAGCAGCGGGCCGCGCTCTGCGACGCGGCGGGACAGGCCTTCTACAACACCTCGAAGTTCACGCTGCGCGACCTCAGGTCACGTGGCAACCAGCAGCAGTTGCTCGCCGACTTCGAAGACTACCTGAACGGCTTCTCGCCCAACGTCCAGGACATTCTCGACAACTTCAAGTTCCGCAACCAGCTGCAGACGCTGTCGAAGGCCGACGCCATCGGCACGCTGATCGACAAGTTCCTCGCGCCCGACGTCGACCTCTCACCGGCCGGCATCGACAACCACTCGATGGGAACGGTCTTCGAAGAGCTGGTCCGCAGGTTCAACGAGGAGAACAACGAGGAGGCCGGCGAGCACTGGACGCCGCGCGACGCCGTGCGGCTGATGGCGAACCTCGTGTTCCAGCCGATCGAGACCGACGTGAAGTCGGGCACCTACCTGCTCTACGACTGCGCCTGCGGCACCGGCGGCATGCTCACGGTTGCCGAAGAGACCCTTGCCGCCATCGGTGGGAAGAGAGGACAGCAGGTCACCTGCCTGCTCTACGGTCAGGAGATCAACCCCGAGACCTACGCCGTCTGCAAGGCGGACATGCTGCTCAAGGGCGAAGGCGAGAGCGACCACATCGTCGGCGGCGCGGAATGGTCCACGCTCGCGCACGACGCGTTCCCCGCGCAGGCGTTCGACTTCATGCTGGCCAACCCGCCCTACGGGAAGAGCTGGAAGAAGGACCTCGAGGCGATGGGCGGCAAGGACGGCATGCGCGACCCGCGCTTCAGGGTGATGCACCAGGGCGAGGAGCTGTCGCTCGTCACCCGATCGAGCGACGGGCAGATGCTCTTCCTCGCCAACATGGCATCGAAGATGAATGCCACGTCAGTGCTCGGCAGCCGAATCGCCGAGGTGCACAACGGGTCGTCGCTCTTCACGGGCGACGCGGGCCAGGGCGAGAGCAACATCCGGCGCTGGCTGATCGAGAACGACTGGGTCGAGGCCATCGTCGCCCTGCCGCTCAACCTGTTCTACAACACCGGCATCGCCACGTACGTCTGGGTGCTGTCCAACAGGAAGCCGGAGCCCCGCAAGGGCCAGGTACAGCTCATCGACGCCACCCAGTGGTTCAAGCCCTTGCGCAAGAATCTCGGGAAGAAGAACTGCGAGCTGTCGCCCGAGGACATCGAGCGCATCAGCCGCACCTTCCTCGACTTCAAGGAGACGCCGGAGTCGAAGATCTTTCCCAACGCCGCCTTCGGCTACTGGAAGGTCACGGTCGAGCGTCCGCTGCGCCTTCACAGCCAGCTCACGCTCAAAGCGATCGAGACGCTGCGCTTCAGCTCGGGCGACGAGGACATCCGATCGGTGCTCTACGGGGAGTTCGGCGACGAACTTTTCACCAGCTACGCCAGAGTCTCGACTGCTGTTGAGACGCGCCTGGCCGACTGGGGCGACGACGAGGACGAAGGCGATGACGAAGAGGGCGCGGGGGCGAAGAAGGGCCTGCCGGAGAAGAAGCGCAAGAAACTGCTCGACCCGAGGACGTGGGAGCGTGATGGGCGCCTGGTCGAAGTGGCCACGGCTCTGCGCGCGGCGCTTGGCGACATGCTGTTCGAGGATTACAACGGCTTCCGTGAGCGAGTGGACGCCGCGCTGAAGAAGGCCGGCATCAGACTCGCCACGGCTGACCTGAAGGCGATCCTGAAGGCCGTGAGCTGGCGCGTCGAGACCGCGCCGCCCGTTGTAGCCAAGGTGCACAAGCCCGGCAAGGTCAAGGCCGACCCGCTGCGCGGCCTGTTCGAGGCGACCGTGGCCGGCAAGCCAGCGATCGTCGAATATGAGCCGGACTCCGATCTCCGCGACACCGAGCAGATTCCCTTCCTCGAAGCTCCGCCATCCGGGAATCCTGGCGGCTTGCCCTCCGAAGCCTCCGCGAAGGAGGGTATCGAGGCCTTCATCCGCCGCGAGGTGCTGCCCTACACGCCCGACGCGTGGATCAAGGAAGGCGCAACGAAGATCGGCTACGAGGTGAGCTTCACGCGGCATTTCTACAAGCCGCAGCCGCTGCGCACGCTGGAGGAGATCAGCGCCGACATCCTTGCCATCGAGAAGGAAGCCGAGGGGCTGCTGGATGGGCTGTTGAAGGTGGGGAAGCGATGAAGCGGATTCTTGCGACGGTGTCGGAAGAATTGACGGCGGAGTTCGGGGCCGGGTTCGGCTATACCGCCCTGACCCGTATGGCGCGATTCGCGGAGTGGATGACTGACGAGAAGATTCTTGCGACGCTGTCACAAACATTGAGTTGGAGCCACTTCGTCGCGCTGCTGCCAATCAAGGATCCGCTGGCCCGGGACTTCTACGCCGAAATGTGCCGCATCGAGGCGATAGCACACACGAGGGAACAGGCGGCTCGGCGACTGCCCGGCCCGGGAGGTCGCGAGTGAAGCGCGGCGACATTACGTTCCGGGTGATGATCGAGTTCGCGCGAGACCTGCGGGCGCTCGAGCAGCGGGCCGCGCGGCAATACAGGCCCATCGTCGAGGAGATCCTGCGCGTTCGCAGCCGGGACACCCGGCACATCGAGGAGACGCTGGACGGCCTGCTCGACTTCTGCGGCGCAGAGGCCGTGCTGGAGATGTACCGCGCGCTCTGTCGTCACTACTGGGATATCGACCCGGCGGCCACAACCTATTACGTCAACGCGTATCGCGAGACTTGGGACGGCGATGGCGTGGCAGGCCAGCCATGATCGCCGACCTCGAACCCTATGCGGAGTACAAGGAGTCGGGGCTGCCGTGGCTCGGGCAGGTGCCGGCGTCGTGGCGACTGCGCCGGGCCAAGTTTCTGTTTCGCGAGATCGACGAACGATCCGCGACCGGCAAAGAGGAACTGCTTTCGGTATCGCACAAGACCGGGGTCACGCCGCGCAGTCAGAAATCCGTCACGATGTTCCTGGCCAAATCCAACGTGGGGCACAAAATATGCCGCCCACAGGATTTGGTGATCAACACCCTATGGGCCTGGATGGCGGCCCTCGGGGTATCGAGACATACCGGAATCGTCAGCCCGGCCTATGGCATCTATCGCCCCCTCGCGACGGATCAATTGCTGCCCGGTTTTGCGGACTTGCTGTTTCGGACGCCGACCTATGCTGCCGAGTATCAACGCCGATCGACGGGGGTGAACAGCTCCCGCCTCCGGCTCTATCCGGAAGACTTCCTTCGGATTCCCGTTCTTCTGCCCGGCGCCGACGAGCAGGCGGCGATTGTGCGGTTTCTGGGCTGGGCGAACGGGCGGCTGGAGCGGGCGATCCGGGCGAAGCGGAAGGTGATCGCGCTGCTCAACGAGCAGAAGCAGGCCATCATCCACCGCGCCGTCACCCGCGGCCTCGATCCCTCCGTCCCCCTCAAACCGTCCGGCGTCCCCTGGCTCGGCGACATTCCGCAGCATTGGGAGGTGTCGAGGATCAAGAACGAGTTCCGGTGCCTGAATACACAGCGTGTGCCACTCAACTCGGTCGAGCGCGGCGCTATGTCTTCGAGGGCCTACGACTACTACGGCGCATCCGGCGTGATCGACAAGGTGGACGACTACCTCTTCGATGACGATCTGCTACTCATTGCCGAAGATGGGGCCAACCTGGTTCTTCGGAATCTACCGCTTGCAATCATTGCAAGGGGGAAGTTTTGGGTGAACAACCATGCCCACATCCTGAAGCCGAGGCGCGAGAGCATCGTCTATCTTGCCCATGTTCTTGAGACATTGAACTACAAACCGTGGATCTCAGGAGCGGCGCAGCCCAAACTCACTCAGGACCGGCTGATGTCGATCTCAATCGCTGTAGCTCCCCCAGAGGAGCAGGTCAGGATTGTCAAGCAGACATCCGAGGGCACGCGCTCACTCGTAACCACCATCTCCCGCCTTGAGCGCGAGATCGAACTCCTCCGTGAATACCGCACCCGCCTCGTCGCCGACGTAGTGACTGGCAAGCTCGACGTGCGCGAGGCGGCGGCGCGGCTGCCGGACGAGCCGGCGCCGGACCCGTCCGACGATGAGTTCGGCGTAGAAACGGAGCCTGATGTCATCGACGAGGAGGCGAGCGTCGGGTGAACAACCGGGACCTCATCGCCCTCGTCGACAGGCTCCGCGCCCTTCCCACAGAGACCGAGTGGCTGGAGTTCAAGCGCAACAGCGCCGAGCCGCAGGAGATCGGGGAGTATCTGTCGGCACTGGCGAACGAGGCCTGCCTGTGCAACCAGCCGCGGGGCTACCTGGTGTTCGGCGTCGACGACACCACCCATGACGTCGTGGGCACCCGCTTCGACCCGTACGCCACCAAGGGCAAAGGCAACCAGGATCTTCTGCCGTGGATGGGCTCGCTGCTGCAGCCCAACCCCGGCGTCGACGTCCACGTCGTCGATCACCCCGCCGGGCGTGTCGTGGTGTTCATCGTCGGCCCGGCCCGCGATCGTCCGACAGCATTTGCGGGAAAGACCCTGTGCCGGGTCGGCACCAGCAAGACCGAGCTGGTGAGGCACCCGGAGAAAGAGCGAGCGCTCTGGACCCGTGGCAGCGACTGGTCGGCCGAGGTCTGCGAGAGCGCGAGCCTGGCCGACCTCGATCCAGAGGCGATCGCCAAGGCGCGTGAGCAGTTCCTCGTCAAGCACCCGGCGCAGACCAGCGAACTGGTCGGCTGGGATGACGCGACCCTCTTGAACAAGGCACGACTGTTGAAACAGGGCGCGGTGACGAACGCGGCGCTGGTCCTGCTGGGGCGCAGCGAGGCCGCAACCCTGCTTGCGCCGGCCGTGGCGAAGATTTCCTGGATTCTGAAGGACGACCAGAACAGGGAGCTGGACTACGAACATGTCGGACCGCCCTTCCTGCTGGCAGGCGACCGCCTGTTGAAGCGGTTACGAAACCTGACGGTCCGCGCCCTGCCCAGCGGCACTCTGTTCCCCCAGGAAATCACGCAGTACGACCCCTGGGTGCTCCGTGAGGCGCTCCACAACAGCATCGCCCACCAGGACTACCGTCGTCACGCACGGATCACCGTGGTCGAATTCCCGGATCGCGTACTCGTGACCAACGCCGGAGCTTTCCTGCCGGGCAGTGTCCAGACAGTGATCGAGCAGGATGCTCCGCAGCTGCTCTACCGCAACCCGTTCCTCGCCGACGCGATGGTCGAACTGAACCTGATCGACACCCAGGGCGGCGGCATCAAGCGCATGTTCGAGACACAGCGACGGCGTTCGTTTCCTTTACCCGACTACGATCTCGATACGCCGGGGCAGGTCAGTGTCACCATCGCGGGACGCATCCTCGACGAACGCTACACGCGTCTGCTGATGGAGCAGCAGGGACTCGCGCTGGCGGAGGTCATGCTCCTCGACAGGGTGCAGAGGGGCCGGCCAATCTCTCGCGACGAACACAGGCGCCTGAAAGCGGCCGGGTTGGTGGAAGGCCGATATCCGAACATCATCGTGTCGGGTGCCATGGCGAGGGCGACCGGGGACGTGGCGCGCCACATCCGCGAACGCGGTTTCAACAAGCAGTACTACGTGGACCTGATCCTGGCGCTGGTGAACGAACATGGCCCGGTAGGACGCCGCGAAGTGGACGAACTTCTGCTGCCGAAGCTGCCCGATCGGATGTCAGCCCAGCAGAAACGGCGAAAGGTTCACAACCTGCTCCAGGAGTTGCGGCGGGCTGGCAGGATCGTCAACCAAGGTAGCAGGCCAGAGCCGAAATGGATTGCTGTCAGGCCATGGCCGGGAGGGCAACCGCCGTGATCAAGCAAAGCATCGGTACCGCCCCGGTGGCCTCGAGCAGTCAGCCAAGCCAGGAACTGGCGTCAAATCAGAGAGATAGCCCTTTGTTCGGAATGCCTCCGTGCGAGCGTCCTAGCAAAGGGTTTAGCAAAGGGTTTAGCAAAGGCTCCTGAGCTGAGATTGCTTGATGGCGAACGGACAGACCGACACTCCAGGCACATGGGCACCGTCTAAATGGTTGACCTGCAGAGGTTTACGCGCTGACTGGTTGCTTGATTGTTGCTTGACGCGGCGAATCCTGGGGAGGCGATGAGCACCGACATCACTGAGAAGGGCCTCGAAACGCTGATCGTGCGCCACATGACCGGCACGGACGGGCTTGCCGTCGCCCCGAGTCAGGTGGCCGACCGGCCGCGGCCCCTTGGCGGCACTGGCTATGCCGTCGGCAGCGCGCACGACTTCGACCGCGCCCACGCGCTCGACGTACCCAAGCTGTTCGCCTTCCTGCGTGCCACGCAGCCCGAGGCATTCGCGAAACTGGCGCTGGCCGACGACACCTACGCCAGAGACATCAACCGCCTCAAGTTCCTGGCCCGTGTCTCGTCGGAAATCGGCAAGCGCGGCGTCATCGACGTTCTGCGCAAGGGCGTGGACCACGGGCCCGTGCACTTCGACCTGTTCTACGGCACGTCGTCGCCTGGAAACGCCACGTCCGAGAAGCTGCACGCCGAGAACTGCTTCTCGATCACGCGTCAGCTCGCGTACAGCATGGACGAGACGCGCCGCGCGCTCGACCTGTGCCTGTTCATCAACGGCCTGCCCATCGCCACCTTCGAGCTGAAGAACAGCCTCACCAGGCAGACAGTCGAGGACGCCGTGCAGCAGTACGAGCGCGACCGCGACCCGCGCGAGCGGCTCTTCGAGTTCGGCCGCTGCGTGGTGCACTTCGCGGTGGACGACAGCGAGGTGCGGATGTGCACCGAGTTGCGCGGCAAGGGCTCCTGGTTCCTGCCCTTCAACAAGGGCTACGACGACGGTGCCGGCAACCCGCCGAATCCGGTCGGCCTGAAGACAGACTACCTGTGGAAAGAGGTGCTCACGCCCGAGGGGCTGACCAACATCCTCGAGAACTACGCGCAGATCGTCGAAGAGAAGGACGCGCGCACCGGCAGGAAGAAGCGCAGGCAGGTGTGGCCGCGCTACCACCAGCTCGGCGTCGTGCGGCAGGCCCTGGCCGACGTGCGGGCCCACGGCGCAGGAAAGCGCTACCTGATTCAGCACTCGGCGGGCAGCGGCAAGTCGAACTCCATTGCCTGGCTCGCACATCAGCTGATAGGCCTGAAGCGCGACGAGAGAGACGTCTTCGACTCGGTCATCGTGGTGACAGACCGGCGCATCCTCGACCACCAGATCCAGACGACCATCAAGCAGTTCATGCAGGTGAAGGCGACCGTGGGCCATGCCGAGCGCTCCGGGGATCTGCGCCGCTTCATCGAGGAGGGGAAGAAGATCATCGTCTCGACGGTGCAGAAGTTCCCCTTCATCCTCGACGAAATCGCGACCGAGGCCGGCAAGACGTTTGCCATCGTCATCGACGAGGCGCATTCGAGCCAGGGCGGCAAGACCTCGGCGTCGATGAGCCAGGCGCTTGGCGCAGTGGCGGAGGCCGAAGCGGACGACCCCGAGGACATCGTGAACGCTGCCCTCGAGAAGCGCATGGCGACGCGCAGGATGCTGACCAACGCCAGCTACTTCGCCTTCACCGCCACGCCCAAGAACAAGACGCTCGAGATGTTCGGCGAGGCGCTGCCGCCCGACGCCGAGGGCAAGGTCAGGCACCGGCCGTTCCACAGCTACACGATGAAGCAGGCGGTCGAGGAGGGCTTCATCCTCGACGTGCTGAAGAGCTACACGCCTGTCGCGAGCTACTACAAGCTGGTCAAGAAGACCGAAGACGACCCGGAGTTCGACACCAGGAAGGCGAGGAAGAAGCTGCGGCGCTACGTCGAGAGCCACGATCACGCCATCCAGCTCAAGGCCGAGATCATGGTCGATCACTTCCACGAGCAGGTGCTGGCAGCCGGGAAGATCGGCGGACAGGCACGGGCGATGGTCGTGACGAGCGGCATCGAGCGGGCCATCCAGTACTTCCACGCAATCAAGGGGTACCTGACGGAGCGCAAGAGTCGCTATCAGGCGATCGTCGCGTTCTCGGGCGAGCACGACTTCGGCGGTGCCAAGGTGAGCGAGTCGTCGCTCAACGGCTTTCCGAGTGGCGACATCGCGGAGAAGATTCAGGCCGACCCGTACCGGTTCCTGATCTGCGCCGACAAGTTCCAGACCGGCTACGACGAACCGCTGCTGCACACGATGTACGTCGACAAGCCGCTTGCCGGCATCAAGGCCGTGCAGACGCTGTCGCGCCTCAACCGCGCCCACCAGCAGAAGCACGACTGCTTCGTGCTCGACTTCCAGAACAACAGCGAGGCAATCACCTTCGCCTTCCAGGACTACTACCGCACGACGCTGCTCGCCGAGGAGACCGACCCCAACACGCTGCACGATCTGAAGACCGCGCTCGATGCGGCCCAGGTGTACTCGCCGGAGCAGGTGCGGCAGGTAGTCGAGATGTTTCTCGCGGGCGCGGATCGCGACAAGCTCGATCCGATCCTCGATTTGTGCGTCGCAGTCTACGTCGAACGGCTAGACGAGGACGGCCAGGTGGCCTTCAAGGGCAAGGCCAAGGTGTTCTGCCGCACGTACGCCTTCCTCTCGTCGGTGATTCCGTACAGCAATGCGGAATGGGAGAAGCTCTCAATCTTCCTCGACCTGCTCACGCCCAAGCTGCCGGCACCGAAGGAGGAAGATCTCGCCAGAGGCATTCTCGAATCCATCGACATGGACAGCTACCGTGTCGAGAAGAAGGCGGCCATGAAGATCGCCCTGGCCGATGAGGACGCCGAGATCGAGCCGGTGCCCACCGACGCACGAGGGTACACACCCGAACCGGATCTGGATCGGCTCAGCAACATACTGAAGTCGTTCAACGACCAGTTCGGCACGCTGTTCACCGACAGCGACCGCGTGGCTCAGCGCATCCGCGACGACATCGCGCCGAAGGTCGCCGCCGATGAGGCGTATCGGAACGCCAGAGAGAACACACCGCACACGGCGCGCCTGGCCCACGACCACGCGCTGGGCAGGATCATGCAGCACCTCTTGAAGGATGACACGCAGGTCTACAAGCAATTCGTCGAGAATGAGTCGTTCAAGCGGTTCGTCGGCGATATGGTGTACGCGATCACCAACCCGTGAAGGAATCCTGACGCGCTGCCACGGTGACGCAGGAGGACCCGATGTTCAAGACGATCTACGTGTTGTTGGCAGTGCTGCTGTTACCGGCCGTGCCGGTGTCTGCTCAGCAGCCCTCGGAGGCGCAGCTGATCCGCAAGCGGTACGAGAGCAAGGTCACCGGCAAGGCGCGCGAGTACTACGTATTCCTGCCGCGTGGGCACGGGGACGACCCCGCGAAGACGTGGCCGATGATCCTGTTCCTGCACGGCGGTGGCGAACGCGGCAATGGTCTCGACGACCTGCGAAAAGTGCTGGTGCACGGGCCGCTGATGGAGGCGTGGATTCAGCGGCGCGACCTGCCGTTCGTCATGGTGGTGCCGCAGGCGCCCTATCCGGACGACCGCGCGAACACGACGGACATACCCGCCGGCTTCGTCGAGCGGCCTGATCCTGCGGCCGATCCGCCGCCACGTGTGGAGCAGGAATTCGACGCCACGCCCATTCCGCAGGACTGGGGTGCGTTGCGCGATCGCTCGGGCAACCCGGTCATCAACGCGTGGGTGGGGATCGGCGACGAACTGGTCCAGATGGTCGAGAGCACGGCGACCGCCTACCGCGTGGATCGATCGCGCGTGTACCTCACCGGGCTCAGCATGGGCGGGTTCGGGTCGTTCGGCATCGCCGCCGCGCACCCGGATCTGTTCGCGGCTGTCGCTCCCATCTGCGGCGGTGGCGACCCGGCCGCGCTCGACGCCCTCGCGAAGTCGCAGCGTCCGATCTGGGTGTTCCATGGCGGCCGCGATCGGGTCGTCTCACCCATCGAGAGCCTGCAGATGGTCAATGCGCTGCTCGAGAAGGGGCATCGCGACGTGAAGTTCACCGTCCACGAAGACCTCGGGCACAACGTGTGGACGCGCATCTACGCGGGCGAGGATTTCTACGCCTGGCTTCTGGCGCAGTCGCGCCCGTAGCGTCGGCCCGTAGCATCGGTCCGGGGACAGCAGCGCGGGACAGGTCTACTCAACCGCCTGGAAGCGTACCGGCCCGTCATGGCCGATGATGCCGACGACGGTGAAGGGGCGCGGCGGGGCAGCCGTCGTGGCCGGGGCGCCAGTCTCCGTCGACGGGGCCGCGTGCCAGTGGACGACCACGGCGTCGCCATCGTGCTCGATCCGCTCGACCGCGGGCTGCACCGGCGTCGCCGCGTCGCCCTCGATCACGAAGGCGAGCAGCGTGACGCGCTCGAAGTCGATGTCGGGAGGGGGCTGCCGCGTCGGCAGGTGCAGCCAGAACGCGGTCCACGTCGCGCTGTCGCGAATGACCTGCGGCCCGGTCCGCGGATGCGTCGACGTCGGACCGTGCGCGACGGCCAGCGGCCGCAACGGTGGTGTCGAGCCAGTGCGGCTCGCCCCCGTCGTCCCCGTCGCCACCGGAGCATCGGCGGGCGCCGCGGCTGCCGCCGTCACAGGTCTCAGCGTCACCGGCACCGCGTGTCGCACCGTCGCGGGTCCTTGCGCGTCGCGTGCCTCGACGACGAGCAGGTAGTCGCCGGCGTCGACATCGGACGTGGAGACCATCGCGGTGCCGCGTATCCGGTCGGCGCGCGCACCCGGGTCGAGCACGGCGTCGGTCGCGCGCAGCGTCGCGCCCCGGGCATCCTGCAACGAGGCCGTCACGGTCACGCGCTTGTCGCGCACGGGACGTCCGGCCACGTCCACCTGCAGCCCGAGGGGCGTGCCCACGTCGAAGGTGCGCGTCAGCGTCGGCGCGACGTCGGCGTCAGCTCCGCCTCCCAGCACCACCGGCGGCGCCATCAGCAGGTCGTTGCGCGGTTCGATGATCTCGACGGGCGCGATCACGAGACCAGACCGCGTGCCGTCGGCAGTGACCGCCGCCACGCGCACTTGATGTACGCCACGCGCGATCGGCAGCGTGGTGGTCAACGCCCAGGTGGCGGACGTACCCGGCTCGGGCGACGTCATGCGGAACCCCTGTTGATTGCCTATCCTGCCCTCGTTGTCAATCGCGAGGACGACGAGGTCCACCGCCACGTCGCCTGCGGTCGCCGGGTCCACCTGTACGGTCACGAGCGCGCCGCCGTCGCGTCCCAGCGCGAACGCCGGGACGACCTGGACCTGCATCGCGAGCTGGCCCTGCGGCACGGTGCCCATGGCCACTGTGCGCAACAGGCTCGCTGCGTCAGCCGCCATGGCTGGCGCAGTGGTGGCAGCGTCCCCGGCGGTGGTGACTGGCACGACATAGCCGCGCCGTGCGAACACGCGGGCGCCATCGCGCCGCACGCGCACCTCGATGCTGTGGTTGCCGGGCGTCTGCGCCTGCGCGGCCTCGAACGCGAGGACGTACGACGTCGAGTTCTGCACGACGACGTCGGCGAGCACGGTCTCGAGGTCGTTGGCGTTGGTGATCCAGCGTCCGCCGCTCATGCGTGCGATCTGGTCGAGCGTGACCGCTGCCATGTCGTCGGTGTTGAACTCGACCGTCGTAGCGCGGCCAACTCCGCCGGGCAGCGCGCCGTCAGCCGGACCGAAGCGGACGAGCCCACCCGTCCGCCGGTCGGGACGGTTGTCCCCGCGGTCGCCCTCCGTCAGATCGGCGCCCGTGCGCATGTCGGCCTGGCCTTCGCGCGGGTTGACGGGGTACACCGCGACGTCGGCGTTGAGCACGCGCTGCAGGGCTGCGCGCTGCGACGCCTGGTTGCCCTGAGGATCGAGCGGCGAGACACCCATGTCTTCCGTGATCCAGAACACCACCTTGCGACGCGACCCGGCCCGGCCGAGCAACTGTGCCACCGACTCGACGACCTGCGCTCGGCGAGCGGCACGGGTGGGGTCGCCGCAGTCCTGCGACTGTCGTTTCCCGAAGCCCACTGATCCACACGGGGTATCCGCGGTGCTGCCCATCTGGATGCCGCCAGTCCTGACCAGCGCTTCTGCCATCTCGGACGGCTTCGCTCCCGTCAACAGCACGCGCCCTCGGAAGCCGCGCACCTGTGCGGCGTGTTCCGCCGTCGGAGGCGACAACGTCAACAGCGAGCCGCCCTCGCCACTGGTCGTCACGATGGCGACCAGCGCACCCGGAGGGATCGCGCCGAGCACGCCGAGGCCGGCGCGGATGACGCGATGTGCGTCGTACGGGCTCGTGTTCAGGTCGTCGAGCACGAGCACGAACGCGGGCGCATCGGCGACGCCGACGTTGGTGGCGAGCGTCTCGAGGCGTGTGTCGTCGGGCGGTGCCGCGGAGTTGGCGGTCCGACGTTCCGGGGAGACGAGCCGCCGCACGCTGGCGAGCGGACGCGGCTGGCCGTTCTCGAGCACGTCGAAGTCCTCCGCCTCGAGGTCATCGATGCTGCGGCCGTCGCGGTCGGTCACGACCGTCGCCACCTCCACGAGTGACACGCCCGCGCGGAACGTGGGCTGTGCGGGCGGGTCCTGCTGCGCGTGTCCGACGAGGGACGTGGCGGCCAGCGTCAGAATCCAGATGATCGCGGTGCGTGCGTCGGTCCTCTCACCGAATCGGGTGGTCATGGCGCGACGTCGAGCCGTTGCGCGACCTCGCCGGAGAGGTCCAGCGCGGGCGCCCGCCAGAGCACGCCGCTGCTGCCGATGTCGAAGACGGCCCAGAGTTCGCGTTCCCTGGCAATCGCCTCCACGACGGGGAAGGCCTTCGCGAGGAACGCCTGTTCCAACTCCCGCTGCACCTGCTCGACCTCGGCCTGGGCATCGCTCGACTCTCGCTGGAAGTCCACGCGGGCCCGTTCGAACTGACGCTGCAGCTGTGCGCGTGCGGCGTCCGACATGACGGTGCCCGCCTGCGCCAGACGCGATTCGAGCGCCTGTACGTCCTTGCCGCGAGCCTCGAGTGCGGTCAGCAGCTTCGCGCGGACCTCGTCGACGCGGGCCACCATCGCCTGGCCTTCCCGCGAGAGCGTGAGCACCTGGCCGAGGTCGACGAAGCCGATGCGCGCGCCGACGACACTCACCGGCTCGGTGAGCGTGGGCATGACGCCCGGCGTGACAGGGGTCTGCGCGGCAGCAGATGCGCCAACCATCAGGACGGCGAGGGTCAGCATCGCGGATGAGTTGGCCTTCATGGATCACCTCCGGGAGACATGGTCTGAACCTGGCTTTGGACGTGCACCCAGCACGCCCGGCCGGCGGGCGTCCAGGGATCGCTGCCCGCGCGCCGCGGATGTCACCATCGCGCGGGATCCGCGTCCGACGCAGGCGAGACGATGCCGAGCGTCGCGCGCATGAGGCCGTGGCTGTTCTCGACGACCAGGTCGCACACGGGCGAGCCGACGCCCTGCAGCGGCACCGTGAACCGGGCCGCGGCTTCTCCGGAGACCGGCGTGCCCTCACCCTCCCAGACCACGCGCCCGTCGCCGCGCACCAGTCGCGCTCGGGCGGGCGTGGATGCCGCATGCGGCACCGTGACCGTGAGCACGTCACCCTCCGGAAAGACCCGCGTGGTGGTCGGCATGGCGGTCGTCCAGCGCGCGAGTCGCTCATCGACGAACACGGTGGGCATCATGGACAGAAACTGCGATGCCACGAGCATGCCGGCCGGCGACGCGGTGTCGTTCGGGATCTCCACGTCGAGGTAGACAGAGCCCCCATGCCCCGTGCCGGTTTCGATCGCGGCCACGCGCAGCTGATGGCGTCCGTGTGGCAGGTCGATGGCCCACACGCTGCGGAGGCTGGTGTTCGCGAGAATCTCCCATTGAAGCGTCGTGAGGCCGGCATCGATGGCGCGTCGTACGCCGTTGGCGGCCCGGCCTGTCGCGTTCACCGTCAGCAGACCCTGCTCGATCTGCAGCGCGCCCTCCCGCCGGTCGCTCGCCAGCACCGAACCGTTGACCTCGACGATGACCGCGACGATCGTGGTCTTGCCCTGCCGGGCGAGTGGCACCGCCTGCACGCGCATCGGAAGGGCGTCGACCGGCATCACGCCGGACAGCAGCGTGCGCAGCTCGGGCGGCAGGCTGCCCGGTATCTTCATCGGCGGAGGTGAACGCGTGGCGGGCGCTCGGTAGCCGCGCCGAGCCAGCACCGTCACGCCGGGCCGACGAACCTTCACCTCGATGCTCCGGTATTCGGAACCCCTCGCCTGCGTCTCTGGCTCGTAGGTCAGCACGTAGTGCGTGCTCGCGTCGCGTACGGCGCGATCGATGCCGGCGAGCGCGTCGTCGGTGTCGACCAACGACACTCCGCCAGTGAGCGTCGCGAAGTCACGAGCCATCTCCACCGACTGACGGGCTTCGGCGAGGATGTTGGAGTAGTCGAGCGGGGTGAGTGGAGCGTTGATCAGACCCGGCACCTGGATCAGGTCGGCGTCTGCGACGTCGAGCCCGGCGGGGTTCAGCGGATAGATCGCGATGTTGCCGGCCGCCGCTGCGGCGAGCGCTTCGTTCATGACACGCGACGACCCGCTCGGCACCTTGGTCTGCCCTGGTTGCATGTCGGATACACCCGCGCCGAACGACGAGCCCTCCGTCAGGAGCACGACCGTCTTGCGCCGGCCCGCCACGTCGCGCAACGCGAGTGAGATGTCCCGAATGGTGGCGCACAGCCGCTGGTAGTGGTCGAAGCGCTCCGGCTCGAAGTCTTGCGCCGGAAACCGCCGTCCCGCCATCGTCTTGTCGAGCAGACGTTGACCTGTGAACGTGTCGATCATCTGCAGCGCCTGCGTACGATCGCGGGTGAAGAAGCCCGTGGACCACGAGGAACTCGTCGTCTTGACGAAGAGCAGGTCCATGGGCGTCAGTTGTTCGACGAGCCGCCGGGCCGCGGCTCGAGCGACCTGCGTGCGGCGGACGTCCACGTGCAGGTCGTCGAGAATCAGGGCGAAGACCCGCGACGCCGACGCGTAGACGTTCGACGCTGGGGGTGACGCCGGCGGGAGTGGCGCGTGGACCGACGGCATGACGGGATCCGGCAACACCAGCAGGTCGGGCTCGTGCGTGAACGGCGCGAACGAGCGGACCACTTGCGGCACCCCCTTCTCGAACACCTCGAAGTCTGCCGCCGTCAGTCCGCGCACCGGCGCACCATCGCGATCGAGGACGAGCGCGCTCACTTCGACGCGCGTGACGCTGGCTCGAAAGAGCGGCGCGTCTGGTGGACGTGGGTCTTGCGCCCACACGGGAATCGCGGGTGCCCAGATCAAGGCCACCGCCAGGGCCACCGCCAGGGCCAACGCCCGAGCCAATGCCATTGCACGCCCTGCCGATCTGGCTCGGGCGGGTGAACGACGGACGTCCATGGTTGACTCTGCCTGCCGGCCCTCAGACGCTCGGGCGTCAGGGCAGGCGTGGATCCTCTCAGGCTGGCAACGCAACTGTACCAGACCGCGCCCATCCACCTGTTCACCTTCGAGAGGTTCGCGTGCGTCATCGACACCAGCCAGGGGTCGATCTATCCGGCCGACCTCCGTGCCTACGGCGTGGTGGCCGCATTGATCGTCGCGACCGGACTCGCAGCGGCGTTCGTACCTGCGAGACGTGCCGCTCGGGTGGATCCGCTGGCGATCGTCGTGAAGAGTAACGCTACCAGCGGTTGGCATTTTTGCTAATCTGACGGACATGACTGGTAATCAGGTGATTCGGCGTGCCCGGCGCATGGCCGGGCTCACTCAGCGCGCGCTGGCGCAGCGGCTCGAAACGACACCGTCAGTGTTGTCGCGGTGGGAACGCGGACAGGTCGAGCCGGGATTCGCCGCAGTCGCCCGCGCGGTCGACGCCTGCAGCCTGTCGCTGGTCGACGTGCTCGGCGAGCCCGAGGCCGATGCGCACGACGCGTCGTTGCTCGAAACCACGCTCGCGCTCACAGTGGATGAACGCCTCCAGCGCCTCATCGCCTACGTGCGCTTCGTGCAGGCCGGACGCGAGGCAATGTCGTCGATATGAGCGCATTCCGGCCGGATGAACTGATCCGCGTGCTTCACGAGCACGACGTGCCGTGCCCTTCGACCACGACGCCTCGAGCCTGGCCCACATCACCGTGCTCAACCTCGTGACGCGTGCCGGCGACCTTGACATCGCGCTGCACCCGGCCGGCATCGAGACCTTCGCAGACTGGGACGCTCACGCTATCGATATCGTGGTCCTCGGCGTGCCGGTTCGGGTCGCGCGCCTCGACGAGATCATCCGGTCGAAAGAGGCGGCCGGCCGTGACAAGGACCGCATCACCCTGCCGCTGCTGCGCGCGCTCAGGGACAGACTTCGCCGCCGCCAGCAGCCCCCTCAGTAGCGGCGAGATGACCGCAAACGGTGGGCGTACTCCTGCCGGTCCGCGATACGCTTGGTCGCGACTGCCGCACGGCACGCTGGACGTGC
>CAYMAG010000025.1:1976-16937 GCA_964388335.1 uncultured Vicinamibacteraceae bacterium | reverse complement strand
CCTGCCGGTCCGCGATACGCTTGGTCGCGACTGCCGCACGGCACGCTGGACGTGCCGTCACGCCGCCGTCACTGGAGGTTCCCGTGTTCGCGTCAGTGCCCCGCCTCTGCCTCATCGCGCTCATCGTCGTGACTGCCGCAGCGAGCGGCGCCGTGACGCAACCGCTGGCGCAGGTGGCGGCGGGCCATTGGCAGACCCTGGGTGACGGACCGCCCCCCTTGCCGAGACACGAACACGCGTATGTGAAGGTCGGCAACCGGTTCTACCTGCTGGGCGGACGAGGCAGCCAGCCCGTCAAGCCCGTGGAGATCTTCGACCCCGCGACGGGCGCCTGGAGCCTGGGTGCAGCGCCGCCCATCGAGCTGCACCACTTTCAGGCCGTCGAGGTCGGCGGCAAGGTCTACGTGGTCGGTGCCATGACGGGGCGATTCCCTGCGGAGCCACCCGCGCCGGACGTCCACATCTACGACCCCGTCTCGGATCGATGGACGAAGGGCCCATCCGTCCCGGAGCACCGCCGCCGCGGCGGCGCCGGCGTGGTCGTCCACGACGGAGAGATCTTCGTCGTCGCAGGCATCACCAATGGCCACACCGACGGGCATGTCGCGTGGCTCGACGCGTTCAATCCGGCGACCGGCACCTGGCGTGAACTCGCCGACGCGCCGCGCGCGCGCGACCACTTCCATGCGGCAGTCATCGACGGCCGGCTCTACGCGGTGGGCGGTCGTCGCAGTTCGGTGGCCACCGGGCAATCGTTCGAACTCACCGTACCCGAGGTGGACGTCTACGACTTCGCCGCGGGCGCGTGGTCGACGCTGCCGTCCACGTCGAACCTGCCCACGCCGCGCGCGGGATCGACGGTCGCCGTGCTCGACGCTCGGCTGCTCGTGATCGGTGGCGAGAGCGGCACGCAGCGCGACGCGCATGCCGAGGTCGAGGCGCTCGATCCGGCGACCGGCCGATGGGACGCGCTCGCGCCGCTGACTGTGGGACGCCATGCGACGCAGGCCATCGTCCACGAGGCGAAGGTGTACGTGGCAGCCGGTTCGCGCACGCGTGGCGCAACCGAGATCACGTCACAGGAGGTGTTCACGCCAGGCGCCCGAGGCGAACACCCATCCACACCGCCGCACGCCCGACAAGGGCGCTGACCGCGACGTAGGTCGGTGCGACGCCGACGTGGCCACGCTCGAACGTGAGCAATGGCTCACGTTCGAACGTCGAGGAAAAGAAGGGGAAAGGAAAGAGGGGAAAGGGGAAAGCTCGCGCCGAGCGGCAACGGTGACGGCACGCCAGCGCCACGACACACGCCTTCTCCGTGAAATGCGGGCCGCGCCGGCCAGCCACGCGACGCCAAATGCCCGAGGCGCACCGATGGTACCTCTACACGCTGTAGTGACCCCGGGCCGCCCGTTGCGAGGCCGAGCCACTCCCGTCCGCCTCCTCTTCATCATTCCGCTGCTCGATGTCTCGGAGCAGTCCGATGGTCTGCGGCGCTAGCGCCTCTCGTGCAAGAATGCCTGCGCGAGACGCACCGCAAGAGACTCCGTGTCGGCGTAGGACATGTTCGACGTGACGGACACGACGATCCGCTGCTCGGGAAACGTCGTCACGGACGCGACCATCCCACCCAGCGACGTCCCGTCGTGACCGACACGGCGCGTGGGTACGCCCTCGACGGTTGTGGTTTCGATGTCCCAGCCGAGACCGTAGCCCGTCTCCTCCCCCGACACGAGGCGCTGCGACGTCTGGAGCAGTTCGACCGTGGCGGGTTGCAGCAGCGTGCCGCTGCCGATGGCCATACCGAAGCGCACCAGGTCGGACGGTGTGGACAGGAATGCAGCGGATCCTGCGTAGCACGAGTGGTCGAGCGGGCGCGTCAGGTG
This sequence comes from uncultured Vicinamibacteraceae bacterium, assembly GCA_964388335.1. Lineage (GTDB taxonomy): Bacteria > Acidobacteriota > Vicinamibacteria > Vicinamibacterales > Vicinamibacteraceae > JAEZDP01. Next base: position 15,051 of record CAYMAG010000025.1, on the reverse strand, counting down.
CAGACCGTAGCGGGGATTCGCCGCGAATCTCGGGAAGTAGGGCGTTGCCTGATGCGACATCGGCTCCGTCGCGAATTCGACCGTCGTGTCATCCATGCCCAGCGGCTCGAAGATCTGCCTGCGCATGAACGTGAGGAACGGCTCGTCTGCGGCGGCTTCGACGGCCGCGCTCACCACGATCCAGCCGTAGCTCGAGTAGGCATGCCGGGTTCCCGGTTCGAACAGCAGTGGTCGCTCCGCGAAGTACGGCAGCGCCTCCACCGGTCGTTCGCAGCGCACCGACAGCAGTGGGCCTTCGTCACCACCATCGTTCCTGACGCCGGCCACATGCCCCATCAGCTGGCGGAGGGTGACAGGCCATGGCTTCTCCGGGAACTCGGGCACGTATGTCTGGATCTTCTCGTCGAGCGTCAGCCGGTCCTGCTGGAGCAGCAGGCCAACGGCAGCCGATGTCAGCGCCGTGGACGCGGTGCCGATCCTGAATCGCGTCTCAGGTGCGACGGGCACGTGGTGCTCGAGATCCGCCCAGCCAAATCCCTCGGCCCACACGAGGTCACCACCGACACCTACCGCGACCGACAGGCCCGGCAGGTTCTGCTCGGCGAGGCCAGCGCGGACGATCTGTTGCCCCTGGGCCACGGCATCCGCCCACTCCGCTGGCGGGGCCGAACGCGTGACCGATGGCACGTCCTGCGGGTTGGGATGCAGGCGTGTGGCCGTCGCAGACGTGTACACGAACAAGCCAGCCACCGCCGTGAGCAGCAGGCCGACAGCCACGATGACCAACGCGAGCCAGGTCTCCGCCCGGTTCCACCTCTTCGACACATGCCCTCCGCGGCGATGACGCGCTCAGCCGGACCAGCGGCGGCCGGTCCATGGCGGAAGGATCACCCTGAACGACCTGCCAAGTCTTCACCCGTGGGTGAGCATTGGGTGAGACTCCGGTGAGGGTGCCATGTGCGGGTGAGACGTGGCGCACCGATCCTGACCAGGCGCGGAGGATGGGCCACGACTCGAGCCTGTGGACGGCCGGACGAGCCGCCCGCTCAGTCGCCGCTCACGTCGTCCGGCGCACGTACGGTCAGCACGGGGCACGTCGCCGTGCGCACCACCTGCTGCGTTGTCGAGCCGAAGAGCGCGAGCCCGAGCCCACCGCGTCCTTGCGTGCCCATGACGATGAGGTCGGCGTGGGTGTCGGTAGCCACGCGGAGGATCTCACGATGCGCCCGGCCGACGGTCACCTCCGCCGTCACCGGCGTCGACGCGTGTGGTTCGCCGTCGACGAGGGCGCGAACCTGCTCGCGCGCCTCCTCGATGCGGTACCCCCGATACTCCGGGACGTTGAAGTGGCCGTGCGTCCGCGGCTCGTCCTCGATGAGCCATTCGATGGCGTGCAGTACCGTCAGCGACGCCCGTGCCTGCCGGGCCAGGTCGAGCGCCCAACCGAAGGCCTGCAACGACGCTGCGGAGAAGTCGACCGCGCAGATCACGTGGTGCAGTCGCACGTCGTCGGACGAAACGCCGGTCATGTGCGGCGGCACGGTCAGCACAGGACAGGCCGCCTTCCGCAGCACTTTCTCCGCGATCGAGCCGATCATGAAGCGCTCGAAGCCACCGCGGCCATGTGTGCCCAGGACGATGAGGTCGGCGGGCACGGCGGCGGCCGTGTCGACGATGGCGGCCGCAGGATCACCTTCGATGACGTCGAGCGTCGTGTTCGGCGTGTCGGCACCGGCGGACGCCGCAACACGCCGCAGCTCCTCGAGCAGGACGTCGCGCGGTGGCGGTGGCACCACCTCGACCGGCACGTCGAAGCCCACGCCGCCGGCGGGAACGGGCACGAACGTCGGTACCACGTGCAGCACGGTGAGCCGCGCGTCGTACCAGCGAGCCAGCGCCGCCGCATAGGTGAGCGGGGGCAGCGAGGCCTCGCTCATGTCCGTCGGGCACAGGATGTGTGTGAAGGCGACCATCGTATCCTCCTGCGCCGATGCAGGCGCATCGTGGTGACGCGAACGAGACGTGCGGCGGGGGCGCGCAGGATGCAGCGTTCATGCATAGGCTATCACCGACGCATGGACCCCGTGCCCAGCAGCCAGGCGGCAATCCGGCCGGCGCGCTCAGGCACGAGTGAGCCGGCGGCGATAGCGCACGGCCCCGTAACGAGCCAGGAACGTCTCGACCCCTTCCCGCGAGCCACCGCCCTTCCTTCTTCACGCACTCTCGCCGATTCATCCAGCAAGACTAGGAGTCTTGATTCGTCGTTCCTTCAGCGGCCTCGTTCTGGGAAGAGAGGTCTTGCGTTGCCTTCGTCGCGCCGTCATCGTCTGGCCCGTGTGTGAACAGGCGATGCAGTGCCTCGACGACACATGCCTGGAGGCTCGGAGACAGGCTACCGATCTCCCGCCTGATGATCCTGGATGTGACCGTGAGCAAGCGATGCAAGCGAATCGTCGATCGAACCTGGAGGCCAGTTTGCGCGAAGTCCGGATCCTGCGGGTCGAGCACAACATCGGTGTCGAGCTGATCGTCAGGCTGACGGCTGGTGACGAATGCCAGCACGATGTGGCGGTGGGAGGTGATTGGTTCAGTGAGGCAGATTGCGGGGCGGGCCTTCTGCGTGGCAAGGTCGTCGAACGGAAACGGAACGAGAACGACCTTACCGCGTGTCATCGAAAGGCTTACCGTCGCGAAGCGTATAGCGATCCTCTTCTGGCGCGTTCAAGAAATCGAACGCGCCCCCCTGACTCGCCGCGCGTAGCCATTCTCGCTCGCTCGGCTCATCGTCCTCGACGAGGATGATGACCCGGACGCGGCCGACAATCCCCTGCGGCAATGGTTCATCGAGCCTGACACGACGGCCTTCTTCGATGGTGCCTGCAACTTCGATTGCCTTCATGGCAGCGCTCCTCCAAGCGGATCGCTCTGACGCACGACGTTGATGACCGCCTGACAGAACAATATCATCGTGTTGTGGCGCCGCCGATCGTGCCGACGTCGAGGACATGGAACCGTCGGTGCCGCGGGCCGGGCAGATCTTCGAGGGCTCCGTCGATGAGTGATGGCCAATACGTCCTCAGGCTGGCCCGCCCGGAAGAGCTTCACGAGATCATCGGCATCGACGATGCGGCGAGCGAACTCTATGCGGACGCTGGGCTCGCACTCGCGCTCGCACCAGACCATCCGTTCGTCGTGGCGGAGTCCGAGCGCTGGGCGCGCGCGATCGCCGGCGGCCTCGCGCACGTGGCCGTGGACGCGGGGGATTCGCCGCTCGGTTTCATGACGCTCGGCTTGGTGGATGGTGCGCCGTATCTCGACCAGCTCGCCGTGCACCCGCGCGCGATGCGGCGCGGCATCGGCGGTGCGTTGCTGCAGCGGGCGTTCGCCTGGAGTGGCGCGCGCGCGTTGTGGCTGACGACGTACGCGCACCTGCCGTGGAACCTGCCGTACTACGAGCGATACGGATTCGTCGTCGTGCCGGAGGACGCGTGTGGGCAGGAGATGAGGGCGATCCTGGACAGCCAGCGAGCCGTGCTGCCCGTCGCGGACAAGCGGGTGGCCATGGTGCGGCGGTAGCGGACGCGCGCAATCGAACCATGCGCCGCGCCAGTACGAACGACGGCATCGAAGAGGGCGTTGGCTTGTGAAGCGAACGTCGGCTTGCGGACAGGTGGAGACGATGGCATCGTCGTCGTGCAGGGTTCCCCGAGCCGTAGCGCAGTTTCTGCCATCCGCGCGCTGCCGGGGCGACTGCAGTTTCTACCACCCGGCGTGCACATCGACCGGGAAACAGCCAGTTTGTCGACGGCACGGAGCGTGCTACTCCCAGAGACCATCGGATGCCGGTCGGGAGGAGCGCGAGATGCACACGATGAAGCAGCGGATGTCGTCGGTGGAACGGGACCTGGCCGCGACCGCTGCGATGATTCGCCAGATGAAGGCCGTCAACCTTCAGATGCAGGCTGAGGAGGCCAGGGCGCGCAAAGAGGGGCAGGCTGCAAGCCGGAAAGCGCAGACCGAACTCGAAGAGATGCGCGCGGAGGCACGCAAGGCGCAGCGCCGGTGGGGCGAGATCGCCAACAAGATGGGCACGCTCGTCGCGGACATCGTCGCGCCCGGCCTTCCGACCGTGTTCCAGCAGGTGTTCGGCCTCGAGCGGATCGACGCGTCGGCCATGCAGGTCCGCCGGCGGCATCGGACGAAACGTGGGTGGGAGCGCGAGTTCGACTCGGTCGTGATGGCGGGCGACATCCTGCTGGTCACCGAGACGAAGAGCACGCTCCGCCCCGCGAACATCAAGAGTTTTCTTCGCGCGCTTGGCGAGATCCGTGAGTTCCTGCCCGACGCCGACGGCCGGCACGTCGTCGGCGCGCTGGCCAGCCTGTCGGTACATCCGAGCCTGGTGACCGCAGGCGAACGGCAGGGGCTGCTGATGTTCGGGCTCGGTACCGGCCTGCTGCGCGTGCTCAACTCCTCGGGCTTCCAGCCGCGGCACTTCTAGCGCTAGCCTCCTGCCCAAGGGGCCACCGCTGTGGCCGCAGGGACTCCAGCGTCACGCACCGCGCGGGTCGATCCTGCGCAGGTACCGCGGCAGACGTGACCTTCATTCCACGCGTAGGGCGACCATCGGGTTCACCTTCGCCGCCCAGCGAGCAGGTCGCCACGCGGCGAGCAACGCAGCAACGGCCAGCACCGCGATCGCCGCGGCGACGGTGCGCACATCGACGAGCGCCGATTCGTAGAGCATGGTGCTCAGGAGACGAGTCGCCGCGAACGCGCCAGCGAGTCCGGGGATCAGCGCGAAGCCCACCAGCGCCATCGCGTCGCCCAGCACCATGCCCACGGTGCGCGTCTGCGTGGCACCAAGTGCGATCCGGACGGCGATCTCACGCGTGCGCCGGGCGACGGCCTGGGCCAGGACGCCGTAGAGGCCGACGGCGCTCACGATGACACACAGGAGTCCTAACACCGACGAGATCTCCGTCGTGCGGCGTGCACCCGCAAGCGACCGATCCTTGTCCATCGCGAGCGTTCGGATGCTGTACGGCGCAAGCTCCGGATCGAGCGACGTCGCGACGTTGCGGATTGCCGCCGCGAGCCCATCGGCGTCGCGATCCGCGCGCGCGACGAGCGTGAGCACCGCCTGGTAGCGCTGCACGTACGACAGATACAGCATCGGCCGCGCTTCCTCGGAGGGCGTCCTGGCGCGATGATCCTTCACGAGACCGATGATCTCGACGTCTGCCTCGGCGGCGTACGAGATGGTCTTGCCAACGGGATCCTGCCCGGGCCAGAACCGGCGCGCCAGCGTCTCGTTGATCACCGCGACGAGTGGGGCCCCTTCACGGTCCGTCGAGCGGAACTCCCGTCCACGAAGCAGTGGCACGCCTACGGCCTCGAAATACTCCGGTCCCACCCAGTTCTGAGAGACGTTCATGTCCTCCGCCTTCGCTGCGATTGACCGGTCCATTCACCGCACTCCTGTTGTATTCCAAGACGAACGATACCACGCCGTCATTTTGGAAAGCAACAGGTCAGGCCGTCCGAGCCGAGACCCCGACGCTCGGCAGCCGCAGACGGCGTTCGGCGGGCTTCGTCCAAGCGCCGAGGTAACTGCATCGCTTATGTCCGGCTCGACGCGTCATCGCGCGGGTGGTCGACGTGCTCTCCCTGCTCGAGCCAGTGCGCCACCCGATCCTTCGACGCCGGGACCAGCACGGGTTGCGTCCGCCACCACGCGGTGGATCCCGGCTCGACCGGTGCGCCCGCCGTGATCAATGCCTCGATCACCGTCGCATAGTCGACGTGCGGGTCGTGATGGACGGCCGCCCACAGGACGTTGTTCAAGGGATTGCCGCCCCACGCGTTCTCGATGTCGAACGGGGCGCCGTGCTCGATCAGCAGGCGGACCGTCGCCGTGTGCCCACCGATCGCGGCCAGGTGCAATCCCGTCTGGCCGTCGCCGCCCTGTGCCGCAATGTCGGCACCGTCATCGAGCAGCACGCGCGCGGTGTCGACGCGCCCGAATTCGCAGGCCCACAGGAACGCCCGCTGGCGCCGTTGCGCGCGCGTCCGCGGATCGTCCTTGTGGTCATCGAGTGCCGCCAGCAGCTCCTGGACCCGCTCCACCCAGCCCAGCCCGGCGGCATATGCGAGATCGTCGATGCCGCGACCACCCTTGCGAAGCCGCGCCTGGAACAGCACCTCCGCGAGCGCGGTGCGGAGTCCGGCGCGAACCGGATGCACGCTCGTGAGCATGAGGCCGGCCGTCTCCGCACCGCCGTGGTACATGTAGCAGGTCGCATCGACATCGGCGCCGCGATCGAGCAGCAGTTGCATGATGGCGGGGGCATTCGGCGGCGTCTTCTGCCGCTCCTCCTCGACGCCGTTGGCGGCGCAGTAGTGCAGCAGCATCGCCCGATGCGCGCGTGGCGAGCGCGCCCGCACCAGCCACGGCTCTTCGTCGAGCAGATCGCGTAAGCCATCCAGATCGCCGGCGGCGATGGCATCGGCCGCGCGCTCGAACAGCAGGGCCGACGACTCGCGTTCGACGGCGCCGCGGCGGCGAAGCTCCTCTTCGATGGACGGCGTGTCGAGGAGCGCGTCGGCGGACAGGTGACTCATCTGCGCAGGATCGGCGCCAGCCTCCAGCAGCAGGCGCACGATCCGGTCGCGCACCGAGACGTCGTCGAGCGCAACCGCGTACTCGAGCGGCGTCCTGGCTTCGTAGTCCGTCAGGTCGACGATGGATGGCTTCGCACGCAGGAGCAGGAGCGCGGTGTCGGCGTCGCCCGCGCGCACGGCCAGATGAAGTGGAGTCGCGCCATCCGCATCGGCGACCGCGGGGTCGAGGCCCACGTCGAGGGCCAGCGGCACGGCGGCGCGCCGGCCGGTCCGGACCAGCCACGCGGGCAGCGCATGGTCGCCCGCGCTCAACCACGTGCGCGGTGGACCAGCATGACGCGCGAGCCACGCATGCACAACCGACGCGTCCGCCTGCGCGCACGCGCCGAGCAGGCGATCGAGATCGGTGACGCGCGCGTCGCTGGCACCCCAGGCCGCGATGGCTGCCGCAGCTTCGGCATTGCCATGACGTGTCGCCGCGCGCAACGCGTCCTGTGCCCGTAGCGCTGCGCCTGGTGCCGAGCCGGCCGCCCGCCCGTTGCCGAGCAGCAACAGGATGGTCTCGCGTGGGCTGCCATGTCGAATGGCCGCCTCCAGTGCCGGAGCTGCGGGCCGATCCGCATGCGGGGCGAGGATGCGAACGGCGTCGGTCTTCCCGGTCTTCACCGCTTCCTCGAGCGCCCAGCCCACCTGCCAGCGCACCTCGTCTGGCAACGCAGACAGGAGCAGGGCGAGCACGCGAGGATTCCCTCCACGTACCGCCTGGAGCAGGGCCACTGTCGTATCGGACAGTCGCGCACCGCCGTCCAACAGGACTCGCACGAGTTCGGGGCTCGCGGCTCGACCCGCGGCTGCCTCGATGGCTTGCAGGTCGTGGTCGTCCCACAGCATGGCGCCGTGCATGGGCTGGAATACGGCGTCCCGCCCGGTCACCGACGCTCCGAGCTGCAGCAGTCGCTGCGCGATCGCGGCACGCGCCGCGCCAAGCTCCTCACGTCGATAGCGGCTGGCGCAGACATACAGCAGCGGCGGCCACCAACGCCGGCCACCGGGCGTCGATGCGAGCGCTGGACCGCCGCCGTCCAGCAGCGCGAACGCGGCGTCGACGTCGGCCAGGGCGGCGGCGATGTGGATCGAGTGGCGAGCGCGCTCGGGGACGCGACGCAGGATGTCGTCGACGACCCGGCCGCCTCCTTCTATCGCGGCGTCGAGCAGCGCCTCGGCGACGTCGGCAGGATCCTGGCACGCGTGCCGAAGGGCCGGCCACGACTTGCAGCCGGCCTCGCGTGCGACGACGAACTGGGCCTCGCTCAGCGAAAACGACGCGGCGAGAATAGCGCGCGGATCACCGACGGCGCGAGCGCGAGGCAGATGGCGGGCGATACGAACGGCAGCTTCGAGGCTGCCAGCCTGGTGGGCACGCCGGAGATCTTTGGCGCGCTTGCGCTGCTGCTCGAGATTGAGCATGAGACCACCTTCCGCGAAAGTCCGGTGTCCGCTATGCCGGCGTTGGAAGATAGTCGCTTCCGTTCAGTTGTCCGAGACTGACGCGTCGGAGTGGGCGCTGCCCTTCCCGCGGACCGGGTGCATTCCCGACGGATGCGCCTCCATCATACATTCGTCGTCGTTGCGGAGGACGCGTGTGGGCCTGAGATGGGGCGTAGGTTCGCGCCGCGCGCGGAGACGAGGCGTAACGTCGACAATCAGTTGGCATAGCCGGCAGGTCCGGGTCTCGCAGCAGATTCCACCGTACGCCTGCAGGTCCTGAAAGCCCGGTACGTCGACGAAGGAGCGCCCAGGCCAGTCCGAGCGCTACTCCTCCAACCGTCGCTGGCAGGAACATCCACCACGCATCGGGCCGAGTCCGCGCCACGAGCACGCCGAGTGCGACGAGACCCAGCCCTCCAACGTCGAGCCGCGCCGGAGTGCCAGTCACGTCCGAATCGGGCGCGGATTGGCTCGCCCAGCCGGAGGCTCGGCCACCGTGTGCTATAAGTAGCACATGGCATCCGTCGGCGTCCGGGAACTCAGGCAGCGTGCGAGCGACCTGCTGCGGCGCGTCGAGCACGGGGAGACGATTGAAGTCACGGATCGCGGGCGTCCGGTCGCGTTGCTGACTCCGCATCCAACGGGCAGCCGGCTCGATCGGCTGCGTGCGCTGGGTGAACTGGAGCCGGCCATGGGCGACCTCGACGACTTGCCGCAGCCGCTCACCGTTGCGCCGGAGGTCGAGCGTCCGTCCGACGCGCTCGTCCGATTGCGCCGCCACGAGCGTTGACGTGGTGACGTATCTCGATTCGTCCGCGATCGTCAAACTGGCCGTTCGTGAACCGGAGTCCGCCGCCCTGCGCCGGTATCTCCGGCGGCGGCGGCCGGTGGTATCGAGCGCGCTTGCGCGCACCGAAGTCCTCCGAGCGCTCCTGCCCGCTGGTGACAAAGCGGTGGCCAGGGGCCGCACCGTGCTCCAGAAGCTGGACATCATCAGAGTCAGCGATCGGCTCCTGAACGCCGCCGCTGTCCTGCAACCGCGCGAACTCCGTTCCCTCGATGCGATCCATCTCGCCACCGCGCAGGACCTCGGCCGGGACCTCTCGGCCCTCGTCACGTACGACGGCCGAATGGCCACGGCCGCCAGGCAGGCCGGGCTTCGGGTCGTCGCGCCGCGATAGGCGCGTCGGCGCGTCGAGGGAGGCCGTCACTCGCGAGCGAGCCACAACAGCCAGATCGCCTTGAATCGTCCGACTGTTGCGATTCATTCTTGCAAGCGCATGAGAGAGACGTTGACGGTGAGCCTGCCTCCCCGCACCAAGCGCCTGATCGCTCGGGCCGCGCGCGAGAGCGGCCTGACGACGAGCGAGTACGTGCGCATGGCCATCCATCGCAAGCTCTGGCAGGACGCCGTGACCGAGTCGCGGCGTGTGGCCGTGCCGCGCGCCAGGGCGATGGGCGTCTTCATCGACGAAGACGTGTTTGCGTTGATCTCGTGAGGGTCGGCTTCGACAGCTCGACTCGGAGCTTCGCGCCTGCCGCACGCGCGATTCGGCGGATGTGTGGGGCATCCGACGTGACCACCGCATCTCGACGCGAAGCGCACCTTCGACGAGGGTCACATCGACCCATGTCGTCGTGGCGGGCGTTGCCCGCAAGCACTCCCACCCGTCGCGCCTGGTCTTCGGTCAGGGGTTCCACGTCGCACATCGCCAGAAGTCGTGAGAGGCTGGCTTGACGCGAACCGCCGCGCCACGCCTGTGCCAGCACGGGCGCCGGCACCAGAGGCACCACCTCTTCGGCCAGGAAGGCGGCATGGAGCGCCCACATGCGACGGTCGTTCTGCTCGGCGGCCACCAGCGCGCCGGTGTCGTACGTGACGCCCGGCACTACGCTGACCGCCGGGCTGGACGCTTGTTCCCAGAACGCTGAAGCAAGGCTCGGGCTCTTGCCAGACCCTCAGCGAGTTCCTCGGCGGTCAGTGGACCGTGCTCGCGCTCCCAGTCGGCAAATCCCATGACGACCCGCGTCCAGACGCAACTGGCGCGCCGCCAGGTCCGTCAACCATCCGCTGAACGTCCTGCCTTCGGCTACCGCCGACCGCTCAATGGCGTCGGCGAGACCGGCGGGAAACGACACCGACCGTTTCGTGCGTTGGGCCACTTGTGGCCAATGGTAGTACGGGTGGTAGGACAGGCCGCGGACACGGAGGAAACAGGTGCACTCGGAGCAACAGGGGAGCAGAGAGTCGCGGCTCTGCGTTGAGGCGCTGACGCATTGCGAACCTGCCAGCGCTGCGTCTACAGTGACGCATGTCCGACACCGCCACTCCGCCCCGCATCCGTCCCATGGACCGGCGTGGTTTTCTGCACGCCACGGCAGTCGCCGGCGCTGCGCCATTCCTGAGCAGACCGTTCACGGGGCCTGCCTCCGGCGCGACGCACGACGCCACGCATGCGGTCCGCACGGCACAGACCACGGGCGGCCCTGCGCCCACGGGCTCGGATGTTGGGTCACTCTTCCCGTTCATCCAGAGCCAGGCCAACAACGGAGAGTTTCCGCTCTCGTTCCTGAACCCGACGTTCAACGCGCTGCCCGCGTGGACGACCACGGCCCGCGCGAAGGTACTCGAGCTGCTCCACTACTCCCCCGCGCCCTGCGACCCGGCGGCCGAGACCGTCGAGCGCGTGGACTGCGGCGACTACGTGCGCGAGCGCGTCGCCTTCAACACCACACCGGACGTACGCGTCCCGGCGTTCGTACTGGTGCCCAAGAACCTCTCTGCACCAGCGCCCGCCATCGTCGCCCTGCACGACCACGGCGGGTTCTACCTCTGGGGCAAGGAGAAGCTCGTCGAGATCGAAGGCGAGCATCCGGTGTTCATCGACTTTCGCCGACGGTACTACGGCGGCCGCGCCATCGCGATCGAGCTGGTACGCCAGGGCTACGTGGTCGTGGTCATCGACATGTTCTACTGGGGCGAGCGCCGCATGCTGCTGGACGAGGACCCGGCCGACTGGCGCGACCGGCCGCCGAGCATGCCCAAAGCACGCATCGACGCGTTCAACGCGCGCGCCAGCCAGAACGAGCAACTCGTGGGGCGCACGATCTACTCCGCCGGATTCACCTGGCCGGGCGTGATGTGCTGGGACGACGTGCGGACGGTGGACTACCTGCTGTCGCGCTCCGACGTGGACCCGAAGCGCATCGGCTGCGTCGGCCTGTCGGTGGGCGCCGTACGCGCGGCGCACCTCGCGGCGCTGGACGAACGGATCCGCGCGGCCGTGGTGGTCTGCTGGATGACGTCGTTCCCGGCGCAGCTGAAGCGGCACATCCGCAACACCATCGGCCACACGAAGGCGATACCCGGCCTCTATCGGCACCTCGACTACCCGGACGTCGCGTCGCTGGCGATGCCGCGCCCCGTGCTGTTCTTCAACGGCATGAAGGACGGCCTGTTCGACCTCGACGGCGTGAAGGCCAGCCATGCGAAGCTTCAGGCGTGCTACGCGAAGGCTGGCGTGCCGGACCACTGCCGCACACGCCTCTACGACACACCACACGAGTTCAACGTCGAGATGCAGGAGGAGGCGTGGGCGTGGCTGAAGCGGTTCGTCTGATCATGAGACGCCGTCTACTGCTCGTCGGCGCGCTGTCGGTGCTGAGCGCGACTTTGCTCGTGGCTCAGGGCCCGACCGCGACACGTGTCGTCTCGCCGCCGGGAACGACGGTCATCGGACCGTACAGTCCAGGCGTGCTCGCCGGCGACTTCCTGTACGTCTCGGGACAGGGCGGACGCGATGCCGACGGCCGGCTTCCGGACAGCATCGAAGGGCAGGCGCGCCAGACGCTGGAGAACCTGAAAGCTATCGTGGAGGCCGGCGGGCTCACGCTGGCCCACGTCGTCTGCAGCCAGGTGTACCTCACCGACATGGGCGACTACGGCGTGATGGACCGTGTGTGGCGCGAGTACTACCCCACGGCGCCGCCAGCACGCGCCGTCCTCGGCGTGTACAGGCTGCCGACCGACATCGCGGTCGAGATCAACGCCGTCGCGTACCGGGATCTCGCGCGCAGGCGCACCATCGTCCCTCCCGGGTACCCTCCGTCGCTCTCGTGGTCGCCGGGCGTAATGGCGGGCAGCCGGCTGTTCCTGTCCGGATCGCTCGGCGCCGACGTGGCGACCGGCACGCTCGCGCAGGACCCCGACGCCCAGGTGCAGCTCGCGCTCGACAACATGCGGCAGACATTGGCCGCCGCGGGCCTCGACTTCCGGCACGTCGTGTTCGTGAATCCTTACCTGACAAGCACCGCCTCACGCCGGATGAACGCCATCTACGCGACGCACTTCGAGTTCGGCAACACGCCGCCGCGCGCGACTATCAACGTGACGAGCCTGCCGGGCGGTAATACGATCCAGTTCACAGGTGTGGCGATTGCCGACCTGTCGCTCCGCCGCGCGTTCAGGCCGAAGAACATGCGGCCGAGTGCAACGGCCAGTCCTTGCGTGCTGGCGGACGATACGTACTATTGTTCGGCCAAGGGACCGTTCACGCCAGGACCTGCCGAGGGTCCGCGCAACCTGCAGGGCATCTGGGTGGGCACCGTCGAGGCGCAGGTGCGGCAGACGATGAGGAACCTGCTCGACGGGCTGGAGGAGGCCGGGCTGGCGCTCGCGAACGTCGTGGCGACCAACGTGTACCTCGACGACATGAACGACTTCGGAGGGATGAACCGCGTCTACGCGCAGTACTTCCCGACGAATCCGCCGACACGGACGACCGTGGCGCAAGTGGCACCCGTGGACCGCACGCCCCGCAACGACGACACCTACCCCGGCCTCGAGCAGATTTCGCTCATCGCCGTGAAGTGACGCACAGGAGCACGCCATGCACGACGACATCCTGATGGACACAGACGACACCGGCGTCACGCGACGCGAGTTGTTCCGCATCGGCAACGT
>CAYMAG010000025.1:0-1876 GCA_964388335.1 uncultured Vicinamibacteraceae bacterium | reverse complement strand
CCGCTCACGCCGGGCCCGCAGATCTACCAGTCGATTGGCGTCGAGCCGGTCATCAACTGCCGCGGCACGTTCACAATCATCGGTGGGTCCGTCGAGCGTCCGGAAGTGCGGGCCGCGATGGATGCGGCGGCGCGCTACTACGTGCAGATCGACGAACTCGCCAGCGCCGTCGGACAACGACTGGCCGAACTGACGGGCGCCGAGTGGGGGATGGTGTCGGCGGGCTGTGCCGCCGGACTGAAGCACGTCACGGCCGCGTGCGTGACTGGCGGCAATCCCGAGCGTCTGGTGCGCATCCCCGACCTGACCGGCTTCGACAAGACCGAGGTCGTGAGCCCGCGCTACTCGCGCAACGTCTACGACGCCGCGGTCCGCAACGTCGGCGTGACGATGATCACGGTCGAGACCATCGAGGAACTGGCGCAGGCGCTCGGCCCGCGGACGGCGATGATTTACCTGACGGCTGGAGAGGCCGCAACGTCTGGTCCCCTCTCGCTCGAGAACGTCGCCAGAATCGCGCGTCCGAAGGACATTCCCATCCTGATCGACGCCGCCGCCGAGGGCCTCACGATTCCCAACGTGCACCTCGAGCGCGGCGCCACTATCGTCGCCTACAGCGGCGGCAAGGCGTTGTGCGGGCCGCAGTGCGCAGGACTGCTGCTCGGACGGAAGGACCTGCTCATGTCGGCGTGGCAGGCAAGCTCCCCGCACCACGGTCCGGGCCGGGACAACAAGGTGGGACGTGAGGAGACGCTCGGCATGCTGGCCGCGGTCGAGGCGTGGGTGACGCGCGACCACGCTGCCGACTGGAAAACGTGGCTCGGCTGGCTCGACACCATCGCGACCCGCGTGTCGACTGTCGCCGGCGTCACGACGGCCGTACGCGAGCCCAGTGGGCTGTCGAACCGGAGTCCATCGCTGTCGATCACGTGGGACCCGGCCGCGCTGCACATCACCGGCGAAGAAGTGGCCGAGCAGTTGGCGCGGACGAAGCCCAGAATCGCGCTCGGGGCAGGCGGTCGCGGACGCGACGCGCAGCCCGACACCACGTCGATCGCGGTCACCGCGTGGATGATGCAGCCCGGCGACGCGGAGGTCGTGGCCGATCGCATCCACGGCGTGCTGTCGGCCAGGCGCGAGCCGCGCTCCACCGAGTTGCGCGCGCCGTCCGTAGATGTCGGCGGACGCTGGGACGTGGAGGTGCAGTTCTTCAGCAGCACGAGCCGGCACACGCTGTTCATCGAGCAGGACGGCAACTGGCTGCAGGGCTCACACCAGGGCGATTTCACCGTGCGCGACATGGCCGGCATGGTCGAGGGCAGCGACATCGTCTTCCGCAGCGTCGAGCGCCGTCCTGGAAGCTCTGTGATCTTCACCTTCTCGGGAACGGTGTCGGGCGACACGATGTCTGGCCCCATTCACATGGGCGAGTACCTCAACGCGACGTTCAAGGCCACGCGGCACGGCTATCCCGCGCAGCGCACGCGTATCACGGTGCCGCAGGGCCCACCCCTGGCTACCTGACGTCGCGCGACGAGCCTGACCGATGCCTGCACGTGCCGCCGTTGCCGACGGAGCCGGCGCCTTCGCCATCCACGAGATCGAGGTCGCATCACCTCGGCGCGACGAGGTGCTCGTCGAGATCAGGGCCGCCGGGATCTGCCATACCGACCACGCGTCGTTGTCCTGGAAGCGTCCGCTGGTCATGGGGCACGAGGGGGCTGGCATCGTGCGCGAGACCGGCGCAGGGGTCACCCACGTGCACCCGGGAGACCGCGTGGTACTCAACTGGTGCATCCCGTGTGGCGACTGCTTCCAGTGCCAACGGGGAGAGACGGTGCTGTGCGAGACGAGTCGTCCGGCGCACGTGATGGAG
>CAYMAG010000024.1:53534-57655 GCA_964388335.1 uncultured Vicinamibacteraceae bacterium | reverse complement strand
TTCTGGATCTTCTTCATGCGGCAGATGCAGAGCGGGGGCAACAAGGCCCTCTCGTTCGGCAAGAGCCGCGCGAAGCTGTCGTCCGGCTCGCAGAAGAAGATCACGTTCAAGGACGTCGCGGGCGTTGACGAGGCCAAGGAAGAGCTGCAGGAGATCATCGATTTCCTGAAGGAGCCGCAGAAATTCCAGAAGCTCGGCGGGCGCATTCCGAAGGGCGTGCTGCTCATCGGCCAGCCCGGCACCGGAAAGACCCTGCTGGCCCGGGCCGTCGCCGGCGAGGCCAACGTGCCGTTCTTCTCGATCAGCGGATCCGACTTCGTCGAGATGTTCGTGGGTGTCGGAGCGAGCCGCGTGCGCGACCTGTTCGAGCAGGGCAAGAAGAACGCGCCCTGCATCATCTTCATCGACGAGATCGACGCCGTCGGGCGTCACCGTGGCGCGGGCCTCGGCGGCGGCCACGACGAGCGTGAGCAGACGCTCAACCAGTTGCTCGTCGAGATGGACGGCTTCGAGAGCAACGAGGGCGTCATCCTCGTGGCCGCGACCAACCGCCCCGACGTGCTCGACCCGGCGCTGCTGCGTCCGGGCCGGTTCGACCGCCGCGTGGTGGTCGACCTGCCGGACGTGCGTGGCCGTGAGCAGATTCTCGCGGTACACACCAAGAAGATTCCGATGGGCGACGACGTCAAGCTGAACGTCATCGCGCGCGGCACGCCGCGTTTCGCTGGCGCCGACTTGGCCAACCTGGTCAACGAAGCCGCCCTGATCGCCGCTCGTCAGAACCGCAAGGTCGTGACGATGTACGACTTCGAGATGGCCAAGGACAAGGTCATCATGGGCGTCGAACGTCGCTCGCGCATCATCAGCGACGACGAGAAGAAGCACACGGCCTACCACGAGGCGGGCCACGCGCTCGTCGCGGCGCTCCTGCCTGAAGCGGTCCCGCTGCACAAGGTCACCATCATTCCGCGCGGCATGGCGCTCGGTGTCACGTCGTTCCTGCCGGAAGGCGAGACCGTCGACTTCACGAAGGACGAAGCCGAGTCGCAGATTGCCGTGGCCATGGCCGGGCGCATCGCGGACGAGATCTTCTGCCACGCGAAGACCGCCGGAGCACGCAACGACATCGAGCAGGCGACCGGGCTCGCGCGCCGGATGGTGTGCGAGTGGGGCATGAGCGAACTCGGTCCGCTCAGCTTCGGCAAGAAGGAAGAGCAGATCTTCCTCGGCCGTGAGATTGCGCAGCACCGCGACTACTCCGAGTCGACGGCCATCCGCATCGACGAGGAAGTGCAGGCCATCGTGATGCGCGGCTACGACCGGGCCCGTCAGATCATCGAGGCCCACAGCGAGGCGGTACAGCGGATCGCCGACGAACTGCTCGTGCGAGAAGTGCTCGACGCCGACCAGGTGCGGGCCATCATCGCCGGACGGTCGCTCGATGCCCTCGAGCCGGTCGCACCCGTGGTTCCGGCCGAGCCGGCCGTCGAGGAAGAGCGTCGTCCGCGGCCGACCATCGTGCCGACGGTGCCGATCAGCAAGCCGCTGGCGCAAGAGTAGGCAGGAACCAAAGAACGAAGGAACCAAGGAACGAAGGAAAGCAGGAACGAAGGAAAGAAGGAACCAAGGAACCAAGGGAGAAAGGAAGGAAGGAAGGAAGGAAGGAGCGAAGGAACACACCTTCCGTCCTGTCTTCCTCCCGTCCTTCCTTGGTGCCTTCTGTCTTTGGTTCCTTCTGGCCTTCGTTCCTTCTGTCCTTGGTTCCTTCTGTCCTTCGTTCCTTCGTTCCTGCTCCCTCCCTCCCTTCCTTCCTTCCTCCCTTCCTTCCATGTCCCGCCGTCTCTATACCGTCCCTCTTCCCGGCGGGCGGCACCTCGCGCTCGGTCAGAGAACCCTCGTGATGGGCATCCTCAACGTGACGCCGGACAGCTTTTCCGACGGCGGACGATACGACGACCCTGGCCGGGCGGTCGACCGCGCGCTCGAGATGCTGTCTGCCGGAGCCGACATCATTGACGTCGGCGGCGAATCCACCAGGCCGGGCGCGCCGGCCGTTGACGCTGCGGAAGAGCGGCGACGGGTGCTGCCGGTGGTCGAGGCGCTCGCGCGAAATCGGGGCGTCCTCGTCTCCATCGACACGACGAGGTCCGCCATCGCGGCGGCCTGCGTGGATGCCGGAGCGGTCATCATCAACGACATCAGCGGCCTGCGGTACGACCCCGCGATTGCCACCGTGGCGGCACGCACGGACGCAGCGCTCGTGCTCATGCACACACGCGGGCATCATCGCGACATGTACGCGCAGGCGCACTACGGGTCGGTCGTCGACGAGGTGGCCAACGAGTTGCGGGGCAGCCTCGACCAGGCCCTGGCCGCGGGCGTGCCCCGTGAGGCCATCGTGCTCGACCCGGGCATCGGGTTCGCCAAGGCGGCAGCGCACAGCTGGGGTGTTCTGGCGGACGGCGACGCGCCCCCGTTCCTCGCCCTCGACCGTCCGCTGCTGGTCGGCCCCTCACGCAAGTCCTTCCTCCAGACCGCCATTGGCGACGTACCCGCCGCCCGTCGTGACCCAGCGACAGCGGCCGCCGTCACCGCAGCCATCCTCTTCGGCGCGCACATCGTTCGCGTGCACGATGTCGAAGGGATGGTGCAGGTGGCCCGCGTGGCGGATATGATCAGCGCCACCCGGACGCCCGCGACCCACTGACGGCCCGCGCGCGTCCCCGTCACCAGACTCACCATGGATGCGATCACCGCGGTTTTCGCCCGCTCGACGCTCACCGTCTGGGACGTCGTCGACGTCCTGGTCGTGGCGCTGGTGATCTACGAGTCCCTCAAGCTCATCCGCGGAACGCGTACGATGCAGATGGCGTTCGGCTCGGCGATCATCGTCGGGCTGTACTTCGCGTCGATTGCGCTGCCCCTCCAGACGGTCAACTGGCTGATCCGCAACATGATCGGCTACCTCGTGTTCGCAGTCATCGTCCTGTTCCAGAACGACATCCGGCGTGCGCTGGCCCACGTGGGACGCACACCGTTCCTGCGGGCCTTCTCGCGCGCCGAGAACGACGACGAGACGATCGAGGAGATCGTGACGGCCGCGCAGCAACTGGCTGAGCGCAAGACCGGAGCGCTGATCGTGATCGAGCGCGAGATCGGCCTGAGGAACTACGTCGAGAGTGGCATTCCGCTCGACGCCATGGTGACGCACGACCTGATCGTGAGCGTGTTCCAGACGAGCGGCCCCCTGCACGACGGCGCCCTCATCATCCAGGAGAATCGCGTGGCGGCCGCGGCCTGCTTCCTGCCGCTGACGGTCAGTCCGTCGGTTGGCACCGACCTCGGCACACGTCACCGTGCGGCCATCGGTCTCACGGAAGAGAACGACTCGGTGGCGGTGGTCGTGTCCGAAGAGACGGGCCGCATGTCGCTCGCGAGCGACGGGCAGATCACGCGCGGCCTCAGCGCCGAAACACTGCGGGCGCGGCTCACCACCCAGGTCATGCATCGGAAGACGGGCAACCGTCGTGCCAAGGCGGTGCCCTGACCATGGCGCTCATCCATCCGTTCCGGAACCTCGGCCTGAAGGCCCTGTCGCTCGGGCTGGCGGCGCTGCTCTGGCTGGCCGTCTCGGGGCAGGAGACCGTCGAGCGCAACTTGCGCGTCCCCCTCGAGTTCCAGAACGTGCCGGACGGCATGGAGATCGTCGGCGACCCCCCTCCGTCGGTCGACGTGCGAGTGCGTGGCTCGTCGGGCAGTCTGTCGCGCGTGCAGCCCGGTGAAGTGGTCGCCGTGCTCGACCTGGCGTCGGCGCGGCCGGGTGCCCGTCTCTTCCACATGCGGGCCGACGAAGTGCGCGTGCCCTTCGGTGTCACCGTTGTGCAGGTGGCCCCCTCCACGATTCCACTGGCGTTCGAGTACTCGGGCACGAAGGTGCTGTCCATTTCTCCGGCGATCGAGGGATCACCCGCCCCCGGCTACGTCATCGGACGTATCACGGCCTCGCCGTCGACGGTCGAGGTGATCGGTCCGGTCGGCCGCCTCAGGGATCTGGCCGAGGCGACGACCGAGCCGATCGACGTGACGGGGGCGACGCGGAACGTGGAGGATCAAGTGACCGT
>CAYMAG010000024.1:51428-53434 GCA_964388335.1 uncultured Vicinamibacteraceae bacterium | reverse complement strand
CCGAGCCGATCGACGTGACGGGGGCGACGCGGAACGTGGAGGATCAAGTGACCGTTGGCGTGGTGGACAGCGCGGTGCGGTTGCGCGAGGCACGTGCCGCCACCGTCACGGTCGAGATTCTGCCGGCGCCGGTCGAGCGCGTCGTCACGAACGTTCCGATCGCGTTCGTCGAGCAGCAGCCCATGACGCGGGTGCAGTCGACGCCGAGCCGCGTCTCCGTGACGGTCCGCGGGACACGCGCGCAGGTGGCCGCATTGACGGCCAACGATCTCGTTGCCGAAGTCGACCTGTCGACGCTCGGGCCCGGCCAGTATTCCTTACCGGTGCGCGTTCGCCCACGTGACGACGTCGGTGTCGATCGCGTGGAGCCGCGCGCGGTGTCAGTACTGATAAGGTAGCGGACGCCTCGCCGACGCGTCCGTTCCCAGGGGCCGAGGTGGCTGCTCCGACGCACCGAGGTGTCGTTCCAACGCGCCGAGGCGTCCGTTCCACCCGTCGAGGCGCCGTTGCACAGGGCGCCAAGGCTCGAATCGTTGGTTCGCAGACACATATGACAAAGCTCTTCGGAACAGATGGTGTACGCGGCGTGGCGGGACAGCCGCCGCTGGACGAGGTGACCGTGAGGCGGCTCGGAGCCGCGCTGGTGCGCGTGCTCCGGCGTGATGCCCCCACACGAATCCTGGTGGGCCGCGACACGCGCGAGTCGGGCGTCTGGCTGGAGCAGGTCCTTGCGGGCGGAATCAGGGCCGTGGGTGGCGACCTGGAGTCAGTGGGCGTGATGCCGACCCCGGCCGTCGCGGTCCTCACGCGCCAGCACGGGTTCGATGCCGGGGTGGTCATCTCGGCGTCGCACAACCCGTTCGAGGACAACGGCATCAAGGTGTTCTCGGAGCGGGGCGAGAAATTCGACGAGCGACTCGAGTCGGAGATCGAAGCGTTCATCTCGGATGCGCACGCCAGCGTGCCGCCAGGCGACGATCGCGCAGTGACTGAACTCGATCTGCGCGCTGACTACATGGCGCACGCCCGTGCGGCGCTGCCTGACATCGGCGCCGTCGCCGGTCTGCGGGTTGGTCTCGACTGTGCCCACGGTGCCACGGTCACCATCGCACCGGCGCTGTTCGCGGAACTCGGCTTCGACACCATCGTCATGGGGGCCGACCCGGACGGGCGCAACATCAACCTGCGCTGTGGGTCGACGCACCCGGAGGCCCTGATGCAGCTGGTGCGCGATGAGGGCCTGGCCATGGGCATCGCGTTCGATGGCGATGGCGATCGGTGTCTGCTCGTGGACCACACCGGCGCGCTGGTCGACGGCGATGCGATCATGCTGATGCTGGCTCTGCACCTGAAACGAAACGGGGCGCTCGCGGAGGACACCGTCGTGTCGACCGTCATGAGCAACATCGGGCTCGAGATTGCGCTGCGCGAGCATGGGATCACGCTGCGCCGCACCGCCGTCGGCGACAAATACGTGATGGAAGACATGCAGCGCGGCGGCTACACGCTGGGCGGCGAGCAATCGGGACACGTGATTCTGTCGCGTCACCTCTTCACGGGAGACGGCATCGTCACGGCGCTCAGCGTCCTGCGCGTGATGGCTGAGACCGGCCGGACGCTGCAGGATCTGGCGTCCGACCTGACGACGTACCCGCAGGTGCTGGTGAACGTCCGCGTCGGACGAAAGGTGCCGGTCGCGGAGGTCCCCGTGCTCGCGGCGGCCGTGGCCGACGTCGAGCAGCGGCTCGGCGACGACGGCCGTCTGCTGGTGCGGTACTCCGGCACGGAGCCGCTGTTGCGCGTCATGATCGAAGGCAAGGACCAGGCCGAGATCGATGCCTGGGCGCATCAACTCGCCGATACGGCCAGGGTGGCGCTCGGGCAGGGGTGACTGTCATGCTTCATGTCTCATGCTTCATGCTTGCGGCCCTGACCTCCTTCGCTCCTGACTTCCTTCGTTCCTGACCTCCTTCGTTCCTTCGTTCCTCACTTCCTTCGTTCCTTCG
>CAYMAG010000024.1:0-51328 GCA_964388335.1 uncultured Vicinamibacteraceae bacterium | reverse complement strand
TTCCTTCGTCCTGACTTCCTTCGTTCCTTGACTCCTTCGTTCCTGTCTTCCTTCCTTCCTTCCTTCCATGGCCCGCCTTTCCGTCAACATCAACAAGATCGCCACGCTGCGCAACAGTCGCGGCGGTGACCAGCCGTCGGTGATCGACGCCGCCCGCGTGTGCCTCGAGGCCACGGCCACCGGCATCACCGTCCACCCTCGCGCAGACCAGCGGCACATCACGCCGACCGACGTGCGCGCGCTCGCCGAGATGCTCGCGCCGTATCGGCCACGCGTCGAGTTCAACATCGAGGGCGACCCGCGGCCCGACCTGCTCGCGCTGGTGCACGAGGTTCGGCCTCATCAATGCACGCTCGTGCCCGTCCGGCCCGGCGAGACGACCAGTGAAGCCGGTTGGCCGCCGGACACCCCGGTGGAGACGTTGCGCGACCAGGTGTCGGCGCTGAAGCACGCCGGCATCCGCGTGTCGATGTTCATCGACCCCACGGCCGAGGCGGTGCGGTGGGCTGCCAGCCTCGGTGCCGACCGAGTCGAACTCTATACCGAGCCGTACGCGAGAACGTTCGCCACGACCGGCGCCGACCTGCAGGCCTGCCTCGACCGTTATGCGGCCGCTTCGGCGCTCGCGGCCGAACTGGGCCTCGGTGTCAACGCCGGGCACGACCTCGACCTCGAAAACCTGCCCGACTTCGTACACGCCATGCCACGGCTCGACGAGGTGTCCATCGGCCACGCGATCATCACGTACGCGCTGTTCGTCGGCCTGCGCCAGGCTGTCCTCGAGTACCTCGAGGCTGTGCAGGTATGATCCTGAGCGGACGATGAAGGCGGACGCGGTCATCCTCGGCATTGCCGGCGCGCTGTTCGGCGTGGTGGTCGGCTGGTTGCTCGGCGCGCAGCAGCAGGAGCGTGCGGCGCCTCCGGCCACGGCTGCCGCTCCTGCTCAGGCCCCCGCCCAGGGCGGCGGGACGGCGAAAGGCGGACGGGCGCCGGCGGTCCTCGATTCCGCACGCGTCCAGCAGCTCGAAAGCAAGGCCGCCGCCGCGCCTGGTGACGCCGCGGTCCGTGCCGAACTCGCCAACCTCTACTTCGACGCCGACCGTTTCTCCGAAGCGGCCCGCTGGTACGAGGAAGCGCTCGCGATCGAGCCCGACGATGCGAACGTGAGCACCGACCTCGGCATCTGCTACTACTACCTCGACCAGGCACCCCGCGCCATTCGGCAGTTCGAGGCGTCGCTCGCTGTCGATCCGACGCACACCAAGTCGTTGCTGAACCTCGGCATCGTGCGCGCCTTCGGCACGCAGGACCTTCGCGGAGCCGCCGAGGCGTGGCAGCAGGTCGTGGCCATCGCGCCAGCAGACAGCCCCGAAGCCCGTGCCGCCAGGCAGGCGCTCGATGGCCTGCGCTCCGCGCATCCGGACATCGTCTCGTCCGTCGAGTCGTCTCCACAAGGATCCTGAGCCATGCTCGGCTGGTTGCTGCGCCTCATCCTGCTGTTTGTCATCCTGCGGGCGATCTACCTGCTCCTGCGCGGCGTCTGGCGGGGGATTGTCGAG
Source organism: uncultured Vicinamibacteraceae bacterium (assembly GCA_964388335.1). Classification (GTDB taxonomy): domain Bacteria; phylum Acidobacteriota; class Vicinamibacteria; order Vicinamibacterales; family Vicinamibacteraceae; genus JAEZDP01. The sequence goes on along the minus strand of CAYMAG010000024.1, from coordinate 49,769 downwards.
GCTGCGCGTGTTCCGGCGGACAACGCACGCCCGGTGAAGGGCACCCTCGTGCAGGACCCCGTCTGCGGCACGTTCGTCGTCCGGGAACGCGCGCTGTCTGCCCGGAGTGGTGGCGAGACGCACTACTTCTGCTCTGAAGACTGTCGACGTCTGTACGAGGCCCGGAGCGCCTGACCGTGTCGCCGACCGAAGAACGACTCCGCGCCGACATCTGCGAAGTCGGCCGTCGTCTGTACGCCCGCGGCTACGTCGCGTCGAACGACGGCAACATCAGCGTGCGCCTCGACGCCGAGCGCCTGCTGACGACGCCGACGGCCGTGTCGAAGGGGTTCATGACCCCCGACATGATGGTCGTGACAGACCTGTCGGGGCAGAAGATCTCGGGGCATCGACACGCGTCGTCCGAGCTGCTGATGCACCTGGCCGTCTACGAGGCCAGGCCCGATGTGCAGGCTGTGGTCCACTCGCACCCGCCCCTCGCGACGGGGTTCGCGGTGGCAGGCATTCCGCTCGACCGGGCGGTCCTCGCGGAAGTCGTCACCACGCTCGGCAGCGTGCCGATCGCCGCGTACGCCACGCCGTCCACGGCCGAGCTGCCGGCCGCCGTCCGCCAGTTCATCCTGGCGCACGACGGCATGCTGCTGGCCAACCACGGTGCGCTCACCGTTGGCAAAGACCTCATGAGTGCGTACTACAAGATGGAGACGGTGGAGCACTTCGCGCACATCAGTCTGGTGGCGCGGCTCCTCGGTCGGGAACACCTGCTGTCGCGCGACGAGGTGGAGCGTCTGCAGGGGTTGCGGGGACGCTACGGCATCGCCTCGCCCGCGGCCATCTGCACGGACCCCGCGCCCGTCCACCTTCGCCAGGGCTCCGGCGGGCAAGCGGGAGGCGACGCTGCGAGCTGCCAGTACGTCGAGTCGCCCGAGGGCGCCGGCCAGCGGCTGGTGCCCGCGCCGGCCGCACCTGCGTTCACCCTGCCCGCCCCCGGCGCGGATGGGGAAATTCGGCTAACATACCGCGAGCTCACGGCCCTCATCGCCGATGCCGTCCGCCACGTGACTGGCGCACGCTGACGCACCGGAGTTCGTCGCAAACACGCACGGCGTGACTGATGTGCCGCGCGAAGGATTGGTGGAGCGTCTATGGGTGAAGCACTGGGAATGATCGAAACCAAGGGTCTCGTGGCGATGATCGAGGCGGCCGACGCGATGGTGAAGGCGGCCAAGGTCACGCTCGTCGGATGGGAGAAGATCGGCGCCGGCTACGTGACGGCGATCGTTCGCGGCGATGTCGCGGCGGTCAAGGCCGCGACCGATGCCGGCGCGGCGGCCGCGCGGCGTGTCGGCGAACTCGTCTCGGTGCACGTCATTCCACGTCCACACAGCAACCTCGAGGACGTGCTTCCGATTGGCAAGGCCTCGAGCAAGTGATTCTGGCCAAGGTCGTCGGCACCGTCGTGGCGACCCGCAAGGACGAACGCCTGGTCAGCGCCAAGCTGCTGCTGGCGCGTCCCGTCTCTCCCGAGGGCGCGCTCGAGGGCGCGCATCTCGTGGCCGTCGACACCGTCGACGCCGGCTTCGGCGAGACGGTGCTGATTGTGAGCGGAAGTTCGGCGCGCATGGCCGACGGATTGAAGGACGTGCCCGTCGACGCCGCCATCGTCGGCATCGTCGACGCCGTTTCACTGGCCTGAGGGCGGTCGCGATGCAGCTGGCCCGCGTCATAGGCACCGTCGTCTGTACCCGTAAGAACGCCAGGCTCGAGGGTGTGCCCCTCCTGCTCGTCCAGCCGATCAGGCAGGACGGCACCGACGTCGGGCGGGCACTCGTGGCCTCGGACGCCTCGGGTGCAGGCGCCGGCGAACGTGTGTTCTTCGTACGCGGCAGCGAGGCTGCCTATCCGTTTCACCCGAAGGTCGTGCCCACCGACGCGAGCATCGTCGGCATTGTCGACGTCGCCCCTTCTGAGAGGGTAAGGTAGAGACGCCTCGCCGAGGCGTCCGACATGCCTCGAGGCGTCCGACGAAGCCTCCCCGGGACGTCCAACAGCCATGCTCATCGGCACCATCGTCGGCACCGTCGTCTCGAGCCAGAAGCACGCGTCCCTGCATGGCGCGAAGCTGCTGCTCGTGCAGCCGGACGTGTTGCCCGGGGCGGCGCAGCCGCCTGCCATGCTGGCCATCGATGCGGCCGGGGCGGGCGTTGGTGAACGCGTGCTGTACGTCGTCGAAGGCAAGGCGGCTGGCGAGGCGCTGGGCAGGAAGGGCGCGCCCGTCGACGCTGCCATCATCGGCATCGTCGATGTCGTGACAGAGGGGTGATGGACGAAGCGGCTCTGCGACAACTCGTGCGGGAAGTGGTGAGCAGGCATCTGCAGCAGGACGGCGTGCCCGCCGCCAACGCGGCCCCCCCATGGAAGACGCACGTGAGCCACGTGCGCTTCGAACTCGCGCCGACACCGGACGGTGCCTGCATCGTCGAACCCGCGGTGCGCTGCAACCACTGTGGCTACTGCCAGTCGATGGGACACTGAGTCGATGTCGCTGCCGCGCGTGTTCGTTTCCCGCCGCCTCTTCGATGACACCCTGGCCATGCTGGCGCGGCATGCCGACCTCGACGTGTTCGAGCGCGCCGGAAGTCCGACGCGCGACGAACTGATCGCGCGGTCGCAGGGCTGCGCCGGCCTGATCGCACAGGGCACCGACCCCATCGACGGCGACCTGCTCGACGCGCTGCCAGACCTGAAGATCGCGGCGAACGTCGCGGTCGGCTACAACAACGTCGATGTGGCCGCGGCAGCGGCGCGCAAGGTCGTGGTCACCAACACGCCTGACGTGCTCAACGAGGCGTGCGCCGCGTTGACGTGGGCGTTGATCCTCGGCGTGACGCGCCGCCTGGGCGAGGGTGAACGCATCCTGCGGGCTGGCCGGTGGGAAGGGTTCTCGCTGAAGTTCCTGCTCGGCACCGACCTCGTCGGCAAACAACTCGGCATCGTGGGCATGGGACGCATCGGACAGAGCGTGGCGGCCAAGGCCCTGGCCTTCGGCATGCGCGTCGCGTTCCTGCGATCGCCACGGCGCCCGGACGAGCAACTCGCCGGGCCGGATGGCACGCCGTATACCGGCATGGACTTCGACACGCTGCTGGGCAGCTCCGACGTCGTGACGCTGCACGTGCCGCTGTCCAACGAGACGCGGCACATGATGAACAGTCGGACGCTGGCCCTGATGAAGCCCACGGCGTACCTGGTCAACATGGCGCGGGGGCCTGTCGTGGAAGAGGCTGCCCTCGTCGAGGCGCTCGACAGGCGCGCGATCGCCGGCGCGGCGCTCGACGTGTACGAACTCGAGCCCATGGTGCACCCGGGCCTGTTGCAGTTCCAGAACGCCCTGCTCGCGCCCCATCTGGGCAGCGCGACCGTCGAAACCCGGACGGCGATGTGCAACCTGGCTGCCCGCAACGTGATCGAAGTGATCGAGGGCCGCCCGCCGCTCACGCCCGTTCGCGGCAGCTACGTACCTCAGGGCTGATGCCTCATGCCTGATGCTTCATGCCTGATGCCGGCCGTCCGTCCGCCGATGCCGGTCGTGCCGGCGATGCGGAAGCTGCGCGCCGCGATCAGCACGATGGAACTGCCGGCCATCGAGAAGATTGCCGAAGAGTTGATGGGAGACGCGTTTCACGTGCTCATCTCGACGCTGCTGTCGGCGCAGACGAAGGATGCCGTGACCCTGGCCGCCTCGACACGTCTTTTCGACGTGGCCGGCACGCCCGAGACGCTCGCGCGTCTGCCGGTGTCACGTATCGAGCGTCTCATCTACCCCGTCAGCTTCTATCGCACCAAGGCCGTTCACGTGCACGAGGCCTCGCGACGGATCGTCCGCGAGTTCGGTGGCATGGTTCCCGAGACGATGGACGAACTGCTGACGCTGCCGGGTGTCGGGCGCAAGACCGCGAACCTCACGCTGATCGTGGCGTGCCGCAGCAGGGACAACATCTGCGTCGATACGCACGTGCATCGCATCGCGAACCGCGTCGGGTGGGTGCGGACGAAGACGCCCGAACAGACCGAGCGCGCGCTGTACGAGGTCGTCCCGCGTCGCTGGTGGGCTGACGTCAATCTCTACCTCGTCACCTGGGGGCAGCACGTCTGCAAGCCCGTGTATCCCATGTGCCGGCGTTGCGTGCTCGCCGGCACCTGCCCGCGCATCGGCGTGACGAAGGAGTCGCGCGCATGACGACGTTCAATGCAGGCATGTCACGTCGCGGCTTCGGCCGCCTGCTGGCGCAGGCCGGCATCCTTGCGGGTCCGGCGTCGTCTCTGGTGGCCGCGTCGCAGACCGGATCGCAGGGTGGATCGGTCGGGGACTCGCGCATCGTCCGGTCGGGGAATCCCCAGAACCTCGAGGCAGACTTCGCGGGTCTCGACAGCTACATCACGCCGATCGAGAAGCATTACGTCAGGAATCACTATCCCGTCCCACGGGTCGACACCGACACGTGGAGGCTGGCGATCGAAGGCGACGTCCGCACGCCGTTGTCGATGAGCCTCGACGCCTTGCGTGCGCTGCCCGCCACCAGCCGCGTGGCGACGCTGGAGTGCGCGGGCAACGGCCGCCTCTTCCTCACGCCGAAGGTGTCGGGCGTGCAGTGGGCGCTGGGCGGCGTGAGTACGGCCGAGTGGACCGGCGTGCGTCTCGACAGCCTGCTCGAGCGCGCCGGTGTGACGAACGAGGCGGCACAGGTGATCGCGGACGGGCTCGACGAGGGTCCCGTCAGCAGCACGCCGAAGCCGGCCGGTGGCATCAGCTTCCATCGCAGCCTCAGCGTGAAGGAGATCGCCACACGGGGCGCGCTGGTGGCCTACGCGATGAACGGCCAGACCCTGCCGCCGGCTCACGGGTTTCCGTTGCGGCTGGTCGTGCCCGGCGCGTACGGCATGGCCGCGGTCAAGTGGTTGCGGCGCTTCGTGGTCACGGATGGACGGTTCGACGGCTACTGGCAGACGACCGACTACACGTACTGGGATCGGTCGGGCGTTCTTCCGGAGCAACGTCCGCTGCTCGGCATGGAGGTGAAGTCGCTGATTGCGCGTCCCGTGGCCGACGGGCGAGTCGCGCGCGCATCGTCGGTCGAGGTGACCGGTTTCGCGTGGAGCGAGGGCGCCATCACCCGCGTCGATGTGAGCACGGACGGCGGAACCACGTGGGCCAGCGCGTCGTTCGTCGATGACGCGCAGCCTGGTGTGTGGCGCCGCTGGCGGTATGTCTGGCAGACGCCTCCCGCGCCTGGGACGGTGACGCTGATGTCGAGGGCCACCGACAGTCTGGGGCGCGTGCAGCCGATGACGAGGAACGCCGACTACGGTGGTTACGTGATTCACCATGTCGTACCTGTGACACTTCAGGTAAGGTAGGGCCTTCAGTCTCGAGTCTCATGAGTGCTCAACATCACGCCACGGTGCAGTGGACCAGGGGTGACGCGGCGTTCACGGATGGACGCTACAGCCGCGCGCACCGCTGGACCTTCGATGGCGGGGCCACGATTCAGGCCTCGGCCTCGCCGCACATCGTCAGGGTGCCGCTGTCGGATCCGGCCGCGGTCGATCCCGAGGAAGCCTTCGTCGCGTCGCTGTCGAGCTGCCACATGCTCTGGTTCCTGTCGATCGCGGCCAGACACGGCTTCGTGGTGGATCGCTACGACGACAGCGCCACGGGGACCATGGACGTCGACGCCGACGGCCGACTGGCGATCACGCGTGTGGTGCTGCGCCCCGCGGTGACGTGGGCGGGGGCAGCGCCAGCGGCGGACACGCTGGCCGACCTCCATCGCGACGCCCACCATCAGTGCTTCATCGCGAATTCGGTGAAGACGGAGATGACAATCGAGCCGCAGTCCGGTCTGTAAGGAGGATTCGACATGTCCATCGAGACGACCGCTGACTGGGACGGGCTTCGACGGGTGGGACGCGTCGTCGCCTTGACGCTCGATGCACTCGAAGCGTCGGTGCGGCCGGGCGTGACGACTGCCGAACTCGACGGAGTGGCGGCTGCCGTGTTCGGCGCGCACGGGGCGACATCGGCCCCTGCGCTGACGTATGGTTTTCCCGGCACCGTGCTGATCAGCGTGAACGACGAGATCGTCCACGGCATCCCCGGTCCGCGTCGCCTCTGCGCGGGTGACATCGTGAAGCTCGACGTCACGGCAGCCCTCGGGGGGTACGTCGCGGACGCGGCTCGTACCGTCGTCGTGGGTGCGCCGGGCGATCTGGCGACCCGGCTCGTCGCGTGCGTCACCGCCGCTCTGGGCAGAGGGCTCGAGGTGATTCGCCCGGGTGTCCCCGTCAACGAGATTGGCCGCGCGGTCGACGCGGAGGTACGCGCTCACGGCTTTGCTGTCGTACGTGGACTCGATGGCCACGGCGTGGGCCGGGCCATTCACGAGCCGCCACCGGTGCCCAACTGGTACGTGCCACACCAGCGCGACCTCCTGACCGATGGCCTCGTCATCACGGTCGAACCAATCATCAGCGCGGGATCGCGACACGCGGTCGAGGACGCCGATGGCTGGACGATTCGCACCCGTGACCGCAGCCTGGCAGCGCACTGCGAGCATACGATCGTCGTGACCGCGGACGGACCGGTCGTGCTGACGGCCCTCGCGGCCTCGGCGTAAACCCCAACAGCCGCCTGTCGGCCCTCGAACCGTCTCATCCCGCATGCAGCCGGAAGGCGCATTTTCCCCGAGACGACGGCCAGGATCGTGCACGACAACTACGGCCACCTCGAAGGTGACAGGCTCCTCACGGCGTGCACGGAAGAGAACCTGCTCGTGCAGCTCGAACACCTGCGGCCACGTCGCGCGGACCACCGGACGCTGCGAGGCGGTACACTGAGCGGATGACCCATCCGGCTCTTCGCAGACCGGTGGCGGCGCTGCTCGCCACCATCGCGTGCGTCGTGCTGGCGCCGGGCGCGCTGGCGCAGTCGAAGGCTCCCGCAGGCACGGGGCCGAAGATCGTCATCGAGACCGAGCACGGCCGCATCGTCATCCAGACCTTCGCCGACAAGGCGCCGAAGACCGTGGCGCACGTCACCGACCTCGTGAAGAAGAACTTCTACAACGCCCAGCGCGTGCACAGGATCATTCCCGGGCAGGCGGTGCAGTGGGGCGACAAGATGTCGCGCGACATGACGTACCGCGAGTGGTGGGGGCGCAGCCCGGGCGGTGGCAGCGGCAGGACCATCGGCGTGGCCGAGTTCGACAAGACGCTCAAGCACCGCGCAGGTACCGTGTCGATGGCGCATTCGGGCAACGCGGTCAGTGCCGACAGCCAGATGTTCATCTCGCTGCGCACCAGCCCCGAGTGGGACGGCACGTACGTCATCTTCGGAGAAGTCATCGAAGGGATGGACGCGGTGCGCAAGCTGAAGGTCGCCGACCGCTTCAAGCGGGTCTCGCTGCAGTAGGCGGGGACGGGCATCCCGACGACTGCGTCGGCGTGGTGCGGTTCGAATCCCTGACACCCATCAAGTGGTTGTAGTCCTTTATTTTCAATACGTTACAGCGTGCGGTGATTTCGAGCAGAGAACGCCGCTGAAAATGGCCCGAAATCTCTTGACAGCATTATTTCTATGATTGTAGAAATGTAGTTATGACATTGCCCGACGCGGAATCCCACGTCATTCGCTTCGCCGACATGTTCGCCGCGCTCGGCGCCGAGCCGAGGTTGCGCATCATGCGGCTGCTGCTCTCCTCGCATCCCGATGGCCTGGTGGTCGGCGAAATTCAGGCCGAGACCGGCATCGCCGGATCGACGCTCTCCCATCACCTCGAGAAGCTCAAGATCGACGACCTCGTCGTGGCCGAGCGCGAGAAGGCGTTCATCCGCTATCGCGCCAACACCGGGGCGCTTGCCGATCTGTTGGGCTTCCTCTACGCCGAGTGCTGCACCCGCACGAAGGCAATCGAACCCACCCGGATTGTTGCGTTCTGCAAGTGAGGAGTGCGGCCATGGACACGGAGACTGACGTTCGCCACATCGTGAAGGAGACGTACGGCCAGGCAGCGTTGCGCGTGCGCGCCGGCGCCGGCAACGCGTGTTGCGGCGCGTCCGCCGCCCTGACAGACAGCTGCTGCGATCCCATCACGTCGAAGCTGTACGACGAATCGCAGGCCAGCGAGATCCCGGAAGCCGCGCTTCGCGCCTCGCTCGGCTGTGGCAATCCGACGGCGCTCGCGGAGCTGAAGGCGGGTGACACCGTGCTCGACCTCGGTTCGGGCGGCGGCATCGACGTGCTCTTGTCGGCTCGACGCGTGGGGCCGACCGGCAAGGCGTACGGTCTCGACATGACCGACGAAATGCTGGCGCTCGCCCGCGAGAACCAGCAGAAGGCCGGCCTGACGAACGTCGAGTTCCTCGAGGGCGAGATCGAGCAGATTCCGCTGCCCGACAACTCCGTCGACGTGATCATCTCGAACTGCGTCATCAATCTGTCGGGCGACAAGGACCGAGTCCTCCGCGAGGCGTTTCGCGTGCTCAAACCCGGCGGCCGCTTCGCCGTCTCGGATGTCGTCGTCCGCGGCGAGATGCCGGACGCGATTCGCAAGAGCATGGAGCTGTGGGCCGGCTGCGTCGCGGGCGCCCTCACGGACGGCGAGTACGCCGGCAAGCTCACCGCTGCGGGCTTCGAGGGTGTCGACATCGAGCCCACGCGTGTGTACAGCGTCGCGGATGCCAGAGCGTTCCTGTCCGCCGAAGGCCTCGACGCGGCGGCCTTGGCCGACGACATCGACGGGAAGATCGTCAGCGCGTTCGTGCGCGCCACGAAACCGGCACAGGCCGCCTGCTGCGGGCCCAACTGCTGCACCTGACCCCGGTGCCGGTCTCAGAACGCAACGACACGCCATGAAGATCGCGATTGTCGGCGACATCCACGGCAACCTCGCGGCACTCGACGCGGTGCTGCGTGACATCGAGGCGCAGGCCCCGGACCGCACCATCTGCCTCGGTGATCTCGTCGGCTATGCGCCGTTCCCGAACGACGTCGTCGATCGGATCCGTGCGGCGGGCATCCCGACGATCATGGGCAACTACGACGACGGCACGGGATTCGAGCGGGACGACTGCGGGTGTGCCTACCGTGATCCGGTCGAGCGCGAACGCGGCGATCGGTCGTTCAGGTGGACCAAGGCGTACACGACCCCTGAGAACAAGGCCTTTCTGCGCACATTGGTGCCGGAGATTCGCCTCGACGCGGACGGCCAGCGCGTGCTCCTCGTCCACGGCAGCCCGCGCCGCATCAACGAATACCTGTTCGAGGATCGTCCCGACTCGAGCTTCCGCAGGCTGGCCGAGACCTCGAACGCCGACGTCATCGTGTTCGGCCACACGCACAAGCCGTATACGAAGCGCGTGGCCGACGTCCTCTTCGTGAACGCCGGGTCCGTCGGCAAGCCGAAAGACGGCGATTGGCGCGCGTGCTGGGCACTGCTGGACACATCCGGCGCGGAGGTTGGCGTCGAGTTCCGCCGCGTGCCGTATGACCTGGAGGCGACGACGGCCGCGATTCGATCGAGCGATCTGCCGCACGAATTCGCCACAGCGCTCGAAACGGGTGGGGCGATGGTCGCGCCGACTCACGCCATCTGACAGTGCGCATGCCCGCGCCGGCCAAGGGACACGTCGTTCAGGCCGGCGAGTTCTGCGTCTGACGCGCGACGCGTGTCGGCAATGGAGGCCGACAATCCCTCACGCAGCATGGGCGGCGCCGGAGGCAGCGTCAGTTACCCGAACTGCGCGGTCAATGGCGCGGCACGATCAGTCCAGTCACGTTCAACCGAGATACGTTCCGGCGAGCGAACCGACCGGCACGGCGAGCACTGGCGCGGGCGCGTGCCGCAACACGCGCTCGCTGTGGCTGCCCCGCAGCGCGTCGAGAAACCCGTTGCGACCGTCGGTGGCCATCACGATCAGATGCGCGGCGCAGTTCTGAGCCGTGTCCAGGATTCCCTGAATCACTTCGCCCGTGCGCGTGGTTGTCTTCCACTCCCAGCCTGGCACGTCAGGACAGCGGACCGCCGGCATGCTGTCCGGATCCCCGACATGCAGCAGCGTGAACGTGCCGCGCGGGCAGTTCAAACGAGCCACCAACCGGGCGGCGGCCTCCAGGGCCGGCTGCGGCCGGGGGCTGGCCGCCACTGGAATGAGGATGTGCTCCAATGCCACCGAGCCATCCTCGGCCGAGACGAAGCCTGCGCTGCCACCAGGGATGAACAACGTCAACTGAGCCGCCCGGCGGGCGACCGGTTCGGCCACCGAATGTCGCAACCAGTGTGCGCGGCCCTCGTGCTGGTGCGTGGCCAGGACGATGAGGTCGGCGGAATGGTCACCCAGGTAGCGAAGCACGGTCTTCACCGGGTCGCTCTGCCACGCGATGACTTTGCGGACATCGATGCCGAGCTGCGGCACGGCAGAGCGGGGACTGCCCGGGGGCAGCAATCCCCAGCGCTCGAGGGTTTCACGCACGCCAGGGAAGTCCGCCCACTCCGAGTCCGTTCCCGGCGACACGTGGAGGAGCGTGAGTTTCGATTTCGCCTGGAGCGCCGCCCTCAGTGCGTGGTAGAAGGCGACCCGGCTGCCCTCGGTGAAATCCGTGGGGTGCAGGATGCTGTCGATGATCGGGATGGTGTACTCGCTCGTGTCGTTCATAGGTCTGGAGCTTCCGAAGCCGACCATGCATCTTACACGCCTTGGTGACACCTCGGGACCAGACGTGCATGCCTGCGTCAGAATGGCTGACCCGGACGGCGATACTCCGACTTCGCGCGATGGGCGCATGTTGACGTGAGAGGGACCGAAGGCGACGAGCCGAGTCCGCGGCTGGTTCTGTGCAGATGAGCGGCCGTGCAGCCGTCCCTCAGGCGATCCCCAGATCCTTCTTGATGTCCTTGAGCAGCATGAGCAGGTGATAGGGGTCGGTAGGGGCCGGGATGAACCCGTAGCGTTCGTAGAAGGCCCTCGCCTCATCGTCCTTCGCGTGCACGGCGAGGGCGCGAAGCCCCGCAATCTCCGCGGCCTGCAAGGTGCGGAGCACCACGTCCTTGAGGAGTGCGGAACCGACACCATGGCCCTGCCATCTGGTTGACACCGCGAGACGAGCCAGCACCATGAGCGGAATGGGATGCCTGGCGAGCCCTTTGCCGATGCGCGCGGGCGCCTCGGCGTGTTCCACCGCGCCGAAGGCAAGCGTGTAGTAGCCGACGAACTCGTTCTCGACGAGTCCCACGTACGTCTGTGACGCGCCGGCCTGTTGGTTCTGGAGCGCGTACCGTTGCAGAAACCGATTCAGTGGCTCCTTGCCGCAGTCGAAGCCGTCGACCGCGTGTGCGCGGGTCAACCTCTCGATCCGCCGCTCGATCATGTCGAGGGTGGATCGAAGAAGCTCGGCCGACGAAGTAGTTCAGCCAGGCGAGGGTTCGAGCGCGGCTCGGCGTCGAGAAGTGCCTGGAACTCGGCCCACTGTTCCCGGCCGAGCAGGAAACGGGTCCGGTCCGGGAGCGTTTCGGCGGCGCGCTCGAGCGCACTCTCGAGCACGAAGTCGCTGACCGAACGGTTCGCTGCGGCTGCTGCGGTTTGGAGCGTGCGCTTCGCGTCCGGCGTCAGCCGGAGGTCGAGCTTCTCGCTGCGCGTAGTCGTCGTTGCCATCATTACTCCCTGGACTGCACCAGCGTAGCATGACGCGCCAGACATTGTCATGACATGGCGAAGATTGGGATGTCGGCCTCGCGGAGGATCTGCGCGACCCGGGTCGCGATCGACGAAGGCATGGGCCTTCAGGTCGCACACGATCGTGACAGACCTGCCTGTCGGCAACTCGAGGACGCGTGGCGATCCGTCGGTCGGCAGCTACTGGAGCAACGCCCGCCAGCCGATCGCGACGTTGATATCGCGCGGCCTGGGCGGCGGCGTCCGGTCGATGAAGTACACGCGTTGACCGTCGGGCGACACGTCGTAGTGCGTGCCCCAGTGTCCCGACCCGATGAGCGGCACGCTCAGCAGCACGGCTGCTCCGAGTATCGGCTCTGCACGTCCAACGGAACGTCCACGAAGGCGCCCGTCGAGATCGACATAGAAGAGTTCGCGTCCATCTCGTCGCCAGACAGGTTGGCTGCCACCATTGTTGGACGCCACGAAGCGCCTCGCGGGGCCCGACATCGCCCGGACGAACACCTCAGCCCGTCCATTCTCCTCGGACACGTAGGCCAGCCACCGACTGTCCGGTGAGACCGGTGTCTGTCGTGACGCGCGTCAGGCTGCCGTCCTCGAGGTCCTCGACCCAGACATCGGGATTGCCGCGCACCGCATCGACGATCTGCCGGGCCAGGCGCCTTCCGTCCGGGGACAGCCGGGGCCAGTTCTGCGGCTGACGAGCGGAAAGGTGAACGCCGGTTCCATCTCTGGCGACAGAACCAAGCTGCACGCCGTACGGCGCCTGCATCTCGACCGTGGCAAGAAGGTCTGCCGACGCACTCAACATCACCGGGTGCGAAGGAGTATTGGCGCCCACGGCCACCGGCAGCGTGCGCGGATCCCCGAGGAGTTCGAGCGTCGCGGCGTCGAAGAGCCGTGCGTGCAGTTGCCCGTCGGCGGCCGAGAGCAGCATCCCCCGCTCTCGACCCGAGGTCGGGACGAACGTCGCCTCAGATTCCGAGCTGAAGATTGGTGCGCCCGGTTTCGACGCAGGCCGGTCGATCCGTGCGACATACACGCCGCGCCGCTCGTCGACGCTGGCTCTCACGAAATAGAGGAAATGGACGCCGTCCGGCAGGAACACGGGCCATCGATGCGAATTCTCACCGCGGTCGAGATCGAGCAATGTTGCCGGCTCGACGTCTCCGCCGTTCGCGGACACCTTGACGAGTCCTTCGAAGATCAGGTTGGGGCCGAACACGATCGTCCCGTCGGGGCTCCACGCTCCGCCCTTCCCGTCAGGCGCATCGCAGACGACAACCGCGACCCCGTCCGTGAGCGCCACTTTCATCAGCTTGCCGAGCGCAAAGAACCCGATCGACGTACCGTCGGGCGACCAGAACGGCTGCTTGGCCCCATCGGTACCTGCCACGGCTGTGGCCTCGAGCGAATCGAGCGATCGCACGAACAAGCGCGACGGTGAGCCGCCGCTGATGGCCGTGAACGCGATCCGGCGACCGACCGGGGAGACGACGGGTGCGGAATCGAGTTCAGTGCCAGCTGGAAGGGACCACGTGAACTGCGTGAGATCAGGCACGACGGGCGGAGGTTGTGCGCGTGCTTGCAGCCACCACCCCAGGACTGCCGCCACCACCGCCACGCTTGCGACCCCGGCGATGGCCCACCCTCGCTCCGTGCCGAAGAACCGGCGGCCGCCCCCTGTCGACCGCGGCGATACTGCTTGCGGTTCGGCCGACCCGATCTGCTGCAAGGCCCACAACAGATCCGCCGCAGACTGGAACCTGTCCTCCGGCGCCTTGGCGAGCAGGCGCTTCACGATCGCGGCCAGCGGGCTGCCGGGGGGCAGCAGATCGGGCGGATCGTCGTGGACGATGGCATGGAGGGTGTCGACCGTGTGCTCGCGCGCGAACGCACGCTGCCCCGTCATCAGCTCGAAGACGATGGACCCCAGCGCGAACAGATCCGTCCGCGGGTCGACCGGCTCGCCCTTGACCTGCTCGGGTGCGAGGTAGCCGGCTGTGCCCAGGATGAGGGGGCAGCAATGAAGCTCGAGAGATACAGCAGGGGCGTTGCGCTTGCGGTGATTTCACTTCTGACGGCAGCGATGCCTGTCGTTTCCGCGCAGCCGCCACGGATCCCCGGCCCGCCCGTCAAGGGGGCCGTCAACGAACGAACGATTCAGGGCACCTGGCGAACGGTTGTCACGCCGCACAATTGCCAGACGGGTAATCCGTTCCCCTCTCTTGCCGGCCTCTTCACGTTCCATCAGGGCGGCACGATGGCGGAATACGGGATTGGTCCCGGTTCGAGTCCAGCCCTCCGGAGTCCCGGGCATGGAATCTGGCAGCGCCTGCACGGCTGGCAGTTGTACTCGTTCGGTTTCACCTACAACCGGTACGACGCGAGCGGCCTCTTCCTCGGCACGCAGAAGGTCACGGGGGAAGTGGAGCTTGGAGCAGACGGCGATACCTTCGCCACTCGATCGGTCGTCGAGATTCTCGATGTCAACGACGTCCTCGTCGGAAGCGCCTGTGCCACCGCAGCCGGGACACGGTTCGAGTGACACGGGCCCTGCGCTGCCCGGGCGAGCGGGAGGGCGCGATGGCGAACCGAATCATCTGCCTGTTGGCGGTGGCGGCGTTGCTCGATCTGCCCGATGCTGCCGAGGCTCAGGACGGCGCGGCTGCAACGTCGCATCCCGCCGTCGAGAAGGTGTTGAGCGACTTGTCGGCGGGGACGGCACTCGACCTCGCGATCCGCCTGCGCCTGCAGCGCTGGCCGGCGCCGTCAGCCGCCGTGCGCGCGCGCGCCCTCGCCCTGTTGCCCGACCAGGGAGCCGTCACGCCAGACGTGCACCAGGCGCGGAAGCTCGCGGCCCTCCAACCGGTGCTGGCCCTCCACGAGCGCGACACCGACCTGGTGATCCGGATGTTCGCCGCGGGAGGGGCAGCGTGGACCGGGTTGCACGCCCGCAGTGTCCTGCTGCTGTCGCGTGACGCGGTCGATCTGCTCGATGTCGAGGAACTGCGGGCCGTCGTGGCACACGAACTCGGCCACGATCTGCTCTGGCGCGAGTACGACGACGCACGGCGGCAGGGTGACACGCGCCGGCAGCAGGAGCTGGAACTGCACTGCGGCGGCCTCGCCGTGCTGGCGCTCCATCGGCTGGGCCTCACGGCGCAGGCCCTCGTGACGGCGGTTCAGAAGCTCGCGCGCCACAACGCCGCGGCGCCGGGGGGTGTCGACGAGACCCGCTACGTGCCTCTCGGCGAGCGCATCCGCTTCATCCGCCGGCTGGCGGCGCAGTTGCCGCCGCACGCCGATGCACGCTCGACGCATCGCGCGCCGGGCGGTCGCCCGTGATCGGTCCGGCCAATCCGCGGCGGGCGTGGCGGGTCGGGCAGTAGCCGAACGGGTTCACACAGAGAAACTGAGCGGCAGAGCACCTCCGCGGCTCCGCTGCTTCGTTGTGCACCCTTTCCTCCGTACGCTTCCGTCTGCCTCCGCCGGCACGCACCGCTGCACCTGCGGTCGGACAACCGGGAACAGAGATCACGGAGGTAACGGGTGCACACAGAGAAACTGAGCAACAGAGCACCTCCGCTGCTCCGCTGCTCCGTTGTGCACCCGTTCCCTCCGTCGCCTCCGTTGACTGGGGGCGTGGAGCGTCGGTGAATCGTGGTGTCCAGACAGGGAGAACGCGGAAGGGGTCAAGGGATCACGCGGAGGCGCGGAGGGCGCGCAGAGAGCCAGGGGATCACGCGAAGGCGCGGAGACGCGGAAGGGGCCAGCAGAGGACTCCGCTGCTTCGTTGTGCACCCGTTTCCTCCGTACGCCTCCGTTGGCTCGCTCCCGCTGCACCTTCGGTCGGCCTGCTGCTGGAGCAGGACCGGCTGACACTCGACGACGTGATTCAGACGGACGTGGCTGAGTTCCCGGCGAAGCAGTGGCCCGTAACGCGATCACCAGGAAATGACGACTGACGCACCGAAGCTGGACCCTCGCTGATGTAAGACCTCGGTCGCGCCTGGCGCGGTGAACGACGACCCGCCGCCGCCACCCCCAGTGCCGGGAGTGCCCCCGCCCCCTCCGCCGCCCCCGAAGTAGCCACCGCCGCCACCACCGCCGCCTAGCACGCCTGGCTGGTCGCTGCCCCCCGTTCCTCCCATGCCCGCCGTGCCCGCGGTGCCGTCAGTGGCCGTGGCGCTGCCGCCGGCGGCACCTCCGGCGCCGCCCGTGAGCTGGCCGCCCCCGCGGCCCGGGCGGCCCCCGGCGATGACGGTCGATGCGTCACCCGCGGTGAGCCCCCCGCCGAGTCCTCCGCGGCCGCCGCCGCCGGTCGACGGAACGCCGCCGCCCCCGCCGCCGCCTGCGATCACGAGCGGGGTGGCGCCATCGTGCACGCTGGTGGCGCCGCCGCCGCCGCTGCCGCCGGTTCCCGTGGATCCACCGCCGCCATTGAACCCGCCGGCGCCGTCCGCCTGGCCTGCGCCGCCCACGCGAACGGTCAGCAACGTGCCCGGCACGACCGAGACTCTCGCGACCGCCCGTCCGGCGTTGGCCCCGTTGCTGCCGCCGCCTCTTGCCCCGACGGTCTCGATCAGGACGCTGACGACACCGGCCGGCACCGTGAAGGTTTGCGGTCCGTCCGTAGGGGCGAACACCCGGATACCGGAAGACGGCAGCCGAATCGTGAAGGGTTGCGGTCCGCTGGTCCCGCCGGCCGTCGTGACCGTGACCGAGCGGGGCCCGTCTGCGGCCAAATCGAGCACGAAGGTGGCGCTCAGCGACGTGCTGCTGCCGACGACGACGTTGGTGACCGTCACGCCGCCGCCGGCCACGGCCACTGTCGTGGCACCGGCGATGAAGTTGGTACCCGTCAGCGTGACTGCGATCGTCTCGCCACGAAGGCCACTGTCCGGCGACACGCCCGTCAAGGTCGGAGCTGGCGGCGCATTGACCGTGAAGGGTTGCGCGCCGCTCGTCCCACCGGCCGTCGTGACCGTCACCGCGCGGGCACCAGCAGCGGCGGCGGGATCGAGCACGAAGCTCGCCGTCAGCGATGTCGGGCTCCCCACGATCACGTTGGTGACCGTGACATCGGCACCGCCGACGCTCACCGTCGTGGCGCCGCCGACGAAGTTCGTGCCGCTCAATGTGACCGCCACCGTGTTGCCCGGCGTGCCCTGGTTCGGTGAGACGCCCGTCAGTGTCGGCGGCGCCAGATCGATTGCGAAGCCTCGCGGTGTGCTGGTCCCGGTGGCGGTCGTCACCGTCACCGGGCGGGGCCCGACAGCGGCGATCGGATCGAGCACGAAGTTGGCGGTGAGCGACGTCCCGCTGCTCACCACGACGTCGGCGACCGTCACGCCGCTGCCACCGACGGTCACCGTCGTGGCCCCAACGACGAAATCGGCGCCCGTCAGCGTGACCGCGACCGTCGTGCCCTGGATGCCGTGATTCGGCGCGATGCTCGTCAGCGTCGGGGGCGCAGGCACGACGACCGTGAAGTCTTGCGGACCGCTCGTCCCGGCGGTCGTCGTGACCGTCACGGATCGGGGACCGACTGCGGCCGCGCCGAGCACCAGGTCAGCGGTCAGCGACATCGGGCTGCGGACGACGACGTTGGTAACCGTCACGTCGCCGCCGCTCACGGCCACTGTCGTGGCGTCCATGACGAAGTCGGTGCCGGTCAGCGTGACCGCCACCGTCGTGCCCTGGGTTCCTGAATTCGGCGTAATGCTGGTCAGCGTCGGCACGCCAGGCGCCGGCAGGCTGACCGTGAAGAACCGCGGTCCGCTGGTCCCGCCGGCCGTCGTGACCGTGACGGTGCGGAACCCCTCGGGCGCGCTCTGATCGATCACGAAGGTGGCGGTCAGCGCCGTCAGGCTGCTCACGACGACGTCGGTGACCGTCACGCCGCTCCCGCCGACGGCTACGGTCGTCGCGCCTGCCACGAAATCGGTGCCCGTCAGCGTGACCGCTACCGTGCTGCCCTGACTGCCCTGATTCGGCGCGACGCTCGTCAGCGTCGGCGACGGCTGGGTCACCGTGAGCACGAACGCTTGAGCCGCGCTCGTGCCGACGACATTCGTGGCGGTGAAGGTGAGCGCATAGCTACCGGCGGTGCCGGCTGCCGGCGTGCCCGCCAGCGTGCCGGTGCCGTTGCCGTTGTCGGTGAAGGTCACCCCGGTCGGCAGGCTCCCCTCCTGGATCAGGGCGGGGGCTGGGACGCCGCTCGTGGTGACGGTGAACGCCCCGGCCGTGCCTACCGAAAACGTCGCGGTGGCGGCGCTCGCGATTGCCGGCGCCTGGTGGACGGTCAGCGTAAAGGCTTGCTCGGCGTTCGGCAGGACGCCATTCGCCGCCGTGAAGGTGAGGACGGCGACGCCGCCGGTATCGGCCGCCGGCGTCCCGCTCAAGGTGCCGGTGCCGTCACCATGGTCGACGAAGGTCACGCCCGGGGGCAGCGCCCCGGCAACCGTGATCGCCGCCGTGGGCGTCCCGTCGGTCGTCACCGTGAACGTGCCGGCACTGCCGACCGTGAACGTGGTCGACGTGGCACTGGTGAACGTCGGCGCGCCGGTGCCAGGCGGTGTCGCGGGCACACTCGCCGCACTCGCGCTGCCTGCCGCCCAGAACGTCCCGCCGGGCGACGTGTACTCCGCAACCTCGACGACGATCGGGACCGACTGGGGGCTCGCGAGGCTTTCGATCACGACGCGGCACGGCTGATCGACAATGCCGAACCAGGCGAGATCGACGGTCAGCCGCGCGTTGCCGGCGATCGGATACGTCCGGACGACCGGCGCGCCGGCGGCCGGTGTCAGCGTGATCTGGATCTGGCCGGCGTCGGCCGACGTGTTGGCGATGAGGACGTACGTCTCCGCCTGGTCGGTGCCGCCGACGATCGCCCTGGCGATGTATGCCTCGAGCGTCGTGGTCGTGAAGCCCGCGGCATCGCTCGCTTCGCCCCAGCCGTCAGGCGCCTGCGGGGTCGGCCAATACATCTTGCGGGTGACGGCAATCGGGATGTCACTCGTCACCGTGACGGCGACCGCGGTCGACGCCAGTGCGGCGAGCGCGGGATCTGACCGGGCCTCCTGGTTGAGCCACACCGTCAGTCGCCGCTCCGGCTCGATGGCATACGCCTTCAAGAGGGTCGTGCCGTCAGGCAGGCGATAGAGGATCGTGGCGGTCGCCGCAGCCGCTGGCGAGGGATTGATGAGCAGCAGGAACTCGTCGAAGAACGGGCCCGTGGCGCCCTCGGCGAAGTGCACGGTCGTGGCGAGCGTCGGGGTGGCCGCACTCGCCGCACCGGCGCCAAAGTACTGCGTCTGCGACGACTGATACATCGCCTGTTCGGCGACGATGGGGACGGTCGACGTGAGCACCGCGCCGAAGCTTGCCGCCTGAAGCTCGGGATCGGAGAAATCGAGAATTCGCACCGTGGTACGGCTGCGCGGCGCAACCCGTGCGGTCCTGGTGATCGGCGGTCCATCGTCGCGCAGGAACCGGATCGTGACGTCGGCCGCCGTCGTGCCGGGATTGAGCAGCAGGTAGTACAGGTCGAAGAGAGTGGTGGAGCCTTCGGCGAAATACCACGTCGCCGAGGCCTGCCGCACGCCGCGCTCGAGCGAACTGCCGTAGCCACCTTCGCCCCACGACATGCGCCGCTCGCCGGCCAGTTCGATGTCCGACTCGACGATGGTGCCGTAGCCGCCGGCGGTCCCGACCTCCGCATCGAGCGAGATCGACTGGCTCGTGCCGGGCCCAAGCGTGATCGTCCTGGTACCGACCGGCCCACTGTCGCCGACGAACGTCATCGTCGCGGTCGCGGTGTCGGACGCGCTCGGATTGATCAGATCGATGGACGTGGTGAAGAACCCGGTGGCGCCTTCAGCGAAATACAGCGTGTGCGGCGGGGTCGCTTGCCCGTGCACCCGGCCCTGCACGGCCACGACGGTGACCAGGAGAACGAACAGGGGCAGGCGAGGCAGGCGCGCAGTCGTCAAGCTGTGGAGGATGTCGAGCACGGTAGCGCTTCCCGAGGACGTTCGCGATCACGGCGACGCTGACGATCGAACGCCGAACAGGAGGGCGCCAGTATAGCAAACGGGCGTGCGCGTGAAGGCCTGGGGGCTGCCTCCTGGGCCATGTCGGTGCCGGACATCTGGTGTGCATCAGGGGCGGCTCTCAGAACAGCGTCTCTGCCGGCTCGGTCGCGACGACGTTCTCGATGCCGGGGAAGCGCTCGACGAGCGTCCGGGGGAACGGCGCCGCCACCGGATCGTCGATTCGCGCGCGCAGTTGCGAGGCGTTCGCGACGGCGTTCCCGCCGAAGTGGTTGTTGGCATAGAGATACAGCTTGCGTCCCAGGGCCCTGGCCGCCTCGGCGATCTCCGCGAACGGCGTCAGTTCCTCTTCGGTGTACAGGTAGTTGTAGCGGTCCTCCGGCTCCGGCGGATTCCACCAGGTGGCTGCGTTCCGGCCGTGCAGCCGGATGTAGGTCCAGGGGCGGAGGGCGAGTTCGTCCAGTGCCACCGAGGTGCTCTGGAAGATGGACGACGAGAACCTGGGCTCGTCGATGAGCGTCCACGCGGCATGGGCCTCGTCAAGGAGGCGCAGCACGTCGCGGCGCCGGTCGCTCCACGACCGATGCCGCAACTCCACCGCCACGCGATGTCCTCGCAGCGCCTCGAGCAGCCACGCGACGTAGGCTTCGGTATCGTCCGCTGCGCGAAAGCTCGGCGGGAACTGCGCCAGGAGTGGCCCGAGGCGTCCAGTGTCGCGCAGCGGAGCCAGCGTGTCGCGGAAGGCGGCGACGTCGTCTGCCGTGACGAGCGGCACGACCGGGCCGTCGTGGCCTGGACCGACGCCGCGGGCATGCGTGAACTGCTGATGCAGCTTGACCGCGAACTCGAAGCCCGGCGGCGTCCGCTGTGTCCATGCGCGCGTCATGGCCTGTGTCAACGGCCGGTAGAACGACACGTTCACCTCGACCGTTCTGAAGCGCTCGGCATACCACGCCAGCTCGTCGATGCGCCGTCCGCGCCCCGGTTGCGGGTAGACCACGCCCGTCCACGCGCCGCGTCCGCGCGGATAGTGCCAGCCCGACGTGCCGATGGCCACCCACGGCGATTCCGATGGCATTGCTACAATCCAGGGGTGAGTACGCCCACCCTGACGGTGAACGAGATCTATGCCTCCGTCCAGGGTGAGTCCACGTTCGCCGGCGAGCCCTGCACGTTCGTCCGCCTCACGGCCTGCGATCTGCGCTGCCGCTGGTGCGACAGCCCGTATGCGTTTCACGAGGGCCGCAAGACGCCCGTGGACGACGTGCTGACCGCCGTCCGGGAGGCCGGCCTGCCACTCGTGGAGCTGACCGGAGGCGAGCCCCTGCTGCAGCCCGCGGCCATTCCGCTCATGCAGCGCCTGCTCGACGCAGGGTATACCGTTCTGCTCGAAACCGGCGGCCATCGGTCGATCGATCAGGTGCCCGAAGGGGTGCACCGCATCGTGGACGTCAAGTGCCCCGATTCGGGAGAAGCCTCGAAGATGCACTGGCCCAACCTCGATCAACTGCGTGCGACCGACGAGGTGAAGTTCGTCATCGCGTCACGTCGTGATTACGAGTACGCGAAGGACGTCGTGGCGCGTTACGATCTGTCGCGGTGCTGCCGGGCCGTCCAGTTCTCGCCGGCCTTCAACGAGCTGCCGCCCGCCGACCTCGCCGCCTGGATTCTCGCAGACCGGCTGCCCGTGCGGCTGCAGCTGCAGCAGCACAAGTACATCTGGCACCCGCTCGCCCGACGCGTATGACTTCTCTGCCTCCAGCCATCGTCCTGCTCAGCGGGGGACTCGACTCGTACACCGCTGGGGCCATCGCACGGGCGCTGGGGTTCGAACTCTACGCTCTCACCGTGCGCTACGGACAAACGCACAGCGCCGAGATCGAGGCGGCGCGTCGCGTGGCCGCCGCGCTGGGCGTGCGGCGTCACGTCGAGATCGACCTCGACCTGCGCGCAATCGCGCGCTCCGCGCTGACAGGCGCCGGCGACGTGCCCAAGGATCGCGACGTCGACACCGGCCAGATTCCGTCCACCTACGTGCCCGCCCGCAACACGATCTTCCTGTCGCTCGCGCTGGCGTGGGCAGAGTCGATTGGCGCCGCCGACGTGTTCATCGGTGTGAACGCGCTCGACTACTCCGGCTATCCAGATTGCCGGCCCGAGTTCGTCCGGGCGTTCGAGCGACTCGCGGGCCTGGCCACGAAAGTGGGCGTCGAGGGCGCACACTTCACGGTGCACGCCCCGCTGGTCGAGATGACCAAGGCCGATATCGTCCGCAGGGGGCTGTCGCTGGGCCTCGACTACGGGCTGACCCTGTCGTGCTATGACCCCGCGGCCGACGGGACGCCGTGCGGACGCTGCGACAGCTGTACCCTGCGCGCGCGCGGTTTCGCGGAGGCTGGCGCCGAGGACCCCACACGATGACGATCGAACTGGCCACGAGTGACGAACAGATTGCGCGCACGTTTTCCGTGATGCGCCAGCTGCGCACACACCTCGACGAGGACACCTACCTGGGCCGCGTCAAGCGGCAACAGGCCGACGGCTATCACCTCGCGGTCCTCGAGAAGGGCGAAGTCGTGCACGCCGTGGCCGGGTTCCGTGTGCTCGAGCAACTCGTGCGCGGGCGTGTGCTGTACGTGGACGACCTCGTGACCGACGAAGAAGCACGGTCGCAGGGCTACGGCCACGCACTCTTCGACTGGCTCGTCGTCCGCGCTCGTGCGCTCGGGTGCGCGTCACTCGAACTCGACTCCGGCGTACAGCGACATGGCGCCCACCGCTTCTACCTGCGCAAGCGGATGGACATCACGGCGTACCACTTCGTGCTCCCTCTCCAGGGGTAAGGTAGGGACGGCTCTCCGAGCCGTCCGCCTCGGCCCTGCCGCCTCGTCCGCGCGTCCTACAGTCATGGTCATCTCGTCACACCACCGCCTCAGTCTCCTCGCGCTCCTCATCGTGCCCGTCGCCCTCACGTGGGCGGGCCATGCCCAGACGTCGGGCACCCATCCCGTCACGGGCCGCCGGTTCGCGGACGTCATGAGCCATCGCGGCGCGCCCTGGCTCGACCGGGCCGAACGCGATCGCGAAGAGAACACCACGAGCGCCGTCGCACTGCTCGACCTCAGGCCGGGGATGGTGGTCGTCGACTTCGGGGCCGGCTCCGGTTACTACACCGAGCGGCTGGCGAAGGAGGTCGGCCCGTCGGGCAGGGTACTCGCCGTCGACATCCAGCCCGAGATGCTGGAAATGCTGGGCGCGAGAATCGCGCGCCTCGGCCTCACGAACGTGGAGCTGGTACGCAGCACCGAAGACGACGCGCGCCTGCCCACCGGCACCGTCGACCTCATCCTCATGGTGGACGTCTACCACGAACTCTCGCAGCCACAGATCCTCTTGCGGCGCATGAAGACCGCCCTGTCGCCGAAGGGTCGAATCGCCCTCCTCGAGTACCGCAAGGAAGACCCTGCCGTGCCCATTCGGTTCGAGCACAAGATGACCGTCGCCGAAGCGACGGCGGAGTTCGGCGCGGAGGGGTATCGGCTCGACCGGCGTGTCGACTCGCTGCCGTGGCAGCATCTGCTGTTCTTCGCCCCCCAGCCGTGAGCGGAGGCGACTGCGGTGGGGCCTGCGCGATCTGCGGCATGATCACCGCATGACCACCCCCTCTGCCACTCGTCTTTACTACGACGACGCGTACCTCCTGACGTTCGAGTCGTCCGTGACGGACGTCCGGCATCAGCAGGGGCGGTGTGAGGTCTCGCTCGCCTCGTCCGCGTTCTATCCGACATCCGGCGGGCAACTGCACGATACCGGTACGCTGACGCCCGCCAGCGGAGGCGCCGCGGTCCCTGTGGTCGACGTGCACGACGATGACGGCGTCGTGTGGCATGTGCTGGAGGGCGAACTGACGTCGGGCACCGCGGTGGTGGGTACCGTCGAACGCGGTCGGCGCGCGGACCATCGTCAACAGCACACCGGCCAGCATGTGCTGTCGGCCTCGTTCGCCGTAATGTGCGGTGCCGAGACGCGCAGCGTGCACCTTGGCCGTGACCTCTGCACCCTCGACCTCGATCGCGACATCGGCGAGGACACGCTGGCGGCGGCTGAACGCCACGCCAACGCGGTCGTGTGCGACGACCGGCCCGTGCTGACGCGGTACGTGGATGCCGCGGATGCGGCCACGCTGCCTCTTCGCCGTGCGACGGGGCGCAGTGGCCTCGTGCGCCTCGTCGAGATCGAGGGACACGACCTGTCGGCGTGCGGGGGCACCCACGTGCGTCGCACCGGTGAGATCGGCGCGATCCTGGCCCGCGGTGTCGAGCGCTTCAAGGGTGGGGCGCGTGTGACCTTCGTCTGCGGTGCGCGGGCCGTCGCCCTCCACGGCCAAGTGCGCCGCACGCTCGAAGCGGCGGCCCGCCAGTTGTCGGTAGGGATGCCGGAGGTTCCGGACGCCATTGCCCGGGTGCAGGACGTTGCGCGAGACCTGCGTCGTGAGCACGACGCCGCGCTCGTGCGGCTGGCCGCATACGAGGCGCAGGAACTGGCCCGATCCTTCGAGCCGGTGCAGGGGTGTGACGTCCTGGTCGCGTCGCAGCCCGACGCCGATCCCGCGTCACTGCGACGAACGGCGTCAGCCCTCGTCGACGTCCCCGGTCGGCTCGTGATCCTGCTCGGAGGCCCGCCCCCGCAGGCGCTCGTCGTGGCGCGCAGCAGCGACCTGACCACTCGCGATGCGGGTCAGATCGCCAGAGCCATTGCCTCCGACTTCGGAGGGAAAGCCGGCGGACGGCCGGACCTCGCGCAGGGTGGCGGGATCATCGCCGCCGTCGGAGACGTGCGCGCGGCCGTCGACCGCCTGTTGGACTGAAGAGACGCGTCGCTGGCCACGCGGCCATTGTCAGAGCGACAGCACGGGCGGCCGACCACCACCGGCCGACCCGCCGCATCAGTCGTCGGGCGCGTCGAGGACGCGGAACAGATCGTCCACGCTGGAGACGGCCAGTCGGGCCGCACCCGGTTCGTCGGTGCGCACTGCGAAGACCGACTCGCCGGACTTCACCAGCCGAACGACTTCTGTGACATCGGCCTCCGAGACCACGGTGATCGTTGCGACGTCCACCGCACCGGCGGGTACGCGTGTTTCCCACGACTCGGCGCGCAGCGTCTGCAGCCGCGACATGAACTCGGCGATCTGGTCGGGCGCAACGGGGGATTCTGCGCCGGTGTGCGACCACGACGGTGCAGCGCCTCCACCCTCACCTGCGGGCGTGCGGTCGAAGGCCTGCGTCGTGCCTCCGCGCACCAGCGTCACCTGCTTCGCCGACGCGGCACCCGAGACGAGGGTCTTGTTGCGGTACGAACCCACGGCCCGCTCGAGGTCTGCGGCCAGCGACGCGTCCACGGTGAACACCACAGGACGAGCCTCGTCCTTCATGTGCACCGCGGTGTCGCCGCTCGGCGACCCGACCAGCACCTGTGCCAGCACCTCGTCTCCGGCCGCGGCCGTCACGGTGGTGCGTGGCGGCGCCAGCCCGTAGACGTCGAGTGTGGCCGGCTCATCGGCCACGACGGCCTGAATCTGTCCGGACGAGAGACGACTCAGCAGCGTATCCACTGCCCCGGCATCGGCCCGTGCACTGATGGGCTGCCGAATCGTCCATTGCTCGCCCTGCTTCACGAGTTCGATGGTGCCCGGCGTGCCGATGATCGAGAGCGAATCGACCCGTGTCCGATCGAACGAGGCGACAGCCTTGTCGCGCAGCTGGAAGGTCGTGCGGTCGAGCGACGTCTCCAGCCAGCTGGGAATCATGAACACGCGCGGCGACGAGTCGAGCTTGGCGTAGAGATCCCCTCCGGTGGCGGTGCGTCCGCCGACGAGCAGACGCTGGGTTCCGGTGTCTGTCGTGAAGCTCACCGCGATGCGGGGCGCGTCGAGTCCGAACACCCCAAGGTCGGCGGGCGCCTCGTCGATGACGCGCGACAGGTCGAGCGACGCGAGGTTGCTCGTGACGCCGGACACTTCGGTGGCGTCCGCCTTCGTCGCCACCGGCGCGGTCATACGCCAGCCCGCGCCATCACGCTGCACGGTCGTCTCGTCGCCGTTCGCGGCACGCAGCGTCAGCTCCGAGATCGCGCCTGCATCAAGCTCTGCGAAGACGCGGTCGGCCGGCGCCGCCGTGTCGGATGGGCCGCGCTTCATCTCGACGAAGTAGATGTAGGCGCCGAGCCCGAGCGCGACGAGCAACAGGAGCAGGGTGGAGCGGCCGCGGTTCATCCCCGTCTCCGATACCAGGTGAACACGCCAAGCCCGAGGATGGCGACGGGAAGCATGAGGGCAGAGAGGTAGCCCACCCTGGCCTGCTGATCCTGCGTCATCGTCACGCGCCGGTCCTCGGGATTGCGCGGCCGGATCGCGATCAGGTTCTCCTGCTGGGCTGCCCAGTTGGCGGCGTTCAGGAAGAGGTCGAGGTTGCCCTGCGTGCCGAGCATCGAGTTGCTGACGAAGTCGGAGTCGCCGAACACGACGACGCGCGTCTGCGGTCGTGGCGCCACGTCCGCGTCCGGGCCGTCCTCGTCGTCGGCACCCTTCGCGTCCTCGGCCGGCGCTGGCGCCGGCGTGTCCACGCCAACAGCCGCCGCGAGTGAGATGGGTCCACCGATGTCACCCGAGGCCTCGTCGCGCGCGACCGGGCGGCCCTCGAAGACGGCGGGCAGATCGGTGTCGGCCCACGAGCGCTCGCTCGTCTCGGCGATCGAGCGCGCCGTGCGCCCCGGCGGCCCGTCCGTGGCGGGACTCACCGACCGCGCGAGCGGAAAGGCCGTCAGCAGCCCGAAGTTGTCGGTGATCGGGTGCTCGGGATACGTGGCCACGACCGGCACGGAGGGCCCGGCGCCGAGCAACTGTCCGACCCCGCTGACGTCCACGACGACGTTGTTGCCGACGTCGATGCCCCAGTCGCGCGCCAGGGCGACCAGGCCTGTCAGGGGCTGCGCGTTGGCGTTGCCCGGAGGGTCGAGCAGCATGATCAGCTTGCCCCCGCCATCGAGGTAGGTGCGAAGCATCGCGAGTTCCGGCTCGAGGTAGTCGGTCGTCGGGCCGGCGATCACGACGACCGACGCGTCTCCGGGGACGTCGGCCTGTTGCGCGAGCACGAGGCCTTCGACCGAGAAGTTGTCACGCGCCAGAGCCGCAGCCATGGCGTTGTACCCGGTCCGCTCGTCGGCGCTGGTCGTCTCGCGCTCGCCGTGTCCCTGGATGAAGTAGACCTTCTTCTCACCGCCCTCGACCGCGCGCACGATGGCGTTGGTGATGTCCTGCTCGCTGTCCGTGGTGAGGCGCTCGATGCGGCCGGCATGCTCGACGGCGATCGTGCCGTACTGCTGAATCTCCCACTGCCGCGCAACGCCCGGCTGCTTGTCGGGGTCGACGTACTCGACCTGCACCTTGTCGGACACGTACGTGTAGCCGTCGAAGCGGTCGCGGAACCGCTGGAACTCCGTGTCGCGGGCGAACACCTTGACGTTCACCGGGGCCTTCAGCTCCGTGAGCACGCGGCGGGTCTGATCCGACAGGGTGAACTGTCCGCCCGCCGTGAAGTCCCACCGCTTGTGCTGGCGAGTCGCGATGTAGTTGATGCCGATGAGGATGCCGAGCAGCAGCAGCACGCTCGCCGACGACAGCGCACCCGCGCGGGCGGACCGCTGCGTCCACAGCGCCAGGAACTCGCGCCACTGCGTGCCGAGGTAGAGGAGGACGACGACGAGGCCGCCCATTGCCAGTCGCCACCACCAGGTCTCCAACTCGGGTCGGACGAAGCGGATGAGGACGGCCGCCACGACCAGCAGCACGCCGACCCAGCCGAGTGCATCGAACGCACGTTTCATGGATGTCTCATTGCCTCCGGACATGACTCGCCCCTACCCGCGCCAGCGATCGGCATCGACCGACCGCGCCGCGAGAAACAGGCCGAAGCCGATGAAACTCAGGTAGTAGACGACGTGCTGGGTGTCGATGACGCCCCGCGAGAAGTCCTCGAAGTGCTGGAACACCGACAGCCCCGACACGACAGCTCGCACGATGGGACCCGACGAGTCGCCGACCCAGTTGACCAGCAACAGCATGAGCAGCGCGCTGAACGTGAGTGCCGCCGCCACGAGCTGATTGCGCGTCAGGTTCGAGATGAACAGGCCGATGGCCACGAAGCTGCCACCCATCAACAGCAGTCCGAGGTAGCCGACCACGATCGGGCCGGCCTCCGGGTTGCCGTACGCGAACAGCCAGGCGAAGTTCAGCGCGCTGACGGCGAGCATCACCACGTACAGCGACATGGCCCCGGCGTACTTGCCGAGCACGATCTCCCAGTCGCTCAGCGGCGAGGTCAACAGCAGCTCGATGGTGCCCGACCGCTTCTCCTCGGCGAACGAGCGCATGGTCAGCATCGGCAGGAAGAACAGGACGACGACGCCGGCCTGCAGCAGGAGCGGCCGGATCATCATCTCGTTGACGTTGAGCGCCTGCGGGCCCTGCATGCCGAACTGCGACATGCGGAGGCTCTGCTCGGCGAAGAACCGGAGGAAGCTGTAGAACATCCACCCGAAGATCAGCGCGAACAGGCCGAGCATCACGTAGGCGATGGGTGACGCGAAGTACGACTGCAGCTCGCGTCGGGCAATGGCGACGACGTTACGCACCGGCCACCTCCACGGTCTCGGGCTGTGGCACCGCCTCCGGCGCATCGGCCGTGGTCAGTTGCAGGAAGATGTCTTCGAGGCTCATCCGCGCGTGTCGCAGTTCGACGAGGCCGCAGCCCGCCCCGACCAGCACCGACGCCACGTCCCGCCGCACATCCCGGCCCTGCTCCGACTGCACCTCGAGGGCGAGGGTGCCGGTCGCTGGTCCCGCCGCGCTCACGGACGTCACGCCCGGAATCATCTGCAGGAGGGGGATCGGGTCGACGCCGCCGGTCTCGACCTCCACGTGCACCGTGCTGGCGCCCTGGAGGCGCGCCGTGAGGT
Organism: uncultured Vicinamibacteraceae bacterium; assembly: GCA_964388335.1. Classification (GTDB taxonomy): domain Bacteria; phylum Acidobacteriota; class Vicinamibacteria; order Vicinamibacterales; family Vicinamibacteraceae; genus JAEZDP01. The sequence continues at coordinate 20,964 of CAYMAG010000024.1, read as the reverse complement.
TGTCGGGGGTGTCTTCCGCGACCACGCGGCCCTTGTTGATGATGACGACGCGCTGACACGTCTGCGAAACCTCGGGCAGGATGTGGGTGCTGAGCACGACGGTGTGCTCACCGCCCAGCCCGCGGATGAGTTCGCGTGTCTCGATGATCTGCTTCGGGTCGAGTCCCGCCGTGGGCTCGTCGAGCACCAGCACCGCCGGATCGTGGATGAGTGCCTGCGCCAGCCCGACGCGCTGGCGATAACCCTTCGACAGCTTGCCGCAGTGCTTGCGGGCCATGTCGGCGACCCGGGCCTTCTCCATGGCCGTGTTCACGCGGGCCGCCTGCTCGGAGGAGGGCACGCCCTTGATCCGCGCCACGAAGAGCAGGTACTCGCGCACCGTCATCTCGGGATAGAGCGGGGGCGTTTCGGGCAGGTAGCCGATCTGGCGCTTCGCGTCGATCGGCGCATCCTGGACGTCGAAGCCGGCCACCCGTGCCGATCCCTCCGTCGGGGGCATATACCCCGTCAGGATGCGCATGGTCGTGGTCTTGCCGGCACCATTCGGGCCGAGAAAACCGAGGATGTCCCCCTTGGCGACGCGGAAGCTGACGCCGTCCACCGCCGTGAAGGGGCCATAGCGTTTCGTGAGGTTCTGCACCTCTATCACAGTGAGTCGCTCCGTCAGTAGGCCTGTAACCGGGCCACGCAGGGCGTGGCGGCAACCCCAGATGGTAGTAGCGGGGCAGTGAAACAGGCAAGGCCGGCTCTGGTAACATATGAGCGGTTGTTCATATGTCATCGACAGCAGCCTCTGTGCGCTCGTCCCGTCTGACCCCGCCGGTGGCCGCCGCCGTGGCCGAGGTGTTCCGCGTCCTGGGCGATCCGAGCCGTGTTCGGCTGGTCGCGGCGCTCGCCGGCGGCGAACGCACCGTCGGAGCCCTGGCGCGCGACGTGGGCATGACCGAATCGGCTGTGTCGCACCAGCTGCGCGTCTTGAAGGGTGCCCGCATGGTGAAGGGACGGCCCGACGGCCGGCAGGTCTTCTATTCGCTCGACGACATGCACGTGCTGACCCTGTTTCGCCAGGCGCTGACTCACGTGCACGAGTCGCACGGCGACGGGAGTGGGCGAGCATGACCACTGCCTGCACGCAGTGCGTGCTCCACGCCGTCGCGACGTTCCGCATCGACGAGATGGACTGCGCGCACGAAGTGGCCATTCTCGAGCATCGCCTCGGCCGCCTCGATGGCATTGCGGCGCTCGACGCGGACGTGCTGGCCCGTCGACTGCGGGTGCACTTCGACGCGGCCACGACCGACACGGCCCGCATCGCCGAAGCCGTGGCCGAGACCGGTATGCGCGCCTGGCCGGTGGACGGCGTCAGCCGCACGGCCGACGACGCGCGTCGCACGACGTTTCCTCATCTGCTGGCCGGCGCAGTCGTCGCCAACCTGCTGGCGTTCGCGGCCTGGGCCGCCGCGGCGCCGCCGTGGACGGTGCGCGTCCTCCTGCTGGTCGCCATCGCGCAGGCCTTGCCGGGCCCGCTCGCACGGGCGTGGCAGGCGGTGCGCGGCCGTCGTCTCGACATCCATACCCTGATGGTCGTCGCGGTGCTCGGCGCGCTTCTCATCGACGAGTGGTTCGAGGCCGCCGCCGTGGTCGTGCTGTTCGGCATTGCGCAGTGGCTCGAGACGCGCAGCCTGGAGCGCGCGCGGCGAGCCGTGCGGGAGGTCTTCGCCATCGTTCCCGAGATGGCCGAAGTGCGTGGACCCGGGGGGCTGGCCGTGCGTTCCGTACGCGACGTCGCACCCGGCACCGACGTCCTCGTCCGGCCTGGCAGTCGCGTGCCCCTCGACGGCGTCGTCCTCGAGGGCACCAGCATGGTCGATCAGTCGGCCATCACCGGTGAGTCGGTGCCCGTGGAGCGCGTGCCGGGCGATGCCGTCTACGCCGGCAGCATCAACGGTGATGGGGCCATCGTCGTGCGCGTGGAACGTCCACACGACGACACGGCCGTGGCGCGCATCCTCCATCTGGTGGAGCAGGCGCAATCGCGGCGTGCAGACGTGCAGACGCTGGTCGACCGGTTCGCCGCCGTCTACACGCCCGTCGTCCTCGCCCTGGCGTTCGCGGTGGCCATCGTGCCGCCGCTGGTCGCGGACGTGCCATGGAGTGGCGCTCTTCACACCGCCCTGGTCCTGCTCGTCATCTCGTGTCCCTGCGCGCTGGTCATCGCCACCCCCGTGGCCGTCGTGTCGGCGCTGTCCGGCGCGGCTCGTCGTGGGCTGTTGCTGAAGGGCGGCAACGTGCTCGAGCGACTGGCCCGAGTGCGGGCCGTGGCCTTCGACAAGACGGGGACGCTCACCGAGGGTGCGCTCGAGGTGGCGGACGTCGTCGCCTCGCCCGGCACCGACACAGCCGAACTGCTGCGTCTTGCGGCGTCGCTCGAGCAGCAGGTGCATCACCCCATCGCGAACGCGGTCGTCCGGCATGCCGGCCGCGAGGGGCTCACGCTCGGCACACCGACCGGAGTGACCGCCACGCCCGGCGGAGGGGTGTCGGGCATGCTGGACGGCGTGCGTGTGGACGTTGGCAGCCTGCGCTGGCTCGACTCGATCGGTGGACGGGAGCTTCCGCGTGCCGACGCGTCGGGGTTGTCGCTCGGTGTGCTCGTCGACGGACGGTTCGTCGGCGGCGCCGTCGTGCGCGACCGTCCGCGGCCAGAGGCCTCGCGCGTCGTCGCCCGGCTGCGCGGCCTGACCGGCGGACGCGTCTGGATGTTCTCCGGCGACAGCGAGAGGGCGGCGGCCGCTCTGGCTAGTGCCGTTGGTGTCGGGCACTGGAAGGCGACCCTGCTGCCGCACGAGAAGGTGGCTGCCGTGGAGGCGCTGCAGGGCGACGCGGGCAACGTGCTGATGATCGGCGACGGGGTCAACGATGGCCCCGCGCTGGCGACGGCCCACGTGGGACTCGCGATCGGTGGCGGGACGGACGTGGCCTTCGAAGCCGCGGATGGCGCGCTCATGCAGGCCAATCTGTCGCTGGTGCCCTACGCGATGGCGCTGGGTCGCCGGACCGTGTCCACCATTCGTCTGAACGTCGCCCTCGCGCTGGGCCTCAAGCTTGTCGTCGTAGGCTTGGCCATGATGCAGCTGGCGTCGCTCTGGTTGGCCGTGGCGGCCGACGTCGGCGCCTCGCTCGTGGTGGTGGCAGTGAGCCTGAGACTGTTGCGCTTCACGATCGCGGACACCGACCCGCTCTGATTGCGGACGTTCATGGCTGTCGCTATAATCCGGTCGTTCGAGTCGCAAGTGGTGGCGATTCGGGATGCGGCCGCCAGTGGCCCTCGGAGACCGTATGGCAATCTGCCCCTCCTGTGACGAAGAAGTCGAGTTCGGAGTGAACCCCTTGGATGCTGAAGAAGGCGACATCGTGTCCTGCCCCCAGTGCGGTGTCACGTTGAGCGTGATCGGCGTCTCGCCTCTCGAGTACGAACTCATCGACGACGATGAGGACGAGGACGACGACGACGACGACGATGAGGATGACGAGGACGACTGGGACGACGACGACGACGATGATGAGGATGAGGACGACGATCTCGACGACGACTGAGTAGACCTTCCACCCGGGCTCCACGTCGTCCCAGGCAGACGCATGCGCGGCCAGCATTCGCACGAGGTACTCGTGGCGCGTGCGGCCGCGTTCTTTCTTGTCGCTCGAGATTACGAACGTGAGCGTGGTACCAGCCAGGGGGGGGCGTGCGTGGCGAGGCGTTGACAGCGGAAGACGTCATCTGTACGCTTCCGGCGATCAATTCACTCGCGGCATCTGTCGGCCGCGACTCGCGCCTCCACTTTTCGAGGAGTCAAAGGTAAATGTCACGAGTGCGACTAGCGTTGCCCGTGGTCGGCTTGTGTCTGGTTCTGGGCCTTGCTGGATGCGCCAAGCAGGCCCCTGCCCCGGCACCTCCGCCACCTCCACCAGCCGAACCGGCGACCACGCCAACCCCACCGCCACCCCCGCCCCCGCCGCCGCCCGCGCCTGCGCCCGCACCTGCGCCACCGCTCAGCGAAGACGCGTTGTTCGCGCAGAAGACGCTCGAGGCACTCAACGCCGAGCGGCCGCTCGAGGATGTGTTCTTCGTCTTCGACAGCTCCGAGATCAGTGAAGCGGGGCGTGCGTCGTTGCAGAAGAACGCGACGTTCCTCAGCCGGTGGTCCAGCACCAGAATCCTCGTGGAGGGGCACTGCGACAGCCGTGGCACGCCCGAGTACAACCTCGCGCTTGGTGAACAGCGCGCAGCGGCCGTCCGTGACTACCTGGTGAGCCTCGGCCTCACCGCCGATCGCGTCACGATCGTCAGCAAGGGCGAAGAGCAGCCGTTCTGCACCGAGGAAGCGGAGAGCTGCTACTCGCAGAACCGTCGCGGACACTTCCTCTTCACGGCGAAGTAGATCGCGTGCCAGATGCCGGGGCGGGAAACCGTCCCGGCGTCAGACGCCCTCGATGTCGCGATTGATGGCGTCGGCCGCGGCGCGTGGATCCGCGGCCGCAGTAATGGGGCGACCCACCACCAGATAGCCGGCTCCTGCGCGCACGGCGTCGGCCGGCGTCAGCGTACGGGCCTGATCGTCGTCGCCGCTCCCGCGCGGCCTGATGCCCGGGGTGACGATCAGGAACTCCTGCCCGCATGTCTCGCGAATCAGCCCGATTTCCTTCGGCGACGACACCACGCCGTCGAGCCCGGCGTTCAGCGCGAGCCTGGCGAGCCGGCTGACCTGAGCCGTGACCGACGAGCCCATGCCCACACTTGCCACCGCCGCGGCGTCGAGGCTGGTGAGGAGGGTCACGCCCACCACGAGAGGCCGCGGCGTGCCGAGACGCGCACTCTCGGCGGCGGCGGCTTCAGCTGCCGCGCGCATCATCGCGCCGCCGCCCGAGGCGTGCACGGTGAGCATCCACGCACCGAGCCTGGTCGCCGAGCGGACGGCACCCGCCACGGTGTTGGGAATGTCGTGGAACTTCAGGTCGAGGAACAACCGGTGTCCGGCATCGACGACGGGTGCGATGGCGGCCGGACCTTCCGCCACGAAGAGTTGCTTGCCGACCTTGTACGCACCGGCAGCCGATCCGATGGACGCCACGAGACTGGCGGCCTGCGTCACGGTGTCGACGTCGAGCGCCACGATTACGCGTGACACGTGGACTCCGGAGGTGTCGAGCGTGAGGTCACGACGGTGCCCACCAGGTCGGTCAGTCGGGTGACCTGGTGGCGCGCGAGATAGGCCGAGATCTCGTCCAGCACGCGGGACCAGATGAAGGGCTCGGCGAAGTTCGCGGTGCCAATCTGTACCGCGTTGGCCCCGGCCAGCATGAACTCGATGACGTCGGCTCCGCTGGCGATGCCGCCCATGCCGATGATGGGGATCTTCACCGCCTGACGGCACTCGTACACCATGCGCACCGCGATCGGTCGAATGGCCGGTCCGCTCAGACCGCCCAGGACGTTGGTGAGCTTCGGGCGTCGGGTCTCGATGTCGATGGCCATCGCGAGGAACGTGTTCACGAGCGAGATGCCGTCCGCGCCCGCCTCCTCGGCGGCCCGCGCGAACGAGGCCACGTCGGTGACGTTCGGCGTGAGCTTGGGGACGACCGGCAGGTGCGTCGCGCGCTTGACCGCAGCGACCACGTCATGCGTGCCCGGCAGGCTGCAGCCGAACTGGATGCCGCCCTCCTTGATGTTGGGGCACGAGATGTTCAGCTCGATCGCGGCGACGCCCTCGTGATCCGACAGGACACGGCACACCTCGACGTACTCGTCGAGCGTGCTGCCGCAGACATTGACGATGGTCGTGGCGCCCAGGCGCCTGAGTTCTGGTAAGCGCTCACGCACGAACCGATGCACGCCGATGCCCTGCAGGCCGATCGCGTTGAGCATGCCGGCCGGCGTCTCGACGATGCGGGGTGGCGCGTGCCCCTCGCGTTCGCCCAGGAAGAGGCCCTTGACCACCACGGCGCCCAGCGTCGAGAGGTCCAGCGCCCTGGCGTACTCGACGCCGTAGCCGAAGCAGCCGCTGGCCGCCATCAACGGGTTGCGCAGCGTCAGCCAGCCCAGCGAGGCAGACAGGTCCGGATGCGTCGTGGAGGCAGGGGTCGTCGTCATGCGTGGCCCGCACTCATGGCATCCCACACCAGGGCGCTCGCAGCGAAGACGGGGCCATCGAGGCACGACCGCACGAAGTGCGACGACCCGTCGGGCTGGCGCGTCGGTACGACGCAGCTGTAACAGCCGCCCATGCCGCAGCCCATGACCTGCTCCAGTGAGACCCACGTTTCGTGGCCATGCCGTGCCGCGAGGTCTGCCACGGCGCGCATCATCGGCGTCGGACCACAGCAATAGATGGCCAGAGGCCGTCCCTTCGGGTGCGCATCGAGCGCACGCGCCAGCGGGGCCGTCACGAAGCCGTGGTCGCCTCGGCTGCCGTCCTCCGTGGACACCTGGACCTCCACGCCTCGCGTCGCGAACCAGTCGGCGTAGTGGAGGTCGGCAGCGCGGCGGGCTCCGTAGAACAGCGTCGTGGGCGAGCTGGAGCCGACCACTCTGTCGGCGAGCGTCCAGAAGGGCGCAACGCCGACCCCGCCGGCCACCATCCAGACCGGAGCGGATGGCGGAGGGGCAGGGAAGGGCAGGCCGAGGGGACCGAGCACCTGCAGGACGGCGCCGCGCGCCACGTCGTACAGCTGTCCGGTGCCCGTCCCGACCCGCTTGTTCAGGATCGACAGGCTGCCGTGGTGGCCGGCGGCGTCACGCGGCAGTTCGAAGATGGAGAACGGCCGACGCAACAGGGGCTCGAAGCCCATGCCGGTCTTCACCATGACGAACTGACCGGGTTGCGACGTCTCGGCGATGCGTGGAGCGGACAGCGTGAGGACGTTGTACTCTGCCGACAGCGGCCGGTTGTCAAGCACCTCGGCGGGGAGGTCGACAATCATGGCTGGCAGCATAGCGTAACTCCTGCATGGCGTACCTGCGGTTGCTCACCAACGCGTTGCTGGCTGGAGCCCTCGGGGCCGCTGTGTGCGGCCAGTTGCTGCTGTTCCTCAATCCGTCGGTGCCACTGGACGTCGGTACGGTGTTCTCGCTGGGCTGGCGGTTGCTCGCCACCGTGGGCATCGTCCTCGGCGCTGCGTTCTACGTGGCCAGCCTGGTGCGCTACCTGTTCAGCCGGCGGTCGCCCGGCTGGCTGAGCCTTCGCCTGCTGACCTGGATGACGACGAGCGTGGTCGCGCTCGGGGCACTGCTGATGTGGCTCAATCTGTCCGCTTTCGGTGCGTCGCTGCCGCCAGACTCCGCCCGCCGCATGGCACTGGCCGCCGGCGTCCTTGCCGTGGGCGCACTCGTCCTGCTCGTCATCGCCCTGGTGCACTACTCGTTCGGCCGGCGCGGCAGCCGGGTTGGCGGCATGCTCTACGCCATCGCGGTCGTGGGCGTCATCGTCCTGCCCATGGTCGCACGTGGTCCGGTCGTGCCGGCGCGCCCTCCGGTCACGCTGCTTGCGCCCGACCTCGCCGTCCGCGATACCGCCGGTGGCCGTGTGTGGCTGCTGTTGCTCGACGGCGCGTCGCTCGACTACATCTCTCCTGCCGCCGCCAGCGGGCGACTGCCCAACCTCGGCCGCGTGCTCGACTCCGGCGCGTCTCTCACGCTGTTCACCATCGAGCCTTCAGAACCCGGGCCCGTCGCGGCGGCCGTCGCCACAGGGCGGTATCCCCCGGGCAATGGCGTTCCGTCCGCCTCCGCGTATCGCGCGGGTGGCGTGGTGATCGAACTCCTGCCCCGGTACGTGTTCGCCTACGTGCTGCCTCAGCTCCGGCTCGTCGAGATCGTACCGAGGCAGCCAGGAGACATCCGCGCGCCGACCCTGTGGCGGATGCTGCGTTCCGCAGGCATTGGCGCCGTGGTCGCGGGCTGGCCGCTCGCCACGCCCGTCGTCGATGCCACCACGGCCGTCCTGGCCGCTCCGCCCGCGGACGACGCCGTCGAGGTGCGGCAGGCGGCGGACCGGACGCTGCGAGCTCGCTTCGATGCCGCCATCGCCACGCGCAGTCCCAACGTCCTCGCGCTGCGCTACGGCATCCTCGCCGACCCCGGGCGTGATCTGCTGTCAGAGCGGGACGCGACCACCAGACGACGGCTGCTGGAACGCCAGTACGAGTTTCTCGACGCTGAAGTGGGCGACGTGCTCGGACGCCTGGTCGAGACCGATCTGCTGCTGGTGATCTCGGGCTTCCGACTCGAATCGGCCAGTCCGCTGGAGCGCCTGCGCCACCGCCTGCTGGACGACGCCGGCCTGGCCGCCGAGGCCAGCCGGTCGGACGGCTTCCTGTTGGCGTACGGGCGTCTCGTCGCGCCGGGCCGCAAGCCCGTGGGGGCCATCGTCGATATCCTGCCGACCGTGCTCTACTTCCTGGGCCTGCCCGTCGCCCGTGACATCGACGGCTATCCTCGCACGGATCTGTTCGTGCCGGCGTTCACGAGCGAGCGCCCGGTGGCGTACATTCGAAGCTACGAAGCCCCCTGACGCCCGACGTGCTATCCTCTCGGCGGCTCTTTAATCGCGGTCCTGTGAGTCCGCAAAGAGGTCGACCATGCCTGCTCCATCCGCCCGCCCCGGGCTGCGCCACGCGCGCGCCACCGTCACTCCTGCTCGCGAGGTGCCCGCATGTCCGGCGTGATGGATGCCGAGCGCATCGATCGCACGCTCGCGCGCATCGCGCACGAGATTCTGGAGCGGACGCGCAGCCTCGACGACGTTGCGTTCGTGGGCATCCGCACCCGCGGCGTCGTGATCGCCGAGCGCCTGGCGGCGCTCGTCCGTGCGATCGCGAACGCGGACGTCCCCGTCGGGTCGCTCGACATCACCCTTTACCGTGACGATCTCATGCGGCAGACCATCGGGCCGCAGCCGCTCGTCCGCAGCACCGACATCAGGTTCCCCGTCGAGAACCGGCGCATCCTGCTCGTCGACGACGTCCTGTACACCGGCCGGACGATACGCGCGGCGCTCGACGCGCTCATCGACTACGGCCGCCCGAAGCGCATCCAACTGATCGTGCTCGTGGATCGCGGCCATCGCGAACTGCCGATCAAGGCGGACTACGTCGGCAAGAACCTGCCGACGTCGCCCGGCCAGAGCGTGCAGGTGCGGCTCGTCGAGATCGATGGTGTCGACGAGGTACTGCTGGAGGGTGAGCCGTGACGACCCCGCCGATCACCAGTCTGCGGGGACGGCACCTGCTCGGCATCGCCGACCTGACGCCCGGGGAGATCGACCTCATTCTCGACACGGCGGAGGCCATGAAGGAAGTGGCCGACCGCCCGATCAAGAAGGTGCCCGCGCTGCGCGGCCGCACCATCGTGAATCTGTTCTTCGAGCCGAGCACGCGCACGCGCACCTCGTTCGAGATTGCCGAGAAGCGGCTCAGCGCCGACACGCTGAGCATCGCGGTCTCGACGTCGAGCGTCGTCAAGGGCGAGACCCTCCTCGACACGGTCGACAACATCGAAGCGATGTCGCCAGACATGCTCGTCGTGCGTCATGCTTCCTCTGGCGCGTGCCACCAACTGGCACGGCACTGCCGCTCGCGCATCGTCAACGCGGGCGACGGCATGCACGAGCACCCGACGCAGGCGCTGCTCGACGCCTATACGATTCGCCGGCACAAGGGCACGCTCGCGGGACTGCAGGTCGCGATCATCGGTGACCTGCTGCACTCGCGCGTCCTGCGATCGAACCTGCTGTTGCTCGGCAGGATGGGGGCGACGGTGAGAGTCTGTGCGCCCCGGCCGCTGATGCCAGTCGGGCTCGGCGCGCTCGGCGCCGTCATGTGCCGCACGGTCGAGGAGGCCATCGAGGGGGCCGACGTCGTGATGATGCTGCGCATGCAGCTCGAGCGGATGCACAGCCTGTTCTTTCCGTCCCTGCGCGAGTACTTCACCCTGTTCGGCCTGACGTCCACCCGCCTGGCGCTCGCGAAGCCCGATGCCATCGTCATGCACCCGGGCCCCATGAACCGTGGCGTCGAGATCGCGTCCGACGTCGCCGACGGTCCGCGTGCCGTGATCCTCGAACAGGTGGCCAACGGCGTGGCGGTGCGCATGGCGGTGCTGTATCTGCTCGCCGGCGGCAGCGATGAGTAGGACGCGCCTGCCGTCCACAGGCTACAGGCTACGGGCTACGGGCTGCCGGCTACGGGCTACAGGCTACCGGCTACAGGCTACCGGCATGAAGCATGAAGCATGAAGCATGAATGAGGCATGAAGCATGAAGCATGACCAGAACTACCTCCTGAGAGGCGGTCGCGTCGTCGACCCGGGCAATGGCCGTGATGCCGTGCTCGACGTCCTCGTCGTGGACGGGATCATCGTGAAGGTCGGCCAGCACCTGACCGTTCACGATGGCGTGACCGTACTCGACGTGCCGGCGGGCTGCGTCGTCGTCCCCGGGCTGATCGACATGCACGTGCATCTGCGCGAACCCGGGCAGGAGCACAAGGAGACCGTACGATCGGGCGTGACGTCCGCCGTCGCCGGCGGTTTCACGGCCGTCGCCTGCATGCCCAATACCACGCCCGTCAACGACAGCGCGTCGGTGACCCGCTACATCCTCGACCGCACGGCCGAGGCCGGACTGGCTCGGGTGTACCCGATAGGTGCCGTGTCCGTCGGGTCGAAGGGCGAGCAGCTCGCCGAGATCGGCGAACTGAAGGCGGCCGGCTGCGTGGCGATCTCGGACGATGGCCATCCGGTACGGACGGCGCTGCTGATGCGCCGCGCGCTCGAGTACGCGGGCATGCTCGACGTCCTCGTCATCGACCACTGCGAGGACCCCACGCTCAAGGGCGACGGCGTGGTGCACGAAGGCGACGTCGCGACCGCACTCGGGCTGCGAGGCATCCCGGGGGAGGCCGAAGAGATCAACGTCGAACGCGACATCACGCTCGCCGGCCTGACGAAGGCGCCCGTGCACATCGCGCACCTGAGTACGGCCGGGTCGCTGCGAGCCGTACGGGCGGGGAAGGCTCGAGGCATTTCGGTGACGTGCGAGGTCATGCCCCATCACTTCGTGCTCACCGACGACGCGCTGCACGGGTACCACACGAACACGAAGATGAATCCGCCGCTGCGCCCGGCGAGTGACCGCGACGCGCTGATCGCGGGCATTGCCGATGGCAGCGTCGACGTGATTGCCACCGATCATGCGCCCCATCACGCCGACGAGAAGGCGCTGCCGTACGACCAGGCGCCGTTCGGGATCGTCGGTCTCGAGACCGCCGTGTCTCTGACGTTCGACAGGCTCGTGCACGCCGGGGTCATCGATCTCCCGCGGATGGTCGACCTGCTGTCGGTCAACCCGGCACGCATCCTCGCGGTGCCCGGCGGATCGCTTGCGGAGGGTGCGCCGGCCGACATCACCCTGCTCGCGCCAGACCTGGTGGTCACCGTCGACCGCCGCACCATGAAGTCGCTCTCGACGAACACGCCGTTCGACGGGTGGAGGCTGCGCGGCGGCGTCGCGGCGACCATCGTGGGTGGACGACTGGTCTATCGCAACCGGGCGGTGACCGCACTCGACGCATGGCCGACGGCGCCAGTGGAGTGACCCCCACCATGACGACCACGCGCATCGAGGACGTCCGCAAACGGGCGTTGAAGGATCTGCAGCAGTCAGACGTGCTGCTCAACGGACACTTCGACTATGGCAACGGGTATCACGGGCGGGTGTACGTGAACCCGCACATGCTCCTCCGGCATCCCTCCACCATCTGGCGCCTGGCGCAGGACATCCTCGACATCCTGCCCTTCGAGTTGAGCACCCAGGTGAATGCCGTGGTGGGGCCGGTGACAGGGGGAGCGCTTCTGGCTCACACGCTGGCCGGGCTGCTCGATGGCCGGCGGAGCCTCGAGCATCCGCCTTGCTTGTTCGCTCCGGTGCATTTCGACGAACACGACCAGCTGCGCCTGCGCACCGCCTACGCGCGCATGCTCGACGGGCGGCGCGTCCTGATCGCCGACGACGTCCGGAACACGGGGAAGACACTTGCGCAGTGCGCCGATCTCGTCCGTCAGGCCGGCGGCGAGGTACTGGGCACCGTGGAGATCTACGACCGCATGGAGTCGATCGTCCCGCTCGACGTGCCGAACTTCGCCTTGATCGAGTACGGCGCGCCCGAGAACTACCCGACACCGCAGTGTCCGCTGTGCGCGGCCGGTGAGCCGCTGACGACATTCTGATGGCGCCGCGCCGGTCGCTCGTGGGCCTCGCGCCGGAACTCGATCGGCTCTACGAGGGCTTCAACGTTGCCGATTCGGCCGCCGATCCGGTGCAGTTCGTGTGGCGATACGACGCACCGGCCGACAGAGAGGTGGTCGCGATGGTCGCTGGCGCGCTCGCCTTCGGCCGCCTCGCCAGCGTCCTGGCCAGCATCGAGCGCGTGCTCGAGGTGCTTGGGCCGTCACCGTCGGCATGGCTGGACACGCTCGACATCACCGACGCTCGCGCGCGCCTCTCGCCGATCGTCCATCGGTGGACACAGGGCGACGACGTGACCGCGCTGCTGCTCGTGATCAGCACGCTCCGCCGCCGCCACGGCTCACTCGAGGGCTGCTTCGTTGCGCACGACGACCCCGGAGCGGCGGACATTGCGCCAGGGCTCGAAGGGTTCGCGCGGGAGGCCTGCAGCATCGACGTGTCTCGCGCCTATGGCGGCGGGCCTCCGCGCAAGCCCGGTGTCGGCTACTTCTTCCCGAGGCCCTCGGCTGGCAGCGCCTGCAAGCGCCTCAACCTGTTCCTGCGCTGGATGGCACGCGCCGATGCCGTGGACCCCGGGGGCTGGACGCGCGTGTCGCGGTCGCGCCTCGTGATTCCGCTCGACACCCACACGATTCGCGTGGGGCGCTGTCTGCGACTCACGCGCTACCTCAGTCCCGGCTGGCGCATGGCCGCCGACATCACCGCCACGCTGCGAAAGATCGACCCGGTCGATCCGGTGCGCTACGACTTCTCGCTGTGCCACATGAGCATGATGGGTGCCTGCGGATGGGGCAGGACGATCGGCAGCGCACACTGCCCACTGAAGGGTTACTGCAGGCCCTCGTAGACGGCCAGCGTATCGGCGACCATCCGCGCGACGCTGAAGCGGCGTGTGACCCGCTCGAACCCGGCTGCGGCGAAGCTGCGCGCGCGTTCCTCGCTGGTGAGCAGGTCGATCAAGGCGTCAGCGAGCGCATCGCCATCCCGTGGCGGCACGACGTGTCCCGTCTCGCCGTCGACCACGACCTCGGGAATGCCGCCGGCGTCGGTTCCCACGATCGGTCGCGCGCACGCCATGGCATCGAGCAGCGAGGTGCCCAGCCCTTCCATCACGGAACTGAGCACGAACACGTCGCAGGTCTTCATCAGCGACAGGACGTCGCGCCTGAAGCCGGGCAGCAGCACGTGCCGCTCGAGTCCGAGGTCGAGCACCTGCCGTTCGAGGGCGCCACGCAACTCGCCCTCGCCGAGAATCACGAGGCGCACGTCCGGCACGCTGCGTACGACCTGCGCCATCGCGTCCACCAGGTACCGCTGGCCCTTGTGCGGCACGAGCGCGGCCACGTTGAGCAGGACGGGCGCCCCTTCCGGCAGCCAGAACGTCTGGTGCATCGACATCGGGGGCGCCTCCGCCACGTGCTCGAGATCGATGCCTTCGTGGACGGTCACCAGCCGCTCCGGTTCGATGCCTTCGGCCAGCAGGATGTGGCGGATGGCATCGGACGCACAGATGAACCGCTGCACCTGCCGGTACTTGTAGCGCGAGAACGCGTTCGTACGTAAGCGGAAATCGACGCGTCTCGACGCGACGAGCCGCGGGGCCGGGGCAGGCTGGCGGAAAGCCAGCGCCATGGCCGACAGCGCCACGCCGTGCGGGTCGTGGGCGTGGACGACGGCCGGGACGAACGACCGCATGAGGCGTGCCAGACGCCACGCGGCGTGGAAGTCGACCTCGAACCTCGGGGCGAGCGGCACGAGCCACTCGTCCTGCGGTGCACGACGCCGCAGTTCGCCTGCGGGGTGCGCGACCAGCAGGGTCTCGTGGCCGAGCGCGCGCAGGCCCTTGACCGTGAGCAGGCACTGGTTCTGCCCGCCACGCCAGGTCCTGGCGGTGTCCACGTGCAGGGTCCGCATCGGTCAGGACGCCTCGTCCGAGCGCTGGGATCGGGGATCGTGGAGCGGGGAACGGCGGGCGGGGGACGGGGGGCCGGGATCGACGTGTGATGGCACGGGGCCCGGACCCGCAGGGGTGAGGCCGCGTTCGTACAGCTTGGCAAACTTCAGCAGGACGTAGGTGGCGTTCAGCAGCGACACGACGAGCCCGGTGACGCCCTGTCGCACGCCGCCACGTGCCACGTAGTTGCGCAGAAAGGCCGCGATCGGGTGGGCGACGAGCTGCCACGCGTGCGCCCGCCGACCCTGCGCGTGCATCTGGGCGGCCGCCAGGGACGTGTACCGGTTGATACGCGCGAGGTGGTCGGTGATGTCGGCGTACGGGTGATGCTCGAGTTCGCCGGTCAACCTGCCGATGGGGCCATCAACGGTAAGCGACTCGTGCACGAGCTGGCTGCCCCACGACGCTCTGGTCCGATCGTAGAGGCGCAAGGCAGCGTCTGGATACCAGTCGGTGGAGCGGATCCAGGCATCGAGGTACCTGGTGACGCGCGGCATCCGGTAGGCGGCCTGTGCCGGCGCACCCGCCATGATCTGCTGGATCTCGGCCGCGAGTGCCGGCGTGACGCGCTCGTCGGCGTCGAGCGAGAGTATCCAGTCGTGCGCGGCGAGGCTGGCGGCGTGGTTCTTCTGCTGGCCGTAGCCCGGCCACTCGCGCACATCGACACGAGTGGCCAGGAGCCTGGCGATGGCCACGGTGTCGTCCGTGCTTCCCGAGTCGACGACGATGCGTTCGTCCGCCCACTCGACGGAGTGCAGTGCCTCCGCGATGTGGGCCGCTTCATTCTTTGCGATGATCGTGACCGTGAGCTTCGGCACGCCCGCAAGGATAGATCACTGCTGGAACTGGCCGCCCTGCGCGCCCCCTCCGCCAGCGGTGCCCGTCGTGCCCCCGCCGCCGGTCACGACGGAGACGTTCGCGCCACCACCGATCGACGCCTCCTGTGACGCCTCGAAGTCCACGAGCGACTTGACGTAGTCGAGGATGGCGCGGAGTTCGTTGTTCCGGGCCGCGGCAAGGTCACGCTGTGCCTGCAGGACGTTGAAGGTGGTCGACAGGCCGACGCCGAACTTCTTCTCTTCGGCCTCGAGCCGCCTCACGGCGAGTTCGCGGGCCGACTGCGTCGACCTCACGCGCCGCAGGTTCGTGTTCACCTGCCGGCCGAGGTCACGCACCTGCTGCACCACCACGCGTTCCGAGTCCTCGAGCTGGAGCAGCGACTGATCGTTCTGGAGCTGGGCACGCACCAGGTTGATGCGGTCGCCGTTGCGTCCCAGCGGGTAGCGGAGTTGCACCGAGACGGCCCAGGTGGGGAAGTTGAACGCGGCGATGTCCCTCAGCACGTCGCCGTAGCGCCGCACGGCCTCGCTCGAGCCCTCACCGCCGCCGATCGGGTTGCCGGGATCGAAGTCACGCGTGATGATCGTGCCGCCGAGGCCGGCAAGGCCGTACTCCACGTTCGCGTTGAGCTGCGGCAGGATCTGGTTCTTCAGAAACTGGATGCGTGTCTGATTGTTGTCGAGCAGGGCACGCGCACGCTTCAGGTCGAGCCTGTTCTGCATGGCCAGGCCGACGGCGGCGTCGACGTCCACCGGGGTCGTTGCCATGGCCGGCGTATCGCTCGGCTGGTAGGTCGCGTTCCAGAAGTCGGGAGCGTTCGGGTCGAGGATGAGCGCCCGGAGCTGATCCTGCGCCTGTGCGACCAGCTGCTCCGCCAGAATGACGGCTTCCTCGTTCCCGGCCACCTCGGCCTCCGCTTCCACGATGTCGATCGGCGCCATCGTGCCCACTTCCACGCGCTTGCGGTTGTCGCTGAGGGTCTGTCGCGACAGTTCCAGCGTCTGCTGCTGCACGGCGAGATTGGACATCGCCACCACGAGATCCCAGTACGCGTTCTTCACGTTGCGGATCGTCGTGACCACGGTGTTGCGCAGCTCGTACTCGCTGATCGTGAAGTTCGTGCGGCTCACGATGATCTGCTGGCGCGTGTTGTCGATGGCGCGGTTGCGCATGAGCGGCTGGTCGAACGAGAACGTCAGGTTGCCCTGCGTCGAGGGGTTCAAGGCGGCGAACACGTTGTTGGTCTCGTTGCGCGAGCCCTGGAAACCGAAGGAGTACTGACCGCCGGTGGGCAGGAACTGCTCGATGCCAACGGAGCCGTTCAGGTTCTTGTTCGTGAGGGCACTCTCGTCGGTTTCGAGAAAGGACGCGGGCGGCCTGCTGGAACTCAGGAATCGCAGGCTGCTGGTGATTGCCGGCAGCCACGTTCCGTAGGCCTGCGCCAGGTCGAGTTCCGTGATGCCCGGGTTCATCCGCTCGACACGCAGCGACACGTTCTGCGCCAGCGCCATCGCGACGGCTTCGTCTATCGAGAGCGGTTGCGCGTTGGGATCGATCGGCACGACCGGCCCGGCCGCCGACGAGGGCCCCTGCGGCGTCGGTTGCGGAGCAGGCTGCGCGGTGACAATGGTCGCCGGCACGGCCAGACTCAAGGTCAGTGCGCCGCGCATGAACAACAGGGAGGCCGATCGAATCACGGACGTCAACTCCAGTGCGAAGGTGAATCTGAGGAACCCGGCCCACGCCCCTGGGACGGGCTGGAGACGTCCTGGGATGTGAGGCCACAGCTATAGACGAGACGAGGGGGAAGGCGGTTCGGCGGCAGAGTATACTACCGGCCCTGCCCGGCCGCCACGCCTGATGCTGGTGTCCGGATGCGGACATGTGTCCGATCACTCACTGGATTCCATGAACAGACGAACAATCTTTGCGTGCCTCCTGCTGTTGGTGATAGCGGCGCCGCACAGGGGCGCGAGCCAGACCGCCACGGCGTCCCCGACCGCCTCCAGCACCAGCGCACGGGTCGATCTCACGGTCGACAGCATCATGCGCGGACCGGCCCTCGTGGGCTACGCGCCGACGAGCCTTCGATGGTCGGGCGACGGGCAATCGCTCTACTTCGAGTGGCAGGCCCGTGATGAAGACGAAGCGGCCACCTGGATCGTTGCACACGACGGCAGCGGGCTCCGGCGCCTGAGCGAGGACGAGCGCCGGCTCGCCCCACCCGTCGGAGGTCAACCCGATCGCACGCATCGCCGCGTGCTCGGTACCGACCGGGGCGACGTCGTCGTCGTGGACACAGTGGCGCGTACCCGCGTCGACGTCACCCGCACCGTGGCGAGCGAGTCGCAGCCGCGCTGGACGCGTGACGATACCCACGTCACCTTCGTGCGCGACGGTGGCCTCTACATCGTGCCCGTCGTTGGTCCGTCGGCCGGCGTCGTCGTCCAGTTGGCGCAGACCGGCCCGCCTCGACCCGACCCGAAGAAGTCGGACAGCCAGACGTTTCTCGAAGCCGAAGAGGCGCAATTGCTCGAGATCGTCCGGCAGCGCGCCGAACGCCGCAAGCGCGACGAAGAACGCCGCGATGCGCGCGCCGTGCCGAAACTCGACCTCACGTCGAAGCAGGACGTGGTCGACATGCAGCTCGACCCGACGGGCCGCTACGTGTGGGTCCTCGTCAGCGAACGCGTCGACGGTGCGCGCGCGTCGAACGTGCCGGCCTACGTCACCGAGTCGGCGTACACGACGCCGCAGGAGGTGCGTACGAAGGTGGGCGACGTGCAGCCGCACCGCCGGCTGGCGGTGCTCGATCTCGAGACGAAGCAGTCGGTCTGGGCCTCGCTCGACCTGCCGGTGTCAGCGGAGGGCAAGGGCGCCCGCGACGTGCGCTGGTCCATGCCGCACCTGTCGGAGGCCCGCGGCGTGGCGATGGCGGGCGTTCGCAGTGTCGACAACAAGGACCGCTGGTTCGTGCGGGTCGACCCTGCCACGGGGAAGACGACCGTCCTCGACCTGCTGCACGACGACGCATGGGTGCGGGAGGCGGGCGGATTCAGCGGGGCATCCGGCAGCGGGTGGATCGACGAGCGTCGGTTCTGGTTCCTGTCGGAGCGCGACGGCTGGATGCACGTGTACGTGATCGATGTCGATGCGTCGGCACCGTCGGCCCGCCAGTTGACGACCGGTCAGTGGGAAGTGACCCGTGCGGCCCTCTCGGCCGATCGCACCCGCTTCTACCTCGAGACCACCGAAGTGCACCCGGGCGAGCGTCATGTGCACGTCATGCACGTCGATGGCGGCGACCGCACGCGGCTGACGACGATGACCGGGGCCTCCACCGGCGAGGTCTCGCCCGACGACCGAACCATCGGCCTCGTGTACTCCCGCGGGAATCAGCCGCCCGACGTGTACGTGATGCCCAATCGCGCCGGGGCCGACGCCACGCGCGTCACCACGAGCCCCGATCCCGCGTGGACCGCGACGACCTGGCTCGACCCGACGCTCGTGACCTTCCGGGCCCGCGACGGGGTGCAGGTGCCGGCTCGCCTCTACACACCAGAGATGGTGGGCGCGAAGCGCCACCAGCGCCGCCCGGCGGTGGTGTTCGTCCATGGCGCCGGGTACCTCCAGAACGCCCACAGGTACTGGTCGAGTTACTACCGCGAGTACATGTTCCATCACCTGCTCGCCTCGCGCGGCTACGTGGTGCTCGACGTCGACTACCGGGGCAGCGCGGGGTACGGTCGTGACTGGCGGACGGCGATCTACCGCCACATGGGCGGCAAGGACCTCGAGGACATCGTCGACGGGGCAGCGTACCTCGCCTCGGAACACAAGGTCGATCGGACGCGCATCGGGGTGTATGGCGGAAGCTACGGCGGGTTCATCACGCTCATGGGCATGTTCACGACGCCTGACGTCTTCGCGGCCGGCGCGGCGTTGCGTCCGGTGACCGATTGGGCGCACTACAACCACGGCTACACGTCGAACATTCTCAACGTGCCGTACGCCGACACCGAGGCGTACCGCCGCAGCTCCCCGATCTACTTCGCCGACGGGCTGAAGGGGGCGCTGCTCATCTGCCATGGCCTCGTGGACGTGAACGTCCACGCCCAGGACTCCATCCGTCTGGCGCAGAGACTGATCGAGTTGCGGAAAGAGCACTGGGAGCTGGCCCTGTACCCCGTCGAGGATCACGGCTTTCTCGAAGAGACCAGTTGGGCAGACGAGTACAGGCGCATCCTGAGATTGTTCGAAGAGCACCTGAAACGGTGAGAACGGCGGGGAACACCGCGGCTCGGCGAGCCGCGAACTGCCTCACCCCATGAGACGTCCGATGACCTCCGAACTCGTCCTGCAACTCTTCCGAGACTCCGGCGCCCTGCTCGAGGGGCACTTCATTCTGACGTCCGGGCTCCACAGCACCGGTTATCTGCAGTGCGCGAAGGTCCTGCAGCATCCGCAGCACGCCGAGGCGCTCGGCCGTGCGCTCGCTGAGGCAGTCCGCGCCGCGGGCCTCGAGGTGGACGTCGTCCTGTCTCCCGCGATGGGCGGCTTGATCATCGGGCACGAGGTCGGCCGCGCTCTGGGCGTACGTGCCATCTTCGCCGAACGGCAGGACGGCTCGCTGACGCTGCGGCGGGGCTTCGCTCTCCAGCCGGCCGAGCGCGTGCTCATCGTCGAAGACGTGGTGACGACGGGGAAGTCGACCGTCGAGACCGCGGCGGTTGCGCGTGCGGCAGGCGCGGAGGTGGTCGGGGCGGCGTCGATCATCAATCGCGGCGGCGGGAGCGATCTGGGCGTGTTCTATGTCGGGCTGGCGTCGGTCAGCTTCCCGACGTTCGCGGCGGATCGGATTCCCGAGAGCCTTCGTGATGTGCCGGCGGTGAAGCCGGGCTCGCGGCCCCAGCCGTCCTGAACCCGAGCCGTCCGTCAGGTTGCTGGTCGCCCAGGCCGACCCGAATAGCAGACTTCGACGAGGGTCAGGCCGTGAGCCGGCGCCGTGGCCCCCGCCAACGCCCGGTCGTGCGTGTCGAGAATCTCGTCGACGCGCGTCGCAGGCCAGCGACCCCGGCCGACGTCGGTGAGGGTCCCGGCGATCGTCCGCACCATGTGGCGGAGGAACCCGCTGCCTGTGATGTCCAACTGCAGGCGTCCTTCGCCCGCGAGCAACCCGAGTGCGCGTGCGTCCTCCTGCGTGGAGCGGCGCAGCGTCACGGCGGTGACCGTCCTCACCGTCGTCTCGATGGCGGTCCCCGTGGACTGGAGGCCGGCGAAGTCGTGCGTCCCCACCAGTCGCGCGGCGGCGTCCTGCATGGCATCGACGTCGAGCGGTGGGGCGACCCGCCAGGCGTCGCGTTCCAGCAGGGGATGCCCCACGGCGCTGAGGAGCCACCGATAGCGGTACGTCTTGCCGATTGCCGAGAAACGAGCGTGGAGGTCGTCCGACACTCGTGTGGCCTCGCGCACACGGATGTCCGCCGGGAGGCGGCTGTTCAGGGCACGCACGACGACCTCGGCCGTGAGGCGGTCGGGCAGGTTCAGGTGGACGGCCTGTGCCAGGGCGTGCACGCCGGCATCGGTCCGTCCGGCCGCCGTGGCGACGACCGGCGCTCCCGCGAGCGGTTCGGCCGCCTCTTCCAGCCGCTGCTGAATGGAGATGCCGTTGGCTTGTCGTTGCCAGCCGACGTAGGCCGTGCCGTCGTACGCGAGGCGAAGGAGGAAGCGGGGCACGGGGGGATCATGACTCATGCTTCATGACTCATGCTTCATGTTTCGCGCCTCATCTTTCGTGCCTCATCTTTCGTGCCTCATGCTTCATGTTGCTCCGCCGGCGGTTCCTCGGTCCCTTCCTCGAGCGTCGCTCCT
>CAYMAG010000023.1:47627-58780 GCA_964388335.1 uncultured Vicinamibacteraceae bacterium | reverse complement strand
CCCGATCCCCGATCCCCGATCCCCGATCCCCGATCCCCGATCCCCGATCCCCGATCCCCGAAAAATCTGATTGCGCTGGCGGTAGGGATTGGCGCTGCCGCGCAGGGCGGGGACGAGGTTGACGGCGCCATTGGCAATGACGAGATCCAGCGTGCCGTCGTTGTCGAAGTCGGCCCACTCGACGCCGAAGCCCGTCATCATCGCCGTCGGCTGGGCGAGTCCCACTTCGAGGCGCCGGTCTTCGAACCCGCCGGTCCCGTCGTTCTCGTAGAGGACGAACGTCTCGCCGCTGATGTTGGTCACGACCAGGTCTTCGTCGCCGTCGCCGTCGTAGTCGCCCGACGCCAGCCCCATGCTGCCCTCGGGCCTCCCGAGCGCGCTGAACGCCGCGCCCGAGAGCGGACCGATGTCCTCGAATCGACCGCCGCCGAGATTGCGCCAGAGCTGATTCGGCATGGCGTCGTTCGCCACGTAGATGTCGGGTCGCCCGTCCAGGTCGTAGTCGCCCACCGACACGCCGAGACCGTTGCCGAACGCCCGCAGGATGCCCGCCGGTTGCGAGATGTCGTCGAACGTCCCGTCGCCGCGGTTCCTGAAGAGCCGATCGGGCGTCGGCGGATAGCGCGTCGGCAGACAGTAGTCCTGCGCCCCTGCCGACTCGTAGCACGGCTTGGCCGTGGCGGGCGTGAAGTCGATGTAGTTCGTCACGAAGAGATCGAGGTGGCCGTCGCCGTCGATGTCCACGAACGCCGCGCTCGTGCTCCAGCGGTCATCGTCCAGGCCGGCGCGTGTCGTGACGTCCTCGAACGTGCCGTCGCCCCGGTTGCGGTAGAGCACGTTGCGCCCCACGGCCGTGACGTACAGGTCGAGCCATCCGTCACCGTCGACGTCGGCCGTCGCGACGCCCATCCCGTATCCGGTGAACCCGACGCCGGCGGTCTCCGTGACATCGGTGAAGCGCAGCTGCCGGCTGCCATCGGCGGCCACCGTCAGGTCGTTGCGCCACAGGCGCGATGCCGGGCGCTCCGCGGCGTTCGCGTTGGCGCCGACCAGGTAGCCGCTCTGCACCAGATACACGTCGAGGTCGCCGTCGTTGTCGTAGTCGAACAGCGCCACGCCGGCGCCGATGCTCTCGGGCATCAGGAAGTCGCCGGTCGCGCCGTTGACGTGCGTGAACTCGAGGCCCACGTCCGCCGTGACGTCCCGAAGCCACGGCGGCGGGGCTGATGTCTGACGGGCCTGGCCGACCGTCGAGACCGCGCCCGCCACAACGCCCGCAAGCAGGGCGGTCAGTGCCAGTGTCGCGCGCGAACGGCTGCGGACCACGCTCACGGGGCCTTCTTCAACTTCTGCAACTCCGTCTCGATGGTCGCCACCATCTGCGCGTCGCCGAACAGCCGGGCCACCTCGAGCGCCTCCTGTGCCGCGCGGAGGCCCATGTCCATCTGCCCGCGTCGCACGTAGGCGACAGACAGCGCGAAGAGATACTTCGACGATTCGGCATCGCGGGGCTCGCGCAGCTCTTCGAGGTGGGCGATCGCCTGATCGGTGTGCTGCTGGCGCATCGCGATCCGGGCGAGCCCGAATCGTGCCTCGCGCGCACCGGGCGCCGCCTGCAACGCCTGCTGATAGGCGCGGGCGGCCTCGTCTGGCCGGTTCAGCATCTCGAGCGCCAGTCCCATGGCCTGATGCGCTCCCGCGTCGCGGGGCGACAGCGCGGTCGCCTTCACGAGAAGCTCGAGCGCCTCGCTCGCCTGCTGGTGCGACAGGAGCGCGATACCGTACGCCCGATGCGCGTCGGCTGCGAACCCGGGTTCCTCGAGTGCGGCGAGGTAGTGCTCGTGGGCCGCCGCGGTGTTGCCGGTCCGCCCGAACAACTCGATGAGGTTCACGTGCGCCTGCCCGCGGGTGGCGTCCGTGTCGAGTGCGGACTGGTGCAACCGGATGGCGTCTGCGTCGGCGGCGGCGGTTCCCGCGGAGGCACTCGATACCCCGCGCGTGAGCAGCGCGGCGGCGTCGTTTCGCAGGCTGCCGACACGGTCGCGCCAGGGGTCCTCAGGCGCCGGCCAGCAGGCCAGGCACTGTTGCTGGCGGACCAGCGACAGCCGCGCCGCATCGGCGTCACCGGCCCGTCGCTGAATCTGCGCCAGCGAGTAGTGGGCGGCACCGAAGTCCGGGTAGAGGGCCAGGGCCTTCTCGAAGGCCGCACGCGCGTCGGCGTCGGCCTTGTGCGCCAGGTGCACGCGGCCGAGCCCGTACCAGGCCGACGGTGCACACTCGGACACCTCCACCAGGCGGCGGTACAGCGCGGTCGCGCCCTCCAGGTCGCCGGCGGCCAGCCGCGCATCGGCCAGCCGCAACGACACCAGCGGCAGGCCAGACGCGAGAGCCTCGGCGCGTTCGAACTGCGCGACGGCATCACCACGCATCGCCCGGCGGTCTGCCGTCATGCCGCCGAGATACCACCAGTCGAGCGCGTCTGGAGCGAGCGTCTGCGCATGGGCGTACACGGCGGCCGCCGCCTCGAACTGGTCCCACGCCTGCAGCCGCATCGCCAGCGCCCCGACGGCCTCCGCGTCTTTCGGATTGGCGCGGGCCCGCCGATACGCGGCGTCGATGTCCACACGGGACTCAGGCGGGTACGATTCGGTCGCAATGACTGGCAGGCCATCCGTGGGCACGGGTTGTGCCGCCGCGGCCGCGCACAGGACGGAGATGGCGCCGAGCGTGACGACAACGCGTGGCCAGGACCCGAGGATGTGCATGGCTCGCCGTGGGTTATACCACGCGCCTTCGCGGCCATTCCGCCGTGCGGGGCGCAGGCGATTCACGGGTGCGTCAGCCGATGATATCGGCCGGGTGTGAGGGCGCCCACCTTCTGTGACGTGCCATCCGGCCAGGTAACCGTCGCGGTGACAGGGGCGCGGTGCTCGCCCATGCCAACGAGGACGCGGGAGTCCGAGGCCGACAGGTAGCTGCCGTCGGTGCGCACGCGGAAGAGCGAACCAGCCGACGGCCCGGCATCGACCGTCACCGTTGCGCCGATGGCGAATCGGTTCGGGCCAGGCTGCCGGAGATCGAAGCCGACCCAGGCGTGCCCGGAGGACGCCGAGTTGCGCAGCACGCGCGCGGGACCGGCGTTGTTGGAGAGCACGACGTCGGGGTAGCCGTCGTTGTCGAGGTCGCCGATGGCCAGGCCGCGACCAACCTCCAGCAGGTCGAAGGCTGGACCGGCCGCGGCGCCCGTCAGCTCTTCGAGACGTGCCCCGACCCCCGATCCCCGACCCCCGACCCCCGATCCCTGATCCCCAATCCCCGATCCCCGATCCCCGATCCCCGATCCGCGATCCCCGACCCCCGATCCCCGAAAAATCTGATTGCGCTGGCGGAACGGGTTCGGCGTCCCGCGCAACGACGGCACCAGGTTGACCGCGCCGTTCACGAGGACGAGATCGAGCACGCCATCGTTGTCGAAGTCGGCCCACTCGACGCCGAAGCCCGTCATCATCGCGGTCGGTTGCGCCAGGCCCACCGGGGCGCGGCGGTCTTCGAAGCCGCCGGTCCCGTCGTTCTCGTACAGCACGAACGTCTCGCCGATCAGGTTGGTGACCACGATGTCTTCGTCGCCATCGCCGTCGAAGTCGCCGGACGCGATCCCCATGCTGCCCTCGGGTCGCCCGGCGGCATTGAACGCCGTGCCCGACAGCAGGCCGTCATCCTCGAACGTGCCGTTGCCCTGGTTGCGCCACAACTGGTTCGGCGTGGCGTCATTGGCGACGTAGATGTCGGGATGTCCGTCGCGGTCGTAGTCGCCGATTGCCACGCCCAGGCCCGCGCCGAACGCGCGCAGGATGCCGGCGCGCTCCGAGACGTCTTCGAACGTCCCGTCGCCGCGGTTTCGAAACAGCCGATCCGGCACCGGCCGGTAGACGGACGGCGCGCAGTAGTCGCGGGCGCCCGCCGGCTCCGTGCAGGGTTTGTTCGCGGCGGCGGTGAAGTCCACGTAGTTGGCGACGAACAGGTCGAGGTGCCCGTCGCGGTCGACATCCACGAAGGCGGCGCTCGAACTCCAGCGTGTGTCATCGACACCGGCCGCGGCCGTCACGTCCTGGAAGGTGCCCGTCCCCGTGTTGCGATACAGCGTGTTCGAGCCGAACGCCGTGACATACAGGTCGATGAAGCCGTCCCCGTCGTAGTCGCCGGTGGCCACGCCCATCCCGTAACCGGTCATCACGAGGCCGGCGGCGTCGGTCACGTCGGTGAAGCTCAGTGTTCGCCGTCCGTCGGCGTCCACGCGCAAGTCGTTGCGGAACAGCCGATGTCCTTCCCTCCTTAGTTCCTTAGTTCCTTCGTTCCTTGGTTCTTCCCATCCACTCTGAACCAGGAACACATCGAGGTCGCCGTCGTTGTCGTAGTCGAGCAGCGCGACGCCCGCGCCCATGATCTCCGGCAGGTGGAACTCACCGGTGGCGCCGTTGTCGTGTGTGAAGGTCAGGCCCACGTCGGCCGTGACGTCGGCCAGCCAGGGCTTCGGCTGGTCCTGCGCCTGTGCGGCGAGGACGGTCGCGCACACGCCGGCAAGGGCGGCCCAGCGACGTGTCGAACGACGGTGGTGTGGTCTCATGGCGCGGGCGGAAGCCTGGCGAGGTCGCGTGCGATCGCGGCGGCGAGATCCTGCTGGTCGAACTGCCGGGCGAGGTCGAGCGCGCGCTGCGCGTGCCGGCGTCCCTCCTCGACCTGTCCCTGGCGGACGAACGCGACCGACAGCGCGTACAGACTGCGCGGCGTCGTGGCATCGACAGGGTCGAGCACCTGTCGCAACTGGACGATGGCCTCGTCCAGACGATTGAGTTGGAGGAGCACACGGGCGTGGCCGAAGCGCATCTCGCGGTCCGTCGGCGCGGCTGCCACCGCGCGCGCATACGCGGCGGCCGCCTCGGCGGGGCGTCCCTGGAGTTCGTGGCTCACCGCGACACCGTACTGGGCCTGCGCATTGTCTGGCGTCAGGCGGACGGCCTCGCTCAGCACGGGGAGGGCCTCATCCGGCCGGCGCTGGCGCAGCAGCACCCATCCCCACGTCCGGTGGGCCTCGGCGGCATATCCAGGGAGGACACGGGCCGACGCGTAGTGCGTCTCGGCACGGGCGAGGTTGCCCGTCCTCGCGTAGAGGTCGATGAGATTGACGTGGGCCTGGCCCAGGCCCGGTGATCGGCTGATGGCGGCCTCGTGCAGGCGGATGGCCTCTGCTGTCTCGGCCTCGGTAGCCCGCCCGGCCGAGGTGACGCCTCGCTGGAGCAGGGCGGCGGCATCCTCGCGGACGGTGTCGAGTCGCGCGCGCCGGACGTCAGGCGGCATGGGCCAGCAGGCGAGGCACTGCTGCTGACGCTGCAGCGACGCGCGCGCGGCCGCCGTGTCGCCGCTGCGGCGCTGCAACTGCGCGAGCGCGTAGTGTGCGGCCCCGAAGTCCGGGTACAGCGCGATGGCCCGTTCGTACGCCTCGCGAGCCGCCTCCGCCTGGCCGGCAAGCTGTCTGACGCGGCCGAGGCCGTACAGCGCGGCCGGCGCGGCCTCTGGCCGCGTTGCAAGCGTCTCGTACAGCGGAGCCGCCTCGCCTGGTCTGCCCGCATCGAGCAGGGCATCCGCCAGCCGCAGGGCAATCAGCACATCGCCCGGCTGGCGCGTGTGCGCCTCGCGGAACTGGCCCGCGGCCTCGGCATGCAGTCCGCGCCGCGACGCGAGCAGCGCACCCAGGTACCACCAGTCTTCGTTGGCCGGCGCGAGCGCCTGAGCGCGTGCATAGCTCGCGGCTGCGGCCTCGGACTCGTCCCAGGCATGCAGCACGAGGGCGAGCCGTCCCACGGTGTCCGGGTCGTCCGGTGAAGCCGTGGCCGCCTCGTGGGCCGGTCCGATCTGCGCGCGGGCGTCGGGAGGATAGGCGTCGATGTCGAGGCGGGGAAGCGGCGGCGCGGCGGGTGTCTGTGGCGTCTGGTGTCGCACGGCAGGCGTGGGCGCCGCTGCAGACCCTTCAGCTGGTGCCACGGCCAGCAGCACGGTCAGAAGGAAGGCGGGCCGGCGACGCGACATCCCCTTCTTATAGCACTGCCGGTCCGGTGAAGAGGCACGGCCCTTCACGAGAAAAACCGGGGGAGCCAGTTGGCTCCCCCGGTTGGGTACTATCGGCCGGCTTCTCCGTCGCGCCCGCGCTTCGGCGGACAGGTCGGAGAGCCGGCCCTTACCTTACCCGTCGCCCGTCAGAAGGCGAAGCGGATGCCCAGCTGCACCGTCCGCGGCGCACGGGCCAGGCTGCGGATGCGCATGAAGTTCGGGTCGGTCAGGCCGGTGACCGGATTGCCGAACTGCGCGTGGTTGAACACGTTGCTCGACTCGGCGCGGAATTCCAGACGACGGCTGCCCGCAATCTGGAAGGCGCGGAATACCGAGAAATCGAGGTTCCAGTTGCCGGGTCCGCGGAACGAGTTGCGGCCGCTGTTGCCCCAGGCATTGCCGGGCTGACTGAACAGGGTCGGGTCATACCACTGCTCGTCCGGACCGGCTTCACCGAACCCGCCGGTCGGTTCGCCCTGGACGTTGGCCGTCTGCGTGCCGGCCTGCTGCTGCAGGAGGCCGTTGTCGCCACCCACCTGGAACGGGGCACCCGACAGCCACGAGCCGATACCGTTGATCTGCCAGCCCTTGACGATCTGCGCCACGACGCCCGACTCGTCGCGCATCCACGGCAACTCGTACACGAAGCCCATCTGCAGCATGTGCGGACGGTCATAGCCGGCGCGCGCGTAGTTGCGCGCCAGCTGTGACGGCTGGTTCCAGGTGAAGCCCACCCAGCCATCGTCGTCGGCCTCGTTCAGCGCCTTGCTGAAGGTATAGGCGCCCTTGAGCAGCAGGCCGTTCTTGAAGGGCCGGTTCAGGGCCATCTGCAGCGAGTGGTAGTTCGAACGTGAACGCGCCGCCCAGTCGTTGATCGCGGCGTTGCCCGCCTGCGCGAACAGCTGCCGGTTGACGTTGCCGCCCGACTCCGCGTAGTTGAGGTTGATGTCGGCGTAGCCGTCACGCGACGCGGTTCCCACGTAGCCCGCGCTCAGCGCGAGGTCCGCCGGCAGCCGCCGCTCGAGGAACACGTTCCACGAGTCGATCGTGCCACGCTTCACATCGTTCGGATCCGGCGAGCGCATCGTCACACCGCTCGGCAGCGGGATGTTGCCGCTCTGGATGTCCGGGTTGGGCGCGCCGGGAATGCCGGCAGTGACCGGACCGTAGGGAATGAAGCCGTTGGGGCCTGCTTCACCATACGCGATGGTCGCCGGGTAGAAGCCGCGCAGCGGCCGCGACCACGGCATCGGGTTGAACGTGCGGCCGTAGCCAGCGCGGAACACCGTGTTGTCGTCGATACGGTAGGCCAAGCCGATACGAGGCGCGAAGAGGCCCTTGCTCGTCTCGATCCCGAGATCCTTCGGGTTGCCACCCAGCCCACCGAGCTGCACGTTGAACGTCTCGTAGTTGAGCAGTTCCAGACCGCGGTCGGCACGCGACGCGAGCGGGTAGAGTTCGTAGCGGAGGCCGAGGTTCACCGTCAGCTTCTCGTTCACCTGCCAGCGGTCGGCCACGTACACGCCGAACTGGTTCTCGCGCATCGTCATGAGTTCGAACTGGACGCTCTTGCCGTACGAGCTGAGCTGCCCGAGCAGTGTGGTCGCGCCTGCGTTCCAACCGAGGCCCGCATAGCCGGGCGTACCGGTGATGCCGCCGCCAAACGTGAGGGCGCCACGCGGGTTGCCGATTTCGGGCTGCCAGTGGTCGAGCTGCAGACGGACGAAATCGAAGCCCGTGCGCACTTCGTGCCGGCCGGCCACCTTGGTCAGGTTGATCGACGCCGTGTAGCTGCGCTCGTCACGCGTGACCGGGGTCCACGTGTCGTTGTTGCCGAGCGTGCCGAAGCCGGTGGAAAAGTGCGGCATGCCGCTGTAGAAGTCGAGGTTCGATGACCCAGGACCCGTCACGCCGGCGCTGTTGGTGCCGGGGATGCCGAGGTCGAGACCGAAGTTCGTGCCGTAGTCCGGACCCTGCGAGGCGTGCTTCATGACGTTGAAGCCCGTCGTGAAGTCGAGGATCGTGGTGGGCGTCAGCGTCCAAGTCGAACCGACAGTACCGAGGTAGACGTTGGTGTCGCCGCCACCGGCGTTGTCGAACGGCAGCTTGAACAGGTCGGCCACCGTTGCGTCCATGGTCGAGAACTTCGTGTACCACTGCTGCGCCGACGTGGGGTTGAAGTTGATCTTCACGTCGTAGTTGTCGCGATCGGCCTTCGGCGCACGTGCCACGAATAGGTTGTTCTGGAGGCCGTTGTTCGTGCCAGGGTCGTTCGGTAGCGGGTAGAGGTTCAGCAACTGCTGGCCGATCGGGTCGATGCGGTCGGCCGGAATCACGGCGCCCGGGAACACCTCACGGCCGGCACCCGTGGTCGGGTTGCCCGTCAGCGGATCGTACAGGCGGAAGTTCGGATTGACGGCCAGCACTTCGCTGAAGTCCCCCTGGCGCATACGCGCCGTCGGCACCGTGTGGAGGTCGAAGCGGCTGTTGCGCTCGGCGTTGCGCTCCCACGATCCGAAGTAGAAGAGCCTGTTCTTGCGGATCGGGCCGCCGACCGTGCCGCCCATGATGGACGTGCTCGCGTCGAGCTTGCTCGGGTCGAAGTAGCCGCGCCGGGCGTTGAACTCGTCCTGCTGGCGGAAGTAGAACGCGGATCCGCGGATGTTGTTGGTGCCCGACTTGGTCGACACCGTCATGGCCGATCCCCCGGTCATGCCCTGCGACGCATCGAAGCTCGTCGTCGAGATGTTGACGTTCTCGATCGTCTCGACGGGCGCGATGTAGCCGGCGTGGTGGGGCAGCCACACGTTGATGGAGGCCGCACCGTCGATACGCGTCACGTTGTTGTTGCGCGCGGTGCCGTTGACGTTGGTCGAGAGCGCGCGGCCGGGGGTGTCGGTCTGCGCGTTCTGGAACACCGGGGGCGTGGCGCCGGGCACCAGGTTCATCAGTGACTGGTAGTTGCGGTACTGGTTCAGCGGCATGTTGACGACGTCCTCGGGCCGGAGGTCGACGCTGACGTCGGCCTTGTCGGTCTTGAGGAGGGCGGCCTCGGTCGTGACCGTGACCGACTCGGTCAGGGCGCCGACTTCGAGCTTGCCGTTGATGCGGACGATGCCGCCGGGGGCGACGGGAATGCCGGTCTGCTGGAATTCCTTGAAGCCCTGCAGCGAGGCCCGCATGGTGTACGTGCCACCGGCGATGTTGCGCACCGTGTAGGTGCCGGTTTCGTCGGTGACGGTGTCGAACGTCAGGCCCGTGCCTTCGTTCACGACCGTGACGGTCGCGCCGGGAATCGCGGCACCGGAGTCATCAGTCACGGTACCGGTCATCGACCCGTACAGTGCTTGCGCGTTGGCCGAGTTCGGCAGCAGGAACAGGCTGGCTGCCATCGCAACGGCCATCCACGACTTCAGGATGGTTCGGACAGGGTGCTTCACTTACACCTCCACATGGTAGTCATGTGTCTTAGGGGGAAAACTACCGCGCGTACTCTACTGCAACCTGCACGCCACATTCGCGAACCACGAGGAACGCGACCAGTGGTGCGACCGCATCTTCAACAAAAAGCACAGGTTGCGAGTGGTCGCAGCCAGAAGGTAGTGCTTTGGCATGTCCCTGTCAATCTGTTCAGAGGTGGTGCTTAATCCATTAAATTGAAGACACCGCCTTCGGTTAATTGAAGACCAGGCCTGAGGGTCCTGAAGGTCCGGCAAGTGACGGGATGAGCATCGCCAATGCGATCCAATTGCATGGATCGCTGGCGCTGGCCGAGCCCCGGAGAATTCGTCGATGGAGTACCATCGGCGCCTGAAACGGGTGACAGGGAGGCGGAGGACATGCGAACCGTCCTGACCGGGAGCGCGATCGCGCTGGCAGCAGCGACACTGTGCGCACAGACCACGCGACCGGCCTTGCCGACGCTCGTGGTGGACGCAGGCGAACGCTCGCGACACGAGGCCTGGGTGGCCGTGCAACTGCCCCCATCGGTGAGAGGCACCGACCTGCAACTGCGCGGCGAGGATGCCACCGTCCTCCCCCTGCAGGTGGGCCCGGATCGCCAGGCGTGGGCGGTGCTTCCGCAGGTGGCCGCCGGGCGGCGAACCGTGTTCACCGTCGAACCCGCCCTGCGCCCCGGCAGTCGGGACGTCATGGCGGTGCGGGAAGAGGGAAGCCAGCGGCACGTCTCGCGCGCTGGACGTCCGATGTTCTCGTACGTCGGTGATCCAGTGAGCCTGCCGGATGGCGTCGGTGAGCGCTTCCGGCGCGGCGCGTACCTCCATCCCGTGTACACGCCCGGCGGCGCGGTCGTCACCGAGGACTATCCCCCCAACCATCGGCATCACCACGGCATCTGGGCCGCGTGGACCAGCACCCGCTACGATGGACGCTCGCCGGACTTCTGGAACATGGGCGATGGCACGGGGCGGGTCGAGTTCGAGGGGGCCGGCCGGCATTGGGAGGGTCCGCTGACCGCCGGGATCGAGACGCGTCATCGGTACGTGGACCTGTCCTCGCCGGCGCCGGAGACCGTTCTCACTGAGGAGTGGCAGGTGACCGCCTACGCGATGGACCTGGGCGCACGTCCCGCGCACGTGTTCGATGTCGTCATCACGCAGCGAACGGCAGGGAAGACCCCACTCGAGTTGCCGGCCTACCGCTACGGCGGTATCGGCGTGCGGGGGCGTCATCTGTGGGATGGTCCCGATCGCACGTTCTTCGTGACGGCCGGCGGGCGCAGCCGTCTGGACGGCCACGGAACGCGCGCCGACTGGGCGTACATGGGCGGCGACGTCGACGGTCGCCGCGTGGGCCTCGCCGTGTTGGGACATCCGGACAACGTGCAGTCGCCGCAGCCGATGCGCATCCACCCGACGGAGCCGTTCTTCAACTTCGCGCCCCAGCAGGCCGGGACCCTCGTCATCCGGCCCGGTGAGCCGTTCGTGATGCGTTACCGGTTCATCACGTTCGACGGCGATCCCGACCCACGTCAGATCGACGACGCCTGGCAGGACTGGGCGACGCCCGTGCGGGCATGGATCAGGTAG
>CAYMAG010000023.1:42029-47527 GCA_964388335.1 uncultured Vicinamibacteraceae bacterium | reverse complement strand
CGACGTGGCATCCGTCCGCGGCAGCATGGCGACCGCCGCGGCGCCGACCGCCGCGAGGGTCATGAGCAGCAGGAACCCCGGGCGGTAGGTCCCGGCGCGATCGCGAATGGCGGCCACCAGCATCGGCGACAGGGCCTCCGCCACGCCGTCGGCCGTCAGCACGAACCCCATGACGCGTCCCAGCCGCTGCACGCCGAACAGTTCCGCGGCCATCAGCGGGATGATCATGTAGTCGCCACCCAGTCCGATGCCGAAGAGCAGCGCGAACACGTGCAGCACCGTCCACGAGTCGGCGAAGAGCAGCAGCGGGATGGTCGCGGCGACAATCGAGTAGATCAGCAGCATCACGTGCTTCTTGGGCCAGCGGTCGGCCAGCCAGCCCATGAGCAGACGCCCGGTGATGCTGCCGACCAGGACGAGCGAGAGCACGCGCGCCACCTCGCCCTGCCCGTACCCCTGGTCGAGCGTGAGGTACAGCTTGAGGTTCTGCATCGTCCCGCCGACGGCGCCGATGGAGCACATGCTGCCGACGAGCAGCAGATAGAACGCGGGCGATCGCAGCAGCTGCCGCACGTCGAACGGCTGTGCGGCATTGGCCTTCGCCACCGACGCGGCGTAGCCCTCGGGCGCGTCACGTACGAACCACGCCAGCGGCCACGCGCAGAGCAGCATGAGCAGACCGAGCGCCTGCAGTGCCCGCTGCCAGCCGAACTGCGACGTGAGCCAGTACGCCAGCAGGGGCACCACGGCTCCACCGACGCCGATGCCGAGATAGGCGAAGCCCATCGCCTTGCCGCGCGCCGTCGTGAACCAGCGCGAGAGCAGCACCTGGCTCGGCAGCGGCCCACCGAACACGTACCCGAGGGCGTTGAACAGGTAGAAGACGTAGAAGCCCGCGAGCGTCGAGATGGCACCGAGTCCGATGAGCGCGCCGCCGGCCATGAGGATGCCCACCAGCAGCAGTCGTCGGGGCCCGTACCGGTCGATCAGCCATCCCGCCAGGTAGCCGAACAGCGGACCGACCACCAGCTTGCTGTACGCGTTGCCCGACGTGACCTGCTGCCGCGTCCACCCGAACTCGGTGACGAAGAAGTCGTAGAAGAAGGGCAGGCCGTAGAGCGCGATGCCGACGACGGAGAAGAGCGCCGAGAAGGCGGTGGTGGCGGCGAGCGCCTGGCCGCTGCGGGTCGTGGTCATGCTCGAGCCTTGAACGCCTTCAGCCGCGCGTGGTCCGGATGGGCCGTGTACAGCGGATCGAGGGGGTAGCACCCCGAGACGAGACCGTTTCGCGGGCCGGTGGTGCAGTCACTGAACGTCCGGCAGACGAGCTTGCGATGCAGGGGGCGCCCGGCGAGGACGTCGGCCGGCAGGTCGGGGTACGACAGCACCATCCGTCCGAGACCCACGAACTGCGCCCCGCCCGCGCGGACGACCGCCTGCGCGACGTGCGGCAGCCAGTCCTGCAGGTAGCTGTACGCCGACCCGACGACGACCAGGTCGGGGAACTCGCGCGTCAGGATGGCGGTCACGGCAATCTGGCGCGCCACGCCGACGAGCGGATCCTCGGGCGGCTGATAGCCGTCCGACGGCGGGAACGTCGCCGGACGCTGGATGTGGGGGTTGTAGTACGGGCTGCCGGCCGTCAGGCAGACGAGGTCGATGCCGAGCGCCTGCAGCAGGCGCAGGAAGGCCCGGGGCTCGTCGAGATCGGGCAGCGCGTCTGGCGCCCCCAGCAGGCCGAACGCGTACGGGTAATCGTCTGCCAACGCATCAGGCGTGCCGACGTTCTCCTCGCCCTTCCGATACGGCACCGCGTCGAACGCCGACAGGCGGACGCCGATGGCGAGGCCGGGCGCTTCGCGACGGATGCCCTCGACGACCTCACGGAGGAAGCGCGTGCGGTTCTCCCACGACCCGCCGTATCGTCCGGGCCGCGTGCGTGCCGACAGCAGCTCGTGGCCGAAGTAGCCGTGGCAGTGCTTGATGTCCACGAACGTGAAACCGACACGGGCCGCGAGCACCGCGGCTTCCACCATGCGCGCGATGACCCCCTCGAGTTCGCCATCGGTCATGACGTGGACCGGACG
Organism: uncultured Vicinamibacteraceae bacterium; assembly: GCA_964388335.1. GTDB lineage: Bacteria > Acidobacteriota > Vicinamibacteria > Vicinamibacterales > Vicinamibacteraceae > JAEZDP01. Next base: position 45,440 of record CAYMAG010000023.1, on the reverse strand, counting down.
ATCCCTGCTCACGCGCACGTCCAGCCACGGGTGCCGGTACGCCGCCATCGGCTGGAGCGGCTGTCCGGACTCCGGCCGGGCGTAGCGGCCAGAGTGGGTCAGCTGCAGGCCGACGACGAGGTCGCCGGTGGTGCCATGCCGCGCGGCGTGCGTCGAGGTCAGCGCCCGCAGCAGCTCTGTCAGGTCGGCTTCGGACGTGTCCCCGAGGTAGAGCTGATTCGGGTTCGCGCGTCCGTCGCGCTGGACGGCGAAGGCTTCGCCCCCCCAGATCAGCTTGGCGCCACTTCCGCCGAACCGCTGCCAGCGGCGGACGGTCAACTCGGACGGACGTCCGTCGGCAGTCCCGTCCCAGCCCTCCATGGGCAGGATGCAGAAGCGATTGCCGACGCGTCCGGCCGACGTGCGAATCGGCTGCGCGAGAGGAGAGGCGGGGGCTGGTTCCACCTCGGCCTCGAAGGGCAGGCTGACACCCAGCGAGGCGAGATGCGCCGTGAACAGCTCGGCGTTCTTCAACGCCGCCACGCGGGGGTAGGCGCGGGTCATGCGGCACCGGCCGGGAACACCCGGTCGCGAGTCGGCCGACCGTTCGTGCCTACAGCTTCCATGGCGCCCGGTACTCGCGAGACAGGAAAGCGTTCGCTTCCGAGTCGCCCACGCACGCTTCCTTCTCGGCATCCCACACGAGCTTGTGCCCCGTGCGGTAGGCGATGTTGCCGAGCATCGACATGGCGGTCGACCTGTGCGCGATCTCGATGTCGGAGCGTGGGCGCTGGCGCGACCGCGTGCAGTCGAGGAAGTTGCGGATGTGGCTCAGGTTCTGATCCGACTGGCCGCCGCGCACGCCCGTGACGCGCGCCGGACTCGGCGACCAGCTCCGTTCCCACGGTCGCGGCGTGTCTTCCTGCTCCTGCAGATACTGCGGAGTCGGCGCCCTGCTGCGTCCGCCCGTCTCGGGAATCACCTCGAACCCGCTGCGGTCGAGAAACAGGGTGGCATCCGTCCCGTAGAACTCCCACCCGTAGCCCTTGCCTGCGGGATGATAGCCGTTGGCCGTGCGGTTGGCGTACGTGCAGATGAACGAATCGAACTCGTAGAGGGTGTCGATGGTGTCGGGGGTCTCCCGGTTGTCGTCGAGCACGAAGTTGCCGCCGGCGGCCGTGACCTTCTTCGGCGCGTCGGCGTTCATGGCCCACAGCACGATGTCGAGCAGGTGCACGCCCCAGTCGGTCATCATGCCGCCGGCGTAGTCCCAGAACCAGCGGAAGGTGAAGATGAAGCGGTTGGGATTGAAGGGGACCAGGGGCGCGGGTCCGAGGTAGAAATCCCAGTCGATGCCTGCGGGCGGTGACCCATCCGGCGGCCTGCCGATGCCGGCGGGGCCTTCGTGGCCGTAGTTCCACGTCGCGATGCGGTGGACGCGGCCGAGCGCGCCGGACTGGACGATCTTCACGGCCTCCTGGAAGTGCAGGCCCGACCGCTGTTGCGTGCCGACCTGCACGACGCGGTCGTGCTCGCGCGCGGCGTTCACCATCGCGCGGCCTTCCTCGATGGTGTGCGACACGGGCTTCTCGACGTAGACGTCCTTGCCGGCGCGGCAGGCCATCACCATCGGGATGGCATGCCAGTGGTCGCTGGTTGCCACGACGACGACGTCGAGGTCCTGGCGCTCGACGACACGCCGGAAGTCCTGCGCGGTCTCGGCCGCCCCTCCGCGCTGCCGCTCGCTCATCCGCTGGGCGCGCGTGCGGTTGACCTCCCACAGGTCACACACCGTCACCACCTGCACGTCGTCCATCTGCAGGAAGTTGTTCAGGTGCGACCGGCCCATCCCGCCGACGCCGACGAACCCCACGCGGATGCGATCGTTCGCGCCGGCGATGTTGCCCTGGCTCTGCGCGGACTGCTGAGGACGGCTCTCCGACATGTCCACCTCCGCCGTGCCGGCTACGGTGGATGTGGAGCCGTCCGCGCGCTGAGCCGCGACCAGCCCTCCCGCAACGCCCGCCGCCGTGGACGACAGGAACTCTCTGCGCTTCATGCGTGCTCTCCCATGAGGTCGGCGATGTTGATGGGGGTGTTCTCTTCGCTGCTGCGGCGCGCGGCGATGCCGGTGAGGCACGACATCGCCCCGGCACGCGAGCCCGGCAGGGCCAGGTGTGCCGGCACCTGCTTCGGCCGGAAGATGAGGTCACGCAGCACGTCGTCTCCGCCACCGTGTTCACCCACGGCTTCGGGCATCTCGACCTTCGTCCGCGTGCCGAACGCCTTGATCACGTAGACCTCCATCTCGCTCGGCACCTCGAAGGGCTGCCTGGAGTAGTCGCGAATCTCGATGCGACCGTCGTCGCCATTGAAGGCGATGGCAAAGCCCTCGATCGGCATGTAGGCGTTGAGCGAGTAGGACATGATCACGTCGTTGCTGTACTTCACGGTGGCGGTCATCGTGTCGTACGTCGTGATCTCCTCGCGGAAGAGGCAGGCGTCGCGCAGATAGCCGTCCACGTCTTCGACATCGCCGTAGAGCGCCATCGCCGACGCCGATTTCGTCATGTCCCAGTAGAAATTGCACTTCGACGTGTGGGAGCACGTGCGGCAGTTCTTCGCGCGGAACGGGCCCGCCTTGCCGTAGCGCTCGATGGCGCTGTAGGCCTGCACCTGCACCGGGTCGGCGTCGAGCAACCAGTTCATGAAGTCGAAATGGTGCGTCGCCTTGTGCACCCACAGCGAGCCGCTCTTGTCCTTCAGGCCGTGCCAGCGGCGGAAGTAGTCGGCACCGTGGCTCGTGTCGAGATACCAGTGGAAGTCCACCGAGCGGATGGGGCCGATCTCGCCGGCCATCATCAGCTCTTTCAGGCGGACGTGCCGTGGTGCATACCGCATGTTGAAGCCGACGGTGATCTTTCGGTCGTTGCGCTTCTCCGCGTCGAACACCGCCCGGCACTGGGCCTCGTCGGTGGTCATCGGCTTCTCGGTGATGACGTCGATGCCCTTGTCGAGGGCGCGAACGATGTAGTCGGCGTGATACGCGTCGACGGTGGTCACGGCGAGCAGATCCGGCCTCGCGTCGGCCACCATCCGGTCGAAGTCGGTGTAGACCGGGCAACTCGCGCCAATCTGCTGGCGCACCACTTCGGCGCGCTTGGCGTTCGGGTCGCAGAGGCCGACGAACTCGACGGCGTCGCCCCACTTCTGCGCGACGCCTCGTCCCCACATGCCGGAGCCGCGCGATCCCGTGCCGACGATCGCGTAACGCCGGCGTCGCGGCTGGGCGTGGAGCAGCGACGGCAGGGAGGACGAGAACGTCACCGCGGCAGCTGCCGCGGCCGTGGTGGAGAGGAAGTCTCGGCGGTGCATGCGCCACACGATACCCCAGCACGCCAGACCGCGCGAGCCTTGGGATGGACGTGGGTG
>CAYMAG010000023.1:36813-41929 GCA_964388335.1 uncultured Vicinamibacteraceae bacterium | reverse complement strand
CCGCACCGGAGTCCCGCCTCGACGCCCGCATGCGCCGACCCACGACGGCCGTGAACGACGCCCTGTCAGACGCGCAGCAGGGAGGCGATGTCCACCGCGCGACCTTCTTCGCAGCTGCGGCGCGCCGCGATCCCCGTGAGGCACGACATCGCGCCGGCGCGCGAGTCGGGCACCTTCAGGTGCTCGGCGACCGTCGTCCCCTTGAAAATCTGGTCACGCAGCACGTCGTCGCCGCCGCCGTGACCGCCTTCCGCACGCGGAATCTCGACCTTCGTGCGTTGACCGAAGTTCTTGATGAGGTACATCTCGGTCTCTTCGGCGACCTCGAACGGCTGCCGCTCGAAGTCGCGAATCTCGAGCCGTCCCTTGTCACCGTTGAAGGCCAGGGCGTAGCCCTCGATCGGCATGTAGCAGTTCAGCGAGTACGACATGATCGCGTCGTTGCTGTACTTGATCGTGGCGGTCATCGTGTCCCACGACGACACGTCTTCGCGGAAGACGCAGCCGTCGCGCAGGTAGCCATCGACGCCCTCGGCTTCCGTGTAGATGCGGTTACCGCGTCCGCGCGTGATGTCCCAGTGGAATTCGCACGTGTCCTTGTGCGTGCACGGGCGGCAGTTGGTGGAACGGAAGGGGCCCGCCTTGCCGTACCGCTTCAGTTCACCGAACGCCTGCACGCGCACCGGGTCGGCCGCCAGCCACCAGTTGATCAGATCGAAGTGGTGCGTCGCCTTGTGCACCCACAGCGACCCGCCCTTCTCCTTCAGGCGGTGCCAGCGGCGGAAGTAGTCGGCGCCATGCCGCACGTCGAGATACCAGTGGAAGTCCACGGACCGCACCGGACCGATCTCGCCGGCCATGAGCAGTTCCTTGATCTTCACGTGCTTGGGTGCGAAGCGGTAGTTGAACGCGACGTTGATCTTGCGGTTGTTGCGCTTCTCGGCGTCGAGCACGGCCTGGCACTGCGTCTCGTCGATCACCATGGGCTTCTCGGTGATGATGTCGAGGCCGCGGTCGAGCCCCTTGACGATGTACTCGCTGTGGTAGGCGTCCACTGTCGTCACCGTGAGCAGCTCGGGCTTCGTCTCGGTGACCATGCGGTCGAAGTCGGTGAACGTGGGACACGTCACCCCGAGCGCCTGCTTCGCGAGTTCGGCGCGCGTCGGGTTGATGTCGCAGAGGCCGACGAACTCGATCTGGTCGGCCCATTGCTGTTGCAGCCCGCGCCCCCACATCCCGATGCCGCGCACACCGGTGCCGACGATGGCGTAGCGTCGCTTCCGCGTCTGGGCGGACGAGGTGACAGCCCCCAACGGGGAGAAGGACGCGGCGGCAGCCGTCGCCGCGGTGGACGCGATGAACTCTCGTCGATTCATGGATGCCTCGGCGATGTGTTGAGGAAACCCCGCCTCGGCGAGGCGGGGTCTACCTGACCCACGCATTGGTACGCCCGCCTCGGCGAGGCGGGCGGTGTCTCAGAAGAACAGCCGGAACCCGATCTGCAGGTTCTGCGGCAGGTTGTTCTGGCTCGTGACCACGCCGAAGTTCTGGTTGTTCGGCGTCAGGTTCGGGTTGTTGAAGAACACCTGGTTCAGCGCGTTGTACACCTCGAGGTGCAGCTGCGCGCGGACGGTGTTGGTGATGTCGAACCGCTTCACGATGGACAGGTCCATGTAGTTGAGTTCCTGCGCCCGCAGGTTGAGCGGACGGCTCGGAATCGTGCGGTAGTTCTGCGCGAGCTGAATGCGCGGGTCGTTGCGCTGCTGGGCCGGAGGGATGTCGTGGAAGTAGAAGCCGCTGGTGTCGAACACCGGCGCCTCGGGGTTGCTGGTCGAGTAGCTGGTCGCGAGCTGGTTGATGTCGCCGTCATAGTAGACGTTGCCGACCGTCAGCGGGCGGCCGCTCTGCCACTGGTAGATGCCCGACACGCTCCAGCCGCCAGCGATGAGATCCAGTGCCTTGTTCCACTCGTTGCCGAAGCGACGGCCGCGGCCGAAGGGAAGCTCCCAGATGCCGTTGATGACGATGCGGTGCGGCACGTCGACGTCCGAGCGGCGCGTCTCGTAGATGCCCGCCGGGCCATCGACCGCGTTCAAGGCGAAGTTCGTCTCCTCGAAACGCGACAGCGTGTAGGTGGTGAGGAACGAGAAGCCGCGGTCGAAGCGCTTCTCGAGGCGGAACTGCGCCGACTGGAAGCTGCTCGAGCCGTCGTAGTTGCGGCTGAGCACCTGGGTGAACTGCGGGTAGGGGCGCAGCAGCTGCGACCGGGCGACGTTGGCCGTGTTGAGGTTCGTGCCCGGCAGCAGCCCCGAGAACGGGTTGGCGACAGGTTGACCGAGGTTGGCGATGACGGCGGTGTCCCGCACGTTGCTGTTGGACAGGAACTCACGCGGCACGGGGTTGATGTCCGTTTCGACCGTCAGATCCGAGCCACGGTTGCCCGTGTACCCCGCTTCGACGACCCACCGGCCGGCAAGCTCGCGCTGCACGCTGACGGCCCAGCGCATCGCCTGCGGGTTGCTGAGGTTCACGTCCGTCGTGTAGCGGTTCAGCCCCTGTCCCACGAACGTGTTGACGCCGGCGGAGTTGCCTGCCGGCTGGATGGCTCCGCCAGGGAACGGCTGGGTGAGGCTCGCCTGGTACGTGAGACCGCTGTCGTTGGTGACGACCACCGGCGTCGCCTGCGCGAACCCGGGCTGGAAGATGGCGTAGTCGAACAGCGTCGGCACCGTGTAGATGGCCCAGCCACCGCGGAGGACCGTCTTGTCGTTCAGCGAGTACGCGAAACCGAGGCGCGGCTGAATGTTGTTGGTGTCCGCGTTCCAGAATCCGGGGTTGCTGTCGCTGGCGAACGTGACGCCGCCGACCGGATTGAACTGGGACGGCGGCAGTTCCGCGATCGGATTGGCCGCATAGCGCGCCCGTGCCGCGGCGCTCACCGCGAGTTCGGCCACCTGGTCGAAACCGCGAACGTTGGCGTTGCTCACGTCGGTCGGTGCACCCTCGTACTCGTAGCGGAGGCCGACGTTGACGGTCAGCTTTCTGGTCACCTGCCAGTCGTCCTGCACGAAGAAGCCCTGGTAGACGCTGGTGTTGATGCGGTTCGGCGCGATCTCGATCTGGCTGTTGGTGGCCGGCAGGCCCAGCATCATGGCCGCGAGGTCCTGACCGATGGGGGCGGTCGGCAGGCCGGTGCCGCCGTTGGTGAAGCCCGAGTTGAAGCGGTAGGCGCCCGCGACGTGATAGCTCGGCTTGCTGTCTTCCTTGTAGTACCGCAGGTCGTAGCCCGCACGCACCGAGTGGTTGCCGAAGAACTTGGTCAGTGTCGGCTGGAAGGTGCGGATGGATGACACGGTGCCGCCGGCGAACGAGTCGCCGAGCGGGCTGAAGGCGCCTGGCTCGATGCGCGGAAAGTACTGGGCGCTCCCGAACAGAGCGGCCGTGTCCGACGAGAACCCGAGGCTTGCCGGGTCGAACAGGCCCTGGTGCTGACGCAGGCTCGGCTCCTGGAAGTCGGACCAGCTGCCGCGCACGTTCAGCACGGTGGACGCGTTCATCGTCCAGACGTGGTCGCCCGTCAGCGCGTTGTTGTTGCGGTACAGGAAGTTGCCGGTCGGGATGATGCCGTTCTGCTCGCCCGTCCAGTTGCCGCGGTACTCGACGCGCTTGTTGCGCGAGTAGCGGACGAAGGTCTTGTGGTCGTTGTTGAACTGATGGTCGCCGCGGACGTTGACCGAGTAGAAATCGTCGCCGCGCTCGTTCGTGCTGAGGTAGTTGTTCTGCCCCTGCGCGTTGCCCGCCTGGTTCGGCAGCGGGTAGTAGCCGAGCATGTTCCGGGCCACGGAGTCGATGCGGTTCGCCGGGATGATGTTGCCCGGGAACGGATCACGGCGGACCTGCCCGTTCACGAGGCGAGCCGTCGCAGGGTCGAAGATCTGGATGCCGAGCGGCAGCAGCGCGGAGAAGTCGCCGTTGCGCTGCGCTTCGGTCGGCACCGTGAACTGACCTGGCTCGGGGAAGGTGTCGTAGAGCCACTCGACCGCCGTGAAGAAGAACGTCTTGTTGCGGCCGTTGTAGAAGCCGAGGTTGACGGGGCCGCCCATGGTGAAGCCGAAGCGCTTGTAGTCCATTTCAGCTTTCGGCTGATTGGCGCGATCCAGGAAGAAGTCGTTCTTGCTGTACTTTTCGTCCCGGATATGGTAGTAGGCGTCGCCACGATACTGGTTGGTGCCGCTCTTCATCGTGACGTTGACGGTCGCGCCGGCGGTGTGCCCCTGCTGCGCGTCGAACGTGGCGGTTTCGACCTTGAACTCCTGAACCGCGCCGGCGGGCGGGACGAACGCCGCGCGACGGCCGTGCGCCATGTTGGGCGAGCCGTCGAGCGTGAACTCGTTGCCGCCGGCCGCGCCGTTGGCCGTCACGGCCGACGTGCCCCCGTTGTCGAACGGCCGCGAGAACTTCAGGTCGCCCGTGTAGACGGTGCCGGCCGCGAGGCGCGTGAGGGTGAAGGGGTTGCCATCGGAGAGTGGCATCAACTGGATGCGCTTCTCGTCGATGACCTGGCCGGCCGATCCCGTGCGCGTCTCGAGCAGCGGCGTGCCGCCGACCACTGACACGGTCTCTTCGAGGCCGCCGACCTCCAGCGTGAAATTCAGTTCGATGCGGTCGGCGATGCGGGCGTCGACGGCGTTCCGCTCGATGCGCTTGAAGCCGCTCAGTTCGACGACGACGTCGTACTGACCGGGCGCGACGAAGGGGAAGCCGTAGGAGCCGTTCTCGTTGGTGACGGCGGTGTTGACGGTACCGGTCGCGGCGTTGGTGATCGTGACCGTGACGCCGGGGACGGCGCCACCCGAAGAGTCGATGACGCGGCCTTGAATGGCGGCACGCGGGTCTTGCGCAGCGGCCGGTACGGCGAGCAGGGCCGACAGCATGCAGAAACCGGTGACGCGCGCCAGCGTCCCGGCGACACGTTGGACCAGCGGGAGACAGAACATTCGGATCCTCCTCATTCCTCGCAGCACACGCGGAGCAAAGTGGTCTCACCAATGCGCTCCACCAGTCGACGTCCGGTCAAATGGTGGTTCGGCCGGTGGAGCCAGTGACAGGGGTTCAA
>CAYMAG010000023.1:33085-36713 GCA_964388335.1 uncultured Vicinamibacteraceae bacterium | reverse complement strand
CCAGGCCGGCGTGTTGGTCAGGTTGAACGCGTCGGTGCGGAACTCGAAGAACCGGTAGCCCTGGCTCATCCTGAAGCGCTTGACGAGCGAGAAGTCGAGCGCCGTGAAGCCGGGCCCGCGCATGCCGCTGCCGTTGCGGTTGGTGTTGCCGAAGGTCGCGGGTGCCGGCTGCGCGTAAGCGGAGGGGTCGAAGTACAGCACGTTCGGTCCCTTGTCGCCGAACACCTCGGGCTCCTTCACGCGGTCGGCGTAGAGGGTATTGCCGGGCGCCCGCAGCAGCGCAGCGTCGGCCGTCACGTTGAGCGGAACACCGCCCATGAGCGTCAGCAGGCCGGACGTCTGCCATCCGCCGAGTGTGTGCCGGAGGAAGGCGTGCTCCGACTCGCGGAAGAAGGGCAGGTCGACGACGAAGCTCGACACCCACGTGTGCCGGCGGTCGAAGCCAGCGAGGCCATAGGCGCGCTCGGGGTCGGCGGGCGTCGAAATGCCGCCGTTGTCGTCGCCGAAGTTTCGGGCGCGACCGAGTGTGTAGCTGTTGGTCACGAGGATCCCGTTCTGGAAGCGGCGGTCGATCTTGGCCTGCATCGAGTGGTAGTCGCTGCGGCCCGGCTTCCGCGACGGCACGTCAGCGGTCCGGCCGAACGGTTCGAACAGCGGCCGTCCCGCCTGATCCTGGCCCAGCACCGTCGCGGCGTTCAGGTTGAACGAATACAGCATGTCGACGCCGCGGTTGCCGACGTAGGCGACCTCAGCCGTGAAGCCGCCAGGCAGCTGACGCTGGTAGGCGATGTTCCAGGAGTGCAGGATGCCGCCGAAGATGTTGGGCGGCACCGAGAACAGGCCGGAGTTGCGCAGGAACGGCTGGTCCACCGGCACGATGCCGCTCGGCGGGATGTCCACGGTGCCCTGGGTCGGGAAGCCGGTCGCCAGCGACCCCCCCTGCGTGAAGGCGTTGGCGGCCTGCTGCAGGACATTGCCCTTGGTCGGGTAGTTGAAGGCGTACGAGTTGTCGGGATACGGGGACGTGCTCGCGCCGTACCCGGCGCGCAGCACGTCGCGCTCGGTGATGCGCCACGAGATGCCCGTCCGCGGGTTGAAGTTCCACACGCGGGTCTCGACGCCCAGGTTTGTCGGGATGTCGCCGTAGCCGGCCACGCGCAGCGTGTTGTTGGTCGTGTCGTAGGTCGAGAGCCCGCCCTGCTCCTGGATGCCCACGAACGGCGTGTAGTACTCGTAGCGCAGGCCGAGATCCACGGTGACGTTCGGGCGCACCTGCCACTTGTCGTGCACGAAGAAGAAGTACTGCTGGTGCCTGGTGCCGGGCTCGTCGACGAACGGCACGTCGCGGCGCACGTCGTTGGCGTAGTCGAGCATGAACGACGCGAGGGAGTTGGCCACGTTGTTGCGGATTGCGACGGCATCGCTCGGCGACGACGTCCCCGACCCGTTGTACGCGAACGTGCCGCGCGGGCCGCCGAAGTCCTGCGTCTGCAGCAGGAAGTCGCGGTTGCGACGGAGGTCGGCGCCGAACTTCACCTGGTGGTTGCCGGCCAGCTTGGTCAGCGTGGTCGCGAACGTCCAGGTCGTCTCGCCGCGGTCCCAGGGCATCGAGTTCGAGAAGCCCACGAGCGGGTTGCTGTAGTTCTGCAGATTCACCGACATGATGCCGCTCGTGTAGTCGCTGATGTTGACGCCGGGGACGCCGAGTTCCTGCGCGGTGTTGAGGCCGTGGCCCTCGGAGGCGGCGACGTTGTGGTACCAGGTGAAGCCGCCCCGCGCCTCCATCACGAGCGTGTTGGTCCACGACCGCGTCCAGTTGAGGCCGGTGACGATGGTGTCGTTGGTCCCGGTACCCGCGAAGCCGCCGTTGGCAGGGCCGCCGATGTTGCCGGCGTAAGGCGACGGGTCGATCACCACGGGCCGCATGAAGCTGAAGCGCGGCGCCAGCTGGTCGCGGTCGCTCACCTGCCAGTTGACCTTGACGTCGAACTGGTCGGTCTTGCGCTCACGTATCGTCGTGGCTTCGTAGTTGGGCTGACCGATAGGCTGGCCCGTGAGGTTGGGCATCGGCACGCGGCTCAGAACATCGCGCGCGATGGGGCTGATGCGATCGGCCGGCAGGACGTTGTTGGCGAACGCCGTCCGGTCGTTCCCGCCCGCGTCGCCCGTCAGCGGGTCGCGGATGACGGTGTTGGTGGCGCTGCTGAAGTCGCCGCCCCGCCACTCGGCTGGCGGCACGAAGAAGCGCCAGACCTTGCCAAGGTTGTCGTTGGTGCGCTGGTAGTCGCCGAAGTAGAAGAGCCGATTACGCCGGATCGGGCCGCCGACGACGAAGCCGAACTGGTTGTAGTCGGTCTCCGGCTTGGTCTGGGCGAAGTACGGCTTGGCGTTGAGGCTGTCATTGCCGTGGAACCAGAACGCGCTCCCGCGCATGTCGTTGGTCCCCGACTTGAGCGTCACGTTGGTGACCGCGCCGCCGGCGCGCCCGAACTCCGCGTCGAAGTTGCTCGTGCTGACGGCGACCGTCTCGAGCGCCTCGGCCGAGGGAATGAGCACGGTCAGCAGCCCGGTGCGATGGTTGTTGTCGATGCCTTCCATCTGCACGTTGTTGCCCAGGCGGCTCTGCCCGTTCATCTTGCTCTCGAGCGAGTCCTGCGAGTTGAAGAACTCGGAGTGCGGCCGGCTGGGGCGCGTCGCGCCCGGCACCGTCGCCCACATGCCCTGGAAGTTGCGGCCGAAGCCGAGCGGCATCGCCTGGATGGCCTGTCCCTGAATGATGCGGCCGGTGTCGGCGCGGTCGGTCTGCAGGGCCGGCGCCTCGCTCGACACCGTGATCGACTCGGCGAGATCGCCAATCTCGAGACGGAAGTCCGCGCGGACGGTGGTGTTGACGTCCACCTGGATGTTCTCGCGGACCGACTTCTTGAAGCCGGCCAGCTCGGCCTCGACGCGGTACACGCCGTCGCGCACGTTCGGGAACGTGTAGTTGCCCGACTCGTTGGTGACGGCGGTCTGTGCGAGGTTGGTCCGCACCTCGGTGATGGTGATGGTGACGCCGGGAATGGCGGCGCCCGAGTCGTCCGAGACGTTCCCCAGCATGCCCCCGCGGGCGGCCTGGGCATGTGCACTGCCGGCCATCGCGAGTGCCAGCATCGTGGCCAGCACACCGGACGCCAGCCATTGCAAGCGTGTTCGTTGCGTCATCACTACGTGACTCCCCGCATCGCCCGGGCTGGGAGTGGCCCTCCAGGGTGGCGATGTCTCGAATACCGACGCACTGCGCAGCCCGAAGTCGGGCAGCGGCACGCTCCCGAGGTGTGACCAATATCTGTCGCGGATAAGTTGACGACTTTCGCCGCCACCGCGGAATCTAAAGCAACGGTTGGGCTGATGTCAAACCACTTGTACGGGGCTGCGGGCTACAGGCTTCAGGCCACGGGCTTCAGGCTACGGGCATCCTCGGCCGCCAGCGCGGACGTGGGACGCACGCGCTCCTGTCCGCGAAGGCGTACGGAGGCAACGGGTGCACAACGAAGGAGCGGAGCAGCGGAGGTCTCTGTTACTCAGCTTCTCTGTGTGACCCCGTTGCCCTCCGTGATCTCTGTTCCCGGTTGCCCGAACGATGACG
>CAYMAG010000023.1:10327-32985 GCA_964388335.1 uncultured Vicinamibacteraceae bacterium | reverse complement strand
TGTGTGACCCCGTTGCCCTCCGTGATCTCTGTTCCCGGTTGCCCGAACGATGACGCACGGGGCTCCCGTCGCGGAGGCGTACGGAGGCAACGGGTGCACAACGAAGGAGCGGAGCAGCGGAGGTCTCTGTTACTCAGCTTCTCTGTGTGACCCCGTTGCCCTCCGTGATCTCTGTTCCCGGTTGCCCGAACGATGACGGGGAAGACGAGATCGTCCGACAGGCAGACGGTAGGCGGCAGACCGTGGACGTGAGCCGTGGCCCGTAGCCTGCAGCCTGTAGCCCGAAGCCCGAAGCCTGAAGCCTGAAGCCCGCTGATGTACGATGCCCATCGTGAGCTACGTCGTCACCGGAGCGCTCGGCTGCATCGGCGCGTGGATCGTCAAGGCCCTCGTGGCTCGCGGCGATGCCGTCGTCATGTTCGACAATCAGGCCGACCGCCATCGCCTGCGCGCCGTGTTCGAGGACGATGGCGCTGCCGAGGCCGTGCCCCTGGTGGTGGGCGACCTCACCGACGGCGCTGCCGTGCACCGCGTGCTCGCCGACCACGGCGCGACCCACGTGATTCACCTGGCGGGTCTGCAGGTGCCCACCTGTCGCGTGAACCCTGCCCTGGGGGCGATGGTCAACGTCGTCGGGACGCTGCACGTGTTCGAGGCGGCGCAGGCACTGGGCCTCGAGCGCGTGGTCTACGCCAGTTCGGCGGCGGTGTTCGGGGTCAGCGAGGACGACCGGCCCGTGGCCGAAGACGAGGCGGACGCTCCCCGGACGCACTATGGCTGGTTCAAGCGGACCAACGAAGGGAACGCCGACATCTATTACCGCGATCGCGGGCTGTCGAGCGTGGGGCTTCGTCCCCTGACGGTCTACGGCGTCGGGCGCGACACCGGCATCACCAGTGACACGACCGAGGCGCTTCGGCATGCCGTGCTGGGGCAGCCGTTCCACGTGCGGTTCGGCGGCACCACCGACTTCCTCTACGTGGCCGATTGCGCCGAGGCGTTCATCGCCTGCGCCGACCGCGCCCCCGCCGGCGCGCACGTCTTCAACCTGCACGGCGAGACCGCCCCGGTGCTCGAGTTCGTCCGGCTCGCGGAAGAGGGACTGCCAGCCTCGGCGCGCGGCCTCATCCGCGTGGATGGGCCTCCCATTCCGATTGCCTCGTCACTGAGCGATGCGGCCTTGCGCCGTGCGGTCCAGGACATTCCGTCGACCGGCCTGCGCACCGGCATCGCCGAGACGCTTCGACGATTCACCGCGCTCCGTGACCGGGGCTGGTGGTCGACGCAGGTGCACGCATGACCACGACCACACCCGCTGCCGCCCCTCTGTCCACGTTCGCCATTCGCGTCGATGCCCGCGACAACGTCGCCGTCGCCCGTGTCGCCGTGCCGCCGGCGACGCGCGTGGCGTGCGACGACGCGGTCGTCGAGGTGACCGATGCCATCACGCCGGGGCACCGCTTCGCACTGGTGCCGATCGCGGCAGGCGAGTTCGTCCGCCAGTACGGGCAGCCCATTGGCACGTCGAAGGGCGTGGCCGCCGGCGCGCTGATCTCGCGCGAGAACATGTCGAACGACGTGCCGGTGGTGCGCGATCTCGACCCCGCTCTGCACAACGCGCCGCCCGACTACGTGGACGAGGCCCGACGTGCGACCTTCATGGGCTACCGCCGAGCGGATGGCCGAGTCGGCATCCGCAACTGGGTGCTCGTCGTGCCGACGAGCATGTGCGCCAGCCACGAGGCCGCACGGATTGCCACCGTCGCCGAGTCGACGATCTTCGACCAGGAGCGGTTTCCGAACGTCGATGGCGTCGTCGCGATCCCGCACAACAAGGGGTGCGGGTGCTCGGACGGCAGCAACATCGAGGTCATGCTGCGGACGCTGGCCAACTACGCCGCACATCCGAACGTCGGAGGCGTGGTGTTCATCGGGCTCGGCTGCGAGAAGACGAACCTCACGGTCATGGAACGGTACCTCTCCGACCGCCAACGCCCACTCAACAAGCCTGTCGTGCGCATCGGCATCCAGGACGCGGGCGGCACGAAGGCGTCGGTGGCCCGCGGCGTGGAGGCGGTAGCGGCGATGCTGCCCCTGGTCAACCAGATCACGCGCACGCAGACGCCGATCAGCGAATTGGTGCTGGGCGTGAAGTGCGGCGGGTCGGACGGCTTCTCGGGCCTGTCGGCCAATCCGGCGCTGGGTCGCGCGGCCGACGAACTCGTGCGGCAGGGCGGCACCGTGCTGATCACGGAGGTGCCCGAGTTCTGCGGCGCGGAGCACATCCTGGCGGCCCGCGCGAAGGACGCCGTGACCGGAAAGGCCGTCTACGACATGGTCGACTGGTACAAGGAGTACGCGTCGAAGTTCGGCACGGTGCTCAACGAGAACCCGAGCCCGGGCAACGTGGCCGGTGGTCTCCTCAACATCACCATCAAGTCGCTCGGGGCCATCGCAAAGGCGGGCACCACCCGCGTCGAAGGCGTCGTCGGCTACTCGGAGCGGCCCGAAGGCCACGGGCTGTACCTGATGCAGGGCCCGGGGTACGACCAGGAGTCGACGCCTGGCCTCATCGCCGCGGGCGCGCAACTGGTCGTCTTCACGACGGGCCGCGGCACCACGATAGGCAACGCCATCGCACCCGTGGTCAAGCTCGCGTCGAACACGGCCATCTTCAACCGCATGCGCGGCGATCTCGACCTGTCCGCCGGCGCCATCGTCGACGGGACGGGCAGCATCGAGGACGTCGGACTCGCGGTGTTCGACTTCGTCCGCCGCATCGCCAGCGGCGAGGTGCAGGCGTGCGCCGAGGAGAACCAGCACCGCGAGTTCCAGATGTGGGCGGAGCAGTCGGTGAGTTTGTAGGGGCTACGGGCTACGGGCTTCAGGCTACAGGCTTCAGGACTGGGTTGCGAGCAGGGAACACGCACCGGGCCGCCGAGAACGAACATGCTCGCCCCCGCAGGCATGAAGCATGAAGCATCAAGCATGACGAGAGCTGCCCTTCTGCGCGATGTCGGGCGCTTGACCATCGAAGAGGTGCCGACACCTCGCCCCGGTCCGCACGACGTGGTCGTGCGCGTGACGGGCGTCGGCCTGTGCGGCACCGACTTCCACATCTTCGAGGGCCACGCCAACTACCACATGGACCGCCTCGGGCGTCCGGTCCCGCTGCGCGAGTCGCCGCAAGTGCTGGGGCACGAAATCGCAGGCGAGGTGGCCGAACTCGGCCGTGACGTCACGGACCTCCGCGTCGGAGCCCCCGTGGTCATCGATCAGGGCCGCAACTGCCTGAGCGCCGGGCAGGCGACCTTGTGCGAGTACTGCGGCTCCGGCCACTCGCACCAGTGCGAGACCTACGGCGAACACGGCATCACGGGACTGCAGGGCGGCCTTGCCGACGTCCTCGTGGTGCCCGCCGTCAACTGCGTCCGTCGCGCGAACGGGCTCGACGCCGCACACGCCGCAATGACCGAACCGCTGGCCTGCATCATCCACTCGTGCGACGCCCTGCTGCGCGCGACCGCCCGCTACCGCCTCGACGCGACCGACGACTCGGCGCGCGTGCGCACGACGGTGATCGCCGGCGCGGGTCCGGCTGGCCTGTTGTTCCTGCAGTACCTGCGGAGAGTGCTGGGCATGTCGGGCCGCATCCTCGTGAGCGAGCCGAACCCCCATCGCCAGGCACTGGCTCGCCGTTTCGGTGCCGACGTGGTGGTCGACCCGCTCACGAGTTCGCTGGCCGAAGCAGTGCTCGACGCGAGTGGCGGCCGGCGCGCGGAGCTGGTCATCGACGCGGCCGGGGTCGCGCAGGTCTTCGTGGATCTGCCGGGCATCATGCGCAAGCAGTCGTCCGTCCTGATGTACGCTCACGGGCAATCGGGGGTGGACATCGGCGTGCTGAACAACATCCAGTTCCGCGAGCCGACGCTCGTGGCGCCCGTCGGCGCGTCCGGCGGATTCGACGCGGACGGCCGACCCACGGTGTATCGTCGCGCGCTGCGGCTGCTCGAGGAGGGCGTCATCGACGTGACCGACATCGTGACGCATCGCTACACGGCGCTCGACGACATGCCGCGCGCGTTTGCGGGGGGCGACCGCGGCGACACCGGCTATGTCAAAGGGGTACTGACACCATGCAACGACGTGCACTGCTCGCCCTCCTGACCCTGACCCTCACCACCGCGGCCTGCGGCGGCAGCGGTGGCGGCGACTCGCTGCACATCGCCGTCATTCCGAAGGGCACCACCCACGAGTTCTGGCAGAGCATCCACGCGGGCGCCATCAAGGCGGTGCGCGAGTTCGAGGCCGACGGCATCGACGTGCGCATCACGTGGAAGGGGCCGCTGCGCGAAGACGATCGCGAGCAGCAGATTCAGGTCGTCGAAGGCTTTCTGAGTCAGGGCGTGTCGGGCATCGTGCTGGCGCCGCTCGACGCCAGCGCGCTCGTCCGTCCGGTCGAGGAGGCCCGCGGCGCGGGCATCCCGACCGTGGTCATCGACTCGGACCTCGCGGCCGACGTACAGGTCAGCTTCGTCGCCACCGACAACTACCGGGGCGGTGTCATGGCGGCCGACAGACTCGGCACCCTGCTCGAGGGCCGCGGCAAGGTCCTGCTGCTGAGGTACCAGGAAGGCTCGGCCAGCACCGACGCCCGCGAGCGGGGCTTTCTCGAGCAGATGGCGAAGGCGTTTCCCGGCATCGAAGTGGTGTCGTCGGACCAGTACGCCGGCGCCACGCGCGACACCGCGAAGCGGGCGTCCGAGAACCTGCTCAACCGCTATGGCGCAGAGGTGCAGGGCATCTTCACGCCGAACGAATCGTCCACGGCCGGCATGCTGCTGGCGCTTCAGGACGTCGGGCGCGCCGGCACGGTGCGCTTCGTCGGCTTCGACGCGAGTGAGACCTTCGTCACCGCGTTGCGCGCCGGGCAACTCGACGGGCTCGTGCTGCAGAACCCGTTCGAGATGGGTTACCGGGGTGTGAAGACGATGGTGGCGCACCTGCGGGGCGACGCCGTCGAGAAGCGCGTCGACACCGGCGTGATGGTCGTCACTCCGGACAACCTCGAGTCGGACGAGTCGCAGGCGTTGCTCAATCCGCCGTTGAAGGAGTTCCTGGGCGGCTAGCGATGCTGACGCTGTCGGGCATTCGCAAGCGCTTCGGCGCCACGGTCGCGCTCGACGGCGTCACGTGTGCGGTCGAGCCCGGGCGTGTGCATGCGCTCGTGGGCGAGAACGGCGCGGGCAAGAGCACGCTCATGAACGTGCTGGCCGGCGCCATATCGGCCGACGAGGGCTCGATGACGCTCGGCGGATCGACGTACCGCCCGCAGTCGCCGCTGGAGGCTCGCCGCCATGGCATCGCGCTCATCCATCAGGAACTCTCGCTCTGCGAGCACATGACGGTGGCCGAGAACGTGCTGCTCGGTCGTGAGCCGCGCGCGGGCATCCGCTTCGATCGCGCCGAAGCCGGTCGACGGACCGCGGCCGTGCTCGAGCCGTTCGGCCACCCCGAACTGCACCCCGACCGGCGTGTCGCCGACCTGCCGATTGCCGCGAAACAGATCGTCGAGATCTGTCGCGCGATCGCGGACGACGCGCGGGTGGTGCTGATGGACGAGCCGACGAGCAGCCTGCCGCGCGAGGACGTCGAGCGGCTGTTCGCGCTCGTCCGGCGCCTGCGCGATCGCGGCGTGGCGGTGGTGTACATCAGCCACTTCCTGGAAGAGGTGCGGGAACTGGCCGACACCGTGACCGTGCTCCGCGATGGCCAGACGGTCTGGACGGGCGGCATCGGCGAGGTCAGCGACGCCCAAATCATCGGCCACATGGTCGGTCGCGACATGTCGGAGCTGTTTCCGCCCAGGCATGCGCACGACCCCGCGGCAGACGACGTGCTGCAGGTCGAGCGGCTGTCGGCGCCGCCGGTCGTGCGCGATGTGAGCCTGACCGTGAAGCGCGGCGAGATTCTGGGCATCGCCGGCCTCGTCGGCGCAGGACGCACCGAGTTCCTGCGTGCGCTCATGGGCCTGGGCGACGCCCGCGCGGCGGGTGCCGTCACCATCCTGGGGCAGCCGCTCGACGTCACATCGGCGACGCCGTGGGTCCGCCTGACGTCCGGCATGGGCTACCTGAGCGAAGACCGCAAGGGTGAGGGGCTCACGCTGCCGATGTCGGTGGCCGACAACATCACCTGCACGCGGTACGAGAGCTGCAGTCAGCATGGCGTGATCTCACGGCGCGCGCAGGCGTCGCAGGCGTCCGGCTGGATTGCACGCCTGCGGGTGAGGGTGAGCACGCCGTCTCAGGCCGTCCGCACGCTCTCGGGCGGCAATCAGCAGAAGGTCGCGCTTGCGCGTCTGCTGCACCAGCAGGCGAAGGTGTGGCTGCTCGACGAGCCGACGCGAGGCGTCGACGTCGGCAGCAAGGTGCAACTCTATGAGGCGATCGTGGCCGCCGCTGCCGAAGGATGCGCCATCGTGCTTGTCAGCTCCTACTTACCTGAGTTGTTCGGCGTGTGCCATTCGCTGGCCGTGATGCGGCGCGGGAACCTGTCGCCTGCGCGCCCGATCGGCGACTGGACGCCGGAGTCGGTCATGGCCGAGGCGGTAGCCCGATGAGCGGGGCCGACGGTGCCAGAGCGCCGGTCTTCCGGCCCGGCTGGCTGAGTGCGTTCGGACCCGTCCTGGGGCTCGTGGCCGTGATCCTCTTCTTCGCCGTGCTGAGCGACGACCCCGCCCAGTACCTCTCGGCGCGCAACCTGCGCATCGTTCTCGCGCAGACAGTCATCGTGGCCCTCGGTGCCATCGGTATGACGTTCATCATCGTGAGCGGCGGCATCGATCTCGCGGTGGGATCGACGATCGCACTCAGCGGCGTCGTGACGGCCGTGGGACTGCGCGACGGATGGTCGCCGCCGATCGCGGTGGCGGCTGGCGTGTTGACGGGTGGGGTGGTCGGCATGGTCAACGGCCTGGCCATCACGCGGTTGCGGGTGATGCCGTTCATCGCCACGCTGGGCATGCTGGGTATCGGGCGAGGCGTGGCCAAGTGGATCGCGGGTCAGCAGACGGTGAACGTTCCGCCGACGTGGATCAACGAACTGGCCGTGACCTTTCCGTCACCGTCGTGGCTGCTCGTCGCGCCCGGCGTCTGGCTGACCGTGCTGCTGGCGATGCTCGCGACGTTCGTCCTGCAGCAGACCGTGTTCGGCCGGCGGGTGTTCGCCATCGGCAGCAACGAGGCGGCCGCGCGCGCCTGCGGCGTGCCGACGGACCGTGTGAAGGTGTGGATCTACGCGCTGGCGGGGCTGCTGTTCGGCTTGTCGGGCGTGATGCAGATGTCACGCCTGCGGCAGGGTGACCCTACGGTGGCCATCGGCACCGAACTCGACGTGATTGCGGCCGTCGTGATTGGTGGCGGCAGCCTCGCCGGCGGCGAGGGGACGATCGTCGGCTCGATGATCGGGGCGCTGGTGATGGCCTTCCTGCGCAACGGCAGCCAGCAGATGGGCTGGGCCAACTACGTGCAGGAGATCATCATCGGCATCATCATCGTGGTGGCCGTCGCGCTGGACCGCTATCGCAGAGGGTGAGGTGACCCCACCCGTCAGATCTGCGAACTGGGCTGCGGCGTCAGGAACAGCGTCATGTTGTTCGACATGATGTGCCGGTCCTGGTACTCGGCCTGCTGCGACAGCGCCTTCCAGTCAGGGTCCGCCCTGAACCGTCCCCACGCCGCTTCACGCTCGGCCATGTCCTTGAACTCGAGCATGTACTCGAAGTTCGGCATGCGGGCGCCGACGATCGTCTGGCCGAAGAACACCGGGCGAAATCCGACCTGACGGAAGATAGGCAACTCGCCACCGGAGTTGAACATCTCGATCTTCTTCAAGCTGGCGAGGTCGGTCGGGCCCTCGTACCGCCGCATCTCGAAGAGGCGCGGCGCCGAGGTGTCTGGCACGACCAGCGTCGGGAATCCCTCGAAGGCCTGCAGCAGGGCACTCTCGATGCGCTCGAACAGCGGGCTTGCAGCGGGCGCCGTCAGAAACGCGGCTCCCGCCTGGCGATACGCGGCGTCGGCCATCAGTCGTCGGCCCAGGGTGAGTACCGACTCGGCGGTGGGATGGGGAATCAGCACGATGGTCAGCGGGCCGTCGCCGACGGACGCGTCGAACACGCCGATCGGACGCAGGCCCAGGCGATTGAGCGCCGGGACCAGTGCGTCCTGGACGTAAGTGCGCGCGGCGTCGCGCTGGGCGCCGATGCGCACGCGGTATCGCCGCAGTTCGTAGAGATCGCGGGAGGTTGGCTGAGCGGTGGCGTCGGTCGCTCCGCCAGCAGCCGCGGCGACGGCACCAGATGCCGAGAGGAAATCACGTCGGGTCATCGCATGACGGTACGAGACTCGGGTGCGTCCGCGCCAGTCCCGGGCCGATCCGCCCTCCGAAATGAAGTAAAATCCGCGCAACCCATGCAACGACTGACCTGTCTCTTCGTGCTCGCGCTGACGGCCGCCGCTTGTTCCGGTCGCAGTGAACCGACCGGCCCGCCCGTGCTGCGCTTCGCCGTCATTCCCAAGGCGCTCGACCTGCCGGTGTTCAACTACGCCAAGACGGGCGCCGAGCGCAAGGCGAAGGAACTGGGCAACATCGAGGTCATCTGGCGCGGACCCGAGACGGCAGACCAGCTCAAACAGAAGGAAATTCTCGAGTCGTTCATCTCGCAGCGCGTGGACGGCATCGCCATCTCCTGCATCAACGGCGACTTTCTCGCGCCGACGATCGATCGGGCCATCGAGGCCGGTATTCCCGTGATCACCTGGGACGCCGATGCGCCGACGTCCAGGCGGATCGCCTACTACGGCGTGGATGACTACGCGGCCGGCCAGCGGCTCGCGCAGGAAGCGGTCAAGGCCATCGGTGGCAAGGGAACGGTCGCCCTCTTGACGAGTCTCGGTTCCTACAACCTGCAGCGCCGGCTCGAGGGCGTGAACGAGGTGCTGAAGCAGCACGCCGGCATCCGCATCGTCGAGACGTTCGACGTGAAGGAAGACATCGTTCGTGCACAGGAGATCATCGCCACCGCGACCAACCGCTATCCGAACCTGTCGGGGTGGATATCGGTCGGCGGCTGGCCGATCATGACCCGAAACGCGCTCGCGCCGGTCGACACGACGAAGACGCTGGTCTTCAGCTTCGACACGATTCCCCCGGCGCCCGAGTTGCTGAAGGCCGGCAAGGTGCACACGCTCGTCGGCCAGAAGTACTTCGGCTGGGGCTCCGAGGCCGTGCGCCTGCTGTCCGAGATCAAGGCCGGCCGCATGCCCGAACAGACCATCATCGACTCCGGCGTCGACGTCGTGACGTCGGCCAACGTGGACGCCTTCCTCCAGACCTGGCACGCACTCGAAAGCGGATCGTAGCGGACGACCGAAAGGGGCGCCCGCCAGGCGTCCTGCTCTCGTCGTCTGTTCCCTGGTCCTTCCGTCACTTCGCTCCTTCGTTCCTCCTATCCTTCGTTCCTCCTATCCTTCGTTCCTCCTATCCTTCGTTCCTTCTTTCCTCTCTTCCTGATGTCTATCGTCCGCGCCGACCGCATCGTGAAGCACTACGGCGGCGTGCGCGCCCTGCGCGGCGTGTCGCTCTCGGTGGCGGCGGGTGAGGCCCATGCGCTGGTCGGCGAGAACGGGGCCGGCAAGTCCACCTTGATGAAGGTGGTCGCCGGGATCGTCCAGCCCGACGAGGGGCGCCTCATCTTCGAGGGACGCACCGTGACGTTCGCCGAGCCGCGCGATGCGCTCGACTGCGGCATAGGCCTGGTGCATCAGGAAACCTGTCTGTTTCCCAACCTCGACGTCACGGAAAACATCTTCGCCGGCCGCGCACTGACGGGCCCCGCTGGACGATTGCGGCGGGCGGACATGCGCGAGCGGACGGCCGGGTTGCTCGCCGAACTCCACCTGCCGGTCTCGCCGGACGCCCCGGTGAGCAGCCTCAGCGCCGCCCAGCAGCAGCTGCTGCAGGTGGCGCGGGCGCTCGCCTTCGACTGCCGGGTGCTCATTCTCGACGAGCCCACGACGAGCCTGACCGACGCCGAGGTGGACCATCTGTTCGCCGTGCTCCAGCGCCTCCGCGCGCGCGGCGTGACGCTGGTCTACGTCTCTCACCGGCTGCCCGAGGTCTTCCGCCTCTGCAGCCGCGTGTCGGTGTTGCGGGACGGCGAGCACGTGGGCACGTGGGACGTCGCGGATCTCACGCCGCGCGACATCGTCCACGCCATGGTCGGTCGCGACCTGGACGTCACGGCAGGGAGTGCGCGCGAGACGACACACGCGCGCCTCATGGTGCGGGGCCTGACGCGCGCGCCCCACTTCAACGACGTGTCCCTCGAAGTGCGCGGCGGCGAGGTGGTGGGCCTGTTCGGCCTGGTCGGCGCGGGCCGTACCGAGGTCGTCGAGACCATCTTCGGCCTGCATCGCGCGCAGGCTGGCACGCTCGCCGTCGATGGCGAGCCCTTTGCGCCCCGCACGGCCGTGGACGCCGTGCGGCGCGGTGTGGCGCTCGTGCCCGAGATGCGGCACAGCCAGGGCCTGTTCTTCAACCTGCCCGTCAGCGAGAACCTCGTGCTGGCCCGCGAAGCGGTCTCACGCCGGTGGCGTCGCAACGCGGCGCGCGAACGTGCAGAGTGCGAGGCGCTGCTGAAGCGGTGGGGCATCAAGGCCGCCTCCGTCGACGTGTCGCCGGGCAATCTGAGCGGCGGCAACCAGCAGAAGGTCGTGCTGGCCCGCTGGCTGCTCACCGGGCCACGCGTGCTGTTGCTCGATGAGCCCACGAAGGGCGTGGACATAGGCGCGAAGCACGACATCCACCGACTGATCCGCGAGGAGGCGGCCGGCGGCATGGCCTGCCTGGTCGTGTCGAGCGACCTGCCCGAACTGCTGGCGCTGGCCGACCGCATCGTCGTGATGAAGGAAGGACGGGTGCAGGGCGCCGTCGGCGCGGGCGCCAGCGAGGCCGACGTGATGCACCTGGCCACGACGTCGCACGAGGTCGGCGCCGCATGACGCCGCCGGCGCCATCGAACCGGCAGGGGGCGAGCCGGCCGTGGTTTCTCACGGTCTGGCACACGCGCGAACTGAGCACGCTCGCGATTCTGCTCGCCGAGATTGCATTCTTCGCCTGGTACCTCTGGCCCGAGGGCGGCGGACGTCATCCGTTCGTCAACGGCGAGAACGGGCTGCTCATCCTCAAGTACTCGTCGATCTACGGCATTGCCGCCATCGGCGCCGCGATGGTGATCATCTCGGGTGGCGTGGACCTGTCCCCCGGTGCCGTGATCGCGCTCTCCACGGTGGTCCTCGGCTACCTGTTCGTCGAGAGTGACTGGCCGCTCTGGGCGTCGATCCTGGCCGGACTGAGTGTCGGCACGATCGCCGGACTCGTCAGTTCGTGGCTCGTGGTGTTCGTACGTCTGCCGCCCTTCATCGCGACGCTCGGCATCATGGGCGTGACCCGGGGGCTGGCCTACATCATCACCGAAGGACGCTTCTTCGACGTGTCGCAGCGCGTGCCTCCCGGGTGGGCACCGCTCGGGCTGCCGCTCGACTGGCTCGCGCCGACCGTGATGGTCGTGCTGACGGTGGTCTTCCACCTGTTCATGCGCGAGTTCCAGGCCGGCCGGGCGGTGTTCGCCGTGGGCGGGAACGAGATCGCGGCCACCTACAGCGGCATCCGCGTCGGGCGCGTGAAGACCATGGCCTACACGGTGGCCGGCGCGCTGGCGTCGCTGTCGGGCGTCATTCTCATCCTGGGACAGGGCCAGGGGAAGGCCGACCTGGCCAATGGCTACGAACTCGACATCATTGCGTCGGCTGTCGTCGGGGGCGCCAGCCTGTCTGGTGGCAAGGGATCGGTGGCGGGCGCGGTACTCGGCACCCTCATCTTCGGCGTGCTCCGCAACGCGCTGCCGCAGATTCCCGGCGCCACGTTCTACGACCGGCTCATCGTCGGCCTCGTGGTCGTGGTGATCGTGGTGATGGACCAGATGTTCGCGCGCCGGTCGTCGTAGGTCCGCTGGCCGGCCCCGGCCCACGCGGTTCTGGTACGATTCCAGCCGTGATGAGCCTCGATTCCTTCAAGACCCGACGCGCCCTGACGGTTGGCGGCGACACCGTCCACTACTACAGCCTGCCCGCGCTCGAAGCCGCGGGGCTTGCCGGCGTCGCACGCCTGCCGTATTCCCTGCGCATCCTGCTCGAGAACCTGCTGCGAAGAGAGGATGGCCGCTGGGTGCAGCCGGCGGACATCGAGGCGCTCGCCTCCTGGAACGTGAAGTGCGGGGAACAGCGCGAGATGGCCTTCATGCCCGCGCGCGTCCTCCTGCAGGACTTCACCGGCGTGCCGGCGGTCGTCGATCTGGCGGCGATGCGCGAAGGGATCGTCAAGCTCGGCGGCGACCCGGCGAAGGTCAATCCCCTGCAGCCCGTCGAACTCGTCATCGACCACTCGGTGCAGGTGGATCACTTCGGTGTCGCCGGCGCGTTCGGACTGAACGTCGAACTCGAGTACCAGCGCAACCGCGAGCGGTACGAGTTCCTCCGCTGGGGACAGAACGCGTTCAACAATTTCCGCGTCGTGCCGCCGGGCACCGGCATCGTGCACCAGGTCAACATCGAGTACCTGGCGCGCGTGGTCTGCCGCGAGACGATCGATGGTGAGACCTACGCCTATCCCGACACCCTGTTCGGCACCGATTCGCACACGACGATGGTGAACGGCCTTGGCGTGGTCGGCTGGGGCGTGGGCGGCATCGAGGCGGAAGCCGCGATGCTCGGGCAGCCGTCGTCGATGCTGATTCCCGACGTCGTCGGCTTCAAGCTGCACGGCAAGCTCCAGGAAGGCATCACCGCCACCGACCTCGTGCTCACCATCACCGAGCAGCTGCGCAAGCACGGCGTCGTGGGCAAGTTCGTCGAGTTCTACGGCGTGGGCCTGAGCGCGCTGACCATCGCCGACCGCGTGACGATCGGCAACATGTCGCCGGAGTACGGTTCGACGGTTGCCGTCTTCCCGGTCGACGAGATGACGCTCGACTACCTGCGATTGACCGGGCGCGACGAGCCCACCATCGCGCTGGTGGAGGCGTACGCACGCGCCCAGGGCCTGTTCCGCACCGACGAGACGCCGGACGCCGACTACACGACGAGCATCGCCCTCGATCTGTCGACGGTCGAACCGAGCCTTGCCGGTCCACGCCGTCCTCAGGACCGCGTGCCGCTGAAGTCGGCCAGATCGATGTTCGGCGCGTCGCTCGAGGCCATGCTGGCCGAGCCGCGCAAGGTGTCGACGGGCAGCGGCGGCGGCACGGCCGTGGCCATCGAGGCGCCCGCCTGGGCCGATCAGCTCGAGCACGGTGCGGTGGTCGTCGCGGCGATCACGAGCTGTACGAACACGTCCAATCCCAGCGTGATGATTGGCGCCGGACTCGTGGCGAAGAAGGCGTACGAGAAGGGCCTCACGCGTAAGCCCTGGGTAAAGACGAGCCTCGCGCCGGGGTCGCAGGTCGTCACCGAGTATCTGGACAAGGCCGACCTGTCGCGCTACCTCGATGCGATCGGCTTCAATCTGGTCGGCTACGGGTGCACGACGTGCATCGGCAACAGCGGTCCGCTGCCTGACGACGTGTCGGCGCTCGTCGAAGAGAAGAATCTGGTCGTCTGCTCGGTGCTGAGCGGCAACCGCAACTTCGAGGGGCGCATCCAGCCGCAGGTGCGGGCCAACTACCTCGCGTCGCCCCCTCTCGTCGTCGCCTATGCGCTGGCCGGCAGCATGACCGTGGACATCACCACCGAGCCGCTCGGCCAGGACCGCAACGGGAACGACGTGTTTCTGAAGGACATCTGGCCGACGCAGCGCGAGATTCAGGAGACGATGCTGACCGCCGTGCAGGCCGACATGTTCCGCCGCAAGTACGCGGACGTGTTCAAGGGAGACGAGCGCTGGCAGCAACTGCCGGTTCCCGAGGGCGCACGATTCGCCTGGAGCGACGACTCGACCTACATCGCGCATCCGCCGTACTTCGAAGGCATGACGCTCGAGCCCGCGCCGATTCAGGACGTCCGAGGGGCACGTGTGCTGGCACTGCTCGGCGACAGCGTGACCACCGATCACATCTCGCCGGCCGGTGCCATCAAGGCCGACAGCCCCGCGGGGCAGTACCTGATGTCGCAGGGCGTGCAGCCTCGCGACTTCAACTCGTACGGCGCGCGCCGCGGGCACCACGAGGTGATGATGCGCGGCACGTTCGCCAACATCCGCCTCCGCAACCAGATCGCGCCCGGTACCGAAGGTGGTGTCACGCTGCTGCTGCCGGGCGGGGATCAGATGAGCATCTACGATGCCGCGATGTGCTATCAGCGCGACGGCGTACCGCTCATCGTGATCGCCGGGAAGGAGTACGGGTCGGGCTCGTCGCGTGACTGGGCGGCGAAGGGCACGATGCTGCTCGGTGCGCGCGCGGTGATTGCCGAGAGCTTCGAACGCATCCACCGAAGCAACCTGGTGAACATGGGCGTCGCCCCGCTCGAGTTCCTGCCGGGGCAGAGCGCGGCATCCCTTGGCCTCACGGGGCGTGAGTCGTTCGACCTGGCGCTGACGGCGCTCGAGCCTCGCGGCGAACTGCCGGTGACGGCAACCGCGGACGACGGCGCGGTGCGCAGCTTCTCGGTCCGCGTGCGTATCGACACGCCAGAGGAATTGGTCGCGTACAAGCACGGCGGCATCATGCCGTACGTGGTGCGCCAGCTGCTGAAGGGGTAGGGATGGGGACGGGCGGCTCGGCTTCCGCGCCGAAACGCCGCGGCGCGAATGCGGGCAATGGCGATTGAGTCGTCCGCGCTTCGCGCGCACGCCTGGGCACTCGGATTCGACCTCTGCGGGGTCGCGTCGATCGCGCCCGGCGAGGATCTCGATCGTCTGTCCACCTGGATCGGCAACGGCTACGCCGCCGACCTCGACTACGTCACGCGGTCGGCAGATGCCCGCCGCGATCCGGCGCGCGTCCTGCCTGGCGCGCGGTCGGCCATCGTCACCGGCACGATCTACAACACCGAGCATCCGCGCTCCATCGAACGCGACGTTCCCGGCGATGCGCGGATCGCGCGGTATGCCTGGGGCGAGGACTACCACGACGTCATCGGCCGCCGCCTGCACCTGCTGACCGGCTGGCTGAAGGAACACGCCGGCGTGCCGTTCGAGGCCGTGGCCTACGTGGACACCGGTCCGATCCAGGAGAAGGCACTCGCGGCGCGCGCAGGGCTCGGGTGGATCGGCAAGCACAGCTGCCTCATCAACCAGGACCTGGGGTCGTGGATGTTCCTCTCGACGATTCTGACGACATTGGATCTGCCCGTCGGGCAGCCGGTCGCTGACCGCTGCGGCACGTGCACGCGTTGTCTCGATGTGTGTCCCACCCAGGCCATCGTCGCGCCCTACGTCGTGGATGCGCGGCGCTGCCTGTCCTACGTGACCATCGAAAGCCACCAGGACGTCCCGGAAGACTGGCGGGGCGCGGTGGGCGCGCACGTGTACGGCTGTGACCTCTGTCAGGACGTGTGTCCGTGGAACGGCGACGCGGCGGTGACCGACGACCCGGTCTGGGTGGCACGTCCCATCTGGGCCCAGGCCTCGCTTGCGGCGCTCTGGAGGGCGTCGGACGACGAACTCCAGGCCGGCATCAGGCGAAGCACGTTGTACCGCACGCGCGTGTGGCGTCTGCGCCGGAACCTGGCGCTCGCGATTGCGGCATCGGGAGACGCGAAGGCGATCGCCGCCCTGCGCGAGACACGTGACGCTGGAGTGGATCCGTCGATCGGGCACCCCGTGGTCGAGCGACACAGGGCCTGGGCCCTGGAGCAGATCGACCGCCGGACGGCTCGGGTATGATGCGGAGATGGAGCCGCACGACGACGGACCCCGTCAGGACCGCAGCGGGCTCGCCCCGACCCTGCTGCTTTCGATGCCCCAGATGCACGATCCGAATTTCGAGAAGAGCGTGGTGTTGCTCTGCGATCACACCGATCAGGGCGCGTTCGGCCTGGTCCTGAACCGGCCGACGACGACGGCCGCGGCTGAAGTCGTGGCGCTCGATCCGCCCCTCGAGGTCCGTCACGGCCCGCTGCTCTGGACCGGCGGCCCGGTCGAGCCCGAGCGGGGCTGGATTCTGCTGGGGGGCACTCCGGACGAATCCGATCCCGACGACGCGACCGAAGTCGCGCCCGGCCTGTTCCTGTCGACGTCCATCGAGTTGCTGCGTCGGGTGATTCAGGTGCCGCCGCACCGCACGCGCGTACTGACAGGCTACGCCGGGTGGGGCCCCGGACAACTCGATGAAGAGCTGTCGGCCTCCGCCTGGCTCACGGTGGATATCGATCCCGAGCTGATCTTCGACACGCCGGCCGACGAGATGTGGGATCGCGCGATTCGCCGCCTCGGTGCGGCGCCCGGCAATCTGCAGGCCGGCACGGGCGTGCATTGAGGCAGGGCTCATGCTTCATGCTTCATGCTTGATGCCTGAGGCGCCGCGCGAGACTTGCGTGCACCTCGTGAAGAGCATCGCCAGGCAGCTCGCCTGACCGGTCAGTCGCGCTCGCGCAGGCGATACATGTTGCGTGCGGCCTTCGCGCCGATCTTGTCGCTGCGCTTCCGTTCGGCCTGCGCGCGTTCGTCCATCTGCTCGCGCGTGTGTTCGAGTTCCTTCGACAGCCGCTGGTAGTTGGCCAGCCGCTCGGGATGCAGCCTGCCCTCCTCGGCCGCCGCGCGGACGGCACACCGAGGCTCGGTCTGGTGTGTGCAGTCGCGGAAGTGGCAGTCGGCGCCGAGGGCGGTGATGTCGTCGAACGCCTCCGCCAGGCCGTCGCCCGCATCCCACAACTGCAGTTCGCGCATCCCGGGTGTGTCGATCAGCAGGCTTCCGTCGGCAAGCACGATCAGCTCGCGGTGCGTGGTCGTGTGCCGCCCCCGGCTGTCGTGCGCTCGTACGTCCGCCGTTCGCTGGACGTCATCGCCGATGAGCCAGTTGATCAGCGTCGACTTGCCGACGCCGGACGACCCGAGGAAGGCCGCGGTGCGCCGCGGTCCGACGTGGGCGCGCAGGCGGTCAACGCCGCGACCGTCGCGCGCACTCACCACCTCCACCGGCGCGCTGCCGGCGACTGGCGCGAGTTCGGACAGGACGGCATCCAGGTCCGGGCAGAGGTCCGCCTTGTTGAGGACGATGACCGGCTGGGCGCCGCCGTCCCACGCGGTCAGCAGGTAGCGCTCGATGCGGCGGACGTTGAAATCGAGGTCGAGCCCGCTGACGAGAAAGACGACGTCCACGTTCGCCGCCACGACCTGCGCCTCCGTTGTCTGGCCCGCGGCCTTGCGCACGAAGCGGCTGCGACGTGGTAACACCGCCTCGATGAGGCGCATGTCGTCACCAGACGGCGCGCGTACCGCCACCCAGTCGCCGACTGCCGGAAACGCCTCGCGGCTCGCCAATCGGTGGCGCGTGCGCCCCGTCACGCGCGCCAGCACATCGTCTTCGGCAAGGTGGACGCGATAGATGTGCTGATGCTCGAGCACCACGCGGGCCGGCACGAGGCCGCGTGCCGCCAGGGGCGCGAACGCCTCGGCCCATCGGTCGTCCCAGCCCAGGGTTTCGAGAGACATGAAACCCGTCGATGATACGGGATCGCATCCTGCTAAGATCACCAGATGATCCTCAGGGGCCGCGCGCAACTGGGCCTGGCCCTCGTCCTCGGCGCCGTGGCGTGGCCACCGGGGCCGGCCGACGCACAGACGCGCGCCCGGCCGTCAGCGGCACCGGCGCTCTATACGACCACCCGGTCTCCCGAGGCCCTTCGCGACAAGCAACTGGTGCTCGAGACGGCTGGCGGACAGATCGTCATCGACCTGTTCGCCGACGCCGCGCCGAATCACGTCGGTTTCATCCTGGACCAGGCAGAGGCGGGGGCGTACGACGGCACCGTGTTCCATCGCGCGGTGCCGATGGGCATCGTGCAGGGAGGCGATCCCCTCTCGACCGACCCGGCCAAGCGCGACCTCTATGGCACGGGAGGCCTGAACCGCCTCGCGCGTGAGCCCAACGATCGCAAGCACGTCCGAGGCGCGGTCGCGGCCGTGCTCATTCCGAACCGGCCCGACAGCGCCGGAGCCCAGTTCTTCATCTGCGTGACCGACCAGCCCGCACTCGACGGTCAGTTCACGGTCTTCGGCGAGGTGGTGGAGGGGCTCGAGGTGGCCGAGGCCATCTCGACATCACCACTCGACGCCGAAGGACGCCTGACCGTCCGCACCACCATCGACCGGGCGAACGTGCGCGACCGTCCTCCCCCGGAAGCCGCGCCGTTCTCGGCCACGCCGGTCGACGAACTCGCCTCCTGGCAGGCCCGGCTCGAGACGACGATGGGGACGATCACGCTCGCGTTCGCACCAGACGTCGCCCCTGGGCACGTCCGCAACTTCCTGCGCCTGGCGGAACTCGGCGTGTACGACGGCACCGCGTTCCACAGGGTCGTGCCAGGCTTCGCCGTGCAGGCGGGCGACCTCTCGTCACGGGAAGGGGCGCTCACGCAGAAGCAGCGTCGTTACGTCGGCACGGTGCCGGGCGAGTTCAATGAGACGTCGCACGTGAAGGGCACGCTGAGCATGGCCCGCGGCGCCGACCCCGACAGCGCATCGACGTCGTTCTTCATCTGCACGGCTCCCGCGCCATCGCTCGACGGCACCTACACGGCGTTCGGCCGGGTCGTGGACGGCATCGATGTCGTGGAGCGCATCGAACAGGCACCCGTGGACGGCGAAGCGCCAACCACCCGAATCGCCATCACCCGCGTCACGCTGCGGCAGGTGCCGTGATGCACGCTCCGGTACGCCCTACGTGAAACCAGAGAAGAAGAAGGTCAATTACGGCAACGCGTGGCAGGAAGCTCGCGCCCTCATCTGGCACAGTCGTGGCCGCCTCGGTCTCGGGCTCACCCTGATGCTGGTCAACCGCATGATGGGTCTCGTGCTGCCGGCCTCGTCCAAGTTCCTCGTGGACGACGTGATTGGCAAGAACCAGCCTGAACTGCTGACGACGCTCGCGTGGGCGGTCGGGCTGGCGACGGTCGTCGAGGCGGCGAGTTCGTTCGCGATCTCGCAGGTGCTCGGCGTGGCGGCGCAGAAGGCGATCACCGAGATGCGGCGCGACGTGCAGGCGCACGTGGCACGGCTGCCGGTGCGCTTCTTCGACACGACGCAGACGGGCGTGCTGATCTCGCGCGTGATGACCGATGCGGAGGGCATCCGCAATCTCGTCGGCACCGGGCTGGTGCAGCTGACCGGCGGTACGCTCACCGCGATGATCGCCCTCGCGGTGCTCTTCTACCTGAACTGGTCGCTGACGATTCTGACCATCGTCGTGCTCGCCGCGTTCGGCGCGATCATGGCCGTGGCGTTCAAG
This sequence comes from uncultured Vicinamibacteraceae bacterium, assembly GCA_964388335.1. GTDB lineage: Bacteria > Acidobacteriota > Vicinamibacteria > Vicinamibacterales > Vicinamibacteraceae > JAEZDP01. Next base: position 13,478 of record CAYMAG010000023.1, on the reverse strand, counting down.
CGCCTGCGCCCGCTGTTCCGCGAACGAGGAAAGATCAACGCCGAGGTGACGGGGCGCCTGTCGCAGACGCTTGGCGGCATTCGCGTGGTCAAGGCCTACACCGCCGAGAAGCGGGAAGAGATCGTCTTCAGCCGGGGCGTGCACAAGCTGTTGAGGAACGTCGCGCAGTCGATGACCGGCGTGTCGGCGACGACGGCCATGTCCACGGTGATCATCGGGATCACCGGCGTGCTGATGATCGTGGTCGGCGGACGCGCGATCCAGGCGGGCACGATGACGCTTGGCGACTTCATCATGTACATCTTCTTCACCGGACTCGTCGCCGCGCCGCTGATCCAGATCGCATCGATCGGCACGCAGATCACCGAGGCGTTCGCCGGCCTCGACCGCATTCACGAAATCCGCAGCATGGCGACCGAGGACGCCGACGACGACACGCGCGCCGCGCTCCAGACCGTGCGTGGCGACGTCGCCTTCGAACACGTGTCGTTCGAGTACAACGCGGGGACGCCCGTGCTGCGCGACGTTTCGTTCGTGGCGCCTGCGGGCTCGACCACCGCGCTGGTCGGATCGTCGGGTTCCGGCAAGAGTACGCTCATCAGCCTGGTGATGGCCTTCAACCGTCCGACCAGCGGGCGCGTGCTCGTGGACGGGCACGACCTGCGCGACGTGCAGCTGGCCAGCTTCCGGTCGCAACTCGGGATCGTGCTGCAGGAGAACTTCCTGTTCGACGGCACGATCGCCGACAACATCCGCTATGCCGACCCTCACGCGAGCATGGCGCAGATTCAGGAGGCCGCGCGAATCGCGCACTGCGACGAGTTCATCGAAGCGTTCGACGAGGGTTACCAGACCGTGGTGGGCGAGCGCGGCGTTCGGCTGTCGGGCGGCCAGCGCCAGCGCGTCGCCATTGCCCGCGCGATCCTCGCCGATCCCCGCATCCTGATTCTCGACGAGGCGACGTCGAGCCTCGACAGCGAGAGCGAAGCCAAGATTCAGGAAGCCCTGCGCACGCTGCGCCAAGGCCGCACCACCTTCGTCATCGCGCACCGCCTCTCGACGATTCGCAGCGCCGATCAGATCCTCGTCGTCGAAGAGGGCCAGATCGTCGAACGCGGGAGGCATCGCGACCTGATGGCCCACGGCGGGAGGTACAGGCAGCTCCACGATCGGCAGTACCGGTTCGAGCAGGATCTGTTCATCAATCCCGGCGAAGACTTCACGACCGACGCGGCGGACGCGCCAGGGCCGGCGGCCGCTTCCACGAGGTTGTAAGCAGGCGGTTACCGAGTCGCCTCGAAGGGAAGGCGTGGCCACTCGGCACCTGACAGCGTGGCCTGCGGGTGGTCGACCAGGTTGTGCACGCTGACGCCCAGCAACCGGACGGGCCGGCGGGGCGCCTCGGTCTTCCACAGCAGCGCGCAGGCGATCGCCCCCAGTTCCCCGGCGCCGCGTATCGCCGGGGCGCAACTCTGGCTGCGGGTGACCGTGGTGAAGTCGGCGTGGCGCACCTTGACGGTGACCGTCCGCGCCCACAGATCCCTGCGCACGAGCCAGTCGGCGCTGGTCACCGCCAGTCGCGCGACCTGTGCCGCCATCGTCTCCACGTCGCTCACGTCGTCGGCGTAGGTCCGCTCGGCGCCGTGGGACTTGGCTTCGCGATTGGGCATCACCGGGCGATCGTCGCGCCCGAAGGACAGCTGCACCAGCCAGTCGGCGTGCGTCCCGAGCGCCGCACGAAGTTCGTCCGGCCGCGCCGTGCGTACATCGACCAGCCGGTCGATGCCCAGTGCCCGCAGCCGCCGGGCGGTGACCGGACCGACACCCCACAGCGCGTCCACCGGCAACCGCTGCAGGAACTGCTCGACCCGCTCGGGTGCGATCACCGTGAGGCCGTCCGGCTTGCGCCACGCCGACGCGATCTTCGCCAGGAACTTGTTCGGCGCCACGCCGGCCGACGCCGTGAGCCCCGTCCGATCGACGATGGCCTGCCTGATGCGTCGGGCCACCTCCATGCCGAGCGGCAGTCCCCACGCGTTCTCGGTGACGTCGAGGTACGCTTCGTCGAGTGACAGGGGCTCCACGAGCGACGTCGCCTCGTGGAACACCTCGTGTACCTGCTGCGACGCGACGCGATAGCGCGAGAAGTCGGGTGGGACGATTACCAGCGAGGGACACAGCGCCACGGCCCTCGACATCGGCATGGCCGATCTGACCCCGAAGGCACGCGCCTCGTACGAGGCCGCACACACCACGGCCCGACTCTCGGGAGGTCCACCCACCGCGACCGGACGTCCGCGCAACGCGGGTGTATCCCGCTGCTCGACCGAGGCGTAGAACGCATCCATGTCCACGTGGAGGATGCGGCGTACGAGCGGTGCGGACCGTGGGGCGAACATTCGACGAATCGCATTCTACCGCCTCGTCGCGCCGCTGCAGAAAAGCGATGCCGTATACTGCGTGCCTGCCATGTCCGCGATGCAGGAGTTTCAGCACCAGTTCGTGCCGGCCACTGTACCGGGCCGGCCCACGCTTCTCCTGCTGCACGGCACCGGCGGCAGCGAGCACGACCTGCTTCCGCTCGGGCGGATGCTGAGTCCCGGCGCGGCGCTGTTGAGCCCGCTGGGCAGGGTCGTGGAGCACGGCATGCCCCGATTCTTCCGGCGCTTCGCAGAGGGCATGTTCGACCAGGACGACGTCCGTGTGCGGGCCGCCGAACTCGCCACGTTCGTCACCGAGGCCGCCGACACGTACGGCTTCGATGCCGCGCGCGTGATCGCCGCGGGCTACTCGAACGGCGCCAACATCGCCCACGCGACGCTGCTCCTCCATCCGGGCACGTTCGCGGCGGCGGCCCTGTTCCATCCACAGATTGTCGTCAGTCCAGACCCCCTGCCCGACCTGGGCGGGATCCCCGTCTTCATCGGTGCCGGCGAGCGCGACCCCATCGTCAGTCGTGACGACGTCGAGGCCCTGATCGACGTACTCACGCGCAGCGGCGCGCGGGTCACCACGCTCTGGTCACCAGGCGGCCATTCGCTGAGCCGCGACGAAACGGATCGAGCCCGCGAGTGGCTGGAGGCCACCGATGCAGCCTGAGCAGGTCATCGGACAGCTGCTGGGCGCTCTCGTTGGACGGAAACGGAAGCGT
>CAYMAG010000023.1:0-10227 GCA_964388335.1 uncultured Vicinamibacteraceae bacterium | reverse complement strand
TCGACCACGCGTTCGGCCTCGGCAATCTCATCGACGGCGACGGCTAGTCACACCCCGCGGCCCAGCTTCCGCTACACTGGGACGCGTGGCTGGCGACCTCCGCCCGCCACGTCCGTCCGTTTCGTTCTCCTCGCGAGCTTCATTCCACATGGCACCGCAATACATCTACACGATGAAGGGCCTGACGAAGGTCTATCCGCCAGACCACGTCGTCCTCAAGGACATCTGGCTGTCGTTCCTGCCCGGCGCCAAGATCGGCATCCTCGGATACAACGGCGCAGGCAAGAGCACGCTGCTGCGGGTCATGGCCGGCGTGGAAACCGAGTTCAGTGGCGAAGCCTTCCTCGCCCAGGGCTGCACGGTGGGCTACCTGCCGCAGGAGCCGCAACTCGATGCCACAAAGGACGTTCGGGGCAATGTCGAGGAGGGCGCCGCACACCTGCGCGGGCTGCTGCAGCGCTTCGACGACATCAACGCGAAGTTCGCCGAAGACCTCTCGCCCGACGAGATGGACAAGGTGCTCGAAGAGCAGGGGCGCGTGCAGGACCAGATCGACGCCGCGAATGCCTGGGACCTGGACAGCCGCATCGAACTGGCCATGGACGCCCTGCGTCTGCCGCCGCCGGATGCGGACGTCACGACCCTGAGCGGTGGCGAGAAGCGGCGGGTCGCCCTCTGCCGGCTGCTGCTGCAGTCACCCGACCTGCTGTTGCTCGACGAGCCGACCAACCACCTCGACGCCGAGTCGGTGGCGTGGCTCGAGACCTTCCTGAAGGAGTACGCGGGCACGGTGGTCGCCATCACCCACGACCGCTATTTCCTCGACAACGTTGCCGGCTGGATTCTCGAGCTGGACCGCGGCGAAGGCATTCCCTGGCAGGGCAACTACTCGAGCTGGCTGGAGCAGAAGCAGCAGCGCCTCGCGCAGGAGGCGAAGGCCGAGTCACGTCGTCAGCGCTCCCTGCAGCGGGAACTCGAGTGGATTCGCATGTCACCGCGGGCGCGCCAGGCGAAGGGCAAGGCACGCGTGACTGCCTATGAGGAACTGGTCGCGCAGGAGAGCCGGACGTCCATCGACCAGGTGGAAATCTACATCGCGCCCGGACCACGGCTGGGCGACATCGTCGTCGAGGCGCGTGACCTCCGCAAGAGCTTCGGCGATGGCCTGCTGATGGACGGCCTGACGTTCACGCTGCCGCGCGGCGGCATCGTCGGCGTGATCGGTCCGAACGGTGCGGGCAAGACGACGCTGTTCCGCATGATCACCGGACAGGAACAGCCTGACGCCGGAACGCTGCGCATCGGCGAGACGGTGCGCGTCGGCTACGTCGATCAGTCGCGCGACGCGCTGGCCGGCGATCGCACGGTGTGGGAAGAGATCACGGACGGCCGCGACGAGGTCGAACTCGGCAAACGCACCGTGGCCTCGCGTGCCTACGTGTCGTGGTTCAACTTCAAGGGACGCGACCAGCAGAAGAAGGTGGGCACGCTGTCTGGCGGCGAGCGCAATCGCGTGCACCTCGCCAAGCTGCTGCGTGCCGGATCGAACCTGCTGCTGCTGGACGAACCGACCAACGACCTCGACGTGGACACGCTGCGGGCGCTCGAAGAAGCGCTGCTCGATTTCGCCGGCTGCGCAGTGGTCATCAGCCACGACCGCTGGTTCCTCGATCGCATCGCCACGCACATGCTCGCCTTCGAGGGCGACAGCGAAGTGGTCTGGTTCGAAGGCAACTATCAGGACTACGAAGCCGACCGCAGGCGCCGCCTCGGCGCCGAGGCCGACCGTCCCCACCGCATCAAGTACCGGAAGCTCACGCGATGATCTTCACGCCCATCATCGACCGCATCGCCGTCGAACTCGGCGTGGATGCCCGTCAGGTCACGGCCGCGGTCACGCTGCTCGACGAAGGCGCCACCGTCCCGTTCATCGCCCGCTACCGCAAGGAAGCGACGGGCAGCCTCGACGACGCGCAACTGCGGACGCTCGAGACGCGCCTGCTCTACCTGCGCGAGCTGGAGGAGCGGCGCACGGCCATCCTCTCGTCCGTGTTCGAGCAGGGCAAGCTGACACCCGAACTCGAGGACGCCCTGCGCAGTGCCGACACGAAGACCCGCCTCGACGACCTGTATGCGCCGCTGCGCCCGAAGAAACGCACGAAGGCACAGGTCGCGCGCGAGCAGGGGCTCGAGCCCCTGGCGGAATCGCTGCTCGGTGATCCGACACGAGATCCGCGGGCCGAGGCCGCCCAGTACGTCAACGAGGCGACCGGCGTCGCCGATGTGGACACCGCGCTCGACGGTGCGCGCGCCATCCTGATCGAGCGATTCTCGGAGGATCCGGAGCTGGTCGGTGCCCTGCGGACGCATGTGTGGGAACAGGGCGTGTTGCGCTCGTCGGTCATCGACGGCCAGCAGGAGAAGGGGCAGAAGTTCCGCGACTACTTCGACGGCCGCGAGCCCGTGAAGCAGGCGCCCTCGCATCGGGTGCTGGCGCTGCTGCGCGGACGCAAGGAAGGCGTCCTGCGCCTGTCGGTGGAATTGCCGGACGCAGCCGGAGACGACCCGACGCGACTGGGTGTCCCGGAGCGCCGCATCGCCGCGCATGCCGGCGTCGAGCATCACGGACGACCCGCCGACGACTGGCTGCGCCAGGTCGTGCGTCTCGCCTGGCGGGCGCGCCTTCAGCCGAAGCTGCAGCACGACACCGAACAACGTCTGCGCGAACTCGCCGAACAGGAGGCCATTCGCGTCTTCGGCAGCAACCTGCGCGACCTGTTGCTCGGAGCGCCCGCGGGGGCGCGCGTGACGATGGGGCTCGACCCCGGCATCCGCACCGGCGTGAAGGTGGCGGTGGTCGATGCCACCGGCGCCGTGGTTGCGACGGCCACCATCTACCCCCACGAGCCGCGCAAGGACTGGGAAGGCTCGCTCACCGTGCTGGGCGCCCTGTGCCGGCAGCACGGCGTCTCGCTCGTCTCCATCGGCAACGGCACCGCGTCACGCGAGACCGAGCGGCTCGTGGCCGACCTGATGGCCCGGCAGCCGGACCTTGTCCTCACACGCGTGGTCGTGTCGGAGGCCGGTGCGTCGGTGTACTCGGCGTCTGAGGCTGCGTCGAAGGAGTTGCCGGATCTCGACGTCACGCTGCGCGGGGCGGTCTCGATCGCCAGGCGTCTTCAGGATCCGCTCGCCGAGCTGGTGAAGATCGCGCCGAAGTCCATCGGCGTTGGTCAGTATCAGCACGACGTGAGCCAGACCGCACTGGCGCGCTCGCTCGACGGCGTGGTCGAAGACTGCGTGAACGCCGTGGGCGCCGACGTCAATACCGCGTCGCCGGCCCTGCTGTCACGCATCTCCGGCCTGAGCCCGCGGACGGCCACGCAGATCGTGGAGTACCGCTCGCAGCACGGTCCCTTCAGGTCGCGTACCCAGTTGCTCGAGGTGCCGAGGCTGGGCGAGAAGACGTTCGAGCAGGCCGCGGGTTTCCTGCGCGTGCTGCATGGCGACGAGGTTCTCGACGCGTCGGCCGTGCATCCGGAAGCGTATCCAGTGGTGCACGCCATTGCCCGTGCGACCGGCCGCGAGGTGCCGTCTTTGGTCGGCGATGCGGCCTTCCTGCGCCAACTGGATCCCGGCCAGTTCGCCGACGAGCGGATCGGCACGCTCACCGTGCGCGACATCCTGCTCGAACTCGAGAAGCCAGGGCGCGACCCGCGTCCGAGCTTCAGGACGGCGCGGTTCAGCGACGGCGTGCAGACCCTCGAGGACCTGCAGCCAGGCATGACGCTGGAGGGTGTCGTGACCAACGTGGCGAACTTCGGAGCGTTCGTCGACATCGGCGTACACCACGATGGCCTCGTGCACGTGTCGCAACTCGCCGATCGCTTCGTGAAGGATCCCCGCGATGTCGTCAAGGCTGGGGACATCGTGTCGGTGACGGTCCTGGAGATCGACCTGCAGCGCGAACGGGTTGCGCTGACGATGCGGAAGGGGGAGCGTCCCGCACGTCCGACGCAGGCAGGGCGCCCACAGGCGGAGCGCCCGGCGCGCCGAGCGGACAAGGCTCCGGCCCGCGCTCCCGGCGGCGGACGTCCCGCGCAGGCCGGCGGCCCGCCGCCGTCGACGTCCATGTCTGCCGCGTTCGATCGGCTCCGTCGCGACCGGTAAGGTATCGGTGGCACTTCTCGAACTCGACGCCGTCGCGCTGGCGTTCGGACAGGCCCCGCTGCTCGATGGCGTCACGCTGCGCCTCGACGCAGGAGAACGCGTGTGCCTGCTCGGCCGGAACGGCGCGGGCAAGTCGACGTTGCTCGGCATCATGACAGGCGAGCTGCCTCCCGACCGCGGGCGCGTCTGGAAATCGCCGGCCGTGCGCGTGGCCCGACTGGCACAGGAAGTACCGCCGGGGGATCGGCGTGCGGTGTTCGCCGTGGTTGCCGATGGGCTCGGTGCGCTCGGCACCCTTGCCGCCGACTACCACGCGGCGGCGCATGAGGTGGCGGCGACCGGAAGCGATGCGAGCATCGAGCGGCTCGGTACGCTGCAGCAGGAACTCGACCGTCGGAACGGCTGGCATCTCGAACGTCGCGTGGAGCAGGTGGTCGAGCGACTCGGTTTGCCCGCCGACGACCCGGTGGACACGCTGTCCGGGGGGCTGCGGCGCCGCGTCCTGCTGGCTCAGGCGCTCGTCTCGGAGCCCGACGTCCTCCTGCTCGACGAGCCCACGAACCACCTGGACATCGACGCCATCGAGTGGCTCGAGCGCTTCCTGCTCGACTACCGCGGGGCGCTGCTCTTCGTCACGCACGACCGCGCCCTGCTGCAGTCGCTGGCCACGCGCATCATCGAACTCGAGCGCGGCCAGTTGCGGAGCTACCCGGGCCGCTACGACGCCTACCTCGCGCAGAAGGAGGCCGAACTCGACAGCGAGGCTGCCGCGCAGGCCCGGTTCGACAAACGACTGGCCCGCGAGGAGGTGTGGATTCGTCAGGGAATCAAGGCCCGCCGTACTCGTGATGAAGGTCGCGTGAAGGCACTCGAGGCCATGCGGAAGGAGCGGGCGGCCCGACGCGAGCGTCAGGGTACGGTCAGCCTCGGGCTCGACGAGGCGCTGCGGTCCGGTACGGTCGTGTTCGAAGCCGACCGGGTGTCGCACGCGTACGGTGACCACGTCGTGATCCGCGACTTCACGACGCGGATCCTGCGTGGCGACCGCGTCGGCGTCCTCGGACGCAACGGATCGGGCAAGACCACGCTGCTGCGCCTCCTGCTCGGCGAACTCACGCCGCAGCGCGGCGAGGTGCGGCGCGGCACGAACCTCGAGGTGGCGTACTTCGATCAGGAGCGCGAGCGACTCGATCCCGACGTGTCGGTGATGGAGACCGTGGCCGACGGCCGGCAGATGGTGTCGATCGGCGGCACCTCCAGACACGTCGCAGGCTACCTGAAGGACTTCCTCTTCACGCCCGCGCAGTTCCAGTCACCCGTGCGTGCGCTGTCGGGCGGTGAGCGGAACCGGTTGCTGCTGGCGCGCCTGCTGGCCAGGCCCGCGAACCTGCTGGTGCTCGACGAGCCCACCAACGACCTCGACCTCGAGACGCTCGAGGTCCTCGAGGACATGCTGCTCGGCTTCGCGGGGACGCTCATCGTCGTGAGTCACGACCGGACGTTCCTCGATCGCGTCGTGACGAGCACCATCGCGTTCGAGGGGGACGGCGAGGTGCACGAGTACGTCGGCGGCTACGCCGACTGGGTACGCCAGCGGCCGCGCGCGGACGAGGCCTCCGAGGCCTCCCCGGCGGTCCGAACGGAGACGAGCGCCGCGGCGGGCGCGACGCCGGTCACGCCAGCGCTCGAGTGGCCCGACGAGGGGCCGGTCCGCAAGCTGACGTGGGCCGAGCAGCGTGAACTCGGCGTCCTGCCGGACACCATCGCGGCGCTGGAAGCGCGCGTGGCGGGTCTCACGCAGGCGATGAGCGCGCCCGACTTCCATCTGCGAGGGGCCAGTGGGATGGAGGAGGCCGTGCGCGACCTCGCGGCGGCCGAGGCCGACCTCGAAGGCGCGATGACCCGATGGCTCGAACTCGACGCGCGTGCCGCCCGCACGCGGAAGCGATAGACTACCGACGCGTATGACCGAGCCGGAACCCATCACACGAGCCTCGCAGTTGTGGAAGCAGATGACCGACAGCCAGCGCAGCCGCGCCGCGGAGGCCTTCTGGAAGGAGGGTGACGCCGGTCCCGAGCACGCCGAAGTCATCGGCCTGCTCTCGCGCCGCCTCAATTTTCGCGTGAAGTCGATTCTCGCGCTGCCCGTCGATCGGAAGGTCAAGTACACGGCAGGCCTCGCCGCGGTCTCCGATGGCGTGGCGGGCCGCCTGCTCATCGCGTACCACCTGGCGCATCAGCGCCCGATGATGGCGCAGTTCCTCGATGCGATCGGCATTCCGCACGACAACGGGCTGATCGACGACGAGGTCGCGCCTTCGGTGGACGCGGAGAAGATTCCCGCCGCAGCGGCCGCGCTGCGCGAGGCCCATCCCGTGGACGATGTGCGGCTGTACTTCGCGACGCTGCTCCTGCAGGACCTTGGCACCTGGGGCGCGCTGGCCGAGGACGGCGCCGGTCCGGCGACGCCTGGCTAGACGTCGCTCGGCGGCGGCGCCCCCAGCAGCATCTGTTCCTCATCGACCTGTGCCTGCCACGACAGCTGCAGGTGACGATTCATCGTCTCGCGGGCCGTGGCGGCATCATGCTGTCGAATCGCCATGTAGATGCGCCGGTGCATCTCTGCCGACTCCTTCAGGTCGCGTGACCGGTTCACGGTCTGTCGGCGGCGCTCGTAGAACACGTTCGACAGCATCTCGACCAGCGACGCCAGGATCGGGTTGCCCGACGCCGCCGCGACCGCGCGATGGAAGCGGATGTCGTGGACGAGAAAGTCATGCGGCGCATCCAGCGACGCGAACATGCTCGTCACCTCTTCGGCGATCGCGGCCATCTGCTCGCCCGTCGCACGTTCGGCACTCAGCCCGGCGACACCCACCTCGAGCAGGCGGCGTGCCTCGAACATCTCGTCGCGCGTGAAGCCGTGCAGCGCCGCCAGGAAGTGCAACGGTTCGCTTTCGAGCGTGGGCGGGCCGTCGGCGACGTACGTGCCGGATCCGTGGCGCGAACGGATGATGCCCATCGTCGAGAGCGCGCGTAAGCCGACGCGTACCGATGAGCGGCTCACGCCCGTGGCCCGGGCGAGGTCGCGCTCCGCGGGAAGGCGTTCTCCCGGACGCAGTTCACCACGTTCGAGCAGGTTCCTCACGCGTTCCACGACCTGTTCGGCCGCGCTCGGCGTCTTCGGTGCCGCACGACGCCACAGGGGCGACAACTGGCCATTGACGTGGAGGACGGGGGCTTTGGCACCGGTCGCGGCGAACGCGCGACCGGTCATCCCTCCTGGGGTTTCGGACATGGCCCATCCTATAGCACACTTCCGGCGATCAGGCGGGACGGGCGAAGCGCGCGTCGATGGCGCGCCGTACGGCATCGTAGTCGTTCGGCAGATCGACCGGCGTGTTGGCGAGGCCCGGGGCGATGCCCTCGAGTTCCCCCTGGTGGTACTTCAGCTTGAAGTCGGTGAACTTCAGTCCGTTGGCGGTCGAGACCACGACGACTTTCTGATCGGCGGTGATCTCGCCGCGGGCGGCGAGCTTCTCGAGCACCGCCAGCGCGACGCCGGTGTGCGGGCAGTTGAACAGCCCGGTACGGTCGGCGCGTGCTGCCGCGTCGGCCAGTTCCACTTCGCTGGCCTGCTCGACGATGCCGTCGTACGTCTGCAGCGTCCGTATGGCCTTCTTGATCGAGACCGGGTTGCCGATCTGGATGGCCGAGGCAAGCGTCGCTTGTGCCTGGACGGGCTCGAAGGCCCATCCGTGGCGGTACGCGAGGTAGAGCGGGTTCGCCCGCGCGGCCTGTGCCACCACGATGCGCGGCCGTTTGCGCGTGACGCCCAGCGCCTCCATCAGATCGAAGCCCGCGCCGAGCGCGCTGACGTTCCCGAGATTGCCGCCGGGAATGATGATGACGTCGGGGACCTGCCAGTCCCACTGCTGGACGATCTCGATGGAGACGGTCTTCTGACCCTCGAGGCGCAGGCTGTTCATCGAGTTGGCGAGGTAGACGCCCTCTTCCTCGGACAGGCGCTTCACGATCTCCATGCAGCCGTCGAAGTCGGTGTCGAGCGACAGCACCATCGCACCGTTGGCGATCGGCTGCAGCAGCTGCGCAATCGAGACCTTGCCCTTCGGCAGCAGCACGATCGCGGGAATGCCGGCAGCGGCAGCGTACGCCGCCAGCGCCGCCGACGTGTCTCCCGTCGAGGCGCAGGCGATGGCACGGACGGGTTGACCATCCGCCATCATCTGTCGCACCACCGAGACGAGCACGGTCATGCCCAGGTCCTTGAACGATCCCGTGTGCGAGTTGCCGCACTGCTTCACCCACAGATCCGGCACGCCGATGTCGCGCCCGTAGCGCTCGGCCCAGAGCAGATTGGTGCCCCCTTCGTCCATCGAGACCACGAGATCGTCGCGGACATCGGGGCACACCCACTCCTTCTTGCCCCACACCGCCGACCCGTACGGCCAGATCGTGCGCTTGTAGCGGTCGTCGAACAGACGCATCCACGCCCCGGCCGAGCGATCCGCCAATGCCTCGAGGTCGTGTGCGACCTCGAGCAGATCGCCGCACACAGGACAGCGATACAGCGGGCGCAGCAGTGAGTGGAGGCCGGGGCAACCGGCGATGCAACGAAAGGCGGCACGATACATGGCAGATGCTTACAACAACGTATTGCGGTGACGCACTCTGGTCGTTCAGTGCACGGTGTGACGCGCCGCCGCGTGGTCTGTTCTGCGCGAAACGACCCGACATCGCAAGGGTTTCACCGGCCCGCGCCCACCTCGGTGGTCATGGTCCGGGGGTTGCATCGCTCGACGTGGACAGAAGTGTCGGCGCGGGCGCGCTGAGGCACGGAAAGGACGCGCGGTGAAGGTAGCACACGTCTCTGGACAGCAGGAAGAGCCCGTCACCTTCAGCGACGGCCTGGGCGTGCGTGTGGCCGCCCTCTCCGAGGCCGGAGAGCGTCTCGAAGCGGAGCGCTGATGGATCGGAGCGCCGCCGGACGTTGACGGTCCGGGCGGGCGCTCCTGTCAGCCTGGACTGACGTTACTTCGTAGCCTTCTTCACCGCCTTCTTGACGACGCGCTTGCGCGCCGGCGCGGCTCGCTTTCGGGCAGCCCTGGGCGTCGTTGCCGCGTCCTCCGGCTCGACGTCTGCAGATGCCTCGCGGACCGTCTCGTCCTGCTGGCCGTCCGTCTCGTCGACTGCCGGCTCATCGGGCGACGGCATCGGCACCCCGGTCGTCTGCGGCGCCGTCAGGTCCAGGGATTCCGCTGTCGGCGCCGGGACGATCGCTGCAGCAAGATCCTCGAGCGACTCCGCGGGCCGGCCGCGACCGGTGCGGCGCCGGCGAGCCGCCGTGGCAGGCACCACCGCGACCGCGCGCTCTCCAGGCGGCAGCTTGTTGCCGTCGATCACGGCGTCGAGCAGGTGATCGTCGAGCGGCAGGGCCGCCACCTGCACGCCCCGTCCGTGCGGCTTCTGGCTCGACGGGAGCCGCGGCTGTGCTTCGGCCACGACGCCGGGCATGTTGTCGCCCGGATACACGCGAATGACGCCCTGTCGGTCACGGTCCAGCCGGAACAGCCCTTCGCGCTGGCCGTAGCGCAGCGCGTCGATGATGCCGTTGAACCCGTAGCGACGCTCGTCGAAGCTCTCGTCGGCTGCCTTCAGCAACTGCTTGGCCTGCCGAACGTAGAGCGGCCAGCGTGACACGGCACCCGGACGCGAGAAGACGTCCTTGATGATGGCGTAGCCTTCGGCCTGTTGTGCCGGGGTCCCCGCGGCGGTCGGCGTCTCGCCGGCGGGCATGTCGAGCGACGCGTCGCCACCGGTGGCGCCAGACTCCTGGTCGGTGGCGGCCGCAGCGACCGCTGCGGGGGCGGCGGGTGCCGCCGCCGATGTCGGGGCGGTGTCCGCATCGCGATCGCCAGGCGCAGAGCTTCCGGTGTCGCGAAGCTCCACGAGCAGGCTGCGGTCGGTGCCCTTCAGGGCCACGCCGCCGGCGCGTTCCAGTTTCTGGACGAAGTCGCGGAACGTGCTGACGCCGTA
>CAYMAG010000022.1:9449-60682 GCA_964388335.1 uncultured Vicinamibacteraceae bacterium | reverse complement strand
GCCAACCGAAGCCAGCGAGCGAAGCGAGCGGTTTGGCGGAGGTTGGTGGACCTGACCGGGATCGAACCGGTGACCTCCTGAATGCCATTCAGGCGCGCTCCCAACTGCGCTACAGGCCCCCCTTACAGACGTTCGAGTATAGCCGCCCCTGAGCGCAGCGTCAAAAACGGACCGCTCGCGCTAGGCTGGAGCCATGCCCTCTTCACCGTTCGCCCTCGCGCCACCCATTGCCCCGATGCTGGCAAAGATCGCGGCCGAACTCCCCACCGACGGCGACGTCCTCTTCGAGCCGAAGTGGGACGGCTTCCGCGCCATCGTCTTCCGCAGCGCAGACGATGTGTTCATCCAGAGCCGCGACCTGAAGCCACTCGACCGCTACTTCCCGGAGGTGCACGACACCTGCCTCGCGCAGTTGCCGCCAGGGTCGGTCGTCGACGGCGAAATCGTCATCGCCACGCCGCACGGACTCGACTTCGACGCGCTCCAGATGCGCCTCCATCCAGCCGCCTCGCGCGTCACGAAGCTGGCCGGTGAAACGCCGGCCTCGTTCGTGGCCTTCGACGTGCTCGCAGCAGACGGGCACGACCTGCGCGACGCGCCGCAAGGCGAACGCCGCGCCCGGCTGGAACAGCTGCTGGAAGGCGTCCGACCCCCGATCCATCTCACGCCGATGACACGCGATCGCGCGCTCGCCGAAGCCTGGCTGGCGCAGTTCGAGGGTGCGGGACTCGACGGCGTCATCGCCAAGCCCGCCGACGGCACCTACCAGCCCGGCAAGCGAGCGATGATCAAGGTGAAGCACGCGCGTACCGCCGACTGCGTGGCCGCCGGCTTCCGCTGGCACAAGACCGGGCCGGGCACCCTCGTCGGATCACTCCTGCTCGGGCTGTACGACCATCACGGGCAGTTGCAGCACGTCGGCGTCACCTCGTCGTTCACGATGGCCGTCCGCCGCGCGCTGGCGCTCGAACTGGAGCCGCTGCGCAGGAACGCGCTCGACGATCATCCCTGGCGCGCGTGGGCCGCGGCCGGAACCGGCGCCGAGCCGGCCCGCATGCCTGGCGGCCAGAGCCGCTGGAGCGCCGGCAAGGATCTGTCGTGGGAGCCGGTGCGCATCGAACGCGTCTGCGAAGTGAAGTACGACCACATGCAGGGCGACCGCTTCAGACATGCCGCGGTCTTCCAGCGGTGGCGGCACGACAAGCCGCCACGCGACTGTGACTACGCGCAGCTCGAGGTCACTCCGCCTTACGAACTCGCGAAGGTCTTCGGCGCGGCGGAGTCTGGTCGCTGACGCCAGCCCAGTCGTCCGCGAGATCCTCATCCGGATCGAGCGCGTCCTGCGTCGGGCGGAGCGCCTCCGGCACATGCCGCAGGTTCACGCGGATGCGCGTCCAGGTGCGGAATCGTCCGCGCAGCGCGTCCACGAGCACGTCCGCGGGTTCGAGCAACGCCGCAGCCTCGGGGTGTCTCGCCTTCCAGCGTTCGAGTCCGGCGAGGACGTCGGCCTTCTCGCGCGCCCTGCCGATCTCGATGAGGGGATGCACCGGCGTCCGGCGCCGCGACGGCGCCACGCGTGGAGCTTCACCGGCCTGCTTCCTGAAGTGCGGCGGCCAGGGCGCATCGCCGAGGCCGTCCCGCTCCTGTCGGGCCGACAGTTCCAGCAACGCGTCGAGCGACCCGACATGCTCGTCGATGGCCGCATGCCGGTCGCCCACGTCGGCAAACCGCCCGGGCATCGTCGCGAGCGTGAAATCGGCGGGATCACAGGTCGCGAT
Organism: uncultured Vicinamibacteraceae bacterium; assembly: GCA_964388335.1. Lineage (GTDB taxonomy): Bacteria > Acidobacteriota > Vicinamibacteria > Vicinamibacterales > Vicinamibacteraceae > JAEZDP01. The sequence goes on along the minus strand of CAYMAG010000022.1, from coordinate 58,904 downwards.
CTCGTCCCAGGAAAGGGGAGCCGAGACGCGCGCATCCGGCGTCGGCCGCACGGAGTAGGCGCTGGCCACCGTGCGGTCTTTGGCGTTCTGGTTGTAGTCGAGGAACACGCCCTCGCGCTCCTCCTTCCACCAGCTGCTCGTCGCGAGCCCAGGCGCACGCCGCTCCACCTCACGCGCGAACGCCAACGCCGCACGGCGAACTTCCGTGAACGTCCACCTCGGTGCGATGCGGACGAGGACGTGCATGCCGCGCGAGCCGGAGGTCTTCGGCCAGCCGGCCAGCCCCATGTCGTCGAGCGTCGACTTGACCACAGCCGCGACCTCACGGATCTGGGTCCACGTCACCCCCGGCACGGGGTCGAGGTCGATGCGCAACTCATCGGGATGGTCGAGGTCGTCGGCACGCACGGGGTGAGGATGCAGTTCGAGACACGCGAGGTTCGCCATCCAGGCCAACGTCGCGGCGTCTCGCGGCACGACCTCCTCGGCGCTGCGGCCGGACGGGAAGGTGAGCGAGACCACGTCGACCCAGTCAGGGCGCGAGGCCGGCGCGCGCTTCTGGTAGAAGAAGTCCCTGCCCACGCCATTGGGGTAGCGGACGAGCACGTTCGGCCGTCCGCCGGCTCCTCGCAACGCGCCGTCTGCGACCGCCAGGTAGTAGCGCACCAGGTCGAGCTTGGTGTGGCGCGCCTCGGGGAAGAGCACCTTGCCCGGGTTCGAGATCGCGACCTCGCGTCCCGCGACCGTGAGCACCTCGTGCTCGGCGGATTTCGCCATGCATTCGACTATAGCGCCGCCCGCGTGCGTGGCGGATCCGCACCTCGGAGCACGGTCCTGCTGCCCGACGTCCTATCGGCCCAGGGTGATCTGCGTGACCGTCGCCACCGGCTCCGCGATTCCGGCCTGCGGATTCGTGAAGACGACGAACAGGTCGTGCGTGCCTTCAACTGGCGTCAACGTGACGGCCAGCCCTCTCGGCCTGCCCGGTGCCGCGGTGCTGGCGGTGGTTGCCGCGCCAGGGCCTCCACCCGGCCCGGATGGTGCGGTGGCCGGGGCCGTGTTGATGTCGCTCTCCGGGAACCCAAGGGCAGCGGCACGCGCAACGGCCCCCGACTCGCGACGCGCGACGGCCTGAGCCGCCGGCGCCGAACTCCCAGGCTGTGCGCCAGCAGTGGCTGCCGCTCCCGGCGCACCGGGCATCGGACTGTTCGGTACCTCCACCTGTCCGATCACCCGTCCAGCGGGCGACCCGAGGCGCAGTTCGACAACGCCGCCGACGGCGCCCGTCCGTCCCCCCGCCTGGGCGACGATGTGTGCCCGGCTGATGTTGGTCAGATCGAGTCCGCGGTACGCCAGGTATCCGTTGTGCTTCACGGCCGCGCTCGCGAGGCCACTGCCGCGCGCAATCGTCACGTCGGCATTCTCTGACGCGTTGGCCTGTGCCACTCCGAGCGCAGGGCTGCGCAGCACGCGAATCGCCTCCCCCGTGCGCGACGGCAATCCACCGGCGCCCGTGTCGGTGTACACCGCTCTGAGCACGAGCGCACCGCGGCCCGTGTCGCCCAGCGGCACCTCCGGAGTGTACGTGCCGGACAACGGTCGCGCCGCCACCGTGGCCTCGTCGCCCGACCGCAGGAAGTACTCGACGATCGTCCGCGCTTCGCGCGATGACAGCAGCGGGTGCGAGGGCATCGTCGCCGTCCCCCACACACCGGTGCTGCCCCCGCGCACCTTGCCTGCCAGCATGTCCAGCGTCGCGTCGTCGTCGGGGTAGCGCTCACGCAACTTGGGCATCGACGGCCCGATGGAGTCGCCCGATGGCGCGTGGCATACGCTGCAGTTGTTCTTCGCGACGAGCGCCCTGGCGACGGCGAACCGCGTGGTGTGGTCGACCGGCACCTGGCCGTGTCTCAGCGATGTCGTGTCGAACGACTCGCCCACGTAGTCCACGGTGACGACGACGCGATCTGCGTCGATCTCGCCGTCCTCGCGGTCCTGCACGCGCACGTCCCAGGTCACCGGTGTGTCGGCCGAGAAGAACGTCTCGTTCAGCCCTCCGGTCACCAACAGCCCGACGGACGGCATCTCGTTGCCCGCGACGATCTCCACCTCGGCGCGGTTCTCGGCGCCGGACGCATCCTTCACCGTGAGGATGGCGGTATAGACACCCGCGCGGTCGAGGCGCACCTTCGGATTGGGTCCGCGCAGCCTGCGTGACGAGCCGCCCGGGCCCAGCAGTTCCCACTCGTACTGAATGGGATCGCCGTCGTAGTCGATCGACCCGGCCGACGACAGCGTCAGGTCGACCGGAACGCTGCCGCCCAGACGATTGGCCGTCGCCGTGGCGATGGGGGCCCGATTGCCGCCGTTGTATTCGATGCGCACCAGGCGCGCATCATCGCTCTTGGTGAACCAGCGGCTCCCGTAGTCGAGCAGGTACAGGTCACCGTCCGGACCGAACTTCATGTCCATGGGCTCCGAGAAGCGCTCGTTCGGGACGAGGCGCTCCATCGACTGGTAGTTGCCCTCGGCGTCCATCGCCACCGCCATCACCCAGGCCCGTGAGCACTCGGTGACCAGCCACTTGCCCTCGAAGTACGCCGGCCACGGGCGTGCGGCGTCGGCGGGCAGGTCGGCGCGGCGGTAGACCGGGCCGCCAACGGCACAGCGGCCGCCCGAGCCCACTTCGGGAAACTTCTCCGACGGCCCGTACTCGTAGTAGATGAACGCCGGTTGCGCGGGCGGCAGGTCTTTCAGCCCCGTGTTGTTCACCGAGGTGTTGACGGGGCGCAGCGGGTCGCGGGCGGCCAGCGGCTTGTCCTGCACGTAGTCGTAGAACGGGAAGGCCGCGTTCGGGCCGACGAAGTACGGCCACCCGAAGAACCCCGGCTGCTTCGCCTGGTTGAACTCGTCGAAGCCGCGTGGCCCGACGTCGGGGTCGTCCACCCGGTTGTCTGGCCCGACCTCGCCCCAGTAGAGAAAGCCGGTGCGGCTGTCCACCGACACGCGCCAGGCGTTGCGAGTGCCCATGGCGTAAATCTCCGGGCGCGTGCCCGGCGTGCCGGGCGCGAAGAGATTGCCCGCCGGAATCGTGTACGTGCCGTCGGGCTGCGGCGTGATGCGCAGGATCTTGCCGCGGAGATCGTTGGTGTTGGCCGCGCCGCGCTGGTCGTCCCACGCGGACCGCCCCGGGCGCTCGTCGGTCTGCGACGTGTTGGTGTTGCCCGTGTTGTTGCCGACGGCGATGTAGAGATTGCCCTGCGCGTCCCAGGTCATGCCCCCGCCGGTGTGGCAGCAGGCCTCGCGTTGCGTACCGTACTCCAGCACCACCTCGTGCGAGTCGGGGACGATGCGCGTGACCGGCTGTCCGTCCGCATCGGTCCCGTCGCGCAGGGTCAGCCTTGCCAGCACGTGCTTCGAGACGTCAGGGTCGGCGTACAGCACGTACAGCCAGTGGTTGCGGTCGAAGTCGGGGTCGAGCGTCAGACCGAGGAATCCCTCCTCGGCCTCGCGCGCGACGCCCGCCGCCGACGTGTAGGTGTGATTGACCGGGATGGTGCCCACCGTGGTCACCGTGTTGCCACGCGGGTTGTACACCTTGATGTGGCCCGTTCGGCGCTCGTTGATGAACACGCGGCCGTCGCTCGCCACGTCGAAGGTCAACGGCTCGTCGAGGTCGCCCATCGGGACGAGGGTGGCGACGCTGAACCTGGTGTCGTCGGGCCTCGACGAGGCGGATCCGTTGCCCTGGGCTGTCACGAACGCTGTCCGTCCGACGGCAAGGGCCAGGGTTGCACCCGCCAGCAGCAACCCTGCCAGCCACACACGTCGTTTCATGCACACATCTCCTGAAACCGTCCGTCCACCTGTCGTTCCCGGGGGCCGGGACGTACTACGCCGTCCCCCCTCCCGACGTTGAGAGGCACGTGCGAGTCGGATGGTATCAGGGGAACCCTGCTCCGCTCACGCGCGTTGACGTCGGTAGGCCGTCGTCGTCAACCGCGAACGGAGGGGGCACGGAGGAAACGGGTACACACGGAGAAACGGAGAAACGGAGACGCAGATGACACTCATTCCCTGGCGCTGAGCCCGGTCCCCGCCGTATAGTCCGCGGCCGTATCGATATCGCGCAGGACACCCTCGTCGTCGACCTGGACGTCGAGAACCCGCCCATCCTCTACGAGCCCGTGGACGATGAGGCGGGCGCCCGACTGGACCGATGCCGCACGAAGCCGTGGCCACGCGTCTCGGTGCCACAGCACAGGATGCCCGTGCCGTTCGCGGACGGCCGGACGCACGACCAGCGTGCCGGGAGCGGACGCGAGGGCCGCCGTGCGGAGGCGGCAAACGGTGTCGGCCTGCACGCCGGGCAGGTCCACGAGTGTCACGGCCAGCCAGTCGGGCGTGTCTGGCAGGGTCTCGGCCCAGTCCAGCAGACGCCAGAGGCTGGTGACCTGTCCCTCGTCGTGCCGCGGGTTGAACAGGATCGACACCTCGGGCCACGCCGTACTGGCGGCGGCAATCGGAGCGTGATGGGTACCCGTCACGACGGCAAGGGGGCTGATGCCGGCGTCACGCATCTGCAACAGCACGGTGTCGAGGAACGTTCGACCGGACGTGCCGGGTGGCCACGCCAGCAGGGCCTTGGGCATGCCGCCCATGCGCCGGGAAGCGCCGCCGGCCAGTACGCCCCCGGCCACGCGCCGGCCAGACACGTCCCTGCCGGTGCTGTCGTCCGGGGACCCCTGCATCAGGTTCGACGTCCTCTCGTCCCGCGAGAGAGGGGCGGCGCGAGGATTTCCGGGGCGGCGTCGGGGGCGGCGTCCGGGGCGGCGTCGGGGGCAGCGTCGGGGGCAGCGTCCGGGGCGCAGTCACGGGGCCGTGCTACGATCGTTCTCATTCGCTGCATCTCGTGCATCGGAACACCTGTCTTTTCTGGCACGCACGCGGCGTGCACGGAGTTCCTGGCAGCGCCCCCGGCTTCAGGCGACGACTCTTCGAGCCGCGCGCACGGTCGGGTTCCTCCCCGGGATCGCCCCGGGGTCGCATCGGAGGTTACGGTATGTCGTCCGGCACAATCGCACGTTTGCTCATCGACAAGGGCTTCGGCTTCATCAGGGATGAAACGGGTGTGGAGCATTTCTTCCACCGGAGCGCCGTACGTGGTGCAGTGTTCGAGCTGCTTCGTGAAGGTCAGCGCGTCGAGTTCTCGATCGAGGAGTCGGCCAAGGGTCCGCGGGCCGGAGACGTCCGTCTGCTGGACGTGTAGCCTCTCACTCACACCACCTGCATCTGACCGCGGCCGGGTCTCCACGCGGGGCTCGGCCGCGTGTCGTCCGGGACCTCGTGCGGACCAGCGCGGCAGGGTCTGGCGGAAGCCCCTGGGAGTCGAACCCAGCCGTCCCGCATGGCAGGACACCACCGGTTTTGAAGACCGGGAGGGCCACCGGGCCCCGTTGGCTTCCTCGCACTCCCCCACGGTCACGCGTCCGTGCCGGCCAGCACCTCGATGACCACCTCCACGTCGCTCAGTTCGTGGAACACCACGTCGGCTCCCGCAGCCTGCAGCGCATCTCGATCGAACTGTCCCGTCGTCACGCACACGGACCGTGCCTGACCGGCGCGGGCGCACTCGACGTCGTGCGGCGTGTCGCCGATGATGACCGTGCGGCGCGGATCCGCCGGTCGTCCCGTCCGCTGGGTGTACCGCTCGTACGCCACCGGCACCAGGTCGGTGCGATGGACGGCGTCTTCCCCGAAGACACCCCACGGAAAGGGCGCCCACAGGTCGAAGTATCCCAGCTTGATCGCCGCTGTCTGCGAGAAGTTGCCCGTCAGCAGCGCCAGATCGAACCGGTCGTCGGCCTGCAGCGCCTCGATGAGCGGCCGCACGCCCGGGCAGACGCCGGGCCCGCCGCCCGTCCGCACGAGTTCGTCCTGGAGGTAGCCGGCATACCTGGCCTGGATGCGGTCGCGCAGCGGAAGGTCTAGCACCCGGCCATCCAGCGCCGCCAGCGCGTCGCGAAGGATGATGCTGTCGGTGCGCCCAGCCACAGGGATGCCCTCGAGGGCCCGCGGCACGCCGCACTCGTCCTCGACCGCGCGTTTCATGGCCCGGAAGCCAGCCCCGCCGGTGGTGATGAGCGTGCCATCGATGTCGAACAGCAGCAGGGTCTTCATTCGTCTACTGTCTTCCGTCTTCCGTGTCCGCCGCAGCGCGAAGGCGGACCGTCCACCGCTTGCCCTGAGCGAGCAGAGCGAGTCGAAGGTGCTCGCCCTGAGCGAGCGCAGCGAGCCGAAGGGTCAGACGTCAATCTCCACCAGGTCGCCGGTCGCGGGCTGCAGCTGCAGATAGCGGGTCGCGACCTCGCGCGCGAAACTCCGGTCCTGACTGCACGCAATCAGCGTGAGGCCTCGCGTCCGTGCCACGTCGGCGACCTGACGAGCGAACGGCGCACGCATCTCCGGCGTCAGGGGGGCGGTCGGATGCTCGAAGAGAAGCAGCGACGGGTCGAGCGCCAGCGCGCGGGCGAGCTGCAGTCGCATGCGTTCACCCGGCCCGGCAGCGTGGACCGGCCGGTCGAGCCCTGTGGGGTCCACGCCGGCTTCCGCACCCAGCGCCGCAGCCCGGCGCGCCAGATCGTCCGACATGGGGTCGATCTCGATCGACAGCGGCAGGGCGAGGTTCTGCCGCAGGCTCATGCCGTCGAGCAGCACCGCGCGCGCGGTCACGACGCCGAACCGGTCGAGGGACGCAAGCCATTCGTCCTCGGACGTGACGGACGCGGTCGGCGCACCGAACACGTCGACGCGTCCCTCGTCAGGCAGCGTGGCGCCGTTGAGCAGGTTGGTGAACAGTTCGGCCGTGATGACGTCGAACCCGCTCATCACGACGCGCTCCCCCGGGCTCACGACCAGCTCCCGCATGCGGAAGGGACGCAGCCCGCGATAGTGCTTGACGAGGGCCTCGATGGAGACCACCGGCGCCTGGTCGGGCATCAGGAGCGGGTCCCCGGCGTCCCACCTGCCTTGCGTCCCTTGCGGGTCAGGATGCGGTACTCGCGGATGAGCAGCTCCAGGTGTTCACGCTCTTCGTCGGCGAACTCGAGGAAGATGCGCTTGCCCTCCGAGTCTTCGAACTTCTCGCCGTACCGCTTGAAGAACCGGTGCGACCCACGTTCGCACTTGATGCCGATCATGAGCGCGTCACGGTCGCTCGAGACTCGCGACAGCTCTTCGACGCCAGCCGAGAACAGGCCGTTGGCAGCGCCCTTGAAGAACAGGAACGGCGGATGGCTCTCGAGTTCGGGATCCTGCTGAACGAGTTCCCGATACCGCGCCTCGAGCCGCGCCAGGTGATCGTCTTCCTCGCCGGACAACCTCTGGAACACGCGCCTGGCGCGCGCGTCCCGCGTCATCATCGCCGCGCGTGTGTAGAACTCGCGGCCCGACCGTTCGGTGGCCACCGCGATGCGCAGCGCGTCCCGGGCGAACAGCAGTTCCGTGGTGACCTTGCGGGCGGGTGTCTTGCGCCCCGTGCTGCACTCTTCACATGTCCCATACAGCTGAACGACCGCCTGACGCAGCGCGAAGTGCCGCGTCTCTGCCACGTCGTCGATCAGCTGCTCGATGTCGGAGCTGAGGAACTCCATCGAGTTGCTGCAGGTCTTGCAAATCAGGTGGAAGTGACGAGGATGCCGGTAGCTGTGCTCGAATCGGGCGCGGCCTTCGCCGAAGTCGACCTTGCGCGCGATGCCCGCCTGCTCCATCCAGGCCAGCGTGCGGTACACCGTGGCCCGGCTGATGCGCTGGTCTTCCTTGCGGATCAGATCCACGAGATCATCCGCCGTGAGATGCCCCTCCTGGCGGAGGAACACGTTGACGATCAGATCGCGCTTGCTCGAGCGCTTGCTGCCCGCCGGGCGCAGGCTGTCGATGTAGGCTGCGGGCGACTGCATCACTCAGCACCACATGGACCGCCCCGCGTGCCGGCCGGGCGCGGCGGTCGGAATCGGGGGAACGTCAGACGGCGAACGATGACCCGCATCCGCAGGTCGATTTCGCATTCGGGTTCTTGATGGTGAAGCCGCCGCCCGAGAGATTGTCGACGAAATCCACCTCGGCGCCCTTGAGATAGCGGACGCTGATCGGGTCGACGAACAGCTTGACCCCGTTCGACTCGACGACCTTGTCGACGTCGGCCGGGGCTTCGCCTGTCTCGATCATCAGGCCATACTGGAACCCCGAGCAGCCGCCGCCCTGGACGAACACGCGCAGTCCTGCTTCAGGCTTGCCTTCTTCGACCAGCAGTTCGGCGATCTTCTCGGCAGCCGTGCTTGTGACATTGATCATGACCAGGTATCTCCCGAAAGGTTCCGTCCTTCAGTATAGGGCCCCGACTCGAACCGCAGCAACACGGCCATCGCCATGACGCCCCGACCTACGCCCCTGTTCCTCGCCGGCCACCCGGTCGCTGCCGGCACGCCGCTCGACGTCACCAGGCCCTGGGACGGCTCCCTCGTGGGCCAGACCTGGCAGGCCGACGACGCTACCTATGACGCCGCCGCGGACGCCTGCGTGGCCGCCGCGCCCATGGTGGCGGCGATGCCGGTGCACGCGCGGGGGGCCATCCTGCAACGGGTATCGGCCGGACTGGGCGCGGCCCGAGAAACCTTCGCCCGGCGCATTGCCGAGGAGGCCGGCAAGCCCATCCGTGATGCGCGCACTGAGGTCGATCGGGCGCGAATGACGTTCCAGGTGGCCGCAGAGGAGGCGCGACGACTCGCGGGCGGCGGTGAGGTGCTGCCGATGGATCTGGCCCCCCACGGAGAAGGCCGCGTGGCCATGACGCGCCGCGTCCCGCTGGGACCGATCGCCGCGATTTCGCCGTTCAACTTCCCGCTGAACCTCGTGGCCCACAAACTCGCCCCGGCCTTCGCCGCAGGCAACCCTGTCCTGCTCAAGCCGGCCTCGCGCACGCCACTGTCGGCCCTCGCCCTCGCGGAGTTGATGCGTGAGTGCGGTCTGCCGGACGGCGCCCTGTCCGTCCTGCCGATGGACCGCACCGTCGGGGATCGCCTGGTCGGCGACGACCGTTTCCGGATGCTGACCTTCACGGGCTCGTCCGAGGTGGGCTGGGCCATGAAGGCCCGCGCCGGACGCAAGAAGGTCGTGCTCGAGCTGGGCGGAAATGCCGGGGTGATCGTCGACGCCTCGGCCGATGTGCCGGAGGCGGCGCGGCGCATAGCCACCGGCGGGTTCGCGTTCGCCGGCCAGAGCTGCATCTCGGTGCAGAGGGCCTACGTCCACGAAGCCTGCTGGCAGGCGTTCCTCGACGCCCTGCTGGCGGCCGTGGAGGCGCTGCGCGTCGGCGACCCGCTCGATGACGCCACGGCCGTCGGCCCACTCATCACGGGTGGTGACGTCGAGCGCGTCACCACGTGGGTACGGGAGGCGACGGATGCCGGGGCGCGGGTGCTCGCGGGCGGCCGTGCACTCGGACCGCGCCTCTTCGCGCCCACCGTCCTGACCGGCGTGCCGAGAACCGCCCGCGTGTGTGCCGACGAGGTGTTCGGACCCGTCGTCGTCGTCGAGCCCGTGGCCTCGTTCGACGAGGCCGTGGCGGCGGTCAACGATTCGGTCTTCGGCCTGCAGGCCGGCGTGTTCACCGCCGACCTCGAGCACGCGCTGGTCGCGTTCGACCGGCTGGAAGTGGGCGGCGTCCTCATCAACGACGTGCCGACGTTCCGGATCGACCACATGCCCTATGGTGGCGTGAAGCACTCTGGACTTGGCCGCGAAGGTCCGCACTACACCATCGACGAGATGTCGGAGCTTCGCCTGCTCATCATCCGCCGCTGACCGTGCGGGACACGCGTTGCGGCGGCGTGGCAGTCACAGGTGCCGCGTCCCCCGGGCGGTGATCCGGGAGGTGATCCGGGCGGTCAGACCGCGAGCAGCGAGAGCTGCCGCCCCGACGACTCTTCGACGTCGCGATGCAGGCTGTTGCCGTGCGCATCCATCGTCACGATTGCCGGGAAATCCACGACCTGGAGATGCCACATGGCCTCGGGCGTCCCGAACTCGAGCAACGACACGTCGTCCACGGCGGTGATCGCGCGCGCGTAGAACTGGGCCGCCCCGCCTATGGCGTTCAGGTAGACCGCGCCGTGCTCCTGCAGCGCGGCGAGCGTCCTGGCACCCATGCCGCCCTTGCCGATCACTGCCCGGACACCGTACCGGCCGATGATGTCGGCCTGGTAGGGCTCTTCGCGGATGCTCGTGGTGGGACCGGCAGCGGTGACGCGCCACGTCTCACCTTCCTTCACGACGACGGGACCGCAGTGGTACAGCACGGCCCCCGCCAGATCGACGGGAGGAGGGTTCTTCACGAGGTGCGCGTGGACGGCGTCCCGTCCTGTGAAGACACGTCCGCGCACCAGCACGACGTCGCCGACCCTCAGCGAGCGAATGGTCTCTTCGGCAATGGGCGCCTCGAGAACGCGCTCGTTGCCCGTGCGGACGAACCCGGGCGCGCCATCCTCGACCATCGGGGCCGGCGGGACGGACGGGTCGCGGTAGAGCCATTCCCTGATGGCGCCGGTGGTGGCATCGACCAGGACGCCGAGGCGCCGGTAGGCCCAGCAGTCGTACGCCACCGACACGAAGAAGCTCGCGGGCAGGCGGTTCAGCGCGCCGATCTTGCAGCCGATCAACGAGACGGCACCGCCGAAGCCCATGGGGCCGACGCCCAGCGTGTTGACCGTGTTCATGACCGACGCTTCGAGTTCGGCGAGCCGCGGGTCGGGATTGGTGTCGTCGAGCGTGCGGAACAGCTGATCCTTCGCGTGCGAGTAGCCGGACGTTCGATCGCCGCCCACGCAGACGCCGACGGCGCCCGGGCTGCAGCCCTTGCCCTGCGCGGCCCACACGGCGTGGAGGATGCACTTGCGGACGCCATCGAGGTCGCGTCCCGCCTTGCCGAGGTGTGGCAGTTCGGCCGGCAGGGCGTACTGTGCGTTGGTGTTCTCGCAGCCGCCCCCCTTGAGAATCAGCTTCACCTCGATGTCGTCGCGGTCCCACTGGTCGACGTACAGGATGGGCGTGCCAGGCCCGAGGTTGTCGCCCGAGTTCTCGCCGGTAATCGAGTCCACGGAGTTGGGACGCAGCTTGCCGCGCCGCGTGGCCTCGGCGACCGCCTGACGGATGGTCTCCTTGACCGCCAGCTGACTGACCCCGACCGGCGTCCTGATCTTGAAGGTCGGCATGCCGGTGTCCTGGCAGATCGGGCCTTCGCACGACGAGGCGAGGTCGATGTTCTCGTTGATGATGGCCATGGCCTGGCTCGAACGCGAGCCCTGCGGGTCACGTCCGTTCGCCTGCGTCATCGCCGCGCGGACGTCCGGAGGCAGTTCGGTGGACGTCCGGGTGATGAGTTCCACCATGCTGTCGAAGAGCGCGGGCATCATGCCGCCAAGTATAGGCGGTGGCGAGTAGACTGATGAAGACCATGCCGACCGCTGCGCGCCGCCCTCGGCTCCTGCTGACCACGGTGGGGGGGCTCTGTGCCGTCACGCTGGCCTGGGCGCAGACGCCGGCGTCGTCGCCGCGCCAGAACCAGGGTGAGACGCAACGTGGACACGGCCGTCTGTTCGCGCCGCAGGACCTCGGCATGCTCGAAGGGCCGGATCGCGAGGCGTGGCAGCGTCCCGACCAGGTGATGGATGCGCTCGGCATCGCCGACGGCTCGATCGTCGCCGACCTCGGCGCGGGCGGCGGCTGGTTCACCATCCGCCTGGCCCGGCGCGTCGGCCCGAACGGGCTCGTCTACGCCGAAGACATCCAGCCGCAGATGATCGAGGCCATCCAGCGTCGCGTGCAACGCGAGGCCCTGAAGAACGTGACCACTGTGCTCGGGTCCGCCGACAACCCGACGCTGCCCGAGAGCCGGCTCGACGTCGCCCTGATGGTCGATTCCTTCCACGAGGTCGAAGACGCGCACGCGCTGCTGACCAACATCCGCGGCGCGCTCAAGCCCGGCGGGCGCCTTGGCATCGTCGGCTTCCGCAACGACGGCGGTGGCGGCCCTGGTCCGCCCATCGAGGAACGGATCGAGCCAACGCAGGTCGTGCGCGCCGTCGAGGCGGCCGGGCTTACCTTCGCCAGCCGGGACCTGTCACTGCCGTACCAATACCTGCTGATCTTCGTGAAATAGAGTGCGCACCGCCCTCACCATCGCAGGCAGTGACTCCGGCGGCGGCGCCGGTATCCAGGCCGATCTGAAGACCTTCGCCGCCTTCGGCGTGTTCGGCACCAGTGCCATCACCGCCGTCACCGCGCAGAACACCCTCGGCGTGACCGCCGTCGAGACACTCCCGCCATCGATCGTTCGCGCACAGATTGACGCCGTCGCCGCCGACATGGGAGCCGCGGCAGTCAAGACCGGCATGCTTTCCACGCGCCTCATCGTCCAGACGGTGGCACACGCGCTCCGCGAATGCCGCCTGTCACCCGTGGTCGTCGACCCGGTCATGTTCTCCAAGAGTGGCCACCGGTTGTTGGACACTGAGGCCGTCCACGCCGTGGTGCGCGACCTGCTGCCGCTGGCCCTCGTCGTCACGCCGAACGCCCACGAGGCTGCGGCCCTGAGCGGCCGCGCCGTACGGGACGAGACCGACGCCCGTGACGCCGCGCGCCGGATCCTCGACATGGGCCCGGCCCACGTCGTGCTGAAGGGCGGGCACCTCGAGACGGACGACGTCGTCGACTTCCTGGTGTCGGCCTCCGGCACGGTCGAATTGCGCGGCCCCAGACACCCGGGCAGGCATACACACGGCACGGGCTGTACCTTCGCGGCCGCCATGGCCGCGGGTCTCGCACTGGGCCAGGACGTCGAGACCGCGTTCCGTGAGGCCCGGACGTACGTGGACGGCGCCATCCGGCACGCCCCGGGCATCGGACGCGGGGACGGCCCGCTGCACCACTTCTGGCGGGTATACTGAAAGGCTAGGCCATGGACCGCTTCGCCATCACATCGGCACCGCTCGCCACCGAGACGCTGATGAGTCTGGTGAGCGAGGCACACGCGGCGCAGGCGGCGGCCAACCACGGGGAAGGGCCTGGAGCGGTACTCGTGTTCGTCGGACTCGTCCGCAACCGGCACGCCGGACGACAGGTGGAGTACCTCACGTACGAGGCCTACGAGCCACTCGCCGTGCGGATGTTCGCGCGCATCGCGGACGAAGTCGCCGGGCGGATGCCGGACGTGGTCGTCGGCATTCACCATCGCGTGGGGCGCCTGGAGATCGGCGAGGCATCGGTGGTCATCGCGGCAGCATCCGCGCATCGGGCCGAGGCATACTCCGCCTGCCGGTACGCCATCGAGCGCATCAAACAGATCGCGCCGGTCTGGAAGCACGAGCGTTTCGCAGGCGGCGCGTCCTGGGTGGAAGGCGCCACGGCACAGCCCGGCGACGAGGCGCCACGAGACGAGGCGTGGAGGCGCGCATGCCTGTGACGATTCGGCTGTTCGCCACCCTGCGCGAGATCGCTGGCGCCGGAGAACTGGTGCGGGAGGTGCCCGCGCCGGCCACGGTTGCCAGCGCCTGGGACGCGCTGACACGCGAATGGCCTGCGCTCGAGCCGTACCGCGCCGGCCTGTCGTGCGCGGTCAACGCCGAGTACGCGAAGTTCACCGATGTGATTGGAGAGGACGACGAGGTGGCGTTCCTGCCGCCCGTCTCTGGTGGCTGACATGTTGCACAAGCTCGCGGCCGTGGAGGCCCAGTACGAACGACTGCTCGCGCTCATCGCCGACCCGGCGGTGCAGGCCGACGCGCAGGCCTACCGCACGCACGCGAAGGCGATGTCCGACCTGCAGGAGATCGTCGGGCGCTATCGCGAGCTGAAGGCCGTCGAAGAGCAGATCGCTCAGGCGCGTGAACTCATCGCCAGCGGAGACGCCGACATGGCGTCGCTGGCGCACGACGAACTGGCCGACCTGCAGCCGCAGCGCGACGCCCTGCTCGACGAGGTCAAGCTGCTGCTCGTGCCCAGGGATCCGAACGACGCCCGTGACGTGGTCCTCGAGATTCGGGCGGGCACGGGAGGCGAGGAAGCGGCACTCTTCGCGGCGGAGCTGTTCCGCATGTACGCGCGCTACGCCGAACGCCAGGGCTGGAAGCTCGAGTTGCTGTCTCAGAGCGACGCGGACGCTGGCGGCGTGAAGGAAGTCATCGCCAGCATCGAGGGACGGCAGGTCTACAGCCATCTCAAGTACGAGAGCGGCGTACACCGCGTGCAGCGCGTGCCGGCGACAGAGGCGAGCGGCCGCATCCACACGTCCACCGCGACCGTGGCGGTCCTTCCGGAGGCGGAGGACGTGGACGTGCAGATCCACGACAAGGACCTGCGCATCGACACGTTCTGTTCGAGCGGGCCTGGCGGGCAGAGCGTCAACACGACGTACTCCGCCGTCCGCATCACGCACATCCCCACCGGGCTCGTCGTCTCGCAGCAGGACGAGAAGTCGCAGATCAAGAACAAGGCGAAGGCCCTGAAGGTACTGCGCTCGCGCCTGTACGAGATGGAGCTCCGCAAGCAGCAGGACGCCATCGCAAAGGACCGCCGCAGCCAGGTCGGGACGGGCGAACGCTCCGAGAAGATCCGCACCTACAACTTCCCGCAGAGTCGCATCACGGACCACCGGGTCAACTTCACGACGCACCAGCTGGCCGCCGTGCTCGACGGTGACCTGAAGGAGCTGATCGACCAGGTCACTACCTTCTACCGGTCGGAGCAGTTGAAGGAGGCCAGTCGCGGCGAAGCGGCCGTGGCTCAGTGACGGACGCCGCTGCGGCTGACAGCGTCCGCGTCGTGATCCAGCGCGGCGTGGCCCGTCTGCGCGAAGACGGCTTCGCGCCAGCCGATGCGATACGCGACACCGACGTGCTTGCCCGCCACGTGCTCGGCTGGGACCGCGCCACGCTCCTGCTGCGGCGCGACGAGCCCATGTCGGCCGGCGCGGCCACGCGGTTCGAGGCGCTCGTCGCGCGTCGCGCGACCCACGAGCCGGTGGCGTACCTCACTGGTAGACGCGAGTTCTACGGTCGCGACTTCCACGTGTCGTCCGCGGTCCTCATCCCGCGTCCCGAAACCGAACTCATCGTCGACACCGTGCTGAAGCGCACGTCGCCGGAGGCGGCACTGCGCATGGCCGACGTCTGCACGGGCAGCGGCATCCTCGCGGCGACGCTCGCATGCGAGCGTCGGCACGCGGCCCTCGTCGCCACCGACATCTCCCCCGCCGCCCTCGCCGTCGCACGACGCAACGCGGAGGCTCACGGCGTGTCATCGCGCATCCACTTCATCGAAGGCGACCTGCTTGCCCCGACAGACGGGCCGTTCGACGTCATCGTCGCCAACCCGCCCTACGTGCCCACGCACGACGCGCCGTCGCTGGCGCCGGACGTGCGCGAGTTCGAGCCGGGCGTAGCGTTGTTCGGCGGTGAGGACGGACTCGCCGTGGTGCACCGTCTCGTGACGGAGGCGGCGGCACGGCTCGCGCCCGGGGGCATGTTCCTGATGGAGTTCGGCGCGGGTCAGCAGTACGATGTCGCGCAATGCGCGACGAACGCCGGCCTCGACGTCCTGCAGGTCATCCCCGATCTGCAGCACATACCGCGGGTCGTCCTGTGCAGACTGCGAGCTGACGCCTGAACACCACGACCGCCACTCGTCCTCTCTCGCTCGTCCGCGGACTCGGCCTGGTGGCCACCAGCGCCGTGATCGTCAGCAACGTCATCGGCACGGGGGTCTTCCTCAAGGCCCGTGTCATGTCCTGCCACGTCGACACCCCGCTGTTGATGCTGCTCGTCTGGGCGGCGACGGGTTTGCTGGCTCTGGCCGGTGCGCTCACCTACGCGGAACTCGGCGCGATGATGCCGCGGTCGGGCGGCGAGTACGTCTTCATCCGCGAGGCGTACGGTCGTCTGTGGGGCTTTCTGTACGGCTGGATGCGGTTCTTCGCCGGCACGACGGGCGGACAGGCGGCCCTCGCCGCGGGCTTCGCCATCTTCTTCAACGTGGCGAGCGGCGGCGCACTCGGCAGCTGGCAGGCCTCGGTCTCCCTGCCGTGGGGCGGGGCCCTGCAGGTCTCCGCGATCGAGGCCGTGGCGATTGCCGCCATCGCCCTGGTGACCCTGATCAACTGCGCGGCGGTCGTCGTCGGCGGGCGGCTGGGCGTGATCTTCACCGTCCTCAAGCTGGTGCTCGTCGTGGGCGTCGGCCTCGCGGCCTTCTTCCTCGCGGAGGGCTCGTGGACGCACATGACGATGTCGAGTGCGGCGGGGACGTGTCAGGACGTGGACGCGGCGGCGCGCGGAGGGCTCGCGGGGTTCGGTGCGGCGATGATCGCGGCGCTCTGGGCCTACAACGGGTGGAACGAGGTGACCTACGTGGCAGGCGAGGTGCGCGACCCGGCGCGGACGCTGCCGCTGGCGCTCATCGGCGGTGTGGTGACCATCATGGGCGTGTACGTGTTCGTCAATGCCGGCTATGCGTACGTGCTCACGCCCGTCGAGATGGCGAGCGTGCCGGCCGAGTCGGCCGTGGCGAGCGAGGTGATGGCGCGGGTCATCGGTCCTGGCGCAGCGGGCCTGATGGCCGCCACGCTCGCGATGTCGATCTTCACCGCGTTGCACATGGCGACGCTCGTGGGTGCCCGCGTGCCTCAGGCCATGGCCGAGGACGGCCTGTTCTTCAAGGTGCTCGCGCCGATCAGCCCGCGCACGCGTGTGCCGATTCGAGCGCTCGTCGCGCAGGGGCTGCTCGCGAGCGTGTTCATCCTGTCGGGATCGTTCGACACCCTGACCAACTTCTCGATGTTCTCGGTCCTGATCTTCGTGGGCCTGGCCACCGCGGCCGTCTTCGTGTTGCGGCGCCGCCTGCCGGATGCCGAGCGCCCGTACAGGACCTGGGGCTATCCGGTCGTCCCCGCGCTCGTGCTGCTCGTAACGGCCTGGCTCATCGTCAACACGCTGACGACGATGCCGTACGAGTCGTTCGGAGGGCTCGCGTTCCTGGTGCTCGGGCTGCCGGCGTACTGGTGGTTCACGCGGAAACTGCCGGGCGCGTAGAGACGCCCGCCTCAGCGGGCCGAGGGATCCGCGTCTCGGCGAGACGCGCGGCCTATCCCGGCGGCCACCCGAGCGCCCGGCCCGCCAGCACGTGCAGGTGGACGTGAAACACCGTCTGGCCCGCGTCGGCATTCGTGTTGAACACGGTCCGATAGCCACCATCCGCGTATCCCCGCTCGCGCATCAGCAACGCGGCGCGGTGCAGCAGCCGCCCCAACAGCGGTCCGTCCTCGGCGGTCATCGCGTCGAGGCTGGCGATGTGCCGCCGCGGAATGACGAGGCAGTGGAAGGGGGCCTGCGGGTTGATGTCCTCGAACGCGAGCATCTCGGCGTCCTGGTAGATGACCTTCGCCGGAATCTCGGCAGCACTGATGCGGCAGAACAGGCAGCTGGACATGCAGCGAGTATACGAAAGAGGGAAGGAGCACAGGCGCCCACCCTCACGAGCAGCCCCGGTAGGCCGCGTGAGTCAGGTAGGCCGCGCCTCGCCCAGGTAGGCCGCGCCTCGCCGAGGCGCGGCTACAATGGATCCTTCATGGCCGACTGGAAGAACTCCTGCAATCTGCCCACCACCGCCTTCCCCATGAAGGCCAGCCTGCAGACCGCCGAGCCCGACGCGATTGCCCGCTGGGCATCGATGGACCTCTACGGCCAGATTGCTGCCGCGCGCGCCGGGCGCCCGAAGTTCGTGCTGCATGATGGCCCGCCGTACGCCAACGGCCGCATCCACATCGGCCACGCGCTCAACAAGATCCTCAAGGACCTCATCGTCAAGTCCAGGTCCATGGCCGGGTACGACGCGCCGTACGTGCCGGGCTGGGACTGCCACGGCCTGCCCATCGAACTCCAGGTGGACAAGGAGGTCGGCTCGAAGAAGCGCGAGATGAGCCAGGCCGACTTCCGTCGTGCCTGCCGCGCGTACGCCGAGCGGTTCGTGGCGGCGCAATGCGAAGACTTCAAGCGTCTGGGCGTCTTCGGCACCTGGGATGCCCCGTACCTGACGATGCGGTACGAGTACCAGGCGGCCATTGTCCGGGCGCTCGGCACGTTCGTCGCGCAGGACCTCGTCTACAAGGGCAGGAAGCCGGTCCACTGGTGCATCCACTGCCGCACGGCACTCGCCGAGGCCGAAGTCGAATACGAGGACCACACGTCGCCGTCCATCGACGTCGAGTTCCCGGTGGCCGACTCGGATCGCGCCGTGCTGGCGGCCCGGGTGCCCGAGTTGGAGGGGCACGACGTCACCGTCCTCATCTGGACGACCACGCCGTGGACGATTCCCTCGAACCTCGGCATCGCCTTCCACCCCGAGTACGTGTACGGTGCCTACCCGGTGGACGACCGCGTCGTCGTCGTCGCGGAAGACCTGGCGTCGGCGGCCTTCGCCAAGGCGGGCCGTGAGCTGCCGGCGCCCCTCGTGCGCATCAAGGGCGCGACCTTCGAGCGCATCCGCTTCCGGCATCCGCTGTACGAGCGCGACTCGCTCGGCGTGCTGGCCGACTACGTGACGCTCGAGCAGGGCACGGGCGCGGTGCATACGGCGCCGGGCCACGGCTCGGACGACTTCGCGACCGGCCAGAAGTACGGGCTCGACACCTACGCGCCCGTCGGCCCGGGCGGCCACTTCCTCGAGAGCGTCGGGCTGTTCGCGGGCCAGCGCGTGTTCGACGCGAACCCGAAGGTCGTCGAGGCGCTCGCAGCGGCGGGACGCCTGTGGCACCACGAACGGTATGTTCACAGCTACCCGCACTGCTGGCGCTGCCACAACCCGGTCATCTTCCTGGCGACGCCCCAGTGGTTCATCGCCATGGACCGTGCGCAGTTCCGTGAGCGGGCGCTTGCCGCTGTGGCGCGCGTCGAGTGGCTGCCGGCGTGGGGCGAAGAGCGCATCCACAACATGCTGGCCAGCCGACCCGACTGGTGCATCTCGCGCCAGCGCGCCTGGGGCGTGCCGATTCCGGCCATGGCGTGCGTGGCCTGCCGCGAAGCCGTGCTGACGCCGGCGCTGACCGAACGGGCAGCCGCGGTGTTCCTCGAGCACGGCGCGGACGCGTGGTACGAGCGGCCCCTCGAGGAGTTCCTCCCCGAGGGCGGACTGACCTGTCAGGCCTGCGGCGGACGCGAGTTCGAGCGCGAGCGCGACATCCTCGACGTCTGGTTCGACTCGGGGTGCAGCCACGACGCCGTACTGGAGCCGCGGCCCGAGCTGACCTGGCCGGCCGACGTCTACCTCGAGGGCAGCGACCAGTATCGTGGCTGGTTCCACAGCTCGCTGCTGGTGGCCATCGGCACGCGCGGTGAGGCCCCGTATCGGCAGGTCGTCACGCACGGCTTCGTCGTGGACGAAGACGGCAAGAAGATGTCCAAGTCGAAGGGCAACGTCGTCGCCCCGCAGGACGTCATCGCGCAGAGCGGCGCCGAAGTGCTGCGCCTGTGGGTCGCGATGGTGGACTACACCGAGGAAGTGCGTCTCGGAAAGCAGGTGCTCGCCCGCACGGTGGAGGCGTACCGCAAGATCCGCAATACGTTGCGCTATCTCCTGGCGAACCTGTTCGACTTCGACCCCGCCGCCGACATGGTGTCGCAGGGCGACATGCTCGACGTGGACCGCTACGCGATGGCGCGTTACGCAGAATCGGCGGCACGGATGCGGGCCGGCTACGACGCGTTCGACTTTCAGGCGATCTTCCACGAGCTGAACCGGCTCGTCACCGTCGACCTGAGCGCGTTCTACTTCGACGTCTCGAAAGACCGCCTCTACACGTTCGGCGCGACGTCCAGGGAGCGGCGGTCGGCGCAGACGGCGATGTACCTCATCGCCGACGGCCTGACGCGGCTGCTCGCGCCGATCCTGCCCGTGACCGCGGACGCCCTCTGGGCGGAGTTGCCCGGGAGGCGCGAGGCCTCGGTGCACATCGCTCTGTTCCCGGACGATGTGGCGCGCTGGGAAGATCCGGAGCGCCTGACGCGCTGGCGGCGCCTGCTCGACGTCCGCGACCAGGTGAACGCGCGGCTCGAGGAACAGCGGCAGGCCAAGGTCATCGGCAACGCGCTCGAGGCGCGGGTGGAACTGCACGCCACCGGACAGGTCGCGACGCTGCTCGAGGCGCACGCCGATCAGCTGGCGCCGCTCTTCATCGTCAGCGAGACGGTCATGGTGGACGACCCGATCGTCCCGACGACCGGCGCGGTCGCGGTGGCGGGGTCCATCACCGAGCACACGCCCGGAGACGTCGAAGCAGGCACGCTCGCCATCACGGTGACGCGCGCGGAGGGCGTGAAGTGCCAGCGCTGCTGGCGCTACGTGCCCGAGGTCAGCGAGGCGGATGGCAGCGAAGGCTTGTGCTCACGGTGCGAAGAGGCCCTGGGCCTCGCGGGGACTCCTGCATGAGCGCCGGCGCGCGGCCGTTGTGGAAGCGACCCGAGCCGTGGTGGTTGCTGCTCGTCGTCGCGGTGGACCAGGCCACGAAGTGGCAGGTCTTCCATCGCATTCCGCTGTACGACAGTGTCGAGGTGGTGCCGGGGTTCCTGTACCTCACCCACGTACGCAACACCGGCGCCGCCTTCGGCATGTTCAACGCCGTCGACTTCGCCTACAAGGCCGTGGTGGTGGCGGTGCTCGCCGCGCTCGCGCTGCTGGCCCTGGTGTGGTACGCGCGGCAGGTCATGCACGAGTCGTGGGCGACGCGGGCCGCGTTCGTGCTCATCATCGCGGGTGCCATCGGCAACCTCATCGATCGCGCCACCGTCGGCTACGTGCTCGACTTCGTGGACGTGGTGTTCGGCACGTGGCATTTCTGGGCCTTCAACGTGGCCGATGCGGCCATCACGGTCGGCGCTGTCGTCTTCTTCGCGGACGCTCTGTTCAATCACCGACATGTTTCCCAAACTGCTTGAACTCGGCCCGCTGACCGTCTACTCGTACGGCGTCCTGCTGGCGGCCGCCTATCTGGGCGGCCTGCAGTTCGCACTCGTCCGCGCGCGACAGCGGGGTCTGGATGCGGCGCGCATCATGGACCTCGGCATCTACATCATCGTGAGCGCCCTCGTCGGGGCGAAGCTGCTGCTGGTCATCGTCGACTTCGACCACTTCGTACAGAACCCGGGCGACCTCATATCGCTCGTGCGATCGGGCGGCGTGTTCTACGGGGGGTTGCTGCTGGCGGTCGCCGTGGGGCTCTGGTACGTCCGGAAGCACACGCTGCCCACGTGGCAGGTAGGCGACGTCATCGCGCCCGGCATCGCGTTCGGCCACGTGGTCGGGCGCGTCGGCTGCTTCCTCGCCGGCTGCTGCTACGGTCGCCCCACGGACCTGCCCTGGGGCGTGACGTTCACCAACCCGCTCGCCGCGGAGAACGTCGGCACGCCTCTCGGCGTGGCTCTGCATCCGACTCAGCTCTACGAGGCGGGCGCCGAGCTGATCATCCTCGTGCTGCTGCTGGCGTTCGAGGGGAAGGGCCGCGTGTTTCCCGGACGCACCTTCTGGGGGTACATGCTGGTCTACGGCGCGTCACGCTTCGTCATCGAGATGTTCCGGGGCGACCCGCGGGGCATGGTCTTCGCCAACGTCTCGACGTCGCAGTTCATCTCGCTGCTGATCGTGCCGCTGAGCCTGGTGATGCTGTACCGGCTGTCGCGCGCGGCGGGGTCTGGCACGCACGCCGCCCGGACGTCCAACGCACGTTCCGTCGGCTCGAGACGCCAGGCAGGAACCCGCTCATGACCGCAGCCACGCACGTCCAGGTGACCATCGGCGACGACCAGGCCGGCCAACGCCTCGATCAGGCGCTGACCGCCCTGCTGCCGTCCACCTCGCGCGCGCAGGTGCAGAAGCTCATTCGCGAGGGGCACGTCCTGAGCGGCGACACCGCCTTGCGCAAAGTGAGCGACTCGGTGAGCGCCGGGCTCGTGCTCGACGTGGACATTCCGGCTCCGGCCGCGTCGGACGCCCTGGCCGAGGACATACCGCTCGACATCCTGTACGAAGACGAAGACCTCATCGTCATCAACAAACCGCCGGGCATGGTGGTGCACCCGGCCGTCGGCCACACGAGCGGGACGCTGGTGAACGCCCTCCTGCACCACACGGCTGATCTGGAGGGCGTGGGCGATGAGGATCGTCCCGGCATCGTGCATCGCCTGGACAAGGGAACGTCGGGCGTGATGGTCGTGGCCCGGAACGTGACGACCCACGCGGAACTCGCGCGCCAGTTCCACGATCGTGAAGTCGAGAAGGAGTACGTGACCCTCGTCTGGGGGCTCGTCCACTATGGGCGGCGTATCGAAGCCGCCATCGGCCGCGATCCGCACGACCGCCAGAAGATGTCCACGCGCGCGCGGCGGTCACGGGCGGCGGTGACGCGCGTGACGTGGGCGCTGCACCTGCCGGGAGTCTCGCTCATCCGCGTGGCGATCGCGACGGGGCGGACGCACCAGATTCGCGTGCACCTGAGTTCCATCGGGCATCCGGTGGTCGGTGATGCGACCTATGGGGGAACGAGGCGACGTGTGCCGCCACACCTCAAGGCGGTGGCTTCGCTCCAACGACCGTTCCTGCACGCCGAGTCGCTGCGGCTGACCCACCCCCGCGACGGACGTCGCATGACGTTCGAAGCCCCACTGGCGCCGGACCTCGAACGGGTGCTGGCCACGCTGGACGCCGACATCGAACGGTTCGGGTACGAGGCGAGGTGACGACATGACCACCCTGTCCTCCACGACCGTCTTCACCGGCCGCGTCTTCTCGGTGACCCGCGACCTGGTTCGCCTTCCGCACGGCACCGACGCCACGCTCGAGATCGTGCGCCATCGTGGGTCGGTGGTGCTGTTGCCGATGCCCGACGCCGATTCGCTGATGCTGGTGCGCCAGTACCGGCATGCACTCGGGCAGGCTGTGTGGGAAGTGCCTGCCGGCAGCCTCGAGGAGGGTGAAGACCCCGTCGAGGGCGCCCGGCGCGAGTGCCACGAAGAGGTGGGACGCTGGCCGGGCCGGGTCGAACTGCTCGCCTCGTTGTATCCGTCGCCCGGCTACACGGATGAAGTCATGCACTTCTACCGCCTGACGAGCCTGAGCGTTCCCGATCGTCCGGCCGTTCTCGATCCTGATGAGGATCTCGAGGTGCGTACCGTCACGCTGGACGAGTTGGAGGCGATGATCGCCACTGGCGAGGTGGTCGACATGAAAACCGTCGTGGCGAAGCAGCTGCTCACGAACGCGCGGACCTGACCGGCGAACAGTCCACAACGAAGAACGGGCTGCGATCCCCGTGGGAACCGCAGCCCGCCTGGAAGACACCCGTCCCCGTTGGGGGTCAGCTCGTCATCGACATCAGCAACGCGGTGGTGCCACGTCGTGACGAGAGGAACTTCTCACGCTCGGCCGCCGCCTCGCGCTCCTCTTCGCAATCCTTGCACCGCACCGCGAACGGCAGGGCGCGGAGGCGCTGCTCGCTGATTTCCTCGCCGCACTCGAAGCAATTGCCGTAGGTGCCCTCTTCGAGACGGGCCAGCGCTTCGTTGACGCGGTTCAGCGTTTCGGACTTCATCTGAAGCAGAGCGATCTCGATGTGCTCCTGGATGTCGGACACCGAGGCTTCCTCGGCATCGACCACTCCCTGCGACATGTTCACGGGACCGTCGGCCCTGACATTCCGAATCTTGTCGTGCAGTTCGATCGCGAGACCGCGCCGACGTTCCTCGAGAATCCGCCGAAGCTCCTCGTGCCGTGCTGTATGTGATGTCCCGATGGACTGTACTGCCTTCTTCGTAACCTTGCGCGCCTTCATGTCGACGCTCCTTTCCACGCGTTCCCGCAACACCGAACCGTAAAGCAAATATCGCGCCACGCGGTCAGCCCTGCCCATGCACGGGAGGCCTTCGTCAGGCAGGTCCGCGTCTCACAACCGTCAACTCGAGGAAATGGAAAGACTTACTGGCACTTCCCGCGGCCGGGCGCGGACGACGCGCCAACCCATCAGGCTATTTGACGCCCCGCCGTGCGGAACGGTTCTCCCGGTGAATTGTCCGCTGGCTGTACAGAATCGTCCACACCCGGTGACGACCCCAGTGACGGCGGGTTGACCGACTGCCGGGCCTGTGCGACGCTCCGCCCATGTCGTGTGGACTGTGCGGAGCGCGGAAGGCTCGGCGATCGTGCCCTGCCCTTGGTCGAGACATCTGCCCGACGTGTTGTGGCACGAAGCGCCAGGTCGAGATCTCGTGTCCCTCCTCGTGCGGCTGGCTGCACAGTGCGCAGGTACATCCGCCGGCCGTGGTCCAGCGCCGGCAGGCGGCCGATCAGCGCCTCCTCGGTCCGTTGCTGGACGGCCTCGACCACGGCGCGTACCTCGCCTTGACGATCTGCCTCGAGGCCGCGTTGGCCTTCCGCGTATCCGCCGTTCCATCGCCAACCGACGAGGATCTGCAGGAGGCGGCAGCCGCCCTGGCGGCGACCCGGGAGACGGCAGCGCGCGGCGTCATCTACGAGCATCAGCCGGCGTCGCTGGTCGCGGGCCGGTTGGCGGGCGTGCTGCGGGACGCGCTCGAGAGCCCGCGCCGGTCGAGCGATCGGGTCCGCGGGGACGAGACCATCGCGGCGCTCCGCCGGATCGAACGGGTCGTGACGGCCGTGCGGCGGGAGTCGGCGGCGACGCCGACCGCGTTCCTCGATTTCCTGGGTCGAGTGCTGCGCCCCGGCGGCGATGACTCTGCGGCGGCGGAGCGGCTGGCGGCCGAGGCCCTCGCCGACCTGGGCGGTGACGACAGCAGGCACCAACCGTCGCGTCTCATCGTGCCGTGAACGGGCGGAAACGCCCGCCGCGCGGCCGGAAGAGGCGCATCGTGTGGTAGACTCTGGTGTTTTCCGCCCTGCGCGCGGACATCGCCTGCTGACAAGGCGGTCCGAATCGCGCGGCTCACGAGATATCAGTCATGGCAAACCGGTGTGAAATCTGCGGCAAGGGGGTTGCGTTCGGCAAGAACGTGAGCCACGCCCACAACGTCTCGTCCCGTCGCTTCAACCCGAACCTGCAGAGCGTGCGCGCGCTGGTCAACGGTGCGGCAAAGCGTCTCAAGGTGTGCACGCGCTGCATCCGATCGAACAAGGTCGTCAAGGCTGCCTGAGATGCAGACCCGCGCGTCGATATCGGCGCCGGATGCTCCACGGGCCATCGGGCCCTACTCACAGGCCATCCGCGCCGGGCAGTGGCTCTTCCTGTCGGGGCAGATTCCCCTGGATCCGGCGACCGGCGACGTCGTCGCCGGCGACGTGCGTCACCAGACCAGGCGCGTGCTCGAGAACCTGGGTGCCGTGCTGGCCGCTGCCGGGGTGTCGTTCGATGCGGTCGTCAAGACAACGGTCTTCCTGACCGACCTGTCCGACTTCACGGCCATGAACGAGGTGTACGGCACGGTGTTCACCGACCCGGCACCCGCGCGCGCGACGGTCCAGGTGTCACGCCTGCCCCGCGACGTGCGCGTCGAAATCGACGCCATCGCCATCCTTCCCTAGCCCAATCCCCAGCCCCGCATCCGGCAAGGCCGCCTGAGCCCGCGGTCGGACCTCACGCCGGGTCGAAGGCGACCCTGAGCAAGGCGGTATCTGACGTCCGCCGAGTCGAAGGGTCAGCTGGCCCTCACGGCGCGGCTGGTCACCCGCTCCACGCTCAGCACACCCGGCAACCCCTTCACCGCGCGCAGCACCTTCTCGAGGTGCTTCAAGTCCTGGATCTCGACCGTCATGTCGATGAGCCCCTGTGACTGGGTCGTGGTGGCTTCCATGGTCCTGATGTTCGTGTTGATCGATGACACCTGGGTGCTGATGGCGGCCAGCATGCCCTTGCGGTCCTCCGTTTCGATCGTGAGCCGAACGGTGTACGGCGCACTCGTGTCTTCGCCCGTGTCCCACTCCACCTCGATTCGCCGCTCCGGGTCGTACAGCAGGTTCGTCACGTTGCGGCACGACGCCGAGTGCACGGACACGCCCTTGCCGCGCGTGATGTAGCCCACGATCTTCTCGCCGCGAATCGGATTGCAGCACTTCGCGCGAAAGACGAGCAGGTCGTCGGCGCCTCGCACGCGGATCTTGTCTTCGCCGCCGCGAGGACGGAGCACACGGCGCACGGCAGAGACGATGGCTCCCGGCGGTGCCTTTTCCCGCAACTGCTCGGCGGGCACCAGCTTGCCGAGCAAGGCCCGGGCCGTCAACTTCCCCCAGCCGAGTGCGGCCAGCAGGTCGTCTTCCTTCTGCATCCCGTTCTCCTGGGCCGCTTTCTGCCAGGTTTCCGGCGGGATGTGCTTCGGGTTCACATCGTAGCGACGCGCCTCCTTCTCGAAGATCTTCCGCCCCAGCTCGATGGAGCGCGCCTTCTCCTCCATCTGGATGAAGTGGCGAACCTTGCTGCGCGCGCGCCCCGTGACGACGAACGTCAGCCAGTCGCGACTCGGCTTGTGGCCCGTGGCGGTGACGATCTCGACGATGTCGCCGTTCTTGAGCAGGTGTCTCAGCGGCACCATCTTGCCGTTGACCCTGGCCCCGACGCACTGATGACCCACGTCGGTGTGAACGCTGTAGGCGAAGTCCACCACGGAGGCGCCGCGCGGCAGTTCCTTCAGTTCGCCGCCAGGCGTGAAGCAGTAGATTTCCTCCGGGTAGAGGTCGATCTTCAGACTCTGGATGTACTCGTGCGGGTCGCGCACCTCCTGTTGCCACTCGAGGAACTGGCGCAACCACTTGAAGTACTGCTCGTCGCGCTGCGCGCCAACACGCCCTTCCTTGTACTTCCAGTGCGCGGCGATCCCCTCTTCGGCGATGCGGTGCATCTCTTCGGTGCGAATCTGGATCTCGAACGGGAGCCCGCGCTCGCTGATCACCGACGTGTGCAGCGACTGGTAGCCGTTCGGGCGCGGCATCGCGATGAAGTCCTTGATGCGCTCGGGGACCGGCGACCATGTCTGATGCACGATGCCAAGGGCGGCATAACAGTCGCGCACGGTGGGCGTGACGACACGCAGGGCGACGAGGTCGTAGACCTGATCGAGGTCGATGCGCTGGCGCTTCAGCTTGAGCCAGATGCTGTACAGACGCTTGGTGCGGCCATCGATCGACACGACAGGCACCTGCGCCTCGGCGAGCTTGCGGGTCATCGTCTCGCGCAGTTCCTCGATGAGCCCCTGCGTGGTGCGGCGGCGGCGCTCGACCTGGTCGCGCAGGTCTTCGTACACGCGCGGCTCGAGCGCCTTGAACGAGAGGTCCTCCAGCTCGTTCTTGATCTTGCTCATGCCGAGCCGGTTGGCGATCGGCGCGTAGATGTCGAGCGTCTCGCGGGCGGTGCGCTCGCGCTTGTCTTCGGGGACGTGCGCGATGGTCCGCATGTTGTGGATGCGGTCGGCCAGCTTCACCAGAATGACCCGGATGTCGTCGACCATGGCCAGGAACATCCGCCGGAAGTTCTCGGCCTGCTGAGCCTCCTTCGACGTGAACGGCAGGCTGCTGAGCTTCGTGACGCCGTCGACGACGTGAGCCACCTCGGGACCAAACAGTTCAGCGACGCGCTCGGTCGTGGTGAGGGTGTCCTCGACCACGTCGTGCAGCAATCCGGCGGCCACCGCGACGACGTCGAGGCGCATGTCGGCGAGGAGGCTGGCAACTTCGAGAGGGTGCACCAGGTAGGGCTCGCCCGAATGGCGCACCTGTCCCTTGTGCTCGAGGGCCGAGAACACGTAGGCTCGGCGCAGCATCTCGAGATCGGCCTCTGGGCTGTAGGAGCGGACCTTGTCGACAAGGTCCTCGAACCGAATCATGGAAGTCGGTGTCTAACGCCTCGAAACGGGAACCCGCAGGTCGATCATAGCCCACCGGGGACCGCTTGACCGGCGGGGAACCCGCTCACTATACTGACGGCGCTTTTGCGCTTGGAAGCGATACGCGGCCGGATTCGTACCCGGGCCTCGTTGTCTTCATGCCCGAATACGGCTTGGACTCGCCGACTCCCGGACCAGTCCTCGTCGCGCCGAGCAGGCGTGACGCGCAAGGAGAAAGAATTCATGTCGACGCGGTTGACCATCACCAGGCTCGCAGTTCTTGTCGGCCTGAGCGCATCGCTGGCCGCGTGTGGCCAGCTGGCGGCCCAGAAGGCCTTCAAGGATGGCGTCACGGCCTATCAGCAGCAGAACTACCGCGAGGCGATCGACAGCCTCGAGGGCGCGGTGCAGGAGGAGTTCGAGTATCGGCCCTACGCCTACTTCTACCTGGCCAACTCGCACGACAACGCGTACCGCTCG
The DNA here is from genome assembly GCA_964388335.1 of uncultured Vicinamibacteraceae bacterium. GTDB lineage: Bacteria > Acidobacteriota > Vicinamibacteria > Vicinamibacterales > Vicinamibacteraceae > JAEZDP01. The sequence continues at coordinate 30,489 of CAYMAG010000022.1, read as the reverse complement.
ACGCGTGAGGGCGACCCGGAGAACGATGCGCACCTGCCCGCCGCGGAGAAGTACTACCGGCTCGCGTACGACACGATCGACCCCGCGTCCCGTGAGGGCCAGGGCGCCATCTTCAAGAAGCGGTCGCTCGAGTTCCTGGTGGGCGTCTACGGGCCGGGGAAACTCAACGACCCGGAGAAGGCCGAAGCCGTGGGGCGCCAGATCGTCGAACTCGACCCGGAGGACGTGAACAACTACTTCGGGCTGGCCAAGCTGTACGAAGATGCCGGACGCGTCGAAGAGGCCGAGGCGATGCTGCTGAAAGCACGCGACGTCTCGCCCACGACCATCGACCCGTACCTCCAGCTCGCCGGCTTCTACAACCGCCGCGGTGAGCCGGGTGACTTCGACAAGACCATGGAAGCCTTCGAATCGCGCATCAGGATCGAGCCGAACAACCCCGAGGCCTATCACACGGTGGCCGGCTATTTCGAAGAGAAGGTCCGCAAGGACTACACACTCTCAACCGCCGTCAAAGCCGAATACATCCGTCGCGGCCTCGAGGCCGAAGACAGGGCGCTCGAAATCAAGAGCGACTACGTGGATGCCCTGGTCATGAAGAACCTGCTGCTCCGCCAGCAGGCCCTCGTCGAACGCTCGCCAGCCCGGCAGCAGGAACTGCTCCGTGAGGCTAACGAGCTGCGCGACAAGGCCATCGAGATCCGGAACAAGTTGCAGGGCGTCGCCGACGAGGACGCCGCCAAGAAGGCGCCCTGAGCCTCGGCTCGTCCCACGAGCGATGCGACATCGGGAACCAGACGCGCGGGGCTGGGGACATGTTCCTCAGCCCTGTTTTCGTGTGCCGTGCCGATTCGTGATTCCGGATCGTGATTCAAGAAATCGCGCACGGATGTTTACCCTGTCGAAACACCCGTTCTGCTACCTTCTTCAGTGTCCTTGTCGCCCGGGTGCGTCCGGGTTGTCTGGCCGGCCAGTCTCCACGGGCCGGTTGTGTTCGTTCCTTCCGGAGAAGTCACATGGTGAGAGTGTTGCGGCGGATACGTACGAGGCGGTCCGATAGTCTCCCCGTCGACGGGCCGACGTGGCTGCGCGTCACGACGGGGCTGGTGTTCGCCCTTTTGACACTCGTGGTTGCTGCCCCGCACGTGGCGGCACAGGGTGTCACGACAGGCTCGCTCAGCGGCGTGGTCACCGACGGCCAGCAGGCGCCGGTGAGCGGCGCCAGCGTGATTGCCATCCACATACCGTCGGGGACGACCTACGAGGGAACGACGAGGTCGGACGGCAGGTTCTTCATCGCCAACATGCGCGTGGGCGGCCCCTACGTCGTCACCGTCGCGTACGTCGGGACAGGAACAGCGTTCGAGCCGTACACACACGAGGACGTCACGGTGAACCTCGGCGTGACGACCGACCTCGCCGTGACGGTGCGGGCCATTGCGGTCGAGGAGTCCGTCACGGTCACCGCGACGACCGACGCCGTGTTCAGCTCGAACCGGACAGGCGCGGCCACGGCCGTGACCCGCGACCAGATCTCCACGCTCCCCAACGTGAGCAATCGGCTGGAGAACTTCACACGGCTCACGCCCCAGGCCAGCGGTTCGTCCTTTGCCGGCCAGGACGCGCGCCTCAACAACATCACGGTCGATGGGTCGTACTTCAACAACTCGTTCGGCCTGGGCGCCGACACCGCGCCCGGTGGCCGCACGGGCGTCGCGCCCATCTCGCCGCAGGCCATCGAGCAGATTCAGGTGAACGTCGCGCCGTACGACGTGCGCCAGGGCAACTTCGTCGGCGCGGGCATCAACACGGTGACACGTAGCGGCGGCAACGCGTTCCACGGCTCCATCTACCGCCAGTTCCGCGACGACGGCCTGGTGGGGACCGAAGCCAAGGGCCTCCCGGTCAACGTCGGCACCTTCGAGTTCGCCAACACGGGCGGCTGGGTCTCGGGGCCGATCTGGAAGAACAAGCTGTTCTTCTTCTTCAACGTCGAGGACGAGGCGCTCACCCGCCCTGGGACGACCTTCCGCGCCAACAACGGCGGCGAGGCAGCCGTGGGCGGCACGACGCGTGTGCTGGCGTCCGACCTGGACAACCTGAGCAACTTCCTGCAGTCGAACTTCGGCTACGACCCTGGCCCCGTGGCCGGCTACGACTTCGAGACGCCCGCTCGCCGCTACCTGTTCAAGACCGACTACAACGTGAACAGCAGCAACAAGATCAGCTTCCGATACACCCACCTCGATTCGAACACCGACGTGCTGGCGTCCAACTCGTCGTCGCTCGGGTTCGGCAACCGGAACGGCACGACACTCGCCCTCAACTTCGCCAACTCCAACTACCAGATCCTCGAGAACATCCGCTCGGGTGTCGGCGAGTGGAACGCGACGTTCGGCTCGAGCATGGCCAATTCGCTCATCGTCGGGTACACGACGCAGGACGAGAGCCGGTCGGTGCGAGGCGCCGGCACGCTGTTCCCGATGGTCGACATCCTCGACGCGGGCACGACGTACACGACGTTCGGATACGAGCCGTTCACGCCGAACAACGAACTGCGCTACAAGACGTTCCAGATCCAGAACAACTTCACGAAGTACGCCGCGCAGCATGCGCTCACGTTTGGCGGCACGTTCGAGAAGTACGAGTCGGAGAACGTGTTCTTCCCGGGCTCGCAGAGTGCATACGTCTACAACTCGCTCGGCGATTTCTACCTGGATGCCAACGACTATCTCGCCAACCCCAACCGCGTGGTGTCGCCGGTAGACCTCCGCCGCTTCCAGGTACGCTGGAGCAACATCCCCGGCCTCGAGAAACCGCTCCAGGTGCTGGATGTCACCTACGCAGGCGCCTACGCCCAGGACGAGTGGTCGCCGCGCGGCAACCTGAAGATCACGGCGGGCCTCCGTTTCGACGTGCCCTTCTTCGGCGACACGGGCTTTGCGAACCCCGCTGCCGACGGACTGACGTTCCGTGACGAACACGGACAGCCGGTGCAGTTCGATACCGCGAAGCTGCCGGATCCCAACGTCCTCTGGTCGCCCCGCGTCGGCTTCAACTGGGCGGTGGACGAGGCGCGGAACACACAGGTGCGCGGCGGCACGGGGATCTTCACCGGCCGGCCAGCGTACGTGTGGATCTCGAATCAGATCGGGAACACGGGCGTACTGACAGGCTTCCAGCAGCTGGAGAACACGGACATCCGGCCGTTCGACCCCAACCCGAATCGCTACAAACCGGCGTCGGTCGATGGGTCTCCCGCGTCATCGTACGAGTTGGCGCTCACCGACCCCGACTTCAAGTTCCCGCAGATCTGGCGAACGAACCTCGCGGTGGATCAGCGCCTGCCGTACGGCATCATCGGCACGGGCGAGTTCCTGTACAACAGCGACGTGAACGGCGCGTACTACACCAATGTCAACCTCCCCGCGGCCAACACCGCCTTCACCGGACCGGACGCGCGTCCGCGCTGGACGACGGGCAACCGGATTCACTCGAACGTCTCCAACGCGGTCACGCTGAGCAATCAGAACGTCGGGCGCTCGTGGAACCTGGCCGGGACGCTCATGAAGAACTTCAGTGGAGGGTTCCTCAAGGGCGCGTACAGCTACGGCGAAGCGAAGAACACCGTGGACCCGGGGTCCATCGCGTTCGGCTCGTGGAACAACAACCAGCACGCGGGCGACCCGAACAACCCGGGGCTCGGTTTCTCCGTCGCGTCGCCGGGACATCGGCTGTTCCTGGCCGGCTCGTTCACGAAGGAGTACTTCTCGTTCGGTGGCACCACGCTGTCGTTCTTCTGGGAAGCGCGCAACGTGGGCAACGCGTCGTACACGTTCGCGGGCGACCTGAACGGTGATGGCGGTACGTCCAACGACCTGATCTACATCCCGCGCGACCAGAGCGAGATGAACTTCCAGACGTTCACGCAGAGCGGCCGCACCTTCACGGCCGCCGAGCAGGCCGCTGCATGGGACGCGTACATCTCCGCCGACAGCTACCTGAGGAACAACCGCGGGCGCTACGCCGAGCGTGGAGCGGTGTTCCTGCCCTTCGTGAACCGCATCGACTTCAGCGTCGCGCAGGATCTGTTCACCAACATCATGGGACGTCGTCATTCCCTGCAGTTCAGGGCCGACTTCCTGAACTTCGGCAATCTGCTGAACGACAACTGGGGGGTCGCCCAGCGCCTGGTCTCGAACCAGCCGCTCGTGCTGCCGACGGCTGCGCAAGGTGGCGTGGCCGACGCGCAGGGCCGCGCGCAGTACCGGTTGCGCGTGCTCAACAACGAGCTGCTCACGGCGCCGCTGCAGCAGACGGCCGATACGCGCGACGTCTACACCGTGCAGTTCATGCTGCGCTACCTGTTCTGATATCGGCGCGAGTCAGGGGCGCGCGGCAGGGTCTCCGTCAAAGGCGCGTCCTCTTTCAGGACGCGCCTTTTTTCGTGCAGGCACTGGGCCCGCGACGGTCCATGAGGACCAGGCCTGTCGTGCGTGTGCCGGTTCGCGCGACCACGCGGTGGCCCTGACGAAGGCGGGCAAGCAGGTGCTCGAGCAGTCCCGCGAGACGAGGCCCGAGCACCGGCGAGGGAGCCCCCACAGGATCCTCAGTTCTGGCACCCCAGCGCGCCAAGGACGCGCGCCGGGGACCTCGCCACGCTCGGCGCCCCGCGGCCTTGACCCGCGCGCCCAGCCGCTCCCGGCGGCCTGGGCTACTATCGGAGCGGCGGGTACGTCCGTGCTGTGAGTCACCGATCAATGAGCGCCCCCGGTCTCGGCGCTCAAGTTCTTTCACCCCCCTGGAACAGCTGTTCTGCCGTCAGGCCGATGTCCTTGGCGATCTGCCGCAGCAGCGGCGGCGAGAGGTCGCGACCGGCGTGGAACGGCACGGTTGTTCCTCGACCGTCCGGATGGCGGAACTGCTTGTGGGATCCCTTCTGCCGGACCTCGGCGAAGCCCAGGGCCTGGAGAAGTGCGACGACTTCACGAGGTTTCAGGGTGGGCAGGGAGCCCACTACGCAACCCGGATGGTTTGTACGGCGACGAACTCGGACTCGAACTTCGGCTCGCCGTCCTCCAGGAGCATGCTTATCACTTCCTGCAGGTTGGCGTGCAACTCCTCGATCGATGCCCCCTGGCTGTGGGCACCCGCCCAACCAGGGACATGGCCGACGAACAGGCCGGTGTCCGGGTCGCGTTCGATGACCACGCTGTAGGTGCGCATGGGTTCAGAATAACTCCAATGGCCTCCATGTTCGGGAGGGGAGCGAAGTGCAATGCAACGGGACTGCGAACGCGTCGTTCTGACCGAGCCGATCGCAGTCCACGGGTTGGTCGTGGGCGACGTCGGGACGGTTGTGCACATCTACCCGGACCGGCAGGCGTACGAGGTCGAAGAGGAGAGTGTCAATCAATGCTTGATGCTTCATGCTTCATGCTGCCCGCCTCCCAGCATGCATCTGGCGTCAGGCATGACATGAAGCATGAGGCATCAAGCATGACAATGCCCGGTGCAGCATGGCTGCATCGGGCCTGTCCAACCACCGAGAGTGCGCGTGTCAGTCGCCTGCGGCGCCGCTGCTCCTGCGCATGCCTTCGGTGACGATACCGACCTTGTCGACCCCGGCGCCGCGCGCCGCGTCAATCACGGCGATGACGCTGCCGTAGGGAAGCGTGGGCGCGCCGATGATGAACATCGTCTTCTCCTTGCGCGTCTCGAAGATTTCGGTGAGGCGCGTCTGGAGTTCAGGCAGCGTGACGTCCTGATTGTTGATGGCAATGGAACGGTCCGCGTTGATGTTCAGCACGATCTGCGTGCTGTCGGTGGCCGCCTCCGCGCCCCTGGTCTCGAGCGGCAGGTTGATGTCGGTGCCCTTCTGCGTCATGGGCAACGCGGCCATGAAGATGACCAGGAGCACGAGCAGGACGTCGATCAGCGGCGTGACGTTCATGTCCGCGCTGGCGTGCATCTCGCTCGGCTTGACGACGCCCTCTGCGCCGTGGTGCTTGTGTGCAGACATCAGTCACCTCCTCCGGCGTCGCCCTCGGCCTTGCGGGTCTCGGTGATGAGCGCCACGTTCTCGATGCCGGCCTCGCGCAGCTTGTCCATCATGTTCATGATGGCGCCGTACGGGGCCTCGGTGTCTCCCTTGAGGTACACGATGCGCTCGGTGCGATCCTCGAGGGCGTACTTGATGCGATCGACCACTTCGGCATCGCTGTACGGCAGGTTGTTCACGTAGAACTGGCGCTGGGCGTCGACGTGGACGACCGTCTGCTCCTGCGTGTCCGGCTTTTCGGACGTGTTGTCGGCCAACGGAAGCTGGACGTTCACGCCCTTCTGCAGCAATGGCGCGATGAGCATCATGATGATGAGCAGCACCAGCATGATGTCGACCAGAGGCGTGACGTTGATGTCCGCCTTGATGGCATTGCCGCTACCACCGACGTTCATTGACATGGTGACGTTTCTCCTTGCGTGAGACGCGCCGGAGCGCGTCCCCCATCCTCATCGCGCAGGGTATTCCCCCGCCCGATCTTCACGCGCTCTTCTTGACGAAGTAGTCGACCATCTCCGACGAGCTGTTGTCCATCTCGACATTGAAGTACTCGAGGCGGCCCGTGAGGTAGTTGTAGAACCACACGGCCGGGATGGCCACCAGCAGACCGAGCGCAGTCTCGACCAGCGCTTCGGAAATACCGGCCGACACCGAACCGATGCCGCCCGACCCAGTGGCAGCGATGCCCTGGAACGCCGAGATGACGCCGACGACCGTTCCGAGCAGACCAACGAACGGCGCGGTCGACCCGATGGTCGCGAGCGAGTTGACGCCTTTCTTCAGGTCGTTGCTCGTGAGCGCTGCGGCACGCTGAATCGCGCGACGCACGGTGTCGAGGAGGTCGTCACGGGTGAGCTGCTGGCCGCTCTCGGTCTGGAACTGGTACTCCTGCAGTCCCGCGAGCACGACCTTGGCGAGGTGACTGTAGCGGAAGTTCTTCGACTGCGACACGGCGATTGCGTCCTTCAGCCGCCCTTCCTTGAGGTGCTTGGCCACCTGCGGGGCGTACAGCTTCGACTGTTTGCGGGCCTGCTGGAACGTGTACCAGCGCTCGACGAAGACACCGACCGACCAGAACGACATGAAGAACAGCACGTAGGCCACGGCCTTGGCCACCCAGCCCATCTGTCCCCACATATGAAGCAGATCAAGATCACCCATGTTCAGCCACCCCTCCGGGATGAGACGTGAGACGCGATCTTCTGTCGCCGCGTCTCGAAGGTCGTTCGTATCGATTCGACCGTTCGTTGATGTTGACACACTCGGGCACCGGAGCAGGACGCGCTCCGGGAACCCGGTTCCTTACTGCAACGTAAAGTTCACCGTGACGGTCATGATCACCGGGACCGGCACGTTGTTCAGCAGCGTGGGGGTGTACTCCCACTGCCTCACGGCATCGAGCGCCGCCTGGTCGAGGAGCGGGATGCTGCGCAGTACGCGCACATTCGACACCTTCCCGTTGGGTCCGATGGTCGCCTCGATGATCACGACGCCCTGCACGCGGGCCGACTGCGCGATCTGCGGGTACTGCGGCTTGATGTCACGAACCTTCGTCGGGGCCTTGATGTTGCCGCCGACCCGCACGGGCTGCGGGGGCGGAGGCGGGGGCGGGGGCGGTGCCGGTGTCGGCAGGCCTCCGACCACGCCACCGATGGCACCACCAGGGATGCCTCCCTCGACGCCGCCCGGTACGCCGACGCCGACGTTGGCGACCGGTCGTGCGGGAGGCTCGGGCTTGATCTCCTTCGGCGGCTCGACGGGAGCAGCGTCCGGATTGGACACAGGCGTCGGCTCTGGCGTCGGCGCCGCCGCTGCCGGCGGCGGCGGAGGGGGCGGCGGCGGTGGTGGTGGAGGCGGAGGCGTACCGACGAACGCCATCATGCTCGGCGTGTCCGGCAGCGCATCCATCGCCATCAAGGGGATGATTACGACGGCGGCGACGATCATCACGTGGACCAGGATCGACAGCGGTACCGTGTACCACTTCTGCCCTCCCAGCTTGATTGATGACTCGACGACGTCGCCAAACATGTCCTTTGGCACTGGTCTGTCCTCCTACCTCCGCGGGCCTGTTGATGGGTGCCGATGTGAGGCGGCGATTATAGCGACAGCCAAAAAAGGCTGTCAACGAACGTTGATGTAACGCTTAGACACCGGTGTCCGCGTTTCGGCACATGTCGGCGCGCACTTTCTGCCCGCCGGCCATACCGTGAGTCGCAGAGGCGAACCTCAGGCAAAAGCCCGCCCTACAACAGCCATCGCACCACCAGTGGGGCGAAGATGACAGCCACAATCGACATCAGCTTGATGAGGATGTTGAGGCTCGGTCCCGACGTATCCTTGAACGGGTCGCCCACGGTATCACCAATCACCGCCGCTTTGTGCGGATCCGACCCCTTTCCCCCGTAGTGCCCCTCTTCGATGTACTTCTTGGCGTTGTCCCAGGCACCGCCGGAGTTGGCCATCATCAGCGCCAGCAGGATGCCCGTGACGAGTGATCCCGCCAGGAACCCGCCCAGCCCGGAGACGCCCAGCACGTAGCCCGTGAGCACGGGAGCGGCGACCGCCAGCACTCCGGGAATCAGCATTTCCCGGATGGCGGCCCGCGTCGAAATCGCGACGCACGTCGCCGAGTCCGGCTCAGCCGTGCCCTGCAGCAGGCCGGGAATCTCGCGGAACTGACGCCGCACCTCGTCAATCATCAGATTGGCCGACCGGCCGACCGCGTCCATCGTCAGCGCCGCGAAGATGAAGGGCAGCACGCCTCCCAGCAGCATGCCGATCAGCACATTCGGGTTGTCGAGCGACAGCGAGAGGTACGCCTCGTCGAACGCGCCCACACCACCCAGGCGTGCCACGGCCGCGTCCGCCGTGGTGCGGAAGGTGCTGAACAACGCAAGCGCCGTCAGCGCCGCCGATCCGATCGCGAAGCCCTTGCCGATAGCCGCCGTCGTATTGCCCACCGAGTCCAGTGCGTCGGTCCGCGTGCGCGTCTCCGGCTCGCAGTGGCTCATCTCGGCGATGCCGCCCGCGTTGTCCGCCACCGGACCGTAGGCGTCCACGCCGAGACTGATACCGAGCGTCGACAACATGCCGACCGCCGCGATCGCGATGCCATACAGACCTGCCCATTCGAACGCGAGGAAGATCGCGAGCGCAATGACCGCCACGGGCAGTCCGACCGACATCATGCCGACGCTCAGACCGGCGATCAGCGTGGTGGCAGGTCCTGTCAGCGACTGCTTCGCGATGCGCTGTACCGGCCCCATGTCCTTCGACGTGTAGTACTCGGTGAGCTTTCCGATCGCGACACCTGCCGCCAGGCCGCTCAGCACCGCGTAGTAGACGGGCATCGGAACGCCGAGCGCACGCGTCAGCACCCACCCGGCGGCCAGCACCAGCACCGACGCCACGAGCATCCCGCGGAACAGCGCGTTGTGGATCTGTGACTCGTCGTTGGTGCGGACGGCGAACGTTCCGAGCATGGAGCAGAGAATGCCCACACCCGACAGCAGGATGGGATACAGCACGAGGGCGCCCTGCACCACGGTGAACTCGGCATCGGCCGTGTTCCAGAGCGACGCGGCCGTGGCCGCGCTCATGCCCCAGGCCAGTGCGATCGCCGAGATGATGCTGCCGACGTAGCTCTCGAACAGGTCGGCCCCCATGCCCGCGACATCGCCCACGTTGTCGCCGACGCTGTCGGCGATCGTCGCCGGGTTGCGCGCGTCGTCTTCCGGAATGCCGGCTTCGACCTTCCCCGACAAATCGCCGGCGACGTCGGCGGCTTTGGTGAAGATGCCGCCACCGACGCGGGCGAACAGGGCGATGGACGAGGCACCCAGCGCAAAGCCGAACAGATACTCGGCGGCCAGCGAACCGGAGCCGTCGAGGCCGCCGTAGATCAGGTACAGCGCAGAGATGCCTGCCGTACCGAGGGCCACGACGGTGAGTCCCATCACGGCGCCGCTGGAGAACGCCACCGTCAGGGCTCCCGAAAGACTCGTGCGGGCAGCCTGGGTCGTGCGCACCGCCGCGGTCGTGGCCGTGCGCATCCCGACGAAGCCCGCGGTGGCCGACAGCACGGCGCCGGCGATGAAACAGATGGCCGTCTGCAGCCCGTGCACGGGCAGGAAGAACGTCAGGACGAGGAACATCACCGCGGCGAACACGGCGAGCACGCTGTACTCGACCTTGAGGAACGCCATTGCACCGGCCCGGATGAGCGCGGCGATGCGCACCATGCGCTCGGTGCCGGGGTCACGCGCCTTGATGCGCGACGCCAGATAGGCGGCAAATGCGGCTGCGGCCACCGGAGCACCGAGGCCGAACGCCAGGAACAATTGGCGAGTCATCGGAAACGCGAGATCCTTTCGAAGACGACACCCGCATGGTCAGGCATCGGCACCCTGCACGAAACACGGCATCCTAGCTGGACCCATCGGAGGTGTCAAACACCCGGTGCTCACTGAGGGCGGCCGGAAGTGCCATGCCTCCTGTGAGGAAGACGCGTACGCCCTCCTCCACCGTCAGGTCGGGGTACCAGACCTGATCGCGCGGAGAGAGAAATACGTCGCCGAGGTAGAGGTGGTTGGTGGGCACGTACACGGCGACGAACGCCTCGGGCCGGCCGTCACGCGTCAGGGTGAACTCACGCGTGAGGAAGCCGAGCAGCAGGCCGCGCTGCGGATCGTCCACCATGACCACGCGTTTGAACCCCGACTCGTTCTGCGGATTGAAGGCCCAGACGAGCTGTTTCACGGGTGCGTAAATCGATCGGAACAGCGGCACCAGCATCAGCAGGTACTCGGTGCGCTGCAGCAGGCGCCGGCCGAGGACGTTCGCCGCGAACATGCCCACGAGCAGGATGCCCGCGCTCGTCAGGACGATCCCGACGCCAGGCACGCGGCGGCCGAGCACCCGCTCGACCAGCGGCGCCGTGAGGCCGTCCACCGCCTGGAACGCCCAGGCGAGCCCCAGGACGCTGACCACCAGGGGTACCGCGACGAAGAACCCGGCGATGAAACTGCGTCGAAGGAAGTTCAGCATGGCGCCCCGCACGTCCTGCGTCTATCGGAGGAGCCAGACGACCACCGCAGCCGCCAGCGCCAGCCTGTACACGGCGAACACATCGAGCCGCGACCGGCCGAGAAAGCGCATGAAGAAGGCGACCGTGAGATAGCCGACCACGAACGATGCCAGGATGCCCACCACGAACACGGGCACGTCGATGGCCGTCCCTTCGCGAATCACGTCGATGCCCGCCCTGGCTGCTGCGGCCAGGATGGCGGGAATGCCGAGCAGGAAGCCGAAGCGCGCCGCGGCCTCGCGGGTGAAGCCCATCGCCATGCCGGCGGTGATGGTGGCGCCGGATCGCGAGACGCCGGGCACCAGCGCCAGCGATTGCGCCATGCCGAACAGCAGCGCTTCAGCCGCGCCGAGGTCGGCGTCCGTCGCTCGGCGCCGCGGGCCGATACGTTCGATCGCGAGAAACAGCAACGCGCCGACCGACAGCGTCACGACCACGACGGCTGGCGTGCGGGTCGCCGTCTCGAGCCACGACCCGAACAGGCCGCCCACGAAGACGATGGGCAGCGTGCCGATGGCGATGAGTCGCAGGCGTCTGGCGTCGGCGTGACCGCCAGTCAGTGCACGCGGCACCGCGCGCGCCATGCCGAGGACATCCTCGCGAAAGTACACGAGCACGGCGCCGAGGGTGCCGACGTGCGTGGCGATGTCGAAGGGCAGGCCGAAGGCCTCGCCGTCCCAGCCGAAAACCGCTCGCGCGAGGATGAGGTGCGCGGAACTCGACACGGGCAGGAACTCCGTGACGCCCTGCACGATGCCGAGCAGGACCGCGTACAGCAGGTCCGTCACGCGACGAGCGCCCGACGCCGTCCGTCAGCCGCTACCTCACGCATTGCGGCGTTCGCGGCGTTCGCGGCGACGCGCGCGCGCCTCGCTGTCGGTCGGCCGCGTCCCGGCTGCGGGCGTCTTGAGCTGAGCGTCCTTGTTGCTGAGGGCAATCGCCAGCGACGAGGCGATGAAGACGGTGGAGTACGTGCCCGCTGCCACACCGACCAGCATGGTGAACGCGAAGCCTTCGAGCGCCTCGCCGCCGTAGACGTACAGACCGAACACGGCCAGGAACGTGGTGCCTGCCGTGATCACGGTACGCGCGAGCGTCTGATTCACGGCCCGATTGACCTGGTCGGCCAGCGGCTGCGTGCGCATCGTCCGTGCGTTCTCGCGAACGCGGTCGAAGATGACGATGGTGTCATTGGACGAGTACCCGGCAATCGTCAGGATGGCGGCGACGATGTTGAGGGAGAGTTCGTAGCCGACGGCCGCAACGACGATGATCGTGATGATGATGTCGTGCGCAGACGCGGCAATCGCGCCGATGGCGAACGACAGGCGGAAACGAACGGCGATGTACGCGGCGATGCCGAGCAGCGAGGTGATCGTCGCGAAGATGCCCTTGCGCTGCAGGTCCTTGCCCACTGCCGGGCCCACCAGTTCCGTCTTGGTTACCTCGAAGCTGCCCAGGTCGGCGGCGTTGACGGACTCGAACACGAGCCGGGCGTCCTGCTCGAGCGAGGTGCCCTCCTCGACCTCGAGCGACTGCGCCAGGCGGATCATGATCTCGTGATCCTCCGGGCTGCCGTACATCTGCACGACCTCTTCACCGGGCAGATGCGCGATGGCGCTGCGCACCGCTTCCTCGGTGGTGGGCTGCTCGAACTTCAGCACGATCAGGCTGCCGCCCGAGAAGTCGATGCCGAGCGGGATGCCGCCGCGGGCGACCTGCACGAGGCCGGCCACCACCACGAGCACCGAAAATGCGACGGCGTGCCAGCGCCAGCGCAGGAAATCGTAGTTGGAGTTCTCGAAGAGGGACATGAGCGTGGCCTCAGATGCTCAGGCGGGCGGCCTGAGGCCGGCGCGACAGGACCAGCTCGAACAGCGTTCGCGACACGAAGACCGCGGTGAACACGTTGGCGAGCAGGCCGAAGAACAGCGTGGTGGCGAAGCCGCGAATGGGCCCCGTGCCGAACTGGAACAGGAACGCGGCGGCGATGAGCGAGGCGACGTGCGTGTCGAGAATGGTGAGGAACACGCGGTCGAAGCCCGCGGCCACGGCGCCACGGGCGTTCTTGCCGGCGCCGAGTTCCTCCTTGATGCGCTCGAAGATGAGCACGTTCGAGTCGACACCCATGCCGATGGTCAGGATGAACCCGGCGATGCCGGGGAGCGTCATCACGGCGCCGACGTAGGCCATGAAGCCGAGCAGGATCATCAGGTTCATGACGATCGACACGACCGCGTTCACGCCCGAGAGCCGGTAGTAGGCCAGCATGAAGAGCGTGACGAGGATGAGCCCGGCGAGCGAGGCCAGCACGCCGGCGCGTACCGAGTCGGCGCCGAGCGTCGGACCGATGGTCCGTTCCTCCAGGTACGTGAGGCTCGCCGGCAGCGCGCCCGAGCGCAGCGTGAGCGAGAGGTCCTGCACTTCCCGTTGCGTGAAGGAGCCTGAAATGCGCCCTTCGTCGTAGATGCGGCCTTCGATGACCGGCGCCGACTGGACCCGACCGTCGAGGACGATCGCGAGCTGGCGGCCGATGCTCTGTGCCGTCAACCGGCCGAACTTGTCGGCGCCTGCCGCGTTGAGCGAGAAGCTGACCGCGGGCTGGTTGTTCTCGTCGAGGGTGGGCCGTGCGTTGCGCAGGTCACGCCCGGTGATGCCCGCGACGCGGCGCACGAGGTAATACACGGGACCCGTGCCGCCCGGAGGCGTCACGCCCTGCACCACTTCCATGTCCGGCGGCTCGATGCCGCCGCGCGCGGCCAGCAGGGCCTCGCGTGTGGGAGCAGGACCGTCCTCGACCAGCTTCAACTCGAGGAGCGCGGTCGAGCGGATGATCTCCTTGGCGCGATTGACGTCACTGACGCCTGGCAACTGGACGAGAATCTGGTCGCCGGCGCCGTGAGAAGAAATCGTCGGCTCGGCCACGCCGAGTTCGTTGACGCGTCGTTCGATCGTCTGCAGCGCCTGGGACACCGAGTCCTGGCGCAGGCGCGTGGCCTCGGCGCTGCGCAGCGTGAAGACGTACGAGCCGGCGGACCCGGAAGACCGGTCGTACACCGCGCCGACCCAGTCGTCTGCCACCCTGCGGAAATCGGCATCGCGATCCCCAGGCACGCCTTCGACGCGAAATGACGTCAGCCCGTCGATGGTCACGGCGCCGACCATCAACCCCTGTCGTGACAGCTCCTCGCGCAGCCGCTCCGAGGTCGTCTCCGTCTCGACCCGCAGCGCATCGTCTGTCTGGACGCGCAGCACGAGATGCACACCGCCCTTGAGGTCGAGACCGAGCTTCACCTTCTCTCCGGGAGGATAGAAGGCGATCACGGACAGAGCCACCACTGCAAGAATGGTGAGCAGCTTCCAGCGAAAGTTCTTGTTCATGGTGTTCAGGCAGTTCCCGAATCGGGTACGACGGGCTCCTCACCCTGGTACCCGCCAATGGCGGCGCGAGAGACCTCGATCCTGACCTGCGGTGACACCTGCAGATGCACGGAGGCGTCGTTCAGGCGCGCAATGGACCCGTGGATGCCGCCCGTGGTGATGACCCGATCACCCACCTTGAGCGACGACTGGAAGTCGGCCACCTTCTTCTGGCGTCGCCGCATCGGCAGCAGCACCATGAAATAGAAGATGCCGAGGATGAAGGCGAACGGCAGCAGCGACAGCCACGGACTCGCGTTGGGGTCGGCCGGCGCGCCCATGGCGAGCAGCATTTCGTTGAAGGAAGACGGCATCATGCAGCGGGCGGTGTCCGGGAATATCGGCGGTGGAAGTCCTGTCGAAACGTCTCGAAAACCCCGAAACTGATAGCCTGTCGAATTCGCCCGAGGGTGTCAAGGTAAAAGACCAGATTGTGCAGGCTGGCGAGCGTGCCCGCGTTCATCTCCTGTACCTGGAACAGGTGGCGCAGATAGGCCCGCGAATGCTGGCGACAGGTCTGGCAGCGGCAGTCGGCGGCAATCGGACGATCGTCGCGCGCGAAGCGGGCGTTGCGCAGGTTGATCGGACCGTCGGCCGTGAACGCCTGCCCGTTGCGTCCGTTCCGCGTGGGCAGCACGCAGTCGAACATGTCGATGCCGCGGGCCACACACTCCACCAGGTCGTCGGGCATACCCGTACCCATCAGGTACCGTGGACGATCGGCAGGGAGCATCGGGGCGGTGTATCCGACGACGTCGTACATGACATCGATCGGTTCGCCGACCGACAGCCCGCCGATGGCATACGACTCGAACCCTATCGCGGTCATGGCCTCGACGCTCGCCGCACGGAGACGGGGATGAACGCCCCCCTGGATGATGCCGAACTGTGCCTGTCCGGGATTGGTGACCACGACGTCCCTCGCCCCGCCCTCGCGCACGTGCAGGAATCGGTCGCGGGCGCGGCGCGCCCACCGCAGCGTGAGGGCCAGCGAGCGCGCGCTCTGTTCCTCGGTGGCGGGGGCGGCCAGGCACTCGTCGAGCACCATCGCGATGTCTGACCCGAGTTGCGCCTGAATGTCGACCACCCGCTCCGGCGTCAGCTGATGCAGGCTGCCATCGATGTGCGATCGAAAGCGGGCACCCTCCTCGGTGATGCGGACGAGCGGGCCGAGACTGAAGATCTGATACCCGCCGCTGTCGGTGAGCATGGGCTTCGGCCACCCGATGAAACGGTGGAGCCCGCCGCGTTCGGCGATCAGGTCGTCACCGGGCCGAAGGTACAGGTGATAGGTGTTGGCCAGCAGGATGGTGGTTCCGGCAGCGTCGAGATCCCGGTGCGTCACGCCCCGCACGGCCCCTCGCGTTCCGACCGGCATGAAGGCCGGTGTCTCGACGCCGCCGTGCGCGGTCTCGAGACGGCCGCGGCGTGCGGATCCGTCGCGATGGGTCACGGTGAAGGCGAAAGACCGTCCGGGCATTCGGCTATACTACGGCACGTCACGCCACCTCGATCTTTCTCTTCCATCCCCGGACTCGTCTCGTGAAAAAGCTGCGCGTCGGCGTCATCTATGGCGGCCGGTCGGGTGAACACGAAGTGTCGATCGCCTCGGCGGCGGCCGTCACGGCACACCTCGATCGCTCCAAGTACGAACCCGTCCTGATCCGCATCGAGCGTGACGGGCGCTGGGTGCTCGCCGACAAGCCGCCGACGGCGGCGTCGGCCGCGGAGATCATCGAGCAGACGCGCCGGGAGGCCAGCGCGCTTCGCCCCGGCCGCGAGGTGCACCTGATCGCGCGCCCGTCCGAGGAGAACCTGCTGACGATCGACCGGCGGCCGGCGCGCAACGGCGACGAGCCGCACGCGATGGTGACCGGCCTGGGCCTCGACGTGCTCTTCCCCGTCCTGCACGGCCCGTACGGCGAGGACGGGACGGTGCAGGGCCTGATGGAACTCGGCAACGTGCCGTACGTGGGCTGCGGGGTCCTGGCCTCCGCCGTCGGCATGGACAAGGCGGTCATGAAGGTGGTCTTCGTCGCCAACGGCCTGCCGGTGTCTCCATGGCGCGTCGAGTCGCGCCGCCGCATCCTCGCCGACGCCGACGATGTGGCGCGTGAACTGATCGAGACGCTCGGGTTTCCGATGTTCGTCAAGCCGGCGAACCTCGGGTCGAGCGTCGGCATCTCGAAGGCCATCGATGCGGGCACGCTGCACGCCGCGCTGCGTCTGGCGGCCGACTACGATCGGAAGGTCGTGATCGAGGCGGCTGTGCCGCGT
Source organism: uncultured Vicinamibacteraceae bacterium (assembly GCA_964388335.1). Taxonomy (GTDB): domain Bacteria; phylum Acidobacteriota; class Vicinamibacteria; order Vicinamibacterales; family Vicinamibacteraceae; genus JAEZDP01. The sequence goes on along the minus strand of CAYMAG010000022.1, from coordinate 13,642 downwards.
GCCCGTGAGATCGAGGTGGCCGTGCTCGGCAACGACGACGCGCAGGCCTCGGTGCCTGGCGAGGTCGTGCCGTCACGCGAGTTCTACGATTACGACGCGAAGTACCTCGACAGCGGCAGCGAGTTGCGCATTCCGGCGCCGCTCGACCCGGCGACGGCGGCGCGCGTGCGGCAGCTGGCGATCGAGGCGTTCCGCGCCATCGATGGCGCGGGGCTCAGCCGTGTCGACTTCCTCGTCGACGGTGAGAGCGGCGCGGTGTGGCTCAACGAGATCAACACCATGCCGGGCTTCACGTCGATCAGCATGTACGCGAAGTTGTGGGCGGCGAGTGGCGTGGAGTACACGACGCTGATCGACAGGCTGATCGAACTCGCGACCGAGCGCCACGCCGAGAAGCAGCTGCTGCGCCTGACGGCGTTCTAGCGCGCTCGCGTTCGCGTCCGCGCGCCCGCCGCGCCACGTCCACGCACGCGATTCACGCATCAGGTATTGCTTACGCGTCACGGCGCGCGTCCGGCGGCAGTGGCTGCAATTGCTGGATCCGCCGGCGTTGGCGTCGCTGCGCGAAGGGTAAGACTCTGTTTCTTTGTCAAGTTTGACAAGGGCCAACAGATGCGCTAGCGGGCCGTGCCCAGGTGTCGATCTCGCCTGCAAAAATTTTTGACAAAACGTCCGTGTTTGTGCTTGACAAGAATTTCTTCTCATCCATAATCTACATCTTGTGTGAGGCGAAGCTGCTCAATCCACCTGTAGTGATGTGCCAATAACGGCACACGAGATTGAGTGCCGCCCCAAGGAGGAAGAATGGCGAAGAAGGCAGCAGCTAAGAAGGCCGCGAAGAAGGCTCCGGCCGCTCCGAAGGCAGCCGCGAAGAAGACGGCTGCGAAGAAGCCGGCCGCGAAGAAGACGGCTGCGAAGAAGCGGTAAGGCGGTTCCCGCCAGACCGAAACGAGCGCCGCACGTGCGGCGCTCGTCAGTTGGACCCGCCGCGGCCGCCGACCTGTACGGTGGCCGCCGGCCATCCCCGGCCGCAACGAACGGCTGTCCCGCAGCTGGTGATCTCGAGCGGATGCCAGCGCACAGCGTTGCGAGCGCGTGAGACGCGTAAGCGGCCGGCTTCGTAGAACGACTGCGAAAGGGGGATGCGCCATTGGCCAGACACGCCGCGATGCTTGCGGCTTCGTCGTCGGTGGCCAGTACAGCCACCGACAGAATCGCGGCCGGTACGTAGGCTGCTGCTCGAAGGGGTCGGCTCGTCCGGCCCCTTCGTGTCTCCGCGTGATGCCTACCGCATCTCGATGCCGTCCCAGATGCGGATCCGCGTCACCGTCTCACCCACCTGCAGCGCGTCCACCACCTCGATGCCGGCCGTCACGCGACCGAAGATGGTGTACCTCCCGTCGAGGTGCGGCTGCGCCGAGTGCGTGATGAACCACTGGCTGCCGCCCGTGTCCGGCCCGGCGAGCGCCATGCCCACCGTCCCGCGCGCGTACGTCTGGTCGTGCAGCTCGTCCCGGATGGAATAGCCCGGACCGCCTGACCCGTCGCCCCGCGGGTCGCCGTCCTGGATCACGAAGTTCGGTACGACGCGATGCAGGGGCAGGCCATTGAAGTAGCCCTTCCGCGCCAGCGTGATGAAGTTGTCCACGGTCAGGGGCGCGTCGAGAATCGACAACTCGATCTCGACGGTGCCGCGCGCCGTGTCGATGAAGGCCTGCGGCGAGAACTTCGGGGCCACGAAGCGCTCCGACTCGTAGAGATCGGGCGCACGACCCGTCGGCACCGGTCGGATGGCATCCCGCGCGTTCGCCGTGGGGTCCCGTGCGTCGAGCCAGGCGGCCGCGCGACGACGGACCGACCAGTCCGCATCGGCGAGCGCCTCGCGGAACAGCGGCACCGCGGCGACCTCATCGATCCGTCCCAGCGCATCGAGCAGCGACCAGCGCACGCTGCCACCCGCGGAATCGCCCTTGCTCTTCGCCCACGCCTCCAGCAATGCCGGGCGGACCGACGTCACCTTGCGTTCACCGGCGATCGACGCCGAGGCCGTCCGAATGCCCGGATCGTCCGACGCCAACCCGCGCGTCAGCGCAGCGTCGAGTCCACTCACTCCCGCCTTCGCGGTCGCGCGGAGCACGGCGGGGATCACGCGCTGGTCGCGGTCGTCGCGGAGGCGCTCCAGGGTCGGCTGCGCGACCTCCGACGGCAGGCCGCTCACGGCATCGGCCAGCGCCACGCGCACACGCCAGTCGGGATCGGGATCGAGCCCCGACAGGATCGTCGTGAAGTTCACGGCGTCGATCCTGGCGAGCGCCAGGAGGACCGCGGCGCGAAGCGGCGCCCACCGGGCGTTGATGCGGTCGATCAGTGGCTCTTCCGCATCCCGATGACCGAGGTGGCCGAGCGCCGTCACCACCTCCAGCGTCAAACCACCGTCGTCGGACGCCGCCTCGAGCAGCGCCAGCAGAGGCGCGACCGCCTGTGCGTCGCCCATCTCCGCCAGCGCACGCACGGCGTTCACGCGCACGTGGGGATGGACAGTCCCTTCGGCGCGCACGAGCGGCAGCAGGTCGGGTACGGCGACGGACGCCTTGCGCTCGCCCAATCCGCGCACGGCGTATGCGGCGGTCGTCGGGCTCGACGCCGAGACCAGCGCGCGGAGTGCGGGAACCGCCCGGTCGTCAGCCACCCGCGCCAGGGCGAACGCGGCCGGCCACCACGAGGTTCTCGGGCGCCCCTGATCATCGAGCACCGCCGCGGCCAGCGCGTCGTAGCTCCCGAGATGTGCGAGAGCCGTGAGGCCGCGGAGCATGGCGTCGGCCTCCGGGGTCAACGCGGCGGCCTCGTCAGGTGGCGTGGATACGGCTCCAGCGTCGACCAGGGCGGCCACCATCCCGCCGATGGCCGGCGCCGATGCGGCGGCCACGTCGCGTCCGGTCAAGCCAAGGCCCTGGGCCGCGCGGCCGCGCACGATGGTCGCCGGGTCGCCCAACGCCGCGGTCAACGCGTCGACGACGGGCGCACCGCCGATGAGTCCAAGGGCGAAGGCGGCCATGGCCCGGACCTCCGCGTCCGGGTCCTGGAGCGCGTCGATCAGCGGCGGCACACCCTCCGGCAGGCCGACACGGCCGATGGCGAGCGCCGCACGCCGGCGAACCCGCGGCTCGTCGTCGCGCAGCAGCGTCAGGAGGTCCGTCGGGGGAGGGGGCAGAGGCGCTGGCATCGGGCGCCCGCGCGCGTCCAGCACGGGGGGCGGCGCCTCGGGTACCGCACGGGCGTCAGTCAGCACACGATGGTCTTCGAGCCGCAGGACGCTCGCCAGCTTCGTCTCGTACGGCAGCACGACCACCGTCGGGACCGGCGGCGGAACAGAGGCGCACGCGGCAGCCAGGGACAGCCACGACCACAACAGCAATGAGCGGCGCATCAATGGCGAATGCTAGCACGCACTTCACTTGCCGACCCTGGAGCGGACCGCTATACTGCGCGCCATCTTGGACGTGCGCTACCTTGCCATCGAGGGCCCCCCGGGCCTTGGGAAGGCCGTCCTCGCGGAACGGCTCAGCGCGCGGCTCGACGGAGCGCTGGTGCTCGACGAAGCGGACAACCCCTTCCACGCCGAACAGGGGAAAGGTCGCGCCGGCGCGGCCTTCCAGGCCCAGCTCTTTCACCTGCTCTCCCGGCACCGGCAGCAGGATGCCCTGAAGCAGACGGACCTGTTCACGCAGGTCACCGTGTGCGACTACCTGTTCGACAAGGACAAGATCTTCGCGTACCTGCACCTCGACGACAACGAACTCTTCATTTACCAGCGGCTGTACGATCTGCTCGCCGTCGCACTACCGACGCCCGATCTGGTGCTCTACCTGCAGGCCCCGACCGACCTGCTCCGCCGGCGCGGACGGGAACGCGCCCGTCGCGACCCCGAGTCGCGGCCGCACGTGGACACCGACCTCGGCGAGTTGAACGACGCCTTCAATCACTTCTTCTTCCACTACACCGCGGCGCCGTTGCTGGTCGTCGAGACATCGCACCTCGACCTCGACTGGAACGACGAAGACGTGGACGACCTCGTCCAACAGCTCGAGCACAAGCAAGCGGGTACGCAGTACTACGTTCCGCGGCGCGCCTGACAAGCACGTGCCGCTTGCCGTACCCTGTATGGCTGTGAGCACGGCATCCTTCATTCCTTC
>CAYMAG010000022.1:0-9349 GCA_964388335.1 uncultured Vicinamibacteraceae bacterium | reverse complement strand
CCTTCCTGACTCCCTGACCTATGGCCTGGTTCAAGCGCGTCCCCAAGCCCATCACGCCCTCCGACACCGGCAGCCGCATCCCCGAAGGCTTGTGGGTGAAATGCCCGGGGTGCACGCAGGCCCTGTACAACAAGGACCTCGAAGCCAACCTGCAGGTGTGCCCACAATGCGGTCACCACTTCCGCCTCGGCGCCACGGACCGCCTGCAGATGCTGTTCGATGACGGCCGGTGGCAGGAGCACGATCGGGAGTTGGCCTCGACGGACCCGCTCGCGTTCATCGACACGAAGCCCTACTCCCAGCGCCTGCGGGCCGCACAGGCCGGCAGCGGCATGAAGGACGCCGTCGTGTGCGGCACAGGGACCATCGACGGCATCGCGACCGAGGTCGCGGCGATGGAGTACCAGTTCATCGGCGGCAGCATGGGCGTGGTCGTAGGCGAGAAGATCACGCGTGCGATCGAGCGCGGCGTGGCGCACCGGCGGCCCGTCGTGGTCGTGGCGTGCTCGGGCGGTGCCCGCATGATGGAAGGGACGTTCTCGCTGATGCAGATGGCCAAGGTCAGCGCGGCGCTGTCGCGGCTGGACACGGCGGGACTGCCCTACATCTCGGTGCTGACCGATCCCACGACGGGGGGCGTCACCGCGAGCTTCGCCATGCTCGGCGATCTCAACATCGCGGAGCCGCAGGCGCTCATCGGCTTCGCCGGCCCGCGCGTCATCGAGCAGACCATCCGCCAGAAGCTGCCCGAGGGCTTCCAGCGCGCGGAGTTCCTCGTCGAGCACGGCATGGTCGACTTCATCGTCGATCGCCGCTCGCTGAAGAAGAGCATCGCCGACGCGCTGAGGTTCATGCATCGGGCGCAGTGACTCCCTTCGAGCGACTCGCGCGCCGCGAGTTCTTCGGCATCAAGCTGGGCCTCGACAACGTCCGTGCCCTGACGGCCGCCCTCGGCCATCCCGAGCAGGCCTGCCCCACGGTCATCATCGCAGGCACCAACGGCAAGGGGTCGGTCGCCGCGATGACGAGCCGGGCCCTGCGCGCCGCCGGTCATCGAGTCGGACTGTACTCGTCGCCGCATCTCGTCGATCTCACGGAGCGCTATCGCATCGACGACGTCCCGGTGGCGAGCGCGACACTCGGCGCGGCGCTCGAGACCGTGCTGGAGGCAGAGGACCGTCTGCGCGATGCGGGGTCGTTCGCTGCGCCCCTGACGTACTTCGAGGTGGCCACGGTCGCGGCGTTCGAGCTGTTCCGCACGTGCGGCGTCGAGGTGGCCGTGCTGGAAGTGGGCCTGGGCGGCCGACTCGATGCCACCAACGTGGCGCGGGCGCCGTTTGCCGCCATCACGTCAATCGCCCTCGATCACACCGCGCACCTCGGACACACGCTCGAGGCCATCGCGGCCGAGAAGGCCGGGGTCATCGCGCCCGGGGCGAGCGTCGTGTCGGGAGTGCGCGACGCGGGGCCGGCGCGCGTCATTCGCGACGTCGTCCGGGCCTGTGGCGCAACGCTGGCTGAGACCGCTGCCGAGGTGGCCACTTCGATGGAACTTCGCGGGCACCAGACGTGGATCACCCTGCGAACGCCAGGCGCCGCGTATGGCCCGCTGCGCCTCGCCCTCAACGGCAGACACCAGGCCGACAACGCGGCCGTCGCGGTACGCCTGCTCGAGGTCCTCGATCTCGGCGGCATCACCGTCCCGCAGGACGCCATCGAGACGGGGCTGCGCGAGACCGAGTGGCCGGCCCGCCTGCAGGTGATCGAGCGAACCGGCCGCCCACTCCTGGTCATCGACGGTGCGCACAACGCCGCCGGGGCCGAGGCCCTGGCAGCATGGCTGCGCGAGGCGGTGCCCGGTTCTGTCACCCTGGTGCTGGCGGTGATGCGCGACAAGGACGTGGACGCCCTGCTCGCCCCACTGCTGGGCCTTGCCAGCGCGGCCGTGGCCACGTCGGTGCATCCACCGCGTGGCCTCGAGGCAGGCGTCCTCGCTGACAGGGTCCGCGCGCGGGCACCGGACGTGGCTGTCGAGGTCGCCGCAGACCCGCGCGAGGCCGTGGCGCGCGCGGATGCGCGAGGCCGTCCGGTCATCGTCGCCGGATCGCTCTTTCTGGCCGGCGCCGTGCTCGCCGCGATGTGCGATGCGCCCGAAGGCCCGTGATATTCTGCGGACGCCCGCCGGTGCCTGCCTGACCACCGATTGCCGACTGCCCATGAACCGTCGCGTCGTCCTGATCCTCGCCGTGCTGTGCGCCGCGGTTGCGGGGCACGCCACCGCGCAGCAGGTGCCCGGATTCCGGCTGGCCAAGCAGTCACGCATCGAACTGCGCGGTGACCACTATCACCTCGAAGGACAGGTCGAACTGGAGCAGGGGACGCAGAAGTTCTACGCCGACATCGTGGACTACTACCACGACACGCGCAAACTGATCGCGACCGGCAACGTGGTGTACTCCGCGCCCGACAGCCGTGTCGCGGCAGATCGCCTCGAGTTCGACATCGGCACCAAGACCGGCACGTTCTACAACGCATCCGGCTCGGCGTCGCTCGGCGAGAAGGCAGACAAGAGCTTCTTCGGCACCCAGGAACCCGACTCGCTGTTCTACGGTGAGGTCATCGAGAAGATCGGGCCGCGCAAGTACCGGATCACGCGGGGCGGCTTCACGAGCTGCATCCAACCCACGCCGCGCTGGGAACTCGTCTCGACCACGGCAACGGTGCATCTCGACCACTACGCGGTGCTGACCAACACGGTGCTCAAGGTGAAGGGCGTGCCGCTCTTCTACCTGCCGGCGATGTACTACCCGATCCAGAGCGACGATCGCGCGACGGGCTTTCTCCTGCCGACGTACGGCTCGTCCGTCATCCGCGGCCAGAGCCTCAGCAACGCGTTCTTCTGGGCGATTGACCGCAGCCAGGACCTGACGCTCATGCACGACTGGTTCACGAAGCGCGGGCAGGGCATGGGATCGGAGTATCGGTATGCCGCAGGGGCGAACTCGCAGGGATCAGTAAGCACCTACTTCATCGACGAGAAGGCGGCGTCCTACACCACCGGCGGCGACACCGTCACCACGCCCGCGCAGCGCAACTACGAGATTCGCGCCAATGCCGTGCAGGCGCTGCCGCTCAACCTGCGGGCCAGAGGCAGTGTCGACTATTTCTCGAGCGTCACGACGAGGGCGACCTTCAACCAGAACCCCTATGACTGGTCGTCGAGAACGCGGACCGTGAGGGGGAGCGTCGGCGGCAGCTGGGGGCGTCACAGCGCCAGCGCGAACTACGATCGCACCCAGTTGTTCTGGACGGAAGAGTCGTCCAACCTCGTTGGCGGCACGCCCCGGCTGACCTACGGTCTCGCGCAGACGCAAGTCGGGCGGACGCCGATCTATGCCGGCGTGGGGACCGAAGCGGTGCGGCTGGCACGCGTCGATACCGAGCCGGGACGGGTCATCGATCAGGGCCTGACCCGTATCGATGTCTCTCCGACCATCCGCGTGCCCTTCAACCGCTGGCCATTCCTCACGTTCAACTCGTCGGTGGCATTCCACTCGACGTACTACTCCGAGAGCTACATCAAGGACGAGGACAACCGCGACGTGCAGGCGGACGTGCCGCTGACGCGCCGTTACTGGGACTTCCGATCCGACATCGTCGGGCCCAAGTTCACGCGCGTGTGGGACACCCCCGGCAACGGGTACGCCGAGAAGTACAAGCACACGATCGAGCCGACGTTCACGGTGCAGCGCCTCACCCATTTCGACGACTACGACCGCATCGTGAAGCTCGAGGGCTACGACTTCACGTACGGCGGCACCACGCGCATCTCGTACGGGGTCGTGAACCGGTTCACCGCGAAGCGTCGCGTCGGCGCGTCGACGGCCAGGAACCGCGACTTCCTGACCATGAGTCTGACGCAGAGCTACTACTCGGACCCGCGGGCCAGTCTCTACGACTTCGCGCAGTTTCCGCTCAACTTCTTCGGTCGCGCGCCGAGCAACTTCTCACCGATCGCGATCGGCGCCAACTTCGCGCCGTCCGAGGAGACCTCGATCAGCGCGCGCCTCGATTACGACAACGCCCTCGGGGAGTTCCAGAGCATCCGGCTGAACGGCAAGTATGCCCTCCGCGAGTGGCTGAGCGTGTCGGGCGGGTGGAGCCAGCGGCAGTTCTCGTTCTTCCCGGACCGGCCGGACAAGTTCTTCAACGCCAGCTCGACGGTTCGTACGAGCGGCAACCGGTTCGGCGGCACGTACGCGTTCTCCTACGACCTCGGCCGTTCGACCATGCTCGACCAGCGCATCCTCGGGTACTACAACGCGCAGTGCTGCGGCCTCCTGATCGAGTACCAGGTGTACAACTTTCCGCAGTTCTCGACCTTCGCGGTGCCGCAGGACCGGCGCTTCAACATCGGGTTCACGCTGGCAGGGCTGGGCACGTTCTCGAACTTCCTCGGCGCCTTCGGCGGCAACACCGGGGGCAACTTCAACGCGCGGCCGTTCTGAGATGCACGTGGCTGCCATGCGCGCACGACTCGTCACCGGGGCCGCCGGGTTCGCCGGCCAGCACCTGTTGCGTGAACTGCTGCGCGAGAACGGCCGGCTGGTGGGCTGGTATCGGCCCGGCGTTCCACCTCCGTCCACGACGCCTGAGGGCGTGCACTGGCAGGCAGTCGACCTGCGGGACGCCGCCGCGGTCGACGCGGCACTCGCCGACAGCCGCCCTGACGACATCTACCACCTCGCGGGGGCCGCGAATCAGGGCGCATCGTGGCAGGATACGGACGTCGCGCTGCAGTTGAACGCACTGGCGACGCATCACCTGCTTCGGGGCGTGGCGAGGCAGGCGCCCCGCGCACGCACGCTCGTCACCACGTCCGCGGCGGTGTACGCGCCGTCGGCGGCCGCGCTGGGCGAAGACGATCGTCTGCAGCCGTCCAGCCCGTATGGCGTCAGCAAGCTCGCGCAGGAAATGGCGGCGCTGCACGCGGCGAAGGACGACGGCCTGCACGTGGTCGTGGTGCGGCCGTTCAATCACATCGGTCCCGGCCAGGAGCCGGCGTACTTCGCCCCCTCGTTCGCGCGTCAGCTTGCCCGGATAGAGGCAGGCCTGGACGAGCCGGTGCTGCGCGTGGGCAACCTCGACGCCGCACGCGACCTCACCGACGTCCGGGACGTCGTTCGGGCCTATGCCTCGCTGATGGCGCTCGGCGAATCGGGCGGCGTCTACAACGTGTGCCACGGCGAGGCATTCGTCATCGGTGACCTGCTGCGCGCGCTTGTCAGGATGTGCCGCGTGGACGTTCGCGTGACAACCGATCCCGCCCGCCTCCGGCCAGGCGATGTCCCTCGCCTGCTCGGCAGCCGCGAGAAGTTGACACGCGTCACGGGCTGGGTGCCGGAGATCCCCATCGCGCGCACGCTGGAGGACATTCTCGACGACCAGCGGGGGAGGGTCATGCTTAATGCTTAATGCTTCATGCTTAATGCTTCATGCTGCATGCTTCATGTTTCAGGCTTCAGGCTTCAGGCTCCGTGCCTGAAGTCTGACCTTGGTTCGTCACACCCGCAGGAACGTTCCCTTCGCGTAGAGATACCGAAGAAACAGCCAGCGTGCGGCCACCGCGCCAGCCGCGAGCACGACGGCCCCCGCACCCGCCGTCAGCAGCGACGCAACACCTCCGACGAAGAACCGGGCGATACCGTTGAAGTCGACGAAGTGTTGCACGACGTAGATCGTGATGGCGTTCATGCCGATCACGACGAAGGGGAACGCCCATGAGCGATAGCCCTTCACGTCGATCACGTAGTAGAAGAGGGCGAGCAGCAGCAGACTCCAGCCGCCGGCGAGCAGCACGTAGGAGCTGGTCCACAGGTTCTTGATCACGGGGAACAGCGGCCACCACAGGTAGCCGATCGCGAGCGATACGACACCGCCAACGACCAGCCCCCGCGCCTTCTCGCCGGACGGTCTGTCCGACCGCAGCCACGTGCCCGCGAACACGCCGAGCATCACCGTGGCGATTGCGGGAATCGTCGACAGGATGCCCTCGTTGTCCCCGTGCGTGTAGCAGCACATCGAGCCCGGAAGCACCGAGCGATCCAGCCAGCCGACGATGTTGCCTTCCATCGACAGGTCCCACGCGTGCCCGTTCGCACCGGGGACGACCAATAGCAGCAGCCAGTAGCCGACGAGCAGCGCGGTGGTGAGGATCACCCGTCCGCGCATCTGCAGATGCAGTACGGCGGCGGCCGCGAACAGGTAGCCGAGACCGATGCGCTGAAGCACTCCCGGCCATCGCATGTTCCCGACGTCGAGGTTGAACAGGCCCCAGTTGACCCATCCGAGAAAGATGAGCAGCGCGGCCCGCCGGACAATGCGCAAGTGGGCGTCGCGGGGACGTCCCTCGTAGCGGCTCAGCGAGAAGGGCAGCACGACGCCGACGAGAAACATGAAGAGCGGGAAGATGAGGTCGTAGAACACGAACCCTTCCCACTCGACGTGCTCCATCTGGTGGACGAGCCAGGCCCATCCCAGCCACTTGCCGAGAGCGACGGCGAGCGCGTCGCCCCCGGTGATCCAGAACATGTCGAAGCCCCGCAGCGCGTCGACGGACGCGAGGCGCGGCGCACCAGCTGACGGAGCGCGAGGGGACACGCCGGCGCTTACTGACGCGTCGCCGACCACCGGCCTGAGAGATCGGCCACCGAGAACGTGCCCGACAGAGCCGCACCATCGACCTGGCCGGGCATGTCGATCGTGATCGGTGAGCCATCGGCGATGGCATCGACGGTCAGCTTCAGCGCCGACTCGGCGAGCGTGCCCTTGACCACGCCCTCAACGCCGCGGCTGCGGACGACCAGCCGGCCGCTCACCTCGCCGTTCTGCTCGAGCAGGGTGAGCACGCCGGGAACCGCACCCTCGCCACCGTCGGCCGTGAACGTCCACACGCCGTTGATGCCGGTCGGCGTCGCACGGCTGGCCTTCCAGGTGCCGGTGGCCTCCCCGCTGGCGAAGTCGACCGTGCCGGCCAGTGCGTCACCGCCGGGCGGTGCCGTCATCACGATCGGAAGGGGCGCGCCCTCGTACAGGATCGAGAAGCGCAGCGTCACCGTGTCGGCCGTCCGCAACCCCTCGACCGGGATGAGCCCGCGCGGACCGCCGATCACGCCGGCCAGGCGTCCATCGTGATCGGCGACCGCCAACGTGGCGGACGTCTCACCCTCGGGCGACACGACCGAGACCGCCCAGACGCCCGTCATGGGAGCGCCGTTCTGGGCCGTCGCTGCGTGGGGCAGTGCCAGCGCGCCGCACATTGCCATTCCTGCTGCCAGACGAAAGGTGTTGGTCATGACGCCAGAGTGTACCCGATGCGCAGGACACTCCGCCTTGACCGGACCCGCGCGGACGGGCGACAATCCATGGCGAACATAACACGAATGTACCAGCCGCCACTCTTCGAACTCGGCGCCCGTTCCACCACGCGCCAGATCGCCGCGCTGGTGAAGGCGGGCGGAGTGCATGCTCTGCCCTCGCCGGAGGTGCGCGCAGGTGAGGTGCGCTATCAGGACATCCAGTGCCGGTCGGCTCTCAACGCCGCCAGCGGCATGCCGTTCACATGGACGCTCAACGCCTATCGCGGCTGCACGCATGCGTGCGCCTACTGCTTCGCGCGCCGCTACCAGTCACAGCTGGAACTTGGCGCGGGCGACGACTTCTCACGGGTCATCCTCGTGAAGCGGAACATCGCGGAGGTACTGGAGCGCGAGGTGGATCGACCGGCCTGGCGCCGCGGGCTCGTCGCAGTGGGCACGGCGACGGACCCCTACCAGCCGGTCGAGGGAGAGGCGCGCCTGACGCGTGCCTGCCTCGAGGTGCTGGCCCGAGCGCGTGTGCCGGTGGGACTGGTCACGAAAGGGCCGATGGTCGTGCGGGACATCGATGTGCTGGCCGCCATGTCCGCGCAGGGGGAGGTGACGGTGTACGTGAGTCTCCCGACCGTGGACGAGGCCGCCTGTGCGCGCCTCGAGCCCGGTGCCGCGCCACCGGCGCAGCGGCTGCGTGCCCTTCGTCGACTGCTGGACGCGGGTGTCCGTGCGGGCGCGTTGATGTCACCGCTGGTCCCCGGGTTCTCGACGCAGCCGGCGCGGCTCGAAGCCACGGTGCGAGCCCTTGCGGACCGTGACATTCCGCTGTTGGGTGGCAACGTCCTGTATCTCGAGGGAGGCACGCGCGCACACTTCTTCGCGTTTCTCGAGCGGGAGGCGCCGCATCTGCGCGACAAGTACGCGCGCATCTACCGGTCCGTCCACGCCGCGCCCGAGTATGCGTCGGAGGTGCGGCGTGTCCTGAGACTGGTGCGGCAGCGCTATGGGATGGAGCGTCCGCCTGCGGCGGGCACTCGACAGGCGGACGGGATCGCGGCGGACTAGACGGCTCCGCGACCGAGCAGCGCGGCGATGCGCTTCTCGGTGGGCGGGTGCGTGCTGAACATCGAGAACAAGCCGCGGGTGCTGAGGGGCTTCATGATGAACATGTGCGCCGTGGCAGGGTTCGCGTCCATGGGAATCTGCTTGCCGTAGGCCTCGATCTTGCGCAGAGCACTCGCGAGTCCATGCGGCGAGCCAGAGATCTCCGCACCGGTGGCGTCGGCCACGAACTCGCGCGACCGGGAGATGGCCGCCTGGATGAGCATGGCTGCGAGTGGCGCCACCAGCACGGCGACGAGCAGACCGAGCGGGTTGGAGCCGCCACGGTCGTCGCTTCGGCCACCGCCGAACAGGGCAGCGAACTGCGCCATGCGTGCCAGCATCATGATGGCCGCGGCAATCGTCGCTGCAACCGAGCTGATGAGGATGTCGCGGTTCCTGACGTGCGCGAGTTCGTGCGCCATGACGCCAGCCAGCTCGTTGCGGTCGAGCACGCGCATGATGCCTTCGGTGGCGGCCACTGCCGCATGCTGCGGATTGCGTCCCGTGGCGAACGCGTTCGGCGAGGCGTCGGGAATCACGTACACCCGCGGCATGGGCAACTGCGCCCGACGCGCCAGGTCCGCGGTCAGCTGATGCAGCGGGTGTTCCGGCCCGACTTCCTTCGCCTTGTACATGCGCAGGACGATCTTGTCGGAGAACCAGTACGAGCCGAAGTTCATGACGGCGGCCATGATGAAGGCCAGCACGAGCCCCTGCTGGCCGCCGAGCATTTGTCCAATGACGAGAAAGAGGCCGCTCAACAAACCGAGCAGTGCCGTGGTCTTCAGTACGCTTCCCATACATCCTCCATTCTACGGCCAGACTGCCCGCATCCGGCGCGCCGTGGCCCTTCGGACGCCGAGTGAGCCGGCCGC
>CAYMAG010000021.1:8724-61157 GCA_964388335.1 uncultured Vicinamibacteraceae bacterium | reverse complement strand
GCCACAGGAACGCCGCCGAGATGCAGAGCACCAGCAACAGCAGGAAGCGTCGACGCACGCGATCGTTGGTCATGGATGGTTCTGGATGATCCCTCATCATCTACCGGCGAACGGCCCACCGTCTACCCCTGGCGTCCGACTGTCCACGTCTGTCGTCCAGCGTCTTGCGACGCGTCCACCGCTCCAGCGGCTGCGTGACACCCCGATCGTCGTGTCGGGTCCACCGGCGCTCGGAAGGTGCGACGGCGGACGAAATGCACATTTAACGCCCGCGACACGCCAGGGAAACGCCTGCCACGTATCGTCACCGTGGCATGACGCCCAAGGAGAGACGACCCGCGTGACGCACCCTCAGCCGTCCGAGCAGTCCGGTACGCCGTGGATTCCAGCGGCTACGACCACGCGAATCCTGGTCGTGGAGGACGAACACGACATCGCGGGCCTCATCAAGCACGCGCTCGAGCGCGAGCGCGACACGAAGGTCGAGATGGTCGGCAGCGGCGACGCCGCGCTCAAGGCCGTCGCCGAGCGGACGCCCGACCTGATCGTCCTCGATCTGAACCTGCCGGTGCTGAGCGGCTTCGAGGTCTGCCGAATCCTCCGCTCCCGCCCGGCGACCCGCCATGTGCCGGTCATCATGCTCACGGCGCGTACCAACGAGGTGGACCGCGTATCCGGTCTCGACCTCGGCGCCGACGACTACGTCACCAAGCCGTTCAGCCTGCGTGAACTCGCCGCACGTGTCCGCGCCGTGCTGCGTCGCCGACAGGCCGGGCCGGCACCGGCGCCCGAGACCGTGTACAGGGGCCGTCACCTGATCGCGGACTTCGACGCCGTGGCGATCCAGGTCGGAGACGCGCGGGTGCGTCTGACGCGTCGCGAGTTCGAGCTGCTGAAGTGCCTCGTTGAAAACCGTAATCGGGTGCTGTCGCGTGACAGGCTGCTCGAGCGGGTCTGGGGCTACGACCGCCTGATCGAGACGAGGTCGGTCGACGTCCACATCGGCCGGCTTCGCGGCAAGCTGGGTGCAGCCGGCGAGCAGATCGAAACCGTGGTGGGCCTGGGCTACCGGTTCGTCGAATAGGACGCACGGCGCCGCCTGCGTGGGGTGCCGCGATCAGCCCGCGCCGAGCAGCGCGAGCGTCCAGTAGGTCATCGCCCCGACCGCTCCGGCGGCGGGAATCGTCAGGACCCACGCCCAGACGATCTGGCCGGCCACGCCCCATCGCACGGCCGACAGCCGGCGCGTCGCGCCCACGCCCACGATGGCTCCGGTGATGGTGTGCGTGGTGCTGATGCCGACGCCCATCACCGTCGCGATGAGAATGGCGGACGCCGCTCCGGTCTCCGCGGCGAATCCACCCACGGGCGCCAGCTTGGTGATCTTCGTGCCCATCGTCTTCACGATGCGCCACCCGCCCGACAGCGTGCCCAGACCGATGGCCACGTGGGCGGCGAGCACCACCCAGAAGGGCACGTCGAAGGTGTCGAGGTAGCCCGCCGTGACGAGCACGCCCGTGATGATGCCCATCGTCTTCTGCGCATCGTTGGCGCCGTGCATGAGGCTGAAGAGCGCGGCCGACAGGAGTTGCAGTCTGCGAAACAGCGCATCGACGCGCCCCGGCGCCGTTCGCTGGAACGTCCAGAAGGTGGCCGTCATCGTCGCGAGCCCGATGAGCATGCCGACGAGCGGTGCCACGACGATGAAGATCAGCGTCTTCGTCCAGCCCGACCAGATGATGCCGACGAATCCGGCCTTGGCCAGGGCGGCGCCCCCGTAGCCTCCGAACAACGCGTGGGAGGAACTCGTCGGCAGTCCGAAGTACCAGGTAATCAGGTTCCACACGATGGCCCCGGTCAGTCCCGCGCCGATCACGGCGAACGTGACGATGTCGAGGTCCACCATGCCGGCACCCACGGTGCGCGCGACCGCGGTACCGAAGCCGAACGCCGCGACGAAATTGAAGAAGGCCGCCCAGACCACCGCGGTGCCTGGCGACAGCACGCGCGTCGACACGACCGTGGCGATGGAGTTGGCCGCATCGTGGAAGCCGTTGATGTAGTCGAAGACGAGCGCCAGGGCGATGAGTCCGATGACGATCAGCAGGACGTGGTCCATGAGCGCCTCAGGCGTACTTCACGAGCACCGACTCGACGAGGTTGGCGACATCCTCGCAGTCGTCGGTGGCACGTTCGAGGAGGTCGAGAATCTCCTTCCACTTCATGACCTCAATCGGGTTGGCTTCTTCGCGGAAGAGGCTGCCGATGGCCTCCCGGTGAATCAGGTCGGCCTCGTTCTCGAGGCGGTTGATCTCGACCACGTGCTCGGCGAGGCCCTTCCGGCTTTCGAGCTTGCGCATGGCGAGCACCAGCTGATCGGAACACAGCTGGAGGTTGTCGGCCAGCTGCCGCGCCCCAAGCCGCATACGCGTCACCTCGTAGAGGCGGACGCAGCCGCCCGCCGCGTCGATCATGTCCATCACGTCATCGAGCGACAGCGCCATCGCATGAATGTCTTCGCGATCGAGCGGTGTGACGAAGGTCTGGTTGAGGCGTCGCAGCGAATCGTGCGCCAGACTGTCGCAGTAGTGCTCGAGGCGTTTCAGTTCGTCCGCGAGTTCCCACTTGGGCGGCTCGGTGCTGAGCATGTCCACGAGTACACGTGCGCCGGTCTGGACCTGCTGGGCGATGGCGATGAAATCGTCGAAGAACCGGCC
Organism: uncultured Vicinamibacteraceae bacterium; assembly: GCA_964388335.1. GTDB lineage: Bacteria > Acidobacteriota > Vicinamibacteria > Vicinamibacterales > Vicinamibacteraceae > JAEZDP01. Next base: position 58,440 of record CAYMAG010000021.1, on the reverse strand, counting down.
GTCTTTGGGGAGGAGGCTGAATCGAGCCAAGCGAGAGATCTCCACGGAGGAAAGCAGCGCGAGGATCATATCCCCGAGCTACGCGGCCCCGGTGTTAATTTCGCGTAACACGAATCCAGCCGCCACGGCGCCCGGCGCGCATGCGCCGCGTCGACGGTCGCCCGTGCCACGGCCGGAGGACGGTGCATCACGACCGCCACGTCCACGTTGGCACGGAGGGTGGCGCAGATTGCGGGCCACGACTGCTCGCACCGCAGCAGCGTCTTCCACGACGCCAGATGCCTCGGCTGGTGGAAGTCGCTGTTGGCGATGTAGGGATACGGGCCGAGGCTGGTGATCGAGAAGATGATCTGATCGGGGGCCCTGCGCTGCGCCAGCAGCGACACCAGGCAGGGTCCGATGGTGGCCGCTTCGTTCCAGGCGCAGACCATAACGCTGATCCGCATCCCGGCGTGGCGCGCCCTGGAGGGCGCCGGCACCGCATGACTGACCATTGCCGGTCAGCGTAGCGCCCGCGCGTGTCGTCCCGGTGATGCTTCGGCGTCGCTGACGTAAACCAGAGCGCATCGCCTTGCGCCGACGTCGCCGTTTGTCTATGGTGGCACGACCATGCACGACGTCCTGACGCTGATTCTCGGCGGAGGCCGAGGCAACCGGCTGTACCCGCTCACCCGCACGCGATCGAAGCCGGCCGTGCCCATCGGTGGACGCTATCGCCTCATCGACGTGCCGATCAGCAACTGCCTGCACGCCGATCTGCGTCGCATCTTCGTCCTCACGCAATTCAACTCGGCATCGCTCAACCGCCACATCGCGCAGACCTATCGCCTCGACTTGTTCTCACAAGGCTACGTCGACATCCTGGCCGCGGAGCAGACGCCAGACAGCGTGGAGTGGTTTCAAGGCACCGCCGATGCCGTCCGACAGGCCTCCCGCCACTTCCGGTCGTACGACGCCGACTACTACCTGATCCTCGCGGGTGACCACCTCTACCGGATGGATCTCCGCGAGCTGATCGACGCCCACGTCTCGCAGGCGGCCGACGTCACGATCGCGGCGCAGCCCTGCGATCTGGAAACGTCGACGCAGATGGGGATCTTCCTGTTCGACGAGAGTGGACGCATCCGCGGCTTCGAGGAGAAGCCCAATCGTGCACGCCTCGCCGAGATCGGCCGGAGCGTGCCCGCCGACAGCTCGATGGCGTCCGATGTGAGTGGCGAGAGGCCGTTCATCGCGTCGATGGGTATCTACGTCTTCTCCCGCGACGTGCTGCTGAGGGCGCTCGACGAACACCCCGACGCGATCGACTTCGGTAAGCAGATCATTCCCGCTGCGCTCGAAACGCGCCGCGTGCGTGCGTACCTGTACGACGGGTACTGGGCCGACGTCGGTACGATCGGGTCGTTCTACGAGGCCAACCTGCAGTTGACGCAGCGCGACGCGGCGTTCTCGTTCCACGATCCGCAGCGGCCGATCTACACGCACCCACGCTTCCTGGCCGGGTCGATGATGAGCGGATGCCGCCTCGATCGGACGCTGGTGGCCGAAGGGTGCGTGCTCGATCAGTGCGAGGTGTCGTCGTCAGTCGTCGGCATCCGGACGCAGATTCGCGACGGCACGCGTGTCCGCAACTCGGTGCTGCTCGGGGCCGACTACTACGAGCACGACGGTAGCGACGCCGCCGTGCCGATCGGGATCGGCCGCGACGTGGAACTGGACCGGGTGATCGTCGACAAGAACGCCCACATCGGCGACGGCGTGTCGCTGACCAATGCCGCTGGCGTGGAGGAAGCCGACGGTGACGGGTTCCACATCCGCGAGGGCATCATCGTCGTCCCGAAGGGGGCGACCGTTCCGCCCGGGACGCGGGCGTAGCGCCACGCGTCCCGCGGTGCCGGCACGTCACGCCGATGCACGCATCGTCGGCGGTGGCAGGTACTGGTCCTCGATTGTCTCGAAGCGTCCGGTCTCGCTGTCCCAGACGGTGACCTTCACCCGCTTGAGATCGAAGAACCAGCCGAAGATCCGCAGCCGTCCGCCGGCGACCGCCTCATGGATGGCCGGATAGGTCTGGAGGTTCTCGATCTGCCGGATCACGTTCAGACGCGCGAGGTCGTTGTGCGCTGCCGGCGCCTCCTCCCGTGCGTGCTCGCTGCGGTACGTCTCGAGCGCGTCCGCGCCGTAACGCAGCCAGTGCCCGAGCGAGGAGGTCTGATCCTCGTGAGCCCCCGAGAGCAGCGCCTTCATCGCTCCGCACTCCGAGTGCCCGCAGACGATGACGTTGCGAATCTGCAGTTCCCCGACCGCGAACTCGATGGCCGCAGCCACCGAGTGTTCGCCCCCGGCCATCGCGGCGTCGTATCGCGGCACGATGTTCCCGATGTTGCGAAGGACGAACAGGTCGCCCGGGTCGGCATTGACCAGGTCTGCCGGCACGATGCGCGAATCGGCGCACGTGATGAACAGCGCCTGCGGGGCCTGACCTTCGTCGGCCAGGTGCATCAGCAGGGGCTTCACCTCGCGCGACAGCCGGGTGTTGAACTCCATGACGCCCGTAATCAGCTGTTCCTCGCTGCTCACCACGCTGCGCCGCCCTTCGCGTGAGATGCGGTAACGCTTGCGCACGGAACCCAGCATCATCACCAGCCGCGATTTGCCGTGCTTGGGTTCGCCCTTGGCGGCATCGCCGTACCACGGTTCGTGCATCTCGTCGATGTCGACCGTACCGCCCATCTTCTCGTGCGTCACGCGCCAGCCGTGCAGTGCCTCGAAGGCCGCGTGGTCCATGAAGTCGCACATCAGGTCCACGTCCACCTTGGTCCCGGGAGGAATCTGCGACAGCGCGTGGGTCAGGCGGGGAATCGCCATGAACGTCATCGAGCCGTCCATCCGGACATGCCAGCGGTGCTCGGCCGCCTCGACCTCGATGCGCGACTCCGACAGACGACGCAGCAGCATGAGGATGGCCAGCGCCAGCCCGATGCCGATACCCGGCAGGAGTCCGATGAAGACGGTGCCGGCCACCGTCACGCTGTAGATGATCGACTCGCGGAAGGTGAGCAGTTCGCGAATGTGGTGCGTGTTGACGAGGCGCACACCGACGTAGACGAGCAGGCCGGCCAGCACGCTGAGTGGAATCAGCTCGATGAGGCCGCTGAGCGCCACGACGAACACGAGAATCCAGACGGCGTGCAGGATGCTCGACAACTGCGTCTTGCCGCCCGCCTGGATGTTGGCCGACGACCGCACGATGACGCCGGTCACTGGCACGCCGCCCAGCAGGCCCGACAGCGTGTTCGCGAGGCCCTGGCCCATGAGTTCACGGTCCAGGTTGGCACGCGGGCCGTCGTGCAGCTTGTCGGTGGCCACGGCGCAGAGCAGCGACTCGACACTGGCCACCGCGGCGACGGTAATCGCCCCAATGATGACGGCGCCCAGGACGTCGGCTGACGGCCACGCGGCGAACTGGAATCCGCTGGCGAAACCGCCGCGCAGGTCGATGCGTTCGACATCGAGGCCCATCAACACCGACGCGGCCGTGGCCACGACGACAGCAACGAGCGAGCCGGGAATCGCGGCGAGTTGCTTCGGCACCCACTGCCAGGCGAGCAGCATGAATATGGTCGCGACGCCGATCATGGCCGCCGGGCCATGGAGCGTCGCCAGTTGACCAGGCAGTTGCAGGAGGTTGGCCAGCGCCTTACTCTCGGGTGAGCCCCCGAGCACGATATGCAACTGGGCCAGGGCGATCGTGATGCCGATGCCTGCCAGCATGCCGTGCACGACGGCCGGTGACACGGCGAGGCACATGCGGGCGACACGGGAGGCCCCAAGGGCGAGTTGTATCAGGCCGGCCAGCACGACCGCGGCACACACCAGCCGCCAGTCTTCGAATTGCTGGACGAGGCCGAACACGATCGCTGTGAGTCCAGCGGCCGGCCCGGTGACCTGGAGAGGTGCCCCGGCGACGACGCCGGCGACGAAGCCGCCCACGATCCCGGCGATGAGGCCGGCCATGATCGGCGCGCCAGAGGCAAGCGCAATGCCCAGCGACAGCGGCACCGCCACGAGGAAGACGACGAGGGAGGCCAGGAAGTCGTGCCGAACGTGGCTGAACAGCGCGGGCCGGCCGTGCGTCGGAGCGGAAACGGAAGCGGAAGCAGGCATGTATTTCGTGTGCGTGGTGCTTGGGACAGGGAACTCGCGCCCTCAGAACGTCGGGCACTGGCCTGATGGTGCGATGACGCGTCAGTATGCCAAGACGTTGCGCATCAGGTCGTGACGAACTCCTTCGGGTTACCATGATGAAACCGTGATGCCTACGGAAGTCCATATTTATCAGTTCGATACGGTCGTCGTTGACGTTCGGTCCGGGCGGGTCACCGTAGCAGGGCGCGTGGTGGACCTCGAACCGAAGGCGTTCGATCTGCTCGTGCTGCTGGCCTCGCGCGCCGGAGAGCTGTTGACCAAACAGGACCTGCTCGCCGCCGTGTGGCCGGGCGTCTTCGTCACCGACAACGCCATCGCGCGTGTGGTGGCGCAGCTCCGGCGTGCGATCGGAGACAGCGCACGTGAGGCGCGGTACATAGAAACGGTCCCGACGAAGGGCTACCGGTTCAGGGCGCCCGTGACGGTCGTCCCCGTCGCGCTGCGTCCTGCCGACCTTCCAGCGACGGCAGCAATGGACGCCGTCGACGACGCGAGTGGCGGACGGTCCGCGCCGGTATCGGCACGACCGTCGACGTGGCCCGAGGTGCGGGCGCACTACGTGTCTGCCTTCTTCGGACTCGTCGCGGTCGCGTCCCTCGCGCTCGCCTGGGTGGCGCAGCAGGTCGCACCAGACGCCGCCAGCCTGACGCCCGCGAGTCTCATCCAGGTCACATCGTCTCCCTCCCTGGATGCGTTCCCCGCCTGGTCACCGGACGGCCAGACTCTCGCCTACTCGTCCGACCGCAGCGGTACGTTCGAGATTCACCTGCGGACCCTGACGACCGGAGGCCGACGCGAAGCGCTCACGAGCGATGGCCAGCGGAACGTCCAGCCGGCGTGGTCGCCCGACGGCCGGCTCATTGCGTATCACTCGGTGCGCCGGGGAGGCATCTGGATCATCCCGGCCACCGGCGGCGCGCCCCGGCAGGTGAGCCCTTTCGGGTCACGGCCAGCCTGGTCGCCTGACGGGCAACAGATCGCGTTTCAGGCGGCTCCGTACACCGAGCCCAACGGCGGCGCCTTCGAAATGATCGGCCCGTCCAGCCTGTGGGTCGTCCCGGGGACGGGGGGCGTCCCGCGACAGGTGACGCGGCCCTGGAGCCCTGAGGGCGGACACGTCCGGCCGAGCTGGTTCCCCGACGGACTGCACCTCCTTTTCGCGTCGCACGGCATCCGATCGACGCAGCTCTACCGGGTGAACACGCAGTCGGGCGAGGCAACCCTCCTGCTGGATGCCGGTACGCGCGTGCTCGACCCGGTTCTCTCGAGCGACGGTCTCACCGTCTACTACATCCGCTTGAACGAGCACCTCGACCTCTGGCGTCTGCGTCTGACGGGCGCGCAGACGATCGCCTCACCTCCTGTGCTCGTGCTTCCCCCGGGCGGGCTCGACGTACGCCACGTGAGCGTGCACCCGGATGGCCGGCGACTCGCCTATGCCGCCATGTCGACGCTCAGCGGGCTGCGTGCCCTGCCCATCAACCGGGACGGGCTGCCGAGTGGACCGTCGATCAGGCTGGCCGAAGACGCCGCGCGCGCGGCGGGGCGTCCCTCCATCTCGCCCGACGCGTCCGCCGTGGTCTTCGAGCGCCTGAACGCCGGGCTCCCGCCGTCGATCTGGTTGCTGCCGCTCACAGGGGGCTCGGCGTCGCAGCTGAGTCCGGGCGACATGAGCGCGATCGAGCCCAGCTGGTCGGCCGACGGTACGGAAGTGCATTTCGTGTCCGACCACGGAGGCGTCGATCGCATCTGGTCGATCGCGGTCGCCTCGGGCACCGTGCGCCCGGTGACCGGCCTTGGGCGTCATCCGTCACGCATCATCCGGCCGCGGGTCTCCCCCGACCGCCGGTGGCTCGCCTACACCACGAGTACCGACGGCGTGCTCGACGTCCGGGTGCGCCCCCTCGAGGGCGGCGAGGCACGGATCGTCGCGCGGCTCGGCTCCGCGGCCGCATTCCCCGTGTGGTCCCCGGACAGTGCATCGCTGGCGTTCGACGTCTGGACGGACGGGACGTCGCGCGGCTACACCGTCGCCCTCGACGGCGGCACTCCGCTGGCGGTCAGCCGCGACGTCGATCAGGCCTGGGTACGCAGCTGGTCGCCCGACGGCAGACGAGTGGCCTTCGCCGCGCTGCACAACGGGCGCTGGAACGTCTGGTGGGCCATGGCGGACGGCACGCGCCAGCAGCAGTTGACCGACTACAGCGACGAGCATCACTACGTGCGAAGCCCCGAGTGGTCGCCACGGGGCGACCGGCTGATCTACGAGTTCGCCACGGTCAGCGGCAACGTCTGGGTGGTGGAGCCTGGCCCCGCTGCGCTGGCGACGACTGACTGACTGACGTGCGGTCAGGGTGCGGGCGGTCAGGTCTCGCGCGCCGCGCCGGCGATCCGGCGCAACATGCGCGGGGTCGCGTACCACTCCAGGCGTCCCGGCCCCCTGGTGCCGAGGCCAGCGACGGCGATCGCCATCGCACTGCCCTTCCCCAGGTCCAGGGCGCCCTCCAGATGCAGGAGTGTCGCCGCAAGGCGCGACAAGCCGGGCTCGTGTCCGACGAGCACCACGTGCCCCGGCGGCTGACGGTGACGCAGCCGCTTCAGCACGACCAGCGGCGGGACGTCCGGCTTGAGCGCGTCGAAGTCCTGGATCGGCGGCCGCCCGGTCAGCCGAAGCTGAAGCATCTCGGCGGTCTGGCGCGCGCGAAGCAGCGGACTCGACAGGATGAGGTCGACCGCTGGCACCAGCGCCGCGAATCCGGCCGCGCCGCGCCGCCACTTGCGGATGCCGTCACGACTGAGCGGCCGCACCTCGTCGTCCGGCCAGGCCGCCCCGCGGTCTTCGGCAATCGCGTGGCGAAGCAGGTACAGCATGGTCTCAGCGGCCACTGGGAGGGTTCTCCTGTCGGCCTGCCAGGTCTCCGCGCACGCGCAGCACCGCGTCGTCGCGCACCACGTCGGCCAGGCGGATGAGCGACGCACGGCGCCGCAGGTAGGTGGCGTGCAGGGTTCGGCGCTCGCGCTCGAGCGCGGCATCGAACTGGTCGACGGCACGTATGCCGTCCGTCGGGTCCGCCTCCGTGGCGACCGACGCGCGCAGGTGGCTGACCAGCACGTCGAGGTCGTGGAGGTGGCCGAGCACGTCCTGCACCTGCGTCAACTGGCGCACCAGCCGGGCGACCGGCGCCAGGCCCGTCTCTCCCACGAGTTCGAGCGCATAGCGCAGCCTCTTGCCGGCGATGCGTACCTCATGGAGTGGTTCGATCACGTACAGCACGCCAGCGTGCTCGAGGCGCGCACGCAGCCGACGCGCCCGGGTGTCGAGTTGCCGCGCGAGCACCACGCGCCACGTCTCGTCTCGCGAGGCTCGACGGGCCAGCACGAGTCGCTGGAGCCGCGTGTCGACCTTGCGCACGTCTGCGGCCTCGCTGGCATGGCCCAGCGCCGCACGCGCTTCGCGCCGCCGTGCCCGCAGCGCCTGCACGCCCCTCCGGACCACCGCTTCCAACTCGGGGGCTGCAGCGATGTCGACCGATCCGAGGAGGCCGAGCGTGACGTCGCACTCGCGCACGTCACCGAGCGCGCGGGTCAGCGCCCGAAGGCCACGCTGCAGCCGGCGTCGACGCACGCCGTGCAGACCGCTCGCGACCACCGGTACGATCTCGCGCAGACGTCGTGTCGCCACCCGCGCGCGGTGCACCCCGTCCACCGTACCCCGCCGCGCCGCCACGAGATGCGTGCGCAGGTGGTCATGCCGCGCGACGAGCACAGCGGCCAGGTCGTGCGTGGCATGCATGCTACGATCGCCCCGTTTCCCCACCATCCCGGCCACTCTAGCATGCGCATCGCGGCCATCGACATCGGCACCAACTCGGTCCACATGATCATCGTGCAGGTGCACGCTGACCGGTCGTTCGATGTCATCGACCGGGAGAAGGTCATGGTGCGTCTGGGCGCCGGTGGGCTCGATGGGCGGGCACTCACCGCGACGGCGATGGCCTCGGCCCTTCAGGCCTTGTCGAAGTTCAGGCGCCTGGCCGAGTCGCGCCAGGTGGACGAGATCGTCGCGGCCGCGACGAGCGCCACCCGTGAAGCCGAGAACGGCGGCGACTTCCTCGCAACCATCACGTCGCACACCGGCATCCGCGCTCGCGTGATCACCGGTCCGGAGGAGGCCCGCCTCATCCACCTGGCCGCCTCGTACGGCACGGTCTTCACGGGCGGAACGGTCGTCATCGACATCGGGGGCGGCTCGGTCGAGATCACGTTCGGCACGGGTGACGAGCCCGAGCTGGCGCGAAGCTTCAAGGCCGGCGTCATCCGGCTGAGCGAGCGCTTCGTCCGTTCCGATCCGCTGGAACCACGCGACGAGCGGCGCCTGGTCAGGCACATCCAGCGGCAGGTCGGCAGCCACCTCGAAGAGATTCGTGCCCGTGGGTTCGCACGCGTCATCGGCACGTCGGGCACGATGACCAGCCTGGGCACGCTGGCGCTCACCGTGCAGGGGCAGCCGACCGGCGACATCCGGAACCTCGAGATACCGGCGAAGTACCTGCACCGGCTGCGCAAGCAGGTGGTCGCGCTCGACCTGCAGGAGCGCCTGTCGATGGACGGACTCGACCCGAAGCGCGCCGACCTTGCGCCTGCCGGGGTCGTGCTGGTGGACACGCTGCTGCGCGGCCTCGGCGCCGAGACGGTCACGCTGAGCGATTTCGCGTTGCGCGAAGGCCTGGTGCTCGACTACATCCACCGCAACCGCCGCCACATCGCGACCGTGGTGCAGTACCCCGACCCGCGCCGGCGCAGCGTGATGGAACTCGGCGATCGCCTGCACTACTGGACGCCGCACGCGACGCACGTCGCACACCTCTCCCTGCAGTTGTTCGATGCCACCCGCGACCTCCACGGCATGGGTGATCGCGAGCGGGAGTGGCTCGAGTTCGCCGCGCTGCTGCATGACGTCGGCATGCACATCAGCTACGAGGGACACCACCGCCACTCGTACTACCTGATTCGCAACGGCGGGCTCCGCGGCATGACGCCGGACGAGATCGAGATCGTCGCGCTCGTCACGCGCTACCACCGGCGCGGCCGTCCCCGCCGCAGTCACGAGGGCTACGGCCGGCTGCCGCGCGCCGCCCGACGCGCGGTGCGACTGCTGGCAGCGTGCGTGCGGCTGGCGGAGGGTCTCGACCGCAGCCATTCCCAGATCATTCGCGACCTCGATGTGGTGGTGGACGCTGATGAGTGCCTCGTCCGCCTGCAGGCCGTCGGCGACGCCGAACTGGAACTCTGGGCCGGACAGCGCCAGGCGCGGCCCCTCGGGAAGGTGCTGGGGCGCCCCCTTCGCCTGGACGTCATTCCGCTCGACGCCCCGTCGTCGCGACTTCGAAACAGGCGCGAAACCCGGACGCGCTAGGCTCGCACGGTGGTCTGGGCCTCCTGCGTCGCCGTGCCCGCGTTGATGGGTGCCGTCCTCGTGTCCGCTGCCTGTCACGCGTCCTCGTCTGGTCCCGTGATTCGCGTGGATGGGTCGAGCACGGTCTACCCCCTCACCGAGGCCGTGGCCGAAGATTTCCTTCGCGCCACGCCGGGCGCCCGCATCACGGTCGGTGTCGCGGGCACCGGGGGTGGGTTCAAGCGCTTCTGCCGTGGCGAGATCGACATCGCGAACGCGTCGCGCGCCATCAGCCGAACCGAGCAGGCCGCCTGTGCCGAGGCCGGCGTGGCCTTCCTGGAAGTGCCGATCGCCTACGACGGCATCACCGTGGCGGTCCATCCACGCAACGACTGGGTCATGGATCTCACCGTCGAGGAACTGGGACGTCTCTGGCGCCACGAAGCCGAGGGGCACGTGGTGCGCTGGTCCGACCTGCGCCCCGGGTTCCCCCACCGCGAGATTCACCTGTACGGCGCCGGCGTGGACTCGGGCACCTTCGACTACTTCACCGAAGCCGTGACGGGCACGGTGCGCGACAGTCGCGGGGACTACACGTCGAGCGAGGACGACAACACGCTGGTGCAGGGTGTCGCGGGGGACGAAGCGGCGCTCGGCTTCTTCGGCTTCGCGTACTTCGACGAGAACAGGACGCGCCTCCGGGCCGTGCCCATCCGCCCGACGGGCGACGCGCCAGCCGTTGGGCCGACGGTCGAGACGATCCGGACGGGCGCCTATCGTCCACTGTCGCGCCCGGTCTTCATCTACGTCAGCGTCGATGCGTTCGCGCGCGGCGAGGTACGGGCCTTCGTCGAGTTCTACCTCGCGCACGGCGGCGCCCTCGCGCGAGAGGTCGGCTACGTACCCCTCAGCGATGACGCGGCGAGGATCGTGCGTGACCGCGTCCGTACCGGAGTGCGCGGCTCGCTGTACGACGATGGCCAGATGGCCACCCGCACGCTCGACGAGCGGCTCGGCGCCCGGTGATGGTCGTGCCGCCAGACATCCGGCTCGTGAGGCGACGGCTGCCCACCGTGGAACAGGGCATGGAACTGGCGCTGCTGTCGTGCGCCGTGCTCTCGGTGTTCGTCACGGCCGGCATCGTCTCGGTTCTGCTGTGGGAGACGCTGGCCTTCTTCGGGGACGTGAGTCCGCTCGCCTTTCTCACCGGCACGACGTGGACGCCGCTGTTCCACAACCGGCAGTTCGGCGTGCTGCCGCTGGTCGCCGGAACCGCGCTGGTGGCTGCCATCGCCATGGGCGTCGCGGTGCCCGCCGGGCTGCTGACTGCGATCTACCTCAGCGAATACGCCCCGGAGGGCGTGCGTCGGGTGGTCAAGCCCGTCCTGGAACTGCTGGCCGGCGTCCCCACCGTGGTCTACGGCTACTTCGCGCTGCTGTTCGTCACGCCGCTGCTGCAGGTGGTCGTGCCGAGCCTGTCGACGTTCAACGCGCTGTCGCCCGGCATCGTGATGGGGCTGATGATGCTGCCCCTGATGTCGTCCCTCTCCGAGGATGCCCTCTCGGCGGTGCCGGCCACCCTGCGCGAGGGCGCCTACGCGCTCGGCGCCACGCGGTGGCAGGCCACGCTGGGCGTGGTGCTGCCGGCCGCAGCGTCGGGCATCTCGGCCGCCGCGATCCTCGCCCTTGGACGTGCCGTCGGCGAGACGATGATCGTCGCCATTGCGGCGGGGCAGCAGCCGCGCCTGACGCTCAATCCCCTGGTTCCCATCGAGACGATGACGACCTACATCGTGCAGGTGAGTCTCGGCGACACGCCGGCGGGTACCCTCGCGTACCGGACGATCTTCGCCGTGGGCATGCTGCTGTTCGCCGGCACGTTCGGATTGAATCTTGTGAGCGTCTGGTTACGGGATCGCTATCGCGAGGGGGCCGAATGAGTGCCTGGGGCGCCACGCGGGGCGATCGGCTGCTGCAGTGGGCCGGCCTCGTCGTCCTCGCCGCGGCGCTGGCGGCCCTGCTGGCGCTGCTGTGGGCCGTCGTGCGGGACGGAGCGCCACAGTTGTCGTGGCGATTCGTGACCGCCTACCCGTCGCGCCATCCCGCGCTGGCCGGCGTCTGGCCCGCGCTCATCGGCACCCTCTGTCTGCTGGTCCTGACCGCCCTGCTGGCGCTGCCGGTGGGCGTCGGCGCGGCGGTCTACCTCGAGGAGTACGCCCGCCGTACCCGCGTGAGCCGGCTGATCGAGATCAACATTGCCAACCTGGCGGGCGTGCCGTCCATCATCTACGGCCTCCTCGGGCTGGGGCTGTTCGTGCGGGCGCTGCACATGGATCGCTCGCTGCTCGCGGGTGCGGCGACACTGGGCCTGCTGGTGCTGCCGATGATCATCCTCACCACGCGGGAGGCACTTCGGGCGGTGCCGACCGCCGTCCGCGAAGCCTCGCTCGCGCTCGGCGCCACGCGAGGCCAGACCATCTGGCATCAGGTGCTGCCGCAGGCCCTGCCGGGCGTCCTCACGGGAGTGATTCTCGCGCTGTCACGCGCCATCGGCGAGACGGCGCCCCTCGTCACGCTCGGCGCCCTGACCTACGTGCCCTTCCTGCCCGACGGGGTCTGGTCGCCGTTCACGGCGTTACCGATCCAGATCTTCAACTGGGTGTCGCGCCCCCAGCCCGGCTTCCGCGTGAACGCGGCGGCGGGCATCGTGGTCATGCTCGTGGTGCTGGTCTCGATGAACGGCGTCGCGGTGTGGCTGCGCGATCGTTCGCGCCGGGGGAGCATCAGCTGATGGACACGTCCGTGCCGACACGCCCCGTCCTCACCCCGCACACGCGGGGACGCGAGGCAGCCGCCCGGCCCGTCAAGCTGTCGGCAGAGCAGCTGTCCTGCCACTACGGCTCCACCGCCGCGCTGCGCGACGTCACCCTCGACATCCGGGCACACGTCGTCACCGCGCTGATCGGCCCGTCGGGATGCGGCAAGTCCACGTTCCTGCGCGCCATGAACCGGATGAACGACATCATCGCCGGCGCACGCGTGAGCGGAGCCCTGCGCCTGGACGGCGTCGACATCTACGGGCCGGACATCGACGTGGTGGCGCTGCGGCGTCGCGTCGGCATGGTGTTCCAGAAGTCGAACCCGTTCCCTTCGTCGGTGTTCGAGAACGTGGCCTACGGACTGCGCGTCAATGGCATGCGTCACCGTGGCGAGATCGCCGACCGCGTCGAGGCCAGCCTGCAGGCGGCGGCGCTCTGGACCGAGGTCCGTGATCGGCTGCACACCCCCGCGCTCCGGCTGTCGGGCGGACAGCAGCAGCGCCTCTGCATCGCACGGGCCCTGGCGGTGACGCCGGACGTCCTGCTGATGGATGAGCCGGCCTCGGCGCTCGATCCCATCGCGACCCAACGGATCGAAGAACTGGTTCACGAACTCAAGAAGACGTATACGATCGTGATCGTGACGCACAACCTGCAGCAGGCGGCGCGCATCTCCGACGTGACGGCCTTCTTCTGGATGGGCGCCCTCGTCGAGCAGGGTCCGACCGGACAGATGTTCACCGCACCCCGTGAGTCGCTGACCGAGGACTACCTCACCGGGCGGTTCGGCTGATGGAACCCATCGCCAGACGCGTGCCGCACGTCGAGGACGACCTCGACAGCCTCAAGGAGCGGCTGCTGGTCATGGGGGGCCTGGCCGAAGAGCGCGTGCGGGCGACCGTCCAGGCGCTGGTGGCTCGCGACCCGGAGCGCGCCGAAGCCGTCCGGACGGGGGATGCGCCGCTCAATCGCCTCCACGTGGAAATCGATCAGCGCTGCGTCACGCTGATTGCTTTGAACCAGCCACTCGCCGCCCACCTCCGCGCCATCATCGCGGCCGTGAAGATCAACACCGACCTCGAGCGTGTGGGCGACCTCGCCGTCAACATCGCCGAGGCCGTCCAGCGCTATCTGGGCCACGCGCCCGTCAAGCCGCTGCACGACATACCGCGCATGGGCGAACTGGCCCAGCGAATGCTGCGCGACGCGCTCGACGCCTATGTGCGGCGCGACCTCGCGCTGGCCGAACAGGTGCTGGCCGACGACGATACGCTCGATGCGCTGAAGGCCAGCGTCTTCCAGGGACTGCTGCTGCGCATGCAGGCGTCCAGCGCCGTCATCGAGCCCGCCCTGGATCTGATCCTGGTGTCGCGACACCTCGAGCGCATTGGTGATCACGCCACCAACATTGCCGAGGACGTCATCTTCATGGTCACGGCGCGCGACGTCCGCCATCACGGCGGTGGGGGCCCGGGTGCCGAGGCCTGACCCACGGGAACCTGCCGCAACGGCCGGGGCGTCTCATCGCCAGCGGAGGGCGGAGTGACACCGCTCTGTGTATACTGTCGCCTGCACACGGTGCACCCCGACTGGCAACCATTCTGCAGCGAACGCTGTCGGTTGCTCGACCTGTCGCACTGGCTCGAAGGTGACTATCGGGTTCCCGTCGCTGACACCGACGAGATGCCCGATGAGGACGAGGACGCCTCCAACTCGCCGGACGATTGACCCGGCACCGGACTTCCGGCGGGTGCGGCGACCCGCATCGTGGTCACGCTCGCCCGCACGACCCCGTATGGCTGACACGCTCACGATTACCGACAACCGGACCGGCAAGACGTACGAAGTGCCGGTGACGGACGGCACGATTCGCGCGATGGATCTGCGCAAGATTCGGATCGACGCCGCGGACTTCGGCCTCATGACGTACGACCCGGCGTTCACCAATACCGCGTCGTGCCGCAGCGCCATCACGTTCATCGACGGCGACAAGGGCGTCCTCGAATACCGCGGGTACCCCATCGAGCAGCTCGCCGAACGCTGCACGTACCTCGAAGTGGCGTACCTGCTCGTGTTCGGGGAACTGCCCACCGCCGCGCAGCTGTCCGCGTGGCAGCACGACATCAATGCGCACACGATGCTCCACGAGAACATCAAGCACCTCATGCGCGGGTTCCGGTACGACGCCCATCCGATGGGCGTGTTCCTGAGCACGGTCGGCGCCCTGTCGACGTTCTATCCGGATGCGAAAGAGGTGGGCGACGCCAGCCAGCGGCTGGTGCAGGTGAAGCGGCTCATCGCCAAGACGCCGACGATTGCCGCGTACGCGTATCGCCACACCATGGGCCGCTTCTACGTCTACCCCGACAACGACCTCAGCTTCGCCGGCAACTTCCTGAACATGCTGTTCAAGATGACCGAGGCGAAGTACCAGGTGAACCCGACGCTCGAGCGCGCGCTCGACGTGCTGTTCATCCTGCACGCCGATCACGAGCAGAACTGCGGGACCAACGCCATGCGCGCCATCGGCAGTTCACAGGCCGACCCGTTCTCGGCGCTCGCCGGGGCCGCGGCCGCCCTGTACGGGCCGCTGCACGGCGGGGCCAACGAGGCCGTGCTGACCATGCTCAACCAGATCGGTTCGGTGGACCACGTGCCTGCCTTCATCGACAAGGTGAAGAAGGGCGAGGGCCGCCTGATGGGCTTCGGCCACCGCGTCTACAAGTCGTACGACCCGCGCGCGACGATCATCAAGAAGACCGCATACGAGGTGTTCGAAGTCACGGGCAAGAACCCGCTGCTCGACATCGCCATCGAACTCGAGCGGATCGCGCTCGAGGACGAGTACTTCGTGTCGCGCAAGCTCTATCCCAACGTCGATTTCTACTCGGGGCTGATCTACCAGGCGATGGGCTTCGACCCGAAGATGTTCACCGTGCTGTTCGCCATCCCGCGCACGGCGGGTTGGGTGGCGCAGTGGGACGAACTCAGCCGCGACGCCGACCAGAAGATTGCCCGGCCGCGCCAGATCTACACCGGCTATCGGACGCGCGATTTCGTGCCGCTCGATCAGCGCGGCTGAGCGTCGTCTGCGGCCTCACGCGTGCCGATCGCCTCGCGCCTGTAAGGACGAGCCACGCCATGCCGGGTCGCCAGTGCCAGTCCGAACACCACCGCACCGCACCACGTCGCCTGCCGCACGCCCGCGCGTACCGTGTCAGCCATGATGGCCGACATCGACGGCGGGGGGCGTTCGCCCAGCCTGAACCGGGCCTCTTCGAGCAGGTACTGCTTCTCGCCGCGACTGACGTGCAGGCCGAAGATGCCGTTCCACACGAGCAGCGCGGAGGTCAGCGCCAGGGCCACGGACACGATGATGCCCCGCAGCGCGTCACTCATCGCAGGCGCCTGCCCCGGCCCCAGAGCTGCCACGCGAGCAGCAAGGCGCCCAGCGCCGCCACGACCCACGTGACCCAGCGGGGTACCGTCCCGGTCTGCACCTGACCGAGGAACAGCGCACCGAGCATCAGCAGGATGACGGCGACCACGAGCATCAACTGGCGGCCACGCGCCGGCAGAGGTGGCGGCTTCCGCTTCGCCTCGAACGTGGCCTGGCCGCAGCGGTAGCAGATGAGCGCCTTGTCGGCGATGTCGGTGCCGCACGTCTTGCAGATCATGGACGGTCAGGGCACCCGGACGAGTGCGTCGCCAAGCATACAATGATCCCGTGATTCCCATCCGCGACGTCATCCCGTCCCGGACCACGCCGGTCGTCACGATCACGCTGCTGGTCGTGAGCGTCATGGTGTTCCTGCTGTCGCCGCCCGCAGGCAGCGAGGCGTTCGAGGCGTTCGTGCGCGCCTGGGGCCTCACGCCGGCCAGCGTTCAGTGGTCAGCGGTCTTCACGTCGATGTTCATGCATGGCGGCTGGATGCACCTGCTGAGCAACATGCTGTTTCTGTGGATCTTCGGCGACAACGTCGAGGACCGGATGGGCCACGGACGGTATCTGTGCTTCTACCTGCTGTGCGGCAGCGTCGCGGCGCTTGCGCAGGTCCTGGCGGACCCCACGTCGCCGATTCCCATGGTCGGCGCGAGCGGCGCGATCGCCGGCGTCCTCGGCGCCTACATCGTGATGTTTCCGCACTCGCGCGTCCTCACGCTGGTGCCCCTCTTCATCGTCGTGACGTTCATCGAGATCCCTGCCGGCATTCTGCTCGGCGTGTGGTTCGCGATGCAGGTGCTGAGCGGGCTCGGCTCGATGACGGTCGTGCAGCCCGGCGACATGGGCGGCGTCGCGTTCTGGGCACACGCGGGGGGCTTCGTGGCGGGGGTCCTCCTCGTGTTCCTCTTCAGGCGGCCCGAGCGGGAGGATGCGGCCTGGTATCAGCGCAGGAGCAGCGCCTGACGGGCCCGGCTGCACGTCAGTGATGTCTACGATCTCGTTCGCAGCCGAATCTCTCGCGACGTGCGCGCGATGTCGATGATGAGCCGCTCGAGTTCCCGCGCGTAGTCGTCCGTCGGCATGAACGACTTCTTCCGCTTCAGCTCGTCGAGTTCGGCCTCGAGCGTGTTGCGACGGCCGATCAGCAGGGTCACGCTCGGATCGGACAGGCCGGCCGTCAGCGGATCGGGATCGAGGAACGTCCGGCTGGCAAGCAGGCCGTCCGCGCCGTCGGTCAGGAGGTCGCGCCCCGTCCCGCCTCCGGTGTCGTCGAGCAACGCCTTCTCGACGGGCAATTGCCCGCGCTGCTCGTAGTACCGCGCGGTCTGCGTGCTCGCGTAGGCGAACGCTTCCCACATGGAGATGCGGCCGTCCTTGTCGAGGTCGGCATCGGCCGTGTCGGGCGCCAGGGCCGCGACGAAGTGGTCGGCGAACACGGTGTCGTACTTCTGTCCCGGTGAGGCGGTCGACGTGATGACGACACGTCCCGGCGCCGCGAGGGCCTTCAGGAACGGGAAGCTGGCGCTGGCGGTCTGGACGAAGACGAGCCGGCCGGGCACGCTCCGCAGCAACGACAACCAGGTGTCGGCATCGAGATCGGGGCCGACGAGGTTGAACTTGGCCGAGACGCCATCGAACGTCCCATGGCCGAACAGGATGACGAACAGGGTGTCGGTGTCGGCCTGGCTGCGGGCCAGCGCGTCGAGCGCTTCACGGACGGCGGCGGCAGACGCGACGGGATACCCGGTGCCGTCTCGCTCGGCCAGGACGCGCACGTGGGCCTGGGGTACCTCGAGATGCCCGGTCAGATGCGCCACGATGGCTTCGCGCCAGGCCTGCTGGCGCTCCGCGTACTCGTCCGAGCCGGGCGCACCTGACACCACCAGGGCACGCGTCTGCGGCGCCTGCGCCCACGCCGACCCGGCAGGCAGCACAGCCACCAGCACCACGAGAACGAGACGGAACACGACAGCGTCGACCGTCACCGGAGCCCCCATCGGCGTCGCAGCCCCCACTCGCTGCCGAGCAGCAGGACCACGGCGAGGAACGTCCACGCATTGTGCCAGAGATCACGCTGCACCGTGCGTGCCGCAGGCGCCGCCACCGCCTCGCGGATGCGGGCGGGGAGGCCATCGATGGCCTCTGCCGCCAGGTGTGCGCCGCCGGTTCCGGCAGCGAGACGCGCGAGGAGGGCATCGTTGCGCCTGGGGTCTACGAGTTCCGGGTCGGAGCCGCCCGCGAGTACCGACACGTCCGCGCGGCCGAGGAGGCGTCCGGCGCGTGTAGCTTCGGCCTCGATGGCGTACACGCCCCCGGTCACCGGCAGGAACGCGGCGCTGTAGATGCCGGGCTCCAGCGTATCGGCCACCGCGGCGATCGCGCGCGTCGTGCCTCCGGGTTCACGAATACGCAACGACACCGCCGCGTCACTCACCGGTTCGTACTCCTCGTCGACCACCCGCAGGGACACGTCTGTCGTGACACCGATGACCGGCGCGGACGTGCTCAGGGCCACCGGCCCGGGCGCCTGAATCGACAGCCATCGCACCGCCTGACGCCAGAACGTTTCATACAGGCGGTTGTCGGACGGCAGTCCCATCCGCCAGCGCCAGGCACCCTCGCCCATGAACGCCAGCGTGCGCCCACGACCGATGCGCTGGACGGCCACGAGCGGCTGAGGATCGCCTGCCGGCCCCGCCACGGTGGCGAGAATCTCGGCGCCCGGGCGCGCCGGGCCCACGGCGGTCGCGGCCGCCATCGACGGCAGACTGCTCCACTGCGCCATGGACGACGTCTCGTCGGTACCGACCTGCATCAGCGCGTGCGCCTGTCCTGCGGACGTGAGCGCGATACGTGTGCCGTCCCGCCCGCTGCCTCCGGCCGCGGCGTTCATTCCCCCGCCCCCTCGTGGCTCGACCGGCACGATCTCCCCGAGTCCGGTCGTCACGACACCGCGCTCACCGAACGAGCGTCCGCCGATGACCGCGAGGCCGCCTCCGCGCCGTTCGACGAAGGCGCGGATGGCTGACAGCTGCCCCCGCGTGAGTTGGTCGGCTTCGACATTGCCGAGCACGATGGCGGCGTACGCGAAGAGGCGGGCCGTGGTGTCGGGGAACCCCTCGAGCAGATGGGGCGTCCGGGATGCGCTGCCCTGGACGTAGTACGTCGGCTCGTCGGTGGGCGTGCGCCCCTTCGTCACGACCCCATCCACGTCGAGACCAGGGTCGCGCGACAGCATCCGCATCAGGAAGCCGTGCTCGAACCCCGGACCACCCTGGAGCAGCAGCACGGGATGGGGCGGCCCGGGCACCGGGACGAAGACGGCGCCCCGGTTGTTGTCGCGTGTCAGCTCACCGGGCGCCTCCGCGACCTCGACCGCGTAGACCGTGGCCGTCGCGCGTGACGGCGCAACACGGAAGCGCTCACGCACCTGCTGACTCCGGCCTGGAAGCTCCACCTGCCTGACGTCGATGGTGCGCCCGTTCTCGAGCACCCGCACGTCGACCGTCTCGCGTCGCTCGCCGTGCGAGACGATGGTCGCCGACAGTTCGGCCAGTGAGTCTGCCACCGACACGTCGCTGACGGTCACGTCACGCACTTCCCGTTCGACCACGGCAGCCGCCTCGCCGACGCCCAGTGTGAACACCGGTACAGGCGTGAGCATCCCCGACGAATCGAGCGGCGACGTGCTGGCGCCATCGCTCACGATGACCGCGGCCACGAACTCGCCCGCGGCGGCCCGCTCGGAGAGCCGTGCCAGCATCGCAGGCATGTCGCTGGACTGCCCGCTGCCGTCGAGTGCGCCCGTCGTGGCCACCTCGCGCATGGCGCTGCCGAAGCCGAAGAGCCGTACGTCGAAGTCGGCGGCCAGGGCAGGTCGGAGGCGGCCGTCGATCAACTGTCGCGCCTGGTCGAGCCTGGACATGGCGCCTTCACCGCGCAAACGCATGCTGCGCGAATCGTCCACCACGATTGCCACCGTGCGCCCGGTAGACGCCGGTGCCGGCTCGAGACGTACTGGACGCAACAGCACGAGCCCGATGAGCGCCAGCACCAGCGCCCGCAACACGACGAGCGACGTCCAGCGCACGGGCGGCAACACGGCGCGCGCGCGGCGATACGCGGCGAGGGCCAACACCAGGATGACGACCGCAGCGGCGATCCAGCCCCACCAGGGCAGCGTGTACGCGAAACGGACCGGCAACTAGCGCGTCTCCGGCCGGCGACTGAGGGACTGGTAGTAGCGGATCACCGACTCGCTGTACCGCTCGGGTACTTCGTCCTTGAGGGGCGCCGTCACCCGTTCTGCCGCTTCGCGTTCGGCAAGCCGCTGCGCGATGGCTGCCTCGTAGCGATCCATCGCGGACGCCACGCCCTGCCGCAGCGACTCCCACTTCGCGAAATCCTGCTTGAAGGCTTCCGTCCCGGGCGCCGAGCGACTCAGTTCCTGCCCCACCGGTGTGGCCATGCGACCCCCGCGGTTCGCGCCAGTGCCGTCGCTCCCTTGCTGCAGCAGTTGCTGCGCCGTCTGCAGCTCTCGCTGGTATTCCTGCTGCAGGCGCTGCAGCTCTGCCAGCGGATCGCGGCCCTGCCCCTCACCCTGCCCCTGCGCCTGGCCCTGGCCGCCGCCCTTCCCCTGGCCACCGCCCTGCTTGCTCGCCTGGCCTGGCGTGCCGGCCTGACCTTCTCCGGGCTGGCCCTGTCCCGCCATCCCGGACGGGCCTGCCTGTCCCGCCTGCGCTTCGGCCTGCCGCGCCAGCGCCTCGATGCGCGACTCGAGGTCGCGCAGGCGATCCCGCACGTCTCGGGCGTTGGCCAGCTGTCCAGCGAGGGCCTCGGTTCCACGTTCACCCCGCCCCGTCGCCTGCCCCGCCAACGCCGCGACCCGGTCGAGCACCCCGGCAGCGTCGCGCTGCTGCTGCTCGATGCCGCCGACCCCTGGACCATCCTGTCCGCCGTCCCGGAGCGAACGTGACGCCTCCTGCAACTGCTGCGCGAGCCGGCGGCGCGCGAGTTCTGCGGCGGCCTGCGCCAACGGGTCTTCGGGCACGGCCGCGCCACGCGCCAGTTCCCGCACCTGGCGTTCGAGCTGGGCGATACGGTCGGCCACGCGGCCCTGCTCGCCACTGAGCCGACGGCGCTGCTCCTCTGCGTTGTCACCACCTGCCAGCTGTCCGGTCCCCTCGGCCAGCCTCCGCTGGGCTTCGGCGAGCTGCTGAGCCTCGAGCTGGACGTCACCGGCTGCCCGGCGACGCTCGTCCGGCAGGGCACCCTGCAGGGCCCGCTCGGCATCGCGCAACGACTGGAGGGACCGCTGTCCCCGGGCTGCGGCCTCGTCCGGCGAGGCGTTCTGCAGGTCACTGGAGGCCGCCTGCATCTCTTCGGCGGCTTCCGCCATGCGCTGCCCGGACGCGGCACCGCCACCCTGCGATGCGCCCGGCTGGCCCTGCTGTCCCGACTGGCCGCCACCCGCCTGGGCCTGCTGCCCCGACTGCCCCTGCTGCCCGGACGGCGACTCGCCCTGCTGGCCCTGCTGCTGCCCCTCCTCGCCCTGACTCGACGAGGACGAAGCGCTCTGGCCCTGCTGCTGCAGTTGCTGGGCCAGCTGCCGCGCCTCCGCCTGCAGGCGCTCCTGCTCGCGGGTGAGCCGCTCCAGTCGGCGCTTCACCTCTTCAGCGGGCAGCCGCGCCTGCTCGCGGGCCAATGCCTGCTGCTCGCGCGCCAGATCGTCCTGACGTCGCGCCAGCTCGCGGATCTTGTCGAGCGCAGGATTCTGTTCGGCATCCGCTCGCGACTCGACGTTGCTCCGCTGTTCGTACTGGCTGCCCTGCTGACGCAGCAGCTCGCGGTCGAACAGGGCCGACAGGTCTTCGTTGCCTGTCCGTCCGCCTCCCCCTCCGCCACCCGACTGCTGCTGCTGGATCTGCCGGCGCCGAATCTCGGCCTGCGCCCGCAGCAGCTGGTTCAACGCCTCCATCTCGTGGGGAATCGCGTTGGCCGTCCTCAGCGCGCGCAGCTGCTCCGTTGCGAGTTCCATCGCGGCGACCGCGCCGAGCAGAGGCGACGGTTCCGGTTCGGGCGCGGAGCCGCGACGACGGCGCTGCCCCGCCGCCATGCCGCTCTGCGCCGCCTGCGCTTCGGTCTTCTGCCGCACCGCGTCCTGGGCGTCGGCCACGGCGCGGATGTCGGACGCCGACCGGCCGCCCGTCGACCGGCGCTCGATCTTCCAGGTGGCCACGACGACGTCCTTCTGCGCCGCGATCAGGTCGTCGGCGTCGCCGCCGGCCATGTTCATGCCGCCCGAACTCTGAGCCGCCATGAACTCCTGCGCCGTAGGACGCACCTCGAGGAAGAAGATGTCGCTGCGGGCTTCGGTCGACCGCTTGCCGCGCCCGACGTCCCGGGCCTTGGCGTAGTAGGTGACGAAGTCGCCGGGCCGGACGTCGAGATCCTCCAGATACAGCGTGTGCCGACCCGACACCGCCGTGGTGCTGCCGTTGCCCCCGAGGGGGATCACCTTCTCGTCTCCGCCCCGCACGGCGTATACGAGGTCGAGTCGCTGAACGCCGTAGTCGTCTTCGGCGCGCGCCTCGATGGTGACTTCTTCCAGACGCGTCGCCCCGCGATCACCCGCCGGCCGCAGGATGCGGACATCGGGCGGCCGGTCATCCATCACGCGGACGAAGTACTCGGTCTCTCCGGCGCTGTCGAGGGCATCGCGATCGACGAGGGCGATACGATACGCACCGTCTTCACGCACGTCGAAGGTCACCGCCCCTCCGGTGTCGCCAATCAGGTCGAGCGGCAGCGGTGCGTCGGCGACGCCGCCCTCCGTCGGGACGAGCAGGGCGCGCTGCAGCGGCTTGGTCGCCTGCACGGTGACGGTGACCTTCGTCCCGGCCGGCGCGTAGATGTCGCCGCTGTCCGGCTCGTCCCGAGGCTCCAGCCCCGAGAAATCGGGATAGACGTACGACAGGTCGATCCGCGACACGGTGGGCCGGTCGAGCGCCTCGACGGCGTATGTGCTCGACACGAGCCGTCCTGCTTCCACGCGATAGGTGAAGTCACGCGTCACCGCAGGGATGTCCACGCCGAACGACCCGTCCGCCTGCGGCTCGAACACCCCGTCGGCAGACGCCTCTCCGTCGCGGACGATGAGCCGGGGCGCCTCGTGCGGCACGCCGTCGGGCACACCATCCACCCTGGCCACGATCCGAAGCGGACTGCCGCGGACCACCCGCTGATCGCCGGGCATGACCTGCAGCACGACACTGGGCGGCGCCACGGTGAACTGCCACGTGCGCGCGGACCGTGACACGACCGGGGCCGACACGGAACCCGCGACGGCCAGCCCCGCCAGCGCGAGCCCTGCGATCAGCAACCCACGGCGGCGGTCGTCGGGGTCGACGATGCGGGCGTCGTCGATGCGGTCAATCGCCGCGACGGCCTGAGCGACGACGAGGCTGCCGAGTGGGCTGGCCACGGTCCGCGGATCCAGCGCGGCGCTGATCGGCGCGTCGAGATCGGGGCAGCGCTCCTCGACGAACAGCGCCACCTTGCCGGGCGACGGTCGACGCCGCCACTGCCACGCCAGCCACGCGGCGGCTGCGACGACGACGGCGGCCGCCAGCGCTCCCCACGTGAGCAGGCCAACGCGGCCGAGCGGTTGCCACCAGTCGGTGACCGCCCACGTCACGAGCATGACGGCGGTGGCGCCCGTCACGAGGGCCAGACGCTGCACCCAGCGCACCTGCCACCAGGTACGTGACAGTCCATCGAGACTGGTTCGAAGCTGGTCCGCCGAGACCGTCACGCTCTCACCTCCATGGGCTGCCTCGGACGGCGCGCCATGATGCTCTCGACGACCAGAATCGCCGCCAGGAGCATCAGGCCGTACCGCCACAGGCTCTGTCCCTGTTCCGTCTGGACTGCTCGCACCTCTTCCACGCGGCCGACGTCACTCGCCGGACGCGCGACGGCATCCGCGAACTCCTCATCGGTGAGGCGTGTCTGATCCGACTCTGACACATCGACGTTCACGGCGATACGGCGGCCGTCGGTTCCGAGGGGCCAGGCGCCTGGCCGCTGATACTCGGCATCGCGAACTTCCGCGATCGACAGATGGCGGGGGTCGCGGCGGCCCAACGCGTGCCCCGTCAATTCGCCTACGAACGGCAGAAAGGCGGGCAGAACGGGGACGTCGTTCCACTGCCGCGACAAATCGGTCGCGAGGACGAGCACCACACCGTCACCCAGGCGCGCTTCGGCAAGGGCTGGACGCCCGTTGGCGAAGCGCGCGACCACGACGGCCGGGGCGGCCACGTCCAGCGCGCAAGCGCGCGAGACCTGGGCCCGTCCGAGCGCCACGCGCGACTCACCGAGGGCGGCGAGCACAGGGTGGCGCGCGTCGTCTGCCACCAACCCCCCAGGCGGCGGGCCCGCCTCGGCGGCCGGCGCCAGCGTCATGCCGAACGGGCGCGTGACGACGTCGGCGACGCGCGGGTCGAGTGCCGGGCCACACACGACGAGCAGGCGCCCGCCGTCGCGGACGTACCCTTCGAGCATGCCAACCTGTCGCCGGTCGACACCGGTCGCCGCGAGCCAGATGGACAGGTCGGCGTCGGCAACGTTGGTCGCCTGGAGGCCCTCGACCCCCTCGGCCGTGGCGACGGCGAAGCGCCGCGATTGATCGCTGCCGAGCGCCTCGAATGCGCGGTCGAGAAAGTACGTCATCGGCCGATCGGTCGTGTCGCCCACCAGCAGGCGCACGCGGACCGGCGGTGCGTCGCCCAGCACGAACACGCGGCGATTGTCGGCCACGAATCCCGCGGGG
The DNA here is from genome assembly GCA_964388335.1 of uncultured Vicinamibacteraceae bacterium. Taxonomy (GTDB): domain Bacteria; phylum Acidobacteriota; class Vicinamibacteria; order Vicinamibacterales; family Vicinamibacteraceae; genus JAEZDP01. The sequence continues at coordinate 33,739 of CAYMAG010000021.1, read as the reverse complement.
TCGTCGACTTCCGCGACATACGTGCCAGCGGACCAGGCGCCGTCGAACTCCACTTCCGCCGAACTGTTGCCCGCCAGGGTGAGGGGACGCGCCGCCACCTCGACATCGTCGCGCAACAGCCGGACCTGCGCCGACACGTCGCGGCTCCCGGCGTTGCTGACAACGGTCTTCGCGGTTGTGGGCAGCACGGTGAGATCGCGAACGATCAGATTGTCGACCCGGCTTCCCACGCCCACGACCTCCAGCGTCACGTTGTCGGCGAGGCTCGCCGTGCCCTGCGTCCAGCCGCGCGCCTGCAGGTCCGTCACGACGACGACCCGGCCCGGACGTCCGTCCAGCAGGCCGCGGGCCGCCTCGAGTGCCGCGCCGTAGCGCGTACTGCCGAAGCCCGGCTGAAGCCCGGCCACGAGGGCGCGGACGCCGCCATGGTCGGTCGTTGGCTCGGCGAGCACCGTCGCACGATCGTCGAAGGCCACGAGGGCGACGGGCGTCCCCGCGGGGACACCGTCGAGCACGTCCACCGCCGCCGCGCGGGCGGCCGCGAGCGTTGCCGCCGGCGCCATGCTGTAGGACCTGTCCATGGCGATGACGACGGGCGGTGGCTCTGGCAGGGTGCGGGCCACATACGGCCGGGCGAACGTCAGCGCGAGCAACGCGAGCGCCAGCGCCCGCAGCAGCAACAGCAGCCAGTCCTGGATGCGCCGCCGCTCCTGCCGCTCGATGCGCGTGGGCTGCAGGTAGCGCACGGCGGCGAACGGGACGTCCGGTGCGACCTCGCGGCGGAACAGGTGCAGCAGCACCGGCACCGCGATGGCTCCGAGCCCGAGCAGGAAGAGCGGCGACAGAAAGCCCATGACGTCGCCCTACAGCGTGCGCCCCCGCTGACCGAGCCAGCCCAGAAGCGTGGCGTCGAGCGGCGCGGACGTCGACACGAGCTGATAGTCGATGCCGGCGGCGCGCAGCTCCCGGCGGTAGGTCTCCTGCATCGTCGTGATGGCCGCCAGGTACCGCTCGCGAATTACGCGCGGATCGGTGAGCACCTGCTCACCCGTCTCGATGTCCCGGAAGGTCGAGGCCCGCTCGAATGGAAACGTCAACTCGTCCTCGTCGAGAACGTGGAAGACGACCACTTCCATCCCACGTGCCCGTACCAGCCGCAGTCCGGCGATCACGCGGTCCACGTCGTCGAGCAGGTCGGAACACACGACGACCAGGCCACGGCGACGGAGACGCTCGGCCACCTGGCGGAGTGCCGCGCCCGTATCCGACGTCTCGCCGGGCACGACGCGGTCGAGCGTGACGAGCACCTTCACCAACTGCCCCGGGCGGGCCGACGGCGGCACGTAGTCGCGCAAGGTCGCGTCGAAGAGCGCGAGACCCACGGCGTCGCGCTGGCCCGCCAGCAGGTACGCGAGCGAGGCGGAGAGGCACGACGCGTACTCGAGTTTCGTCATGCCGTGCCGGCCGCCGTAGCCCATGGACGCGCTGACGTCGACGAGCAGCGAGGCCTCGACGTTGGTGTCGAGTTCGAACTTCTTGACGTAGTGCCTGTCACTGCGCGCGAAGACCTTCCAGTCGACCATGGCGGGATCGTCGCCCGGCAGATACTGCCGGTACTCGGCGAACTCGACGCTCGCGCCGCGGTACGGACTGCGATGCAGCCCGAGCAGCAGCCCTTCCACGACCGTGCGTGCCTTCAGCTCGATCGAGCCCAGCCCGCTCACGATCTGCGGCGAGAGGAAGCGCGAGGCCGCGGGCGTGGGCAGGCTCATGTCAACCCAACCCGCTCGATGGCGCCGGGACGGTCTCGAGTAGCCTGGTCACGATGGTATCGGGGGTGAGCCCCTCGGACTCGGCCTGGAAATTGGTCAGGACGCGGTGACGGAACACGGGCGCCGCGAGCCGGCGGATGTCCTCGACCGTGACGTGGGCGCGTCCCATCATCAGGGCGCGCGCCTTGGAGCCGAGCACGAGGGCCTGCGATGCACGAAGCCCCGCGCCCCACTTCACGTAGCGGGTCACGAAGTCGGGCACGCCGGGCTGCCCGGGCCGTGACGCGGCCGACAGCCGCACCGCGTAGCGCGCCACGTCCTCGGCGACAACGACGTGCCGGACGAGCCCCTGAATCTGCACGATGTCCTCGCGCGAGAGGACGCGGTCGGGCGGCGCGCCGCGCACGCCGGTCGTGCGCGTCACCACCTGCACCTCCTCGTCTTCCGGCAGGTAGGTCATGACGATGTTGAAGAGGAAGCGATCGAGCTGGGCCTCGGGCAGCGGATAGGTCCCTTCCAGCTCGATCGGGTTCTGCGTGGCCAGCACGAAGAACGGGGGCTCGAGCTGGTAGCTGCGTCCCGCGGCCGTCACGTGCCCCTCCTGCATGGCCTCCAGCAGGGCGGCCTGCGTCTTGGGCGGCGTGCGGTTGATTTCGTCGGCCAGCAGCATCTGGGTGAAGACCGGTCCCCGGACGAAGCGCAGTGCGCGAATGCCATCGGCCTCGTCGAGCACTTCGGTTCCGGTGATGTCGGCGGGCATCAGGTCTGGCGTGAACTGGATGCGCCGGAAGCCCAGATCCAGAATCTGCGCGAGCGTGCGCACGAGCAGGGTCTTGGCGAGCCCGGGCACGCCGGTCAGCAGACAGTGCCCGCCCGCGAAGAGCGCGGCGAGCACGAGGTCCACCGACTCGTCCTGGCCCACCACCACCTTGCGAAGCTCGGCGAGCACACGGGCGCGGCTGTCCGCCACGCGGTTCACCAGCGTGCGTGCGTCCTCGGGGCTCAGGGTCTGTGCGCCATGATGCGCGATGTCGTTCAACGGGTGCCTCTCTCGTGCGGCGAGGTCGTCGCGACCGGCGACGTCAGTGGGTGAGCGAGTAGATGATCTCGTTGATCATCATGCGATAGGCCTGCGCGGTGTATTGGATGTAGCCCGGATACTCGTCGACGTTGGACCACTCCCAGCCGTCCCCCATGTCGGTGTTCCAGTTCATGAGCACCATGGCGCGCCCGTCATCGTCCTCGATGGCGCGCAGCTCCGGGACGACACCGCCCTTCTCCCAGGTGCGGCCCGAGATGAACGAACCGAGACCGGGAATCTGCGGGTACTCGTCGATCTGGTAGAAGCCATTGAAAATGGGATGGTCGGTCGTCAGCGTGACCACTTCGCGGTCCGGGAACACCCGCGCGAACTCGGCGAGCACGTTGGCCATCTCGAAGTCGCCGTGGAAGTCGTCGAGCACCGCCGTGCCCCCTCGCAGCAGGAACTCGCGCAGAATCGGCACCTCGCTCTCGCGGAATCGCAGGGTACCCGGCTCGACGAAGTACACCCACGGGTTGTTGAACAGCTCGGGGTCTTCGATGCGCAGGACGATTGGCTCGCCGACGTCGATTGCCGTGACCGCCTTCAACCGGCGTGTCAGGTTCTGCTCGGCCGCCGGCCCGTCGATGGCCCACGAGTCGAACCAGTACCGCGCGCGGAAGGCGTTGGCGTTGTGCGCGTCGTACTGGATGCGCGTGAAGCGCCAGCGCATGCCGGCGAAACGCGGGTCGCTGTCGTCGGCGAACTGCGCGACGAGGTCGAGCACCGTGCCGCCGCCGAGCAGGCTCACGACGATCGCAAGGGCGCCAAGGGCCCATCGCCATCCGGGCCGGGCTGGGAACCTGCGCGTCACGGCTGCTCACCTCCGCCGTGCTGACCGTCCACGATCTGCAACAGCAGTTCCTGCGCCCGTTCGTAACGCGGAGTACCTTCGAGGGCCCGAATCAGATGCTGCCTGGCCAGTGCGGCGTCTCCTGTGCGCAAGGTCACGTCGGCGAGCGACGTGAGAGCCTCCGCCGGGTTGGGCGGGCCGGCGTCCACGGCCGTCTGCAACTCGCGCAGCGCCTCGGCCAGGTCACCGCGCGCCAACGCCAGTTCACCGAGCGCCGAATGCGCTGCGGCATCGAACGGGTCTATCTCGATCAAACGGTCGGCCGCCTGCTTTCGTTGCACGTCGTCGCCGGCCTCGCGCGCGAGCGCCACCAGCTGCCGCAGCGGCTGGGCGGCGGTGTGGTCGACATCGAGCAGGCGGGCCATGTATCGGCGAGCGTCCTCGGGACGATCCTGACGCGTGGCCACCGCGGCGAGTAGGCGCCATGGACTGTCGTCGCCCGTGGCAAACGGTACGAGGGCCGCCGCGCGTTCCAGCACCTTGTGCGCCGCGTCGAGCGCACCGAGTCTGATGAGCGGCGTCGCCGCGGTCATCTGCACGCGGAAGTTGCCAGGGTGCCGGTCGGCGAACTCGGCCCACGTCGTCGCCGTCGCGGTGCGCCCCGGGGGTGTCTCGTCGATATCAGCGAGAGCGCTCCTGACCTGCCCGTACCGCTCCCCGACGAACGCGTCGAACGACGTCTGCAGGCCGCTCCAGTCCGTCTCGAAGCTCGCCCGCAGAGCCTCCTCCTCGGAGAGACCGGTGGCAAACGACCGGATGAACGCGTGCAGAGCCGGCTCCCCGAAGCGTCGAGCGAGGTGGTCGACGAGAACGGAGGCCTGGAAGTAGGCCAGGTTGATGGTCTCGCCGCGCGAGAACGCGGCGTTGAGTTCGGCGAGCGGAATGAGACGGTTCGAGGCATACGCCTGGGCGAAGAGCAGCTGCGACTCGAGCCCCCAGCCGGCACGCGCCCGCACCTCCTCGTGCACCGACACCCCCTCGCTCAGCCACCGCGGCAGCCGATTCGCCGACATCTGCAGGGTGATCACGTGCGCCAGCTCGTGCCACAGCGTCGCCGCCCAGTTGAAGGTGCCGGGCGGACGCGCCCGAGGCGAATCCATCGTCACCACGCGCCCGAAGCAGGCACCGAGCGCCCCCAGCATGCCGGGCAGCCCCATCGTGCGCACGGCGAAATCGTCGTGGCGCGGGAACACCTCGACGAGGATCGGACCTTCCGGCACGAAGTCGTAGCGCCGCGACAGCGTGTCGAGCGCCTCGGTGGCCAGCGGCACGAGATACTGCTGGAGCACCGGCGCGTCCTGTTCGTGCAGCTTCACGACCAACGACCCTGCGGTGACCGTCGTGAACCCATCGAGGGCGTCGAGCAGACTCAACAGGTTGTAGGTCACGGCGTCGTAGGCATCGCCGGTGAACGCGAGTTCGAGCGCGCGCCGTGCCGCGGCCTCGTCTCCGGTGCGCAGCAGGTGCAGACCGAGCGTCGCCTGGGCCCGACTGTTGCCAGGGTCGAGTTCGACCGCCGTGCGCAGATGCGCGACCGCCTCGTCGAATCGATACTGCCGCGCGACGCGTTCACCGATGATCCGGTGCACGTGGCCATTGGTGGGATGGATCTCGAGCGCCCTGGCAACCAGGCGCGCCACTTCCGCCTCGTCGTCTTCCAGCCGCGCGATGGCCGCCAGCAGGGCCAGCGACTCGACGTGGCGGGGATTCGCCTCGAGGACCCGGTCGAGATAGCGCCGCGCCTCGTCGCGCTTGACGGCGTCGATCGCCTGTGACGCCAGCAGCGCCAGCGCATCGGGCTGACTGGCATCTATGGCGAGCACCTGCCGGGCCGTCCGCTCGGCGACGGTGGGATTCGTATCGGCCACCGAGCGTGCCAGGCCGATGAGCGCCGGCACCCAGCGGTCGTAGACCTTCAGGGCACTGTCGAAGGAGGCCCGCGCCTCGGCTTCGTTGTACTTCTCGAGGAAGAGGTTGCCCCAGGCCGTGTGCAGGCCGGGGTCCTCCGGCGTGAGCCCGGCCGCCGTCTGAAAGTAGGAGTTTGCGAGCCGGACGCGACCGAGCCGGTGCGCGGCGATGGCCGCCCTCCGCAAGGTGGGGCCCGTTCGCTCGCGCTGGCCGGTGGCCAGGGCCGCTTCCCAGAGCGGATCCGCATCCGCAGCGCGTCCGGTGTAGACCCACAGATCCGCCAGGGCGAGCGCCCCGTCGCCAACGGGATCGGCCGCCATGGCCTGGCCATAGGCGACCTCGGCCTCGGCGTACGCCCCCCGCCGTTCTGCCAGGCGGCCGCGGACGAGGGCCTGGATCTCCCGGGACTCGCCGCGAACGGCCGCGAGCGCTGCCTCGGCATCACCCTCGTTCAGCGCCTGCATCCACGGCGTCAGCTCGAAGGCTGGCCGAGGCGGAGGTTCCGCTGCGACCTGTGCCGGCCGCCGCACCTGGACCTGCGCGCCCACGGGCGACCACGGTGCTCCCCAGCACAGGAGCACGGCGACGCCAACTCGGGCGCAACGGCCCAACGGCCACAGCCACCGGCCGGCGGAATCTGTCGTCCAGTCTTCATCGAGGCGCATGACAGCGATCGTCCGCATTATATGCACACTCGTGAGGGGCACTCGGGACGGCACGCGCACGCCTGACGCCATCGCCTTAGGACTCCGCGCCGTCTCGTTCGGACGTGGCCCGCGATGTCAGGGATTCACGCGGCGTACGGCCGCCGCGCTCGCCGTGCGGCGGGTTCAGTACACCTGTCGCCAGGTGAAGTGCATGACCGCGAAGGCAACCTGGAGGCCAAAGGCGACCAGCAGTGTGTGCGGCATGGCGGCGGGTGTCATTCGGGCGCCGAGATAGATGAAGATCGGAAACAGGGTGGCCGTCACTCGACCCATCGAGAGAAAGCCGCCCATGAACAGCGGCGGTACCACAGTGACGAGCAACCAGGCTGCGTAGGCCCAGCCGAGCCGGCGGCCGACAGGCCAGCTCAGTGCCACCACGAGGAACGTGGCGGCCATGTTGAACAACTCGACGGTGTAGATGACCGAGTACTCGTACAGCCCGACGGACCACAGGCTGTCCCAGCGCTGCGCCAACAGGATGTGCAGCCCCGAGAAATGGCGTCCCCAGGCGCCGTGCGCCTTCATCCAGACGAACCACTCACCCGTCAGCCCGTACAGCCACGCCGTGTACACGAGCATGCCGAGACCCGCGCACGACGCGACCAGCAACGAGGTGGCCAGCGTCGACCACCGGTAGCGGTCAGTACGCCAGTGCTCGAGCGCCATGAGGCCCAGCGCCACGCTGAGCAGGCAACCGTTTGGACGAGTGAGGCCCGCGACCAGACCCGCGGCGGCCGCGTAGCCCCACTGCCGGTGCCGGAAGTGATAACAGGCGGCGACCGCGCACGCGAGAAAGAAGGCCTCCGTGTAGAACGCGCCGAAGAAGAAGGCGAACGGGTACGTCGCGGCCAGCATCACCGCCCGTCCCGCCGCCTCGTCCGAACCGGTGAGTTCCCTGGCCAGCCTGAACATGTAGGCCAGCCCCACGACCAGGGCCGCGATCGACACCATCCAGCCGGCCTGCAGCATGCGCACGTGGCGCCGCTCGGTGAAGGCCTCGAACGAGTCGCTCGCGTCCTCGGGCGATCCCCAGCGCGCGCCAATCAGGCTGCCCACCGCCCGCACGGTCAGCGGATAGGCCGGAAAGAAGGCCACGTTGGTCTGCTGGCTGGCATTGCCCCAGTAGTTGTAGCCCTGCTCGGCGATCCCGAGGTACCAGCCCGCGTCCCACCGCGCCAGGAGGTTGCCGGCCTCGCTCGTGGCGACGCGGAACGGTGGGCGTTCTGACGGATAGCCGATGACGATCACCGCGACATAGGTGGCGACGAGCACCGTCAGCCGCGTCGTCGCGACCCACGGCGCCGCGCGGAGGACACCCGCGTCGCGCGACACGAAGCGCCACCAGGTGCGGGCGACCGCGAACGTGGTCGGCGCACGGTAGAGCCCGTGCCGAACCGCCAGCAGGAGCACGGCGACGCTCCCGAGCTTCCAGAGCGACGTGGCGGTGATGCGCACGTCGGCGAATCGTACGCGCGGGCCTCCCCAGACGATGGCCGAGATCAGCAGGACGCACGTCACGACGATGGCGAGGTCGAGCAACCCGACCCACCACGGAGGTCGCACCGCCGCCGTACCCCGAACCGCATCGCTGGCGTTGTCATCCCGGGCAGTCATTGCGCGGCCGCCGATTCCAGGGCGCGCTCTTCCACGCGAATGCGCGCGCGGAGCAGCCAGCCGAAAGCCACGGTGAACACCGCGCCAGCCACCGGCGCCCGCATCCACAACGCGATGCCCAGGATCTCACCGCCGACGCCCACGTAGTTCGGGTGGCGCAGCCACCGGTAGATGCCGCGGTCCACCAGGGGCGCGCCTGGCTGGGGAAGCACGCGAAAGGTCCAGCGGTCGCCCAGTGTCGTCATGGCCACGTACTTGATCGCCTTGCCGGCGATGAAGACGAGCAGGCCGGATGCGCTCACCGTGGTCCACTCGGGGCCGCGCCACCATCCCTCGAGCAGACAGGCCGCGAAGCCCGTCGGGTACACGAACTGCATCCACCCGTACACGTCATCGGCCGGCTCGACGGCCCCCAGGGCGCGTAAGCGCCGTTCGTGGCGACCGGACAGCATGCGTTCGCCGACCATCGTGACGACGACCACCCCCAGCGCAACGAGCGGATGGGTGGCCAACGCGCCGAGTGACGCGCCGCTCGTCACGCGGCGTGCTCACGCGCCAGAGCGACGTCTCCGGCCGTCGCGATGATGCGCCGGACGACGAAGGGCAACAGGCTCGCACCTGCCGCGCCGACGTGCACGCCCATCGGGGTGCCGACGACCGTACGGAGCAGCCGGTTGAAACGCAGCTTGAACGAGAACGCCTCCCGGCGAAGCCTGCCCAGTCGCGCCGCACCGTCGAGGCCGGGGTCGTCCAGCATCTCGAGCGCAACTCGTGCAGCAAGTTGTCCTCCACGCAGCGCGAGGTGCATCCCGTCGCCGGTCATGGGGTCGACGAAACCGGCCGCATCGCCGGCAAGCAGCAGCCCGTCGATGCCAGCCGCCGACGCGTCCAGCGCAAGTGGGCCGAGCGTGATCGCGCCGGTCACCCGCGCGGCCATCGAGAACCGGTCGCGCAGCAGCGGGTCACCCGCGATCGCGCGATCGAGCATCGCCGTGGGCGTCGCGAAGCCTTCGCGGGCACTGGTCACGAGACAGACGTTGGCGAGGCCGCCCGTCGACGGGGCGACGCCGATGTACGACCCCGGACGCACGTGCATCTCGCCGACGCGCCCGCAGCCGGCCACGCCATCGTAGTAGGCGCCAATGGCCCAGCGCCGCGGCCACCGCGGATGACGCGCCAGGCCGAGCGCGAGAGCGACCGGCGACCGCCGCCCGTCGGCGGCGATCGTCACGCGGGCGGGCACCGAGACGACATCACCCGCAAGGCCGCGCACCCTGACTCCGACGACGCGGGACCGGCGAGCCACGCCGGCGACGAGCGGTCCCACGACGGTCGTGTGGTCTTCGAACGCCGCGCCGGCCGACAGGGCCGCGTCGAGCAGACGGCGATCGAGGTCACGCCGACGGATGGCGCAGCCCACGAGACCATCACCGTACCGCCCCTCGATGCGCACACCGGTGCCGCTCGTCACGACCATGCCATCGATGGGCAGGCCGAGACGCGCCACGTCGTCGCCCAGCCCGTGCGCCCGCAGCAGGGCCATCGCACCGGGGTTGAGAGTGTCGCCGCAGAGCTTTTCCCGCGGAAACCTGGCGCGGTCCATCAGCAGGACGCGCGCGCCAGCCTGCGCCAGTCGCAGCGCGGCAAAGCTTCCGGCGGGTCCGGCGCCTGAAATCACCACGTCATACGACACTTACGCGTCTCCCCTGCCGAGCACCACGGCGCTGTTCTTCGAGCCGAACCCGAGGCAGTTGCACAGCGCCGCGTCGACTGCCTCGGCGCGTCCCCGGTTCGGCAGCACGTCCATGTCGCACGCGGGGTCGAGTTCGTCGACGTTGATGGTGGGCGGCAGGTAGTGCCGATCGAGGGCCAGCGCGGTGGTCACGATGCCACAGGCGCCACTGGCGCCCTGTGGATGGCCAACCATCGACTTGGTCGACGACCCGCACATCGTGGACGTGTGCGCGCCGAAGACCTCCTGTACGCACCGCAGCTCGATTGCGTCGTTGAGCTGGGTGGACGTGCCGTGGAAGTTCACGTAGCCGATGTCCTCCGGGGCGCGCGCGGCACGCGACAGCGCGAGCCGCATGGCGGCCATGATCTGTGTTCCCTCGGGATCCATCTGCACTCGATGGTACGCGTCACAGGTCGATCCGTAGCCCTCGACGGCAGCGTAGACGTGCGCGCCCCTCGCCCGGGCACGGTCTTCGTTCTCGAGCACGTACATCCAGGCGCCCTCCCCGAGCACGAAGCCGTCGCGTCCCGTATCGAAAGGCCTGGACGCCCGTTCCGGGCTGCCGTTGTAGCGCGTGGAGACGACACGCATGCGTGAGAAGCCGTAGATCATGCCGGGCGTGACGCACGCATCCACGCCGCCGCAGAGCAGCACGTCGGCCTCGCCGGCGCGCAGCAACGACAACGCATAGCCAGTGGCATCCGTCGAACTGGTGCACCCAGTGGACAGGACGTGGCTGATGCCGTGCAACTGCAGGGCGATCGAAATCTCGCTCGACAGCATCCCGCAGATGGACACCGGGATGGCGTACGGCGTGACGCGCTTCTGGCCGTCGGTGAAGAACTCGCGGTATTGCCGCTCGCCGAGTTCGATGCCACCACCGCCGGTGCCGATGATGACGCCCGCGTTGGTATGCCCGGCACCCAGCCCTGCGTCGGCCCACGCTTCACGCGCGGCGATGACGCCTGCCAGCGAGGCGCGCGAGTAACGTCGCGCGTCGGCACGTTCACGAAGGGCGTCTGCGGCCTCCGCCCCCAGGTCGCCGACCTCCAGCGCGTCGTCGATCGACAGCGGCGGCAGGGGCGCCGCCACCTGTGACGCGAAGGGGCTGGGGTCGAACTCGTCGATGCGTCGCGTGCCGCTGCGACCCTCCATGATGGACGTCCAGTAGCACTGCCGCCCGACGCCGAATGGAGAGACGACACCGATACCAGACACCACGACGCGGGGGCGCGACGCCATAGCCGGCACTATACTATGCGGTCAGCCGCCGTCCCGGTGGTGCCTGCCCGTCGTGCATCACTCCTGGATCGTCCGACTCGTCAGCTGGAGCGGTGCCGCCGCCTTCGCCCTGTCGCTGGCCTATGCCGCCCGGGCCTACGTCGTCGCGTTCGCCGACGTGGCGCCGGCGGCGACGCCCTGGGTCGTTCCCGCGCTCGTCAACGTGCTGCTGTTCAGCGCCTTCGCCCTGCATCACAGCGTGCTGGCACGCACGGGCGCGAAGGATGCCATCGTCCGGCTCGCGGGCCCGGAGTTCGAGCGTCCGCTCTACGTGTGGATGTCGAGCCTGCTGTTCCTCGCATGCTGCCACTGGTGGCAGCCGCTGCCCGGCACCGTGTACGCCGCACCTGCGAGGTGGGAACCCCTGTTCATCTCCGTCCAGTTGGTGGGTGCTCTCGTCACGATCATCGCCGCGCGCCGAATCGACGTGCGCTCACTCGCCGGGGTGAGGCCGCCGCGGACCAACGCGCTCCTCCAGCCGCTCGAGACATCGGGCCTGTACGGACTGGTGCGACACCCGATCTACTTCGGATGGATCCTGATGGTGCTGGGCGCGCCGGTCATGACGGTGACACGGGCCTCGTTTGCCCTCTCGAGCATCGTCTACCTCGTGGTGGCCGTCCCGTTCGAGGAGCGCGGGCTGCTTGCCGCTCACGGCGAGACGTACCGGGCGTACCAGCGCCGAGTACGCGCGCGGCTGGTGCCAGGGGTGTACTGACGACCCTGGCCAGGTGGTGCGTGGCTCACGCGCCCCGATGGAGATGCTCGCGCAACCGCTCGATGTGGTGTTGCGCATGGCCTGCGATGATCCAGGCGAGGGCGCGCACGCTGACAGGATGCCCACTCGCCAGGCCCTCCTGGCCGGCGGCCCCCTCGGGCAGGCTCTGCAGCAGCGCGTGCGTCGCGCGCCGCACCGCGTCGAACTCGTCGCACAGATCCGTCAGCGACCGCCGGTGCGCATCGGCCCTGGGCACCCAGGCGTCCTGGTCGAACGACGGCAGCGACGAGCCGGGTTCACGGGCAAACCACAGCAGCCGCACCGCGAACACGCGCTCGGCGTCGCTGATGTGGTTCAACAGGTCCTTCAGACTCCACTTGCCGGGTGCCGAGGGCAGAGCCGCGCGGTCGTCATCGATCGTGCCGACGAGGTCACGCAGGACCTCCGGCTGTGAGTCGAGCGTCTCGAAGAGCAGCCCATCCGGCACACGGCTCACGTAGTTCGCGTGGCTGGGCGCGTATTCGGCGTCGGTGGGGCGCATCGCGAGCATGCGGCATGATACCCAATTCGGCGGCACACTCGCAGCCGAGGCCCGTCCCCCCGCCTCGGTCAGGACGGGCGGCAGGGGTGGGATAGACTGACGCTGTGAGCTGCCCGACGACGCTGGTCAACACCGGAGCAACCGACCGTGGCTGATTCCACCCCTGAAACCCCGGCTCTTCCAGGCCGCCTGCCCGTGCTGCCCCTGCGCAGCACCGTGGTGTTCCCCCTGACGGTTCAGCCGCTCGCGGTCAATCGCCCGGTCTCCGTCGACGCGGTCAACCGGGCCCTCGCGGCCGATCGGATGCTGGTGCTGGTGATGCAGGTCGGAGACGCCGACGACCCGACAGCGTCGCAGCTGCGCAAGGTCGGAACCGTCGCCGTCGTTCGCCAGATGGCCAAGGGTGCCATGGGACTGCAGGTGCTCGTCGAGGGCATCGCCCGCGTCCGCATCGACGAGATCACCCGTGACGGAAACGTGATGGATGCCGCGATCACCGCGGCGCCGGAGCCCGACACGTCGACCCTCGAGATCGACGCGTACGTGCGGACCCTGCGCGACCTGGTCGAGAAGGCGTTTTCGCTGGCCACCGGCCTGTCGCCCGACCTCAGGTCCATCGTCTCGGGCATCGACGAGCCCCTGCGCCTCGTGTACCTCCTGGCGACGCTCATCGACATGAAACCCGAGGACAAGCAGCTCCTGCTCGAGCAGGACGACCTGAAGGTGAAGCTCAGCGCCATCACCTCGGCCCTGCGGCGCGAAGTCGAGTTGCTGGAACTCAAGGGCAAGATCGAGTCCCAGGCGCAGCAGGAGATGAGCGACGCGCAGCGCCAGTACTACCTGCGCCAGCAACTGAAGGCCATTCAGGCGGAACTGGGCGAGGAGGAGGGCGAAGAAACCGCCGAACTCCGGCGCCGCCTCGAAGAGGCGAAAGTACCCGAGCCCGTGTTCAAGCAGATCTCGAAGGAGATCGATCGCCTCGAGCGCATGTCACCGAACTCGCCCGAGCAGCAGATGGTCCGCACCTACGTCGACTGGGTGCTCGAGGTGCCGTGGAGCGTCACGACCGAGGACCGTCTCGATCCGATCGAAGCGCGGCGGGTGCTCGACGAAGACCACTACGATCTGGATCGTGTGAAGGAACGCATCGTCGAGTACCTTGCCGTCCGCAAGCTCAAGGGCGATATGAAAGGACCGATCCTCTGCTTCGTCGGGCCTCCCGGCGTGGGCAAGACGTCGCTCGGTCAATCGATCGCGCGGGCGATGAACCGCAAGTTCGTGCGCATCTCGCTCGGCGGCGTGCGTGACGAGGCCGAGATCCGCGGGCATCGCCGCACCTACATCGGATCGATGCCGGGCCGGCTCGTTCAGGCGCTCAAGCAGGCAGGCTCGAGCAACCCCGTCTTCATGCTCGACGAGATCGACAAGGTGTCGGCGGGCTACCAGGGCGACCCGGCCTCCGCGATGCTCGAGGTGCTCGACCCGGCGCAGAACCACGCGTTCCGCGATCACTATCTGGAGGTCCCGATCGACCTGTCGAAGGTGCTCTTCATCGCCACCGCCAATCAGCTCGGCACCATTCATCCCGCACTGATCGACCGCATGGAGATCATTCCCCTCAGCGGCTACACCGAAGAAGACAAGCAGCACATCGCGCGGGCCTATCTGATTCCCCGGCAGTTGAGGGAGCACGGCCTGCCGGACCACGCGCTCGACCTGACCGACGCGGCGCTGCGCCGCGTGATCAGCGAGTACACGCGCGAGGCGGGCGTCCGGACGCTGGAGCGGCAGGTCGGCACCATCGCCCGGAAGATCGCGGCGCAGGTCGCTGGTGTCGACACCACCCGGAAACCAGCGGGAGACCTGTCGCCCGTGGCCGACGTGCCGGCCTCGGCGGCCCGTCTGCTGGCCTCACCCGACGCACCGGCGGAACCACCCGCGCCAGCCGGCGAACCGCCGCCGACGCCGGCGCCTGAACCGGAACGACGCGAGCCTCCCGCGCCGACGCCCGAGCCTGAACGCGAAGAACCGGGGCGCACGCCGCCCGACGCAGGCGACCCGCCCTCCGACGAGCCGCCGATGGAACTGCCGCGCGACGAACCGGCTGCGCCCCCCGGAGCGCCGCCCGGAGAGTCGGAGCCGATGCGGCTCGTCCAGATCGACACGCCGTATCGCATCGGTGCCGAGCAGGTGCCCGAGTACCTCGGCCCGCCCCGCTTCAAGAACGACGTCGCGTTCAGGTTGTCGCGGCCCGGCGTGGCCACTGGTGTCGCGTGGACCGAAGCCGGCGGTGACGTCCTCTTCATCGAGGCCACGCTGATGCCCGGTGGCAAAGGTAACGTGGTGCTGACCGGACAGCTCGGTGAGGTGATGCAGGAATCGGCTCGCACCGCGCTCAGCCACATCCGCGCCCACGCGGCGTCGCTCGGCATCTCGGAAGAGTTCCTGAGCAAACACGATCTGCACGTCCACGTCCCGGCCGGCGCGATCCCGAAGGACGGCCCCTCGGCCGGGATCACGATGGCCACCGCCATCCTCAGCGCTGCACGCGGTCAGGCGGTGCGCGACGACGTGGCGATGACCGGGGAGATCACGCTGACGGGCCTGGTGCTGCCGGTCGGCGGCATCAAGGAGAAGGCCCTCGCCGCCCGGCGCCTCGGCATCAAGACCTTCCTCCTGCCAGCCCAGAACGCGCAGGACATCGACGAACTCCCCGCCGAAGCCCGCAAGGACATGCGGTTCGTGCCCGTGAAGGCCCTCGACGAGGTACTGGCGCTCGCGTTCGCACAAGACGTGACGGAGCCCTCTGCGGACGCGCCCGCCACCAGCGCCGTCAACTGAGCGTGTCGGTCGCCTTCTGCATTTCAGGTCACGGCTTCGGCCACGCCAGCCGGCAGGTCGAGGTGATCAACGCTCTGGGCAATTTGTGTCCGTCGCTGCCGATCACGGTCTACACCGTCGCCTCGCGCTGGCTGCTCGACCGCACCATCCGCGTGCCCGTCACCATCGTCGACCTGGCGTGCGACACGGGCGCCGTGCAGCGTGACAGCCTCGAACTCGACATCCCGGCGACGCTGACGGCCGCGGCTGCGTTCGAAGACACGGCCGACGTGCAGGCAGGCCGGCTCGCGCGACACTTCACCGATCGAGCGACGCGCGTCGTCGTCTGCGACGTGCCTGCCATGCCCTGTTCCGCCGCCCGCCGTGCCGACATTCCCGCAGTCGCGCTGGCCAACTTCACCTGGGACTGGATCTACGAAGACTTCACGGCGGACCACCCGGGCTACGACGCGCTGCCCGGCAGGCTCCGTGCCCGACATGCCGAGGCCAGCGCCGCGTGGCGTCTGCCGATGGCAGGCGGTTTCGAGGGCTTTTCGACGAAGCTCGACATGCCGTGGATCGCCCGCCGCTCCTCGAGCGACCCTGCCGATACCCGCCGCGTGCTGCGCCTCGCCGGCGAGCGTCGTCCGCTGGTGCTGCTGTCGTTCGGCGGCTATGGCATCGCAGGCTGGAACCTTGCGCACCACGAAGGTGCGCCGTACCGGCTCGTCATCTCCGGCGGAGCGGCCAGCGACCCCGCGACCCTTCCGAAAGACGCGCTCGAGATCCCGCGCGACTGGCTTCGAGCACAGGGGCTGCGCTACGAGGACCTCGTCGCGGCGTGCGATGCGGTCGTATCGAAGCCGGGGTACGGGATCGTCTCGGAGTGCGTGGCCAATCGCACCGCGCTGCTCTACACCGACCGCGGACGCTTCCGGGAGTACGACGTGATGGTCGCGGCGATGCCGCGGGTGCTGCGGGCGCGCCACATCACGCAACAGACGTTGGCGTCGGCGAGGTGGGATGACGAGATCGAGGCCCTGCTGTCGCAGCCGGAGCCGCCTGAGCGCCCGCTGGTGAACGGTGCCGACGTCGCCGCCGGCATGTTGTCGGCAATGATCTGAGCCCCCGCAGGCTGGCGTCAGGCGTCGACCGTGGCACGGCCGGGGCAGTCAATCCTTGACGCAGGTCACGAGCGACCAGATACGCGGGATGTTCACCTTCTCGATGGAGATGGGGGTGAGCTGCGCCTGGGCGAGGAACGCGGGCAGGTCGAGGTCCGACTTGAAGCCGATGTGCACCGTGAGCGGCGAGATGGCGCGCTCGGCCTTCGACAACAGCGCGTTCGGACTCAGAAAGTGGTTCAGGAAGATGATGCGGCCGCCAGGCTTGCACACCCGGCGCATCTCGCGCGCCACCTGCACTGGATCGGGCACGACGCTGATGAGGTACGGCGCGTAAACGATGTCGAACGTATCGTCGTCGAACTTGATGTCCTGCGCGTCCATCTGCAGCAGCCGGATGTTGGTCATCCCCTTCCGCACCACGCGCTCGCGCGCCTTCTCGAGCATCGAGGACGAGAAGTCGATACCGGTCACGTCCACGAACTTCGGATACATGACCGCATTGATGCCGGTGCCCACGCCTACCTCGAGCAGCCTGTCGCCCGGGTGCATCTTCATCCGCTGCAGCGCCTGCACGCGTCCCGGGTGCAGGGTCGGACCGAATGTCAGGTCGTAGACCTTGGCGAGTTTCTCGTAGACGTGCTCGACGAAGTCGTTCTCGACCGCCGTGGACGAGAGCGCACGGGTGGCGGCGTCCCCCCCGGCTACGACCTCTTCCTCCGTGTGGGCACGCTCACGCCCGAGTATCGCCATGCATCAATCTCCACATCCGAAAGGACTGCGGCAGTGTATCACGCGCCTCTGAACGGCTCAGGACGGGGGAACGCCCTCCACGGACGCGGCACTCAACAGGTCGAGAGCCACTGACGCATCGCCCGCCGGGCCAGCGAGGATGAGTCCTTCGACCAGAGGACGAATGGCCACGACGAGTTCGGCCGCAATCCGCTGCGCTTCGGCCGCCGCCTCGCCGCAGGCTTCCGCTTCCACCATGCGGCGAACGAGGGTCGCGGGCACTTCCACGTCAGGTTCCTCGAAGGCCAGTCGCTCGGCCTGCCGCGCGCTCTCGAAGGCGCGGACGATCGCGAGGGTCGGCACACGCAACTCGCCGATCGTGTCGAGGAACGCACGGAGCGCGTCCGGGTCGTAAATGGGTCCCATCACGACGTACTCGGCGCCGGCGTCGACCTTGTACCGATAGCGTGACAACTCCCGCTCGGGCAGCACGGCCGTCGGGTTGGCGGCCACACCGACGTGGAAGGCCGTGGGCTCGCCAATCGGCTGTGCGCCGACGTCCTCGCCGACGTTGAAGCGGCCCACGACGTTGGTCAGCCCGATGGAATCGACGTCGAAGACCGCGGTGGCGTCGGGATAGTCGCTCAGCCGCCGCGGCCGTCCCGTGACCAGCAACAGGTTCCGGACGCCGAGCGCGTGCGCGCCCAGCAGGTCGGCCTGCATGGCGTGCAGCGAGTGATCGCGGCAGCAGTACTGCAGGATGGTCTCGATGCCGGCCTTCTGCTCGAGGGTGACGGCTGCGGCCAATGCACTCGTGTGCGCCCGCCCTCCGGGGGCCGTCGGCACGAGCACGAAGTCGGCGCCGCGAATGCGGGCCTGGCGCGCCACCTCGACGAACCGGTCGACGTAGTGGCCGGGAGGGGGCTCGATTTCGACACCCACCACCGCATGCCCGCGGGACAGCGCGTTGGCGAGCCGGGACTTGCCGGCTCGGGGCACCGGCGGTCTGGTCGACCGCTCGACGGGCGGCACGGGTGTGCTGCGCGACGTACCAGCGGCGGGCGTCGATGCCAACGCGTGCACGGCCTGGCGGATCTGCCGGATGTGGTCTGGGGTCGTCCCGCAGCAGCCGCCGATCAGCCGGACGCCTCCGAGTGCGAAGCGGCGCGCGTACGACGCCATGTAGTCGGGCGAGCACAAGTACAGGTTGCGCCCGTCCACGTCGCGCGGCCGGCCGGCGTTGGGCAACGCCGCCAGCAGCGCATCGGGCGCTGCCGCCGCAATCCGCTCGATCGTGTCCAGCATCGGCGCAGGGCCCACGCTGCAGTTGACGCCGATGACGTCCGGTGCGAACTCGAGCATCCGGTGCGTGAACTGCTCCGCCGGCATGCCATCGAGGCTCGCGCCGTCTTCGCCTGTCGTGAGCATGGCAACGATCGGACGGCTGCTCACTTCACGCACCGCCGCGATCGCCGCGCCGAGTTCGCTCACGTCTCGGAACGTCTCGAAGATGAACAGGTCGACGCCCCCCGCAGCCAGAGCCGCCGCCTGCTCGCGGAAGATGTCCTGCGCCTCGTCGAGACCCGTCTTGCCCCAGGGCTCCACGCGAACGCCGAGCGGACCGATGGAACCCGCGACGAACGCGCCGTCTCGCGCGGCGTGTCGTGCCAGCTTCGCCGCGGCGGTGTTGATCGCGTCCACCTGCCCGGCGAGCCCGAACGTCGACAGCTTGAGCCGGTTGGCACCGAAACTGTTGGTCTCGATGACGTCGGCTCCCGCTCGCACGTAGCTCTTGTGCACGCCGAGCACGAGGTCGGGTTGCGTGAGGTTCAGCTCTTCGAATGCGCGATTGAGGAACACACCTTGCGCATAGAGCTGCGTGCCCATCGCGCCGTCGCAGATGAGGACGCGGTCGCGCAACGCGTCGAGGAAGGCATCGGCCACGATCAGTCGGCGGACGTCGGGGGAACGCGCGACGCGTTGGCGGTCAACGGTACGAGAAGGTCGTCCTTGTCCCAGATGAAGTCGTCCTTGCTGTAGACCGCCAGTTCGTAGTCCTTGCCCATGAAGATGGCCGACACCGGGCACGCTTCTTCGCAATACCCGCAGAAAATGCAGCGGGTCTTGTGGATCTGGTACGTCCGGGCGTACCGGGGACCGGCCATCACGCTGCCATCGTTCTCAGCCGGCTCCAGGTAGATCGCGTCGGCCGGGCACGCCACCGCGCACAGCCCGCAGGCCACGCACTTCTCGAGGCCGTGCTCGTCGCGCATCAGCACCTGCTTTCCGCGCCACTTCGGAAACATCGGCACCTTCTCGTCCGGGTAGTTCACGCTGACCGGCTTCTTGAACATGTGCTTGAGCGTGGTCTTGAACCCGACGATCCAGGGACGAATCATGCAGCAGACTCCTTCATCGCCCGCCTGACGCCTGCCAGGCCGGGGTGCGATCCGATTCAGTGTAACAAACCCCCCGCCTTCGCCAAGGCTACGGCGAGGCAAGCGCCCAGCCAAGGCTACGGCGGGGCAAGCCCGCGAGCCAAGGCTACGGCGGCAGTCCCGCGAGCTACGGCTACGGCGCCCAGGCCGGCGGCAGCCCCGCCTCGGCGAGGCGTGGCCTACCTGACCATGCTTCCCGCGGCTCGGCGAGCCGCGGGCTACCTGACCCATGCTCCTTCGTTCCTCCCTTCCTTGGTTCCTTCGTTCCTTGGGTCCTCGGTTCCTTCCTTCCTTCGTTCCTTCGTTCCTTCGTTCCTTGGTTCCTCCCTTCCTTTCGTTCCTTCGTTCCCCCGTGACCTGTAAACTGTACCCTCGTGCTCCAGGATCCCAAGTTCCTCTCCGCCGACCAGTTCCTGCTCACCACGATGGTGGTGCAGTTGGCCGTCGTGGCGGCACTGGCGATCATGCTCGTGCGCTTCAGGCGATTCCGCACGCTGTTGTTGACCGAACGGCGCGACTGGCCCGAACGCGCCGCCTTCATCGGGGCGCTGGGCGTCCCCCTCATGGCCGGCGTCCTCAGCCGCCTGCTGCTCGGATACAACGCTGCCGACGTCTCGCTCGGCGGGCCCTTCCTGGCCGGGCTGGTCGCGGGCCCCTACGCCGGCGCCATCGTCGGGGCCATGGTCGGGCTGCCGGCCCTGGCGGCTGGCGAATTCATCGCGCTGCCCTTCGCCATCGGATGTGGCTTCGCTGGAGGCGGCCTCCGCGAGATCTGTCCCAAGGACGCCATCTGGCATTTCTCGCCGTTCGTGCTCAAGGGCCTGTTCCGGTACATCTGGCAACTCGTCCGGCGGTTCCAGGTGGATTGGCAGATGCTCCTGATCGCCGCGCCGATCGGGCTCGAACTCCTGCGGCAGGCACTCGGCCACAAGTATGGGATCGATCGCCTGTTCTTCTTCCCCGCCGAGGGCCCGCTGATGCTCGTCATGGCGTGGCTCGGCACGACGCTGACGGTCGCGATTCCCATCAAGATCTGGAACTCGGCGCGCATCGAGCACAAGCTGCAGGAGCAGGAGCAACTGCTGCTCGCGGCGCGTATCGAGGCGTTGACCAGTCAGATCAACCCGCATTTCCTGTTCAACACGCTGACGTCGATCTCGTCGCTGATCCGGTCGAATCCGGAGACCGCGCGCACGCTCATCGCCCGGCTGGCAGGCCTGCTGCGGCGGCGGCTGCGGGCCCACGACCACTTCGTGCCCCTGCGCGACGAACTGTCGGCCGTGGACGAGTACCTCGACATCGAGTGCATCCGGTTCGGCCCCACGCTGCGCGTCGACAAGGACCTCGACCCCGCCACGCTGGATCAGATCGTGCCGAGCATGATTCTTCAGCCGCTCGTCGAGAACTCCATCAAGCACGGCCTCGCCGACAAGATCGGCGAACGAGTCATCACGCTGCGCAGCCAGCGCAGCGGCGACCTCACGATCATCGAGGTCGTCGACAACGGGCTCGGCGTCGACCGCGAGCGCCAGGGACGGCCGGTGTCGAGCGGCATCGGCCTGCGGAACGTGAACGAGCGTCTGCGCGTCATCTTCGGTGCGCAGTGCCAGCTGGCCATCACGAGCGCGCCGAACCAGGGCACGAAGGTGCGCCTCGAGATTCCACAGATGATCGTGCCGGAGCGACGGACCGCGTAAGATGAAAGTCACTGCCCTGGTGGTCGATGATGAGCAGTTGGCACGGGATGAGCTGTGCTTCCTGCTCGGTCAGGCAGCCGACGTGCAGGTCATCGGCCAGGCAGGTGACGGTATCGAAGCCCTCGGCCTGCTGGAGGATCTCGAGCCCGACGTGGTGTTTCTCGACATCCAGATGCCTGGCCTGACGGGCTTCGAGGTCGCGAGTCAGGCGGTCGCGCGGCAGCTTGCCCCGGAGTTCGTGTTCGTGACCGCGTACGACCAGTACGCCCTCGACGCGTTCCACGTCAACGCCGTCGACTACCTGCTCAAACCGGTCGATGCGACGCGTCTCGACCGCGCGCTCGCCCGGGCCCGCCGGCGCCTCGGCAGCGAACGACAGCCCGGGGTGTCGGGCGCGGAACTCGAGCGTATCGTACAGATGGTGTCGGAGCGGCAGACGCGACGCACGCAGGTGGCGGTCAAGGTCGAAGACCGGATTCTGCTGCTGCCTGCCGACGAACTGGTGTATGCCTCACTGAACGACGACGTGGTCTCCGTCGTAGCCAATGGTGCGGCGGGCACGGCGGCCGTACGAACGCTGGACGAGTTGCAGGCCCAGCTCGACCCTGCGGTCTTCTGGCGGGTGCATCGCTCGTACCTGGTCAACATCCACAAGATCAAGGAGATAGTCCCCTGGTTCAGCCGGAACTTCATCCTGAGAATGAAAGACGCGAAGGCGACGGAGATCCCGGTCAGCCGCACCCAGACGAAGCGGTTGCGCGAGTACCTCAAGATCTGACCGCCGACGCGTCCACGTTCTTCGTGCCGGCGGGCCCGCCTCCGCCAGCCGCCCCCGCGGGACCGGTGCTGCCGGTCACGTCGACCGGACCGTCAGCCCTGACGGCTGCCGATGAGGCGTTGCGCGCCGCGACGGCCCCCGTGCGCGGTCCGTCCATCTGGAACCGCCTGGGCGAAGAGCTGGTCACCTGGTTCAAGACGCTGGCGTCGGCAGCTGTCTACGCCACGCTCATCGTGACGTTCGGCTTCCAGGTGGCGCGGGTCGAGGGCCAGAGCATGGCTCCGACGCTCGAGGATCAGGACCGGCTGATCGTCAACAAGGCGGCCTACAAGCTGGGCGAGCCGCGGCGCGGCGACATCGCGATGCTGTGGTACCCCGTCGACCCCGACAAGTCGTTCGTCAAGCGCGTCATTGCCGAAGAAGGCGACAAGGTACGCATCGTCGACGGACACGTCTTCGTCAACGACGTGGAACTCGACGACGCCTATGTGCCCTCCGAATATCGGGGACACGACGACTGGGGGCCGCAGGTGATTCCGGAGGGGTACTACTTCGTGATGGGCGACCATCGGAACAACAGCTCCGACAGCCGCCACTGGGGACCCGTGCCGAAGAAATACATCATCGGCAAGGTACAGCTGCGGTGGTGGCCCATCCGCGACGCGCGCGTCTTCGATTGATGCCCCCCACCGCCGCGATCCGAGCTACGCGGCGCCGGGCGCCCTGGCACCCAACTCGCGATCGATCTCGAGGAGCGCGCTGGCATCGTTGCCGGCCATCTCGAGTTTCGCGATGATGTCGCGGGCCGCCTTCTCTTCCTCGACCTGCTCGGTCACGAACCACTGCATCTCGACGACCGCGGCGAAGTCCTTCTCTTTCATCGCCAGATCGTAGAGCGTGTCGATCTGCTGGCTGACCGTCTCCTCCTGTGCCAGCGCAGCCTTGAAGATCTCGAGCAGCGTGGTCGCGTGCGTCGTCTCGACGGTGATCTTGCGCAGTGTCACCCCGAAGTTGCGGTTGTGGATGAAGTCGAAGAGTCGCAGCGCGTGGCCGCGCTCTTCCTCGCTCTGCAGCCGGAACCACTGCGCGGCACCGGGAAAGTTGAGTTCTTCACACACGCCCGACATGGCGAGGTAGCTGTGCGAAGCGGACAGTTCGTTGTTGACCTGATCGTTGATGGCGGCGTAGACGTCGGTTCTGCTCACGAGGACACTCCCTTTCTTTCTTCCTCGTATAACCGATCCACGACGGATTGCCAACGTTCCAGGATGCGCTTGCGTCTCAGTTTCATCGTCGGCGTCAACTCACCTCCCGCGATCGTGAACTCCGTGGGCAGCAGGGCGATCTTCTTGAGGCGCTCGTACTGCGCAAGCTCCGAGTTGAGCCCGTCCACCACCTCCTGGAACAGCGACCGCACGTCGTCGCGGCTCACGAGTTCGTCACGCGGCGCGAGCGGCAGATTCAGCGTCCGCAGGCGCTGCTCGAGTGCCGCGAAGTCCGGGACGATGAGCACCGACGGAAACTTCTTCCCTTCACCGACCACGACCGCTTCGGCGACGAGCGGATGCCGCTTGAGCACGCTCTCGATGGGGGCGGGCGCGATCTTCTTGCCGCCCGACGTCACCAGCAGCTCCTTCTTGCGATCCGTGATGCTCAGGTACCCGTCGCCGCTGAGCGTACCGACGTCGCCCGTGTGGAACCACCCATCGACGATGGTCGCGGCCGTCTCGTCGGGGCGCCTCCAGTAGCCCTGCATCACGTGCGGGCCGCGCGTGAGGATCTCGCCGTCGTCCGCGATGGCCACCTCCACCTGATCGACCGTGCATCCGACCGTGCCGAAACGCGGACAGTCGAGTGGATTCACCGAGATCACGGGCGAGGTCTCGGTGAGGCCATACCCTTCGATGAGACGCAGGCCGATGCCGTTGAAGAACTCGGCGATGTGCTTCGGCAGCGGCGCGCTGCCGGACACCGCGAGGCGTAAGCGTCCACCGACGCGTGCGCGGATCTTCGACGCGACGAGCCGGTCGGCCAGCGACCACTGCACCCTGAGTGACGCCGGCACGGCACGGCCCGTGATTCGCAGCGCGTTGACCTGCTGCCCGACGCGGACGGCCCAGTGGAACAATCGTCGACGAACGGCCGGCCCGGCAGCGACCGCTTCGTGAATGCGGCCGTGCAGCTTCTCGTAGACGCGCGGCACGCCGGTCATGACCGTCGGGCGCACCTGCTGGAGGTCGCGGGCGATGGAGTCCATCGACTCGGCGTGAGCGACCGTCAGGCCTTCGTACAGGTAGACACACGTCACCATGCGCTCGAACACGTGGCTCAGCGGCAGGTAACTCAGCGCGACGTCGTCGCGGGTGAGGCCGAGCACCGGGCTCGTCGCCAGTATGTTCGACAGCAGGTTCGCGTGTGACAGCATCACGCCCTTGGGCTCACCAGTGGTGCCCGACGTGTAGATGATCGTCAGCAGGTCGTCCGGGCGCGTGGCAGCGATGCCGTCTTCGTATGCCCGGCATGCGGTCTGGTCGGCCGTGAGACGAGTGCCCCTCTCCAGTACCGTGTCGAGCGTCACGACCGAGTGACTGTGCGACGCGTCAAGGGAACCCGTGAGGACGATGATGAACTCCAGGGCGGGCAGCAGGTGCCGGACCTCGAGAATCTTCGCCGCCTGCCCCGCGTCGGCAACGAAAACGCCTCGCGCCTCGGAGTCCTGCAGGATGTATCGGGCCTGTTGCGCGGACAACGTCGGGTAGATCGGCACGGTGACGCCGCGGGCCGTGATGATGCCGAAGTCGGCGAGCACCCACTCCTGGCGCGTCTCGGACATGATCGCCACGCGGTCGCCAGCCACGACACCCATGTCGCGCAGGGCCAGACCAATGGCCTCGATGCGTGCCACGAAGTCGTGCGTGGACAGCGGTTGCAGGCCGTCAGCCGTGCAGCGCTGCAGAAAGACCGCACGATCGTGTGTGCGGCCCACGTAACGCGGCAGATCGGCGAGCGTGCGAATCCGCGCGGGCGCGGATGGGGGAAACCTGTACCGTTGACCAGTCGCCACGGCAACCGCCACGGGCACCTCCTCGAAATGGGTTGTCAGGTGCGTACCGTATCGCGTCTACCGATTGCCGTCTACCGATTACGGGCTACGGGCTGCAGGCTACGGGCTGCAGGCTGCGGGCTACGGGCTACGGGCTGCTTACTGGCCTCAGG
>CAYMAG010000021.1:6111-8624 GCA_964388335.1 uncultured Vicinamibacteraceae bacterium | reverse complement strand
GGCTACGGGCTGCAGGCTGCGGGCTACGGGCTACGGGCTGCTTACTGGCCTCAGGCTTCAGGCTTCAGGCTTCAGGCTTCAGGCTTCAGGCTGCGGGCTACGGGCCGGGCTGCCGGCAACCGGCTACAGGCTACCGTCCCTGCGTGCTGCGCCAGTGACCGCTGCGCCCGCCCGATTTCTCGACAAGCGACACCTGCTCGATCGTCATGCCGCGATCCACCGCTTTCAGCATGTCGTAGACGGTGAGGGCCGCCACGCTGACCGCGGTGAGCGCTTCCATCTCGACGCCGGTGGGCCCGGTGGTCGTGGCGGTCGCTTCGATCGCGATGCCGTCGGCGACGACCTCCACCGTCACCTGCACCGCGCTGAGGGCAACGGCATGGCAGAGCGGGATCAGGTCGGCCGTGCGCTTGGCGGCCATGATGCCGGCGATGCGCGCCGTCTGCAGCGGGTCGCCCTTGGCCGCGGCGCCGCTCGTCACGAGCGACAGCGCCGTCTCGTTCACGCGAACGAACCCGCGGGCCACGGCCTTGCGTTTCGTCGCGGGCTTGTCCGACACGTCCACCATCCGGACGCGTCCGGCTTCGTCGGCATGGGTGAGGCGTGGCCCGTCGGCGCGCTCAGACATCGATCGCACCGTTGGCGAGGAAGAACGACAGGCTCTGAAAGGTGACGGCCAAGTCCATGCTCTTGAGTTTCACGCCTGCGGGGACCCGCAGATTGCCTGGCGAGAAGTTCAGGATGGCCTTGATGCCCGCGGCGACGACCGCATCGAGGGTGGCCTGCGCGGCGTCTCCCGGAACCGTGACGACCGCCATGTCGACGCGCTCGCGCTCGACGACTCTCTCCAGGTCGCGCGCGTGGCGAATGGGCACGCCGCTGCGCGAGTACTGCCCCACCTTCTCGCGGGCCGTGTCGAAGAGCGCGACGATGTCGAAGCCGTCCGCGCGGAAGCCCGGGTAGTCGGCCAGCGCCATGCCCAGGTTGCCGGCGCCAAGGATGATGACCTTGATCGAGCGGTCGAGGCCAAGAATCTGCCGCAGGTGACGCTTGAGGTCCTTGACGTAGTAGCCCACGCCGCGAATGCCGAACTCACCGAAGTGCGCCAGATCCTTTCGAATCTGGGCGGCGTTCAGGTCGAATCTCGCCGCCAGTCCCTGCGATGACACGGTGTTGATGCCCTGGGCGTCCAACTCGTCGAGGCACCGTAGATACACCGACAGGCGGGCCGTGGTCAGTTCGGAGACCTGGTCGGAGGCGCTGCGAATGCGGGCGACATCGCTCACGCCGGGATTGTAGCGCGGCGAGACAGACATGGTGTTCGCGGTGGATGGCGGATAGCATCGACGTGTCAACCCGCCGGTGTCGGGCGGCGTCGATACTGTATGACCCGGGCCCTGATGCTCTCGCTGACCGTCTTCACCGCTGTCGTCGCGACGGCGACGCCGGTCGCTGCGCAGATTCGTGCCGAGTTGCCGGGTGGGCGACGCTCGACCACGGTCGACTCGCTGACGGCCTATCCGGTCTTCCATCACCTGCACGCCGTGCGCGTGCGGGGCCGTCTCGTGACCGACGGCGTCGGGACGGCCCTGCTTGGTGGCGGAGCCCGCGTCCTGCTCATCGGCGATGCGGCCAGTGCGAGCGCGGACGGCGAGGTCGAGGTCACCGGCGCCTTCATCGACGTCGGCCGCCTGTCCCAGGACGACCCCAGGACGACCACGCACAACCTCGTCGCGCTGTCTCAGAAGGTCCTCAATCGGGACTGGCCCGCGCAGGGCGAACTCCTGGTCATCCTCAGCGAGGCGGTGTCCCGGGCCGAGCCGTTCACACAGACGACGCTGCGGGCCCTGTCACTCGAACCTGAGAAGTACGACGGACAGACCGTCACGGTGGCGGGGCGCTTCCGCGGGCGCAACCTGTTCGGTGACCAGCCGGCAGCACCAGGGCGCAGCCGCTTCGACTTCATCCTGCAGTTGGCCGATGCGTCGGTCTGGGTGGTGGGGCGACAGGCGCGCGCCGACGGCGTGGACCTGCGCGTGGACCGGCGCATGGACACGGGGCGATGGCTCGAGGTGCGCGGCGACGTCAGGACCGCTCGCGGGCTCGTCTGGATCGAGGCACTCGATGTCAAGGGAGCCGCGGCCGTGACGGAGGTCGAGGAAGAAGAAACGGTCGTGCCGCTGTTGCCCGCACCGTCGCCGACCGTGGTCTTCAGCGCGCCGACGAGCAACGAACTCGATGTCAGTCCCACTGCAACGGTCCGGGTGCAGTTCTCGCGTGACATGGCGGCCGACAGCTTCAAGGGCAACGTCCATGTGCGTTACCTCTCGGCCGAATCCGCGGAACGCGGCGAAGCTCAGCCTCCACCTCTGCCGGTCGTGGCCACGTACGATACCGGACGTCGTGTGCTCGAACTCAAGTTCGCCACGCCGCTCGAGCGCTTCCGCACCGTCGAAGTGGAACTCGGCGATGGCATCCTGTCCACCGATGACCGTCCGCTGGCGCCCTGGGCC
>CAYMAG010000021.1:0-6011 GCA_964388335.1 uncultured Vicinamibacteraceae bacterium | reverse complement strand
GCGAAGGAACCAAGGAACCAAGGGGCGAAGGAAGGACGGACGCCTACCGTGCCGCCTGGACGCCGGGACGCGGGCCGGAGAAGCGGCGTCGCAGCGCGCGAACGATCCATGCCAGCATGACCACGGTCACCAGCAGCGAGAGCGCGACCACACCGAGGGCCAGCAGCGGGTACTGCAACGCCAGCAGCGCGAGTCCGAGAACGAAGACGTCCTCCCCGAGGCTCAACGCCCAGTTCGAGAACGGCTCGGGGCTCGCGTTGGCGGTGACGCGGGCGGTGGCCTTCGTGACATGACTCGACGCGGCCAGCCCGCCGCCCATCAGGGCCACGATGCCCTGCACGCCGGTCGACGCATCGCCGAGCGTGGAGACCGCGACGAGAGCGCCGCCGAGCGGACGGATGGCCGTGTGGATCCCATCCCAGATGGTGTCGAACCACGGCACCTTGTCCGCCACGAACTCGACGACGAACAGTGCCAGGGCGGTGTAGATGACCCAGGAGTTGTCGAAGAGCCTGTACTGCTCGGGGAGTGCGACCCAGTCGTAGCGCGAGGCCAGACCGAGGATGGCGACGGTGGCGTAGAGATTCACGCCCGCGGCGAGTGAGAACCCGAACGTGCGGCCCAGCGTGATGAGCAGTTCCATCGACGCGCTCCTCTCAACCGTCAACGGACAGCTTCGCGCAACTCGCGGACAGGCGCAACCAGACGTGACGAGCGCCGGGCCTACCGTATCGCCGCATCCGCCGCCGCGGCATCCGCGAGCAACGCCGCCACTCGCCCACGGACCTCATCGGCAAGCGCCTGGCGGTCGTCCACGCTGAGCCCCGTCGTCTCGACCGGCGCACCGATGTGGACACGCACGACGGTCGGCCAGATGAGCTTGCTGCCCCGGCGCATCGCGCGCCCCGTACCGTAGATGGCCACGGGCACGACGGGCACCTGCCCCTTGAGGGCCAGGACGAACGCGCCGCGTTTGAACGGCAGGAGATCGCCCGTCCGGCTGCGCGTGCCTTCCGGGAACATCAGCAGCGAATCGCCACGTTTCACCGCATCGACGCCTTGTTCGATGGCCTGCGTGGCCCGTTCACGATTCTCGCGCTCGATGGGCACGAACCCCACCACGTCGAAGCCTCGTCCGAGGATCGGCAGGCGGCGGAGCACCGCCTTGTAGACGACCTTCAGCCGCGGCGTCAGGTCGCGCAGGACCGCAAAGAGAATCGGCGGCTCGACGTTGCTGGCGTGGTTGACGCAATAGAGTGCCGCGCGGTGGTGCTGCAGGTGCTCGCGCCCCGCGACCAGGACGCGAATCCCCACGATGGCCATGGCGATGCGCACGCACAGGATGCCCAGGAAGAAGAGGTGCCGCTGCGCGCCGGTCACGATGCCGACGAGCAGCGCGGGTGTGCCGATGAGGAGCACCCAGCTCGAGACGAAGAGATAGGCAGTGACGGAGCGGATGGCGGCGATGAGCGTGGACACTGGCCGACGAATCATAAACGAAAGCCCGGGGGCCCCTCTCGGGTACCACCGGGCTCTCGGTGTTTCTCGCGATCTCGCCGCAGAAAAAATTGCAGCGGACGTGTGTCAGTTGGCCTGCAGCGCACGGCGCGCCGACGCGCGCGTGGCCGTGGTCACCTTCACGGTACTGGCCCTGGCCGCGGCCGCGCTGGTGGCGCGACGAGGCGCCGCCACTTCTGCCGCGTCCTTGGTGATGAAGCACGCCTTCAGGCACTCGTCGACGCGTTGTTCGACCACGTCGTTCGATTGTTCGGTGACTTCCGAGATTTCGGAGATGACGAGGAAGCGGGCGCGGTCGAGCATGCGCTTCTCGCGAAAGGACAGGTTCTTCGACTTGCTGAGGTACATCAGGCTCTTCAGGACCTCGACGACGTCGTACACGGACCCGGTGCGCATCCGATCCGAATTGTCCTTGAAACGTCCCTTCCAGTTCTGGTGGCTGTCGATCTTGCCGTCCGACAGCAGACAGTAGAGCCGATCGATTTCGTTGTCGCAGACGGCGCGCCGCAACCCGACGCTTTCGACGTTGCAGACGGGCACGAGCACCGTCGTCTCGTTGGCAACCATGCGCAACTGGTAGAAGTCGCACATCGTCCCCAGAATCGTCTTGGTCTCGATGCGTTCAACGACGCCGAGGCCATGATTTGGGTAAATGACCTTGTCACCGACCTGGAATGTCACGGGCACCCCTCTCTCCGGATGTTGCAGAAGCGCACTGCAGGGAGTCGTTTGCCGAGAAACACTTTCGATTATAGCCCATAAAGGCACGATTGCGGGCGCCGATGGGGTGGAGGCGGCACGATCGGCCGACTGGGCGCGGCACACGGGCGTCTGAACAGCCTGTCGCGCCGCGTCTTTCCTTCGCGGCGGCTACAATGCCGGACAGGAGGTGGCATGGCCACTCAGCGCAGTCGCAGGTTCGTCATACGGTGCATCGCGGGCGTTCTCTCCCTTGGCGTCTTCTCCAGCTCTTCTGTATTCATCCAGGCCACCGGCGCCGATGCCCCCCAGGATCGGCCGCGCGGCGACAGCCTCGCGCCCTACGTTCCGACGCCACAGGACGTCGTCGACCGGATGCTCGCGATGGCCGAGGTCAAGAAGGGGGATGTCGTGTACGACCTCGGGTGTGGCGACGGACGCTTGGTGATTTCGGCCGCGAAGATCGGCGCCCGGGCGGTGGGCATCGATATCGACCCGCAGCGCATCGAAGAGAGCCGCGCGAACGCGGAGGCCGCACGCGTCGAGCACCTCGTCGAATTCCGTCTGCAGGACGCGCTGGAGGCCGACGTGTCGGATGCGACGGTCGTCACGCTCTACCTGCTGTCGTCGTCTAACCTGAAGTTGCGGCCACGGCTGACGCAGCAGCTCGCGCCCGGTGCACGGATCGTGTCGCATCAGTTCGGGATGGGCGACTGGGAGCCGGCGAAGGTCGAGACGTTCACCGACGGCAACGGCACGAGCCGGACGCTGTATCTGTGGACGGCGGACGGGACGGCGCGGTAGCCCGGGCGCCTGCGTCTGCGGGCTACGGGCTACGGGCCTCTGGGCTACGGCCTCCGGCTACGGACGGGCCGCTGGTGACCGGGTATCGCAGGGATCGCGGGCGGTCGACGAACGCTTGGAGCGGCTCGAACGTTCAGGGCTGCGGCCCGCGAGGTGGCCTGAAGACCATGGACCGTGGACGCCAATCGGTCCTGCTATACTTTGCGTCCCTGCCGCAGGACTTCGGGCCGAAGTGGTGGAACTGGCAGACACACGAGACTCAAAATCTCGCGCTTCCTAACGGGGCGTGCGGGTTCGACTCCCGCCTTCGGCACCATCCACGTAATCTCACACCCTCTCAGCGCCCGGGGATGAGTGAGTGTTCCTCGCGCAACGCACGCGCCAAGTCGTCGGAAACTGGCGAGCACGCTGTCCGGCTGAGGTCTCCACTTGCCGGCATCGAGCGCCCATGCCCCCACCTCCTTGGCGGTGTACGTAGTACGACCGGTGGCCTCCTGGTACTCCTCAGCAAGGGCAGAGAGTTGCTGGTGATACGTAGCGATGGTGCGTCCGCGGTGCTGTCTATCGCAGATGGGTCGGGCGCTGGCCCCACCCGTCCGTTACGGCATTGGCCGTGACGGTCTCCCTGAGCCTGTCGCGAAGAAGATCGCGGCTATGTGAGTAATCGATTACCTTTCGAAACTGAAGCTGCCCCACGACGAGCGCCGGATGTACTCGGAGACGCTTGGCGAAGAGAACGATGCGCTGGCGGGAATACAGCGGCCCCACGCGCGCCATGAATCCTCGCAATTCTTCCTGGTCGACCAGGGCCTGCACGGCGAACGCGTCCGCCGCCTGCTCCTCAGCGGGCTTCTCATCGGGCCGAGAGGCATCCTGTCCAACCAGGCAGTCGTCGACAACGCCTCCTGCGTTGAGACCGTCTCTCGCCTTCACGTGGGCCAATTCGTGCCACAGCGTGAACCAGAACCAGTCGAGGCGCTCATACCGCAGCGACAACGCGATCACGGGGTTCTTGTTGTCGAGCCACAGGCACGCGCCATCAAGCCTCGTCTTCGGTAGAGGCTCCACGATGAGCAGCCGGATGCCATGGTCCGCCAGGACGCGCGGCACGCGCCGGACGGCCTCCACGTCCTCGAGCATCGTCTTCAGAACGGCAAGGCACGCGTCGAAGGATGCCGAAGAAAACGGCACGGTCACGTCGACCGCTTCCGCGAGATTCAAGGCGCGCCGGGCCCATGCGCGATGGGACGCTGACACCGGCGCCGAATAGTCACACGCCATGCGAGCGGCGAGGCCCAACATCTGGTGCTCGACATCGGCGACGTTGTCGACACGGAAGAACAGCGCCACATCGCGCTCCAGCGCATCGAGATCAGTCGTCTCGGGAAGCCAGCCGCGCTTCTGCATCAGGCGAACGGGACAGACGCCAAAGAGTCGGGCCCTACGCGCGACGCCGTCGCGCGCACCCCTTCCAGCCTTCCACGCCTGATACGCCGTCTCCAGGTTCATCCAATACTCAGCCCCGGTTCCGAAAGCCTCGCCCAACAGCGTGGCCATCTCGGGACGCAGCATCACCTTGCCAGTCGTCAATGCGCTCACGTCACGCGGCGTTCGCCCGATGATGCTCGCGAGATCCGCCTGGCTCCAGCCCCGTGCCTCCATCTCCTCGATCAGGTAGTCCGACACAGGGAAGGCTTCTGCGATGGTCTGGTCAATCATGCAAGCCTCCTCAGTGGTAGTCCTCTATGCCCACGACGACGGCTCGGTTCACATTCGGCGTGCCGCTGTGCTCGAACTCAAGAATCAAACGCCATTGGTCGTTCAGGCGGATTGAACGCTGGTGCGAACGTCGCCCCTTCAGTTTCTCGAAGTGCAGGCTCTTCAATGCGTACAATGTTCGTTCGTCGGGCGCTGCTCGAATCTGCTGCATGCGTCTCCGGAACGCCTTCACAATCGCCTCGCTGTAACCGCCATTGAACGAGGCATCGACCTCCAGCGTTGCGAGGTCTGCGTCATGGAAGCGAACGAGCATGGCCGGCGACTGGCTGAGTATCCCCCGGTCAAGGCGCACGTGTTAATATCAAATTTCAATATTTGATATTTCCTGTTTCGTCGCATCCAGCAGGCAGCGTGCTGGGTTTGTCGTGCTGCTCGTCGGCGGTCGTAACGCGCCACGTCTCGACAAACCGAACCTGCTTCGGTTACAATGCGTGCCAGATGAAGGTGCGCGACATCCTCACCCGACTGAAGGACGACGGATGGACGCTCAAGGGCCACGTGGGCAGTCACCGGCAGTTCGTGCACCCCAGCAAGATTGGCAAGGTCACCGTCAACGGCAAGCCGGGTGACGAGATCGCCGGGGACCTGCTGCGGTACATCTTCCGCCAGGCGCAGTGGGACTGGCGGGAGCGCTCGTGACCGCCGGCCAGAGAGGAAAGGACACACGCCCGATGGCACGCGTCGACGAACTGCAGGCGCTTTGCGCCGAACTCTACCAGGTGCTCGGCACGGTGGGCGCTCCAGTCCCGGTGCTCGACAAGGTCTCGGCCGCCGCCGCAGGCCGGCCGATTCCCGCGATTGACCTGCTCCCCATCGGCGAGGACGCGTTCGAGGCCGTCCGCGAGCGTCAGGAGACGATCGACGCCATCACCCGGCTGCTCGCACCACGTCGTGCGGCGATCCTCGGCCAGGCGGGTGGGCGGCGCACGTCGGAGGCCAAGACCGCCGCGGCGCGCGCCAATGGCCGCAAAGGGGGACGCCCACGTCGACGCACGGCGTGACGCACGTGCCACGCGCAGTAAAGCACGCAGTAACTTTTTCTATGCCGCCTCGAAGGATCGTGCAAAGACGGCGATAGACGCGTCCTTTGAGGCCCCCCTTCGGCACCATGTTTTCAACAGGTTACTGGAACTCGCCGCGGAGCGCGACCCAGCCACACAGGCCTACTGCGCCGCCGCCTTGCGTGGACGCCCGCCGCGGCGTCCGTTCGC
>CAYMAG010000020.1:52222-62088 GCA_964388335.1 uncultured Vicinamibacteraceae bacterium | reverse complement strand
CGTATCACTGATACGGGACACTAGAATCGAACGCCCGCACCGAACCCGAGCTGGAAGTTCCCATACCGCCGCGAGTCGGCGTCACCGCGCGAGCCGTACCAGATATGTGTCGTGCCCACGTCGACGCGGATGGCGACGCGCGACGTGGGATACACCTCGACCACGGTCCCCACATCGAAGGCCAGGTTCAGCCGGTCCGCCAGACACTCGGACGGCGTGGGTACGACGGCGATACACGCCGTGCCGGGCTGAATGAAATCGCGCTCGAAGCGAACGAAGCCCGGACGCAGTTTCACGAAGAGCCCGTACGCCCGGGCGCGGCCGCCGAGCTTCACGCCGCCCATCGCCTGGACGAAGGGGCCCGTGGCGTCCTGACTGCCGGGAAACGCGTTCACCTCGGCTTCCAGCATCAGGAAGGGCAGCGCGTCCCAGCCGAACCGGCCGCCGAACCCCCAGGAGGTCTGATCGAAGGCGTCGAGGTCGAGATACGTCGCCTGCGCGGCGAGTTCCACCGTCTGCGCGTACCCGGACGTCGCCTGCGCGACGCACGTACCCAGGGCGGCCAGTGCCGACAACAGCCAGCGTGACGTCATGCTGCCATTGCACTCGATTGGCGGGCGACTCGCAAGCACTCGCCCGGCGTGCACTTTGCATCAGCCCTGGAGCAGCAACCTCGCCAGCCGACGCGCGGACACGGCTGACCTCGTCGCATGCTCAGTGCCTCGCCGTACCCGGCCACCCACCCACGTCAGGTTCGCTCGCGGTAGAACGTGATGAGGTCGAGGCTCGCCGGGGGCGCATACCCCAGCTGGCGCAGCAGCGTCGTCACCTGTCCGCGATGGTACGTGCCGTGGTTGACGACGTGCTGCATCGCCTCGGCATAGGTCGACGCACCTGCCGCGCCGCTCTTCAGCCGGTAGTTGAACGTCCGCTGCAGGCCGTCGTCGCCGAGTTCCTCCACCAGGGCCAGCACCTGCGTACCGAACGCGCGCCAGCGCTCACGCGCCGTGGCCACGTCGGGAATGCTGTCGTACGCAGGAAAGTTCGTCGGCGACGCCCCCCGCCAGCGCGCGTACCAGAGTTCGTCGGCCAGCAGCATGTGGGCCACGGTGTCACGCAGCGACGCGAAGCTGCCGCCCAGCGGCCGCGTGAAGTCGTCCGGCGTCAGGCGGTCGAGCGCCGAGAGCATGCGCTCGTGGGCCCACGCGTGGTACTGGAACAGGGTCGTGATGTCGTCGTGTGCCATGGGTGTGATACGGGCCATCCTACCGCGTGAGGTGCCGCCGCCAGCCCATTGCCAGCAGGCCACCACCGCCGACGCACGACACCAGCGTGCCGGCGAGGAGCAGTCGTCTACCCGACGCCAGCCCGGAACGCCAGCGACGTTCGAGCACCGCGCTCGGCACCAGCACGCCCTCGCTCCAACCCTGCACGTCCTCCGCGGGGACGTCGCCGGGCTCCGCGGCGACTGGAGGGCTCGACACGTGCAGCACTTCCCACGTGCTGAAGAAAGACTCGTAGTGGATGAGCAGGGTCAGCCCTGCCACCATCAACACCAGGCCGACACCCAGCACCACGCGCAACGCATGGCGCACGCAGACTGCGATCATCGGTCGTGCCGTCGTTCGGGACATGTGCGAGCATTATCGACCGGCAGGGCTACCGATATACTGACGCCGTGGACTTCACACTCCAGCGCGTCCTGACGCTTCAGACGTCGAACCAACACGCGACCGGTATCGAGACGCGCCGCTACTGGCAAACGCGCAGCCCGCGCGAGCGCCTTGCGGCACTCGAATACCTGCGGAGACAGCACGATGGAACTGGCGCGCGACTTCGACGAGTTCTTCGGGTGCTCGAGCGCCCAGGGCGTTGAGTTCGATCGTCGGAGCGTACGCATTGGCCTTTCCTGGGTCCTACCGCCCGTGCGCCGCGTTCATCGGTAGCCGAACCAGACGGCGGCGAGCAGCGCCACGGCTGATGCCGCCCAGATCTTCAGCAGGAACGGCACGATGAAGCGCAGCCAGCGGTCGTAGGGCACGCGCGCGATCGAGAGCATGCCGATCAGGATGGCGTTGGTCGGAATGATGACGTTGCTGAACCCGTCGCCGAACTGGAACGCGAGCACCGCGACCTGGCGGCTCACGCCCACCAGATCGGCCAGCGGCGCCATCAGGGGCATCGTCACATACGCCTGTCCGCTGCCGGACGGGATGAACAGGTTGGTCACGGTCTGGAAGACCAGCATGCCCACGGCCGCCGGCCCGGCGCCGAGCGTCTGCAGCGGCACCGACAGTCCGTAGACGATCGTGTCGATGACGCCGCCCTGGTCGAGTACGACCTGGATCGTCCGCGCGAAGCCGATGAGCAGGGCCGTGGTCGCGAGTTCCGCCGCGCCTTCGCAGAACGTGCGCGCCCCGGCATCCGCGCCGAGGCGACCGATGACGCTCAACACGATCGTGAGGCCGAGAAACAGCGCGCTCATCTCGACCAGGTACCAGTGCCATCGCGTGAGTCCGACGACCATCAGCACCAGCGTCGCGGCCAGCATGCCGAGGGTCAGCCAGTGCCTCGAGGTGAGTTGCGCGTCAGCGGTCGACGCTCCCGCTGGCGGCGGGATGTCGGCCACGAGGCTGCGGGCAGGGTCTGACGCGACCCGCTGTGCGTAGCGCCACACGTGGTGGATGCCAATCGGCAGGAACACGGCCGTCAGGACGAGCCGATACCAGAGGCCCGACGCCGGGGTCAGGCCGGCCACGTCCTGCGCGATGAGCACCGTGAACGGGTTGGTCGCCGCCGCGCCGAACCCGATGCCGTAGCCCACGCAGATCATGCCGACGCCCACCACCGCGTCGAACCGCAGGGCCAGGGCGAGCGCCACCAGCATCGGGACGAAGGGCACGTACTCTTCACCCATGCCGATCGTGCTCGACCCGATCGTGAACAGCGTGATGCTGCCGGCCACGAGCCAGAAGGGGCGCCGCGCAAAGCGCGCCAGCAGAACCGCGATCAGCGCATCCACCGCACCCGTCGCCCGGAGCACGGCAAACGCTCCGCCGATGATGAGGACGAAGAAGATGATCTCCTGCGCGGCGGCGAGCCCGGCCGGAACGGCAGTCAGCGCGGTGAGCACCGGCAGAGGCTCGACGTCCGGCGTCACGGTGAACGTGCCCGCCACGACCTGTGCACGGCCATCCGGCGTCTGCACGCGTTCGAAGCTGCCCCTGGGCAGCACGTACGTGAGCAACTGGGCGACCACGATCATGGCCGACAGCAGCACCAGCGTGTGGGGTATCGCGAAACGTGCGCGCATCAGCGTGGCCTCTCAGACGCGGGCGCGACGCGCTGGAGCGCCCACTGTCCTTCGCGCCAGGCATCCGGACGCAGAATCGATCACGATGCGCATGGCACCCTCGACACGACGCGGAGAGTACCACGGCGTCTGGTGTGGCTTGATAGCACTAAACTGGCCGCATGACTCGCCTGCTGTTCGTCGTGCTGGTGGCTGCTGCTGTCCAGACCGCCGATCTGACGCCCCGGCCATGGGACGGCTACCGCGGCATCTGGTACATGAACCAGCCGACGGACGATGAGCATCGCTACAAGTACTCGGGAGGCTTCGGCACGTACCCCCAGTGGCACCTGCCGATGGCCGTCCATGCAGCGGCGGCGCAGAAGACCTTCTTCGTGATCGGCGGGTCCAACGGCAACGTATCCGAACGCCAGGACCAACTCGTGCACCTCGTCGGCTACTTCGATCACCGCACGCGCGAGGTGTCGCGTCCGGTGCGCCTGCTGAACAAGCAGACAGAGGACGCGCACGACAACCCCGTGCTGTCGATCGACGCGGCCGGGCACCTGTGGGTGTTCTCGGCGGCGCACGGCCGGGCGCGCCCCGCCTACGTCCACCGTTCACTCGAGCCCTACGACATCGGCGCCTGGGAACTCGTCAGCACGACGAACTTCTCGTATCCACAGCCGTGGTACCTCGCCGGCCGCCACGAGTTCCTGTTCCTTCACACGCTGTATCGCGGGAACCAGCGCTCGCTGCACATCAGCCGCTCACGCGACGGCCGCGCCTGGAGCGAGCCCGAGTTGCTCGCCCACATCGACATGGGCGACTACCAGATCTCCTGGCCACGAGGCGACCGCGTGGCCACGGTCTTCGACATGCATCCGTCGAAGGGCCGAGCGGGGACGGGCCTCAACTATCGCTCGAACATCTACTACCTCGAGACGGCGGATGCCGGACGCACCTGGACGAACGTCCGCGGCGAACCCTTCACCCTGCCCGTGACCGCCATCGACAACGCGGCGCTCGTGCTCGACTCGCTGTCGGCGGACCGCAGCGTCTACCTGAAGGACCTCGCGTTCGACGCCGCCGGACGGCCGGTCGTCCTGTACCTGACCTCGCGTGGTTTCATGCCGGGCCCTGGCAGCGGTCCCTTCACGTGGCACACGGGACGGTGGACCGGTGCTGCCTGGGAGCATCGACCGATGGCCGAATCGGACCACAACTACGACCACGGCTCGCTCTACGTCGAAGAGGACGGCTTGTGGCGCGTGATCGCACCGACGGACCCGGGTCCCCAGCCGTGGGGCACGGGCGGCGAGATGGTGATGTGGACCAGCCGCGATCAGGGGGCCTCGTGGACGCGCGCAAGGACACTGACCAGCGGAAGCGCGCGCAACCACTCGTACGCGCGCCGGCCGCTGCACGCGCATCCCGACTTCTACGCGATCTGGGCCGATGGCAACCCGCTGGAACCGTCCGCATCACGCATCTACTTCGCGACGCGCGACGGCGACGTGTTCGTGCTGC
This sequence comes from uncultured Vicinamibacteraceae bacterium, assembly GCA_964388335.1. Classification (GTDB taxonomy): domain Bacteria; phylum Acidobacteriota; class Vicinamibacteria; order Vicinamibacterales; family Vicinamibacteraceae; genus JAEZDP01. Next base: position 57,266 of record CAYMAG010000020.1, on the reverse strand, counting down.
CGGAGCGGATGGACGCCGGCATGGCCCGGCCGGCAGCGGTGCCGTCGCCGTCGTCGAAGGTCGGGTGAGCCGACCGGCCGGCGACGATCTACGGCACGCCGGTCAACTGGCGGCTCAGCGCCCGCAGCTTCGCGCGTGCCTCCGCGTCGGCAGCCTGGGCGTTCGGTGTCGCGGGCGTCTGCATGTTGAAGTACGTCCCACTCGGCGCCTTGGTGGTGATGGCGTTGAGCACCGCCGCCGTGCCGTCGTTGACCGAACTCCTGGGCGTCGCGCCACGCGACACCACCATCGGCGTATCCATCATGCTCGCCGGATGCAGGGCGTACACCGTGATGCCCTTCGCCTCGAGATCGTCCGCGAGGTCGACGGTGAAGAGGAGTTGTGCGAGCTTGCTCTGCGCGTAGCCGCGACGGTCCGAGTAGTCGCGCTCGAGCATCACGTTGTCGAAATCGATGGCCTGCTGGGCCGCCGATGACACGTTCACGATGCGCGGCGACCGTCCCTTCTCGAGCAGGGGGACCAGCCGGTGCGTGAGCAGGTAGCCGGCCAGGTAGTTCACCGCGAAGTGGAGTTCGTACCCGTCCGCACTGGTCACCCGCCCCTTCGAGGCGTCAACCCAGACGCCGGCGTTGTTCACGAGCAGGTCGAGGCGTGGGTAGTCGTGCGAGACGTCATCGGCGAGCTTGCGTACCGCGTCGAGCGACGCGAAGTCGGCTGCGTAGAAGCGGGCCGACCCCCTGGTCTTCTTGGTGATCTCGTCGACCAGCGCCTGGCCCCGCTCGGCGTTGCGCCCGTGCACGATCACGTGGTCGCCCTGAGCCGCCAGCCGTCGCGCCACTTCGCGGCCCAGGCCATCGGTCGATCCCGTCACCAGCACGATACGTTGTATCGCCCCCAGCGTGACCGGCCCCTGTGACCCGCCGGTCGCGACCACGGACTGAGCGAGTGCCGGGCCCGCCACGAGGTGGAGCGTAAGCAGGGCACTCGCCGCGCACAGCACGGACCTGGCAGTCATCACCATCGCGAACTCCTCCCCGCGCATCCTATCAGCCTCCGCCTTTGCGCTTCGCGCCTCGGCGGACGCCGGCGCGACGAATCAGGTCGTCTCGCACTGTCTGACGTAGGTCGGGCCTCGCCGAGGCGCGGCTTCCGGCAGCCCGTAGCCGTAGCCCGTAGCCCGTAGCCTGTAGCCTGTGAACGGTGGACGACGTACGGTAGACGACGTACGGTAGACGATCATGCCGTCTCCTTACGTGTGGACCCCCGACGCCACGACGATCGACCGCGCCAACGTCACGCGCCTCATGCGCCGCATGGGCCTCGAGGTCGACCCGACCGATGCCACACGGGTCCACGTACAGGCGCGCGAGTTCGTCCGCCGCGCGCAGGACGACCCGCCGGCGTTCTGGGACGAGGCCCTGCGTGACATGAACGTGGCGTGGTACACGCCCTACGCGACGACTATGGACGCGTCGCGCGGGAACGCCTGGGCCGACTGGTTCATCGGCGGCGAGACGAACATCGCCCTCAACTGCCTGGACCGGCACCTGGCGTCCGATCGGGCCGACGCGACTGCGCTGATCGCCGAGACCGAGGATGGCGACGTACGCCACTTCACGTATGCCGAGGCGGCGCGCCACGTGAACCGGGTGGCCAACGCGCTGAAGGAGTCGGGTGTCGCGCCTGGCGACACCGTCGCCTGCTATATGCCCATGGTCGCCGAGGTGGTGTGGGCGATGCTCGCCACGCAGAAGATCGGCGCGATCTTCATTCCGATCTTCAGCGGGTACGCGCCGCCCGCCCTGCGCGAGCGTCTGGTCGACGCAGACGTGAAAGTGCTGTTCACGGCCGACGGCAGCACGCGCCGAGGCCAGGCATTCAGCCTCAAGCAACAGGCCGACGCTGCGGTCGACGGGCTGCCCGGGGTGCAGCGCCTCATCGTCTATCGGCGCCTGGGGAACGCCATCGACTGCCCGATGCGCGCGGGCCGCGACCGCTGGTGGCACGACGTCGTCGACAGCCAGCCCGATACGTGCGCGACCCTCCCCGTGCCCAGCATGACTCCGGCGCTGATGCTCTACACCAGCGGCACGACGGGCAAGCCGAAGGGCACCGTGCACACGCATGCCGGCTGCCTCGCGCAGATGGGTAAGGAACTGGCGTACAACTTCGACGTTCGACCGGGGGACCGCTTCTGGTGGTTCAGCGACATCGGCTGGATGATGGGGCCGTGGGAGATCGTCGGGTGCTTCATGCACGGCGTGACGCTCGTCGTGTTCGAAGGCGCTCCGAACTACCCTGCTCCCGATCGACTCTGGTCGGGCGTCGAACGACACGAGGCGACGCACCTCGGGATCTCGCCCACCGCCATCCGCATGCTGATGCGGGCGGGTGACGCGTGGGTGGACCGCCGCCCGATGCCGACACTGCGGATTCTCGGCAGCACCGGTGAGCCGTGGGACCCGGAGTCGTACAACTGGTACTTCTCGAAGGTCGGCAAGCGGCGGCTGCCGGTCATCAACATCAGCGGCGGCACCGACATCGTGGGCTGCTTTCTCGCGCCCCTTCCGATCATGCCGCTCAAGGCGTGCTCGCTGCAGAGCGCGGGGCTCGGGATGGCGATCGACGTGTTCGACGAGGAGGGCCACAGCCTCGTGGACGAGGTGGGCTACCTCGTGTGTACGAAGCCGGCCCCGAGCATGACGCGCAGCCTGTGGAAGCAGGACGAGAAGTACCTGGAGACCTACTGGAGCCGCTTCCCCGGCGTCTGGAACCACGGCGACTGGGCGAAGGTCGACGCCGACGGCGACTGGTTCCTGTTCGGCCGCGCGGACGACACGATGAAGATTGCGGGCCGACGCGTCGGGCCCGGCGAGATCGAAGGTGCCCTCATCGACCACGACGCCGTCTCGGAAGCGGCGGCGATCGGCGTGCCCGACGCCGTCAAGGGCACCGACGTGGTCTGCTTCGTCGTGCTGCATCCAGGGGTCACCGAGACCGAGGATCTGCGTGCCGCGCTCGTGCAGGCCGTGGTGACGGCGCTCGGCAAGGTCGACCGGCCGAAGGACGTCCGCTTCGTGGACGACCTGCCGAAGACCCGCAGCGCGAAGGTCCTGCGCCGCCTCATCCAGAAGACCTACCTCGGCGAGACCGCACTCGGCGACGTGAGCAGCGTGGCCAACCCCGAGGCGCTCGACGCGATCGCGCGCGCGCGTTGACCCGCAGCGACCCCTGACGCCTGCCGGCGACCTGATACGCAGGGCAATCCTTCGCGATGCGTGGGCGAAATTCCGCTGCCCGGCAGGGCTCGCACGCGGTAGGGCCAGTCGCCGTCGACAGGTCCTCGGATCTGGGTCTGGTTCGTGTCTTGCAACGTGCCAGAGCGAAGGGTCGCCTGGCGAGTGTCCACGCCCGCGGCCAGGATGTCCGGACCATCGGACGATCGCATGCGCTTCGCTGGGAATCCTGCCTGGTACGTCTCTTGCGACTGGAAGGCGTACCACCGGTTGGTCGCCTGCCAGCCAGGAGAACACTGTCATGAGTGACGTACCGGTCTTCTATGCCACCACGGACGGACACACGCGACGCATCGCCGAACGAATCGTCGATCGGTTGCACCGCCACGGCATCCCCAGCGACGCCATCGACCTGGCGACGGACGCTGCCCGCCAGTTCAACTGTCGCGACGCGCGTGGCGCCGTCGTCGCCGCCTCGCTGCGGATGGGACGCCACCAGCGCGCGGCTCACGACTTCGTGAGCGCCCGCCGGGAGGCCTTGTCGGCCGTACCATCGCTGTTCGTGTCCGTGAGCTGCAGCGCCGCGTCGAAGAATGCGGGCGTACGGGAGGAAGCGCGCGACATCGCCGCACGCTTCGTCGTCGACACCGGCTGGACGCCATGGCGCCTGAGCTGTGTAGCGGGCGCCCTGAAGTACACGCGCTACAACGCGTTCGTCCGCTGGTTCATGCGCCGCATCGCGGCCAGGGAGGGTGGCCCGACGGACACGACCCGTGACCACGACCTCACCGACTGGGCCACCGTCGACCGACTCGCCGACGATCTGGCCGATCAGATCCTCGCGGGCGTGGCTCCCCGTCCTCTGCGGCAGCATCAGCAGGCCTGAGACCGCCGGACGCGTCCGGGCGGAAGGCATGCGCACGGATGCGCGGCGACTCGACATGGTCGAGCCACTTCGCGTTCAATAGGCGCATCGCCCCATGGCTCTACTCACTCGACGCGCTTTCTGCGCCGCCGCTGTCGCCGCGTCCGCCTCCGCCTCCGCAGCCGAGGGCGCGCAGGGCGTGCCCGTCGCACAGCCCGCACGACTGCCGAGGCTCGGCGTGCAGGCAGGAGTCATTCGCCCTCTCCTGACGGCCGATTTCGACCGCACGCTGGCGCGCGTTGCCGGCCTGGGCTACGCCACGCTCGAACTGCAGTGGTACAGCGGCAACTTCGGTCGAACACCCGCCGCGATCAGGCGCGCCTGCGATACGGCCGGTCTGAGCGTGCCGTCGGCCCTGATCCGCGGCGGCGCGATGCTGGTGGGCTGGGAGCGTCACCTCGAGGCCGCGCGGACCATCGGCATCGAGACGCTCGCGGTCGTCAACCTCTCCGATGACGAAGTGCAGTCGCTCGACGATTGGCGTGAATGGGCAGACCGCTTCAACGAGGCCGGCGCGGTCGCACGCCACGCCGGCATGTGGCTCGCCCTGCACAACGAACCCGCGTTCATGACGCCCGTCGACGGACGCGTGCCGTACGACGAGTTCCTCGCCCGCACGGACCCGGCACAAGTGGCCCTCTCCATGGACCCGGCGAACATGGTGCGTGGCGGCGCAGACCCGCTGCCCTACCTTCGTGCGCATCGCGAGCGGTATCGCCTCGGCCACCTGAAGGACGTGACGAGGAACGACACCGTGGGCGGCGTGTTCGGCGACGGCCGCGTACCGATGGCCGATGTCGTGTCGGCCCTGTCGACGGTGGCGTCGCGCCACCAGTTCATCGAGCACCCGCTGCGGGCTGGACGCGAGTTCGACGACCTGCAG
>CAYMAG010000020.1:31991-52122 GCA_964388335.1 uncultured Vicinamibacteraceae bacterium | reverse complement strand
GCGTACCTGCGCGACCCCGTTCTCCGAGGCCGGCTGCTCGCCACCACGAGCGCCATCGCCGCGCACGTGATGCCCCCGGCCTCGAGGACGCTGGCGTCGCTGATGGGCTCCGAGATCGACGCCCTGAAGCTCGTGTCGTCGCTGACGCTCTTCGAACATGTGGCCCGGGCGATGCCGGCGACCGGGCACCTCGGTGAGGTGAAGGCAATCGGCGACACCGCGACGCGCATTCTCGACGCCGCCGCGTCGCAAGGGTACGCGCGATGCCCCTTCACGCTGAAGCAGCTGATCGACAGGTAGGTGACCGATGACCGATGTGCCTGACAGCCCACGCGCGTCGGTGGTGATCATCGGGCTGGCACTGCTCCAGATCGCGTGCGCGCAGACGCTCGGTGAGCCGCAGTTCGTACACGTGCCGGCTGCCGGTCTCGCCGCGGGGGTCCAGGGCCGCGACATCCGCGACTACGAGACAGCGCTCGCCGCAGTGGCCGATGTCTTCGAGCAGCAGATGAGCCTCCCCCGGCCCCAGGTGACGGTCGTGCTCTTCCCCAACCGCCACTCGTTCCAGGCAGGCCTCGTCGCCATCGGCTACGACCCCCGTTTCGCGGAGCAGTCGGCCGCGTCGTTCAGGGCGATCGGCGGAGCCACCGGAGCCCTGGTCAACGCGGGCGCCCTACGCTCGGCGCGCTGGCCCGATCGTGTACAGCTGCTCGCGCACGAGTTGGTTCACTGCGTGCAGTACACGTTCGCCAACGGCGTACGTGGCACGTCCGAGCAATGGCTCCGCGAAGGCTTCGCCGAGATCGTCTCGATGCAGGTGATCGAGCGGCTCGGGCTCGGATACTACGGCCGCCTCCGCGACACGTTGATTCACCCGCTGGCCTACGTGCGTCGGGGCACCCTGCCCGTACCGCTCGGCCGCCTGTCGACGTTCCCGGACTGGACGGCAGCGCAGACGAGATACGACGTGCCGCTGTATGCCCAGGCGTTCGTGGCCGCCGAACTGCTGCACCAGCTTCACGGACAGGAGGCGCTCGTGCGCTACTTCCAACTGTTCGGCTCGTCCATGGACAAGGACGCGAACTTCAAGGCAGCCTTCGGCATGACCCTCGAGGAGTTCGATCGCGAGTTCATGGCACGCTGGCAACTGGTGCTGACGCAGGTCGGCTGAGAGGCAGGCGCACGGCTCGGAGAGCCGTCCCTACCGGGTCCGTACTTCGGCGACTTCCTCTGGCGTCACGGCGTTGGCGTGGTTACCGAAGTTCTGCCGCAGGAACGTCAGCAGCTGCGCGACCTCTTCGTCGGTCAGAAAGGCGTTGCCCGGCATGACGCCGTTGAACTTCTTCCCTTCCACCTCGATCTCGCCCTCCAGGCCGTTGAGGACGATGCCAATCAGGCGTGTCTTGTTGCCCGACACCCAGCGCGTCGACGCCACGGGAGGAAAGCGTCCGCCATCCCCTTGTCCGTCGCCCTGGTGGCACGCGACGCAGTAGGTCTCGTACAGCTTCGCGCCCGCCTCGAGTGCTTCCTTGCCGAGGACGTCGTTCACCGGGTCGGGCGGCCGGATGTGCGCCTGCTGCAGTCGCGCCTCGACCGGCGCAAGCTGTGCCTGGCCGAAGCTCGCGCGATCGCCCTTGTACATGACGCGCCAGATCTTGCCGTTCACGCTGTCGCTCACGTACAGCGAACCGTCGGGGCCCTGCGCGAGCCCCATCGGCCGAGCCGCCGCGTCGCTCGTGTTCACGATCGGATCGACGCCCGCGAAGCCATCGGCGAACACCTCCCAGGGGCCGGACGGCGCGCCGTCCCTGAGCGGGACGAACGCCACGAAGTAGCCTGCCTGCGAATACGGCATGCGGATCGTCGAGCCGTGGAAGGCGATGAACGCCCCATGTCGATAGCGCTCGGGAAACTGATCGCCGGTGTAGAACAGCAGGTCGTTCGGTGCCCAGTGTCCTGGAAACCCGAGGAGGGGCGGCGTCAGTGACGCGCCCCTGCCCTCCTTGACGCCGTCGCCACCGTACTCGGGGTTGAGCAGCTTCTTGCCCTGCATGTGATCGAAGTAGTAGTACGGCCACCCGCCGTCGAAGCCGTCCGTCACGCGGAAGAACTCCTCGGACGGCAGCACCGCGCTGTGCCAGCGCGAGTAGTACTGCGACCACGACCGGTAGAGGTCGTCGCGTCCATGCTGCATCGCGTACAGGTCACCGGCGTCGTGGTTCCACGCCATGCCGACGATGCTGCGGATGCCGGTGGCATAGCGGCGTCCGTCGCGCTCGGTCTGGCCGAGGCGGTCCGCGTCGAACTGCCACACCCCGCCCTGCCATTCGAGTTCGGGACACGGATCCTGGCCCGGAGCGCCGGGCCGCCGGTTGAGTTCCTGGCACGAATCGCCAGGCGCGCCGAACGGCACGTAGAGATGCCCCTCCGCATCGAAGGCGATGGCCTTGGCGATGTGCTCGTAGCGTGGAAGCGACTTGTAGTCGTGCTTCAGGATCAGCTCGACCGGACCGTCCGGCACCAGTCGTCCCGGCGTGAGCTTCTGCCTGTACACCTCACCGGCGGTCGAGAAGTAGATGTACCCGTTGTGGATGCGCATCGCGGTGCCGTAGTCACCGGTGTCGTCGTAGTCGCCGAACACCTCGACCTCGTCGGCCCGTCCGTCGCCGGTGGTGTCGCGCAGGGCCACGAGGCCTTTGGGGTCAGGGACGCGCAACTTGACGTAGACGATGCCATCGTCGGTCACGGCGAGGTGCCTGGCACGGCCCACGCCATCGTGGACCACGACCGCCTCGAAGCCCTGGGGCAGCACGAGTCCGCCGTTGTCGGGACTTCCCGGCGGCAGCGAGGGCCCGCTGCAGCCTGCCGACACCCCCACGAGCGACACGGCACAGAACACCAACCCGTTCAGCTTCACGGCGCGGCCTCGTTGCGCATCCCTGCCTGCTCCTCCCGCGGCGACACGCTGCCGGCGCCACGAACAATCCGTCCCGCCCGCGCCTCGGTGTGGCGCCCCTCGTCCAGTACGACGCGCCCGTTGACGATGACGTAACGCACGCCTTCCGCGTACCGGTGCGGTTCTTCGAACGTGGCACGGTCGACGATGCGTGCCGCGTCGAACACGGTGACGTCGGCCCACTGGCCGGGACGCAGCAGTCCGCGATCGGTCACGCCAATCTTCGCCGCGTTCGCGGACGTCATCTTGCGCACCGCCTCCTCGAGCGACACCACCGGCGTCTCGCGCACGTAGCGTCCGAGCACGCGCGGAAACGTGCCGAAGTACCGCGGATGCGGATGGCCGGCGGCGAGGGGCCCGTCTGTCGGCACGGCCCGTCCGTCCGAGCCGATCGAGACGAACGGCTGCGCCAGCGCGTACCGCATGTCGTCTTCGCTGTGATGGAAGAACACCGTCGGCACCGACCCGCCGTTCTCGATCAGCAGGTCGAACAGGACGTCGAGGGGTGCGGCGCCGCGCGCCGCAATGACGTCGCTCATGCGCCGTCCCTGGAACTCGCGGTAGGCCGGGTTGGAGAGCGCCACGAGCAGCATGCCTTCCCACCCGCCGGTCGCCGTGTAGTGGTTGTACCACCCGTCGATGGGCTGCGCGCCGAGAATCTCGGCGTGGAGGCGCGCACGCAGCGCAGGGTCACGAAGGCGGGCGACCATGGCCGCAGTGCCCCCGTCATGGGCCCAGGGCGGGATGATGCTGGCGAGATTGTTCTGGCCGGCGCGGTAGGGGTACACATGGGCTTCGACCTGCTGCCCGGCGGCGCGCGCCGCCGCGATGCGTCCCACCAGTTCGGGCATCCGTCCCCACATCGTGTGCTCGGCGATCTTCAGGTGGATGATGTCGACGGGCACACCTGCCCGCCGGCCGATGGCCAGCGCTTCGTCCACGGCCTCGAACACGCCGAGCCCCTCCGTGCGCATGTGCGTCGAGTAGATGCCACCGTAGCGTGCGGCCACCTCGCACATCGCCACGAGCGTGTCGGTGTCGATCCACACGCCCGGAGGGCCGCTGAGCGAACTCGAAACGCCGAGCGCCCCGTCCTGCATCGCCTCGTCCACGAGCGTCTGCATGCGCGTGCGCTCGCCGGCACTCACAGGTCCTTCACGACTGCCGTGGACGGCGGTCCACACCTGACTCGAGCCGACGTACGAGCCGATGTTCACGCTGACGCCCTGCTGCTCGAGGGTTGCGAAGTACGACGAGAAACGCGGCCAGCGTTCCGACGGGGCCGCCGACCCGCCTTCGCCGAGGATCATCGTGGTGACGCCCTGCCGCACCATGCTCTGGGCGTTCGGGTCGACCACCACGGCAGTGTCCGAGTGGTTGTGGATGTCGATGAAGCCGGGCGACACGACGAGGCCGGTCGCGTCGATCGCGCGGGCGGCGGTCCCGCGTGGACGGCCCATCGCGACGATTCGACCGTCGCGCACCGCCACGTCGCCGGCGACCCACGGGTTACCGGTGCCATCGACAATGCGTCCGCCCGTGATCAACAGGTCGTAGTCGGGCCGCTGGCCCGACACGATGGCGAAGAGGGCGAGCACCGCGACGCAGCACGCCGCGCCAGTTCGAAGACCCGTGCGATTCACTGGCTCATGCCGCGCGCCCCGATGGGCCACACGGCTTCCACGCGTCCGCCACGCACGGCGTACATGACGTTGTACAGGTTCACGGTCGGGTCGCAATGCGGTACGAGGAACTCGATGCGGTCGCCGAGTTTCACCTCACGCTCTGCCTTGGTGAGATCGAGCCGGCCGTGCTCGTCGCCGGCCCAGGCGAACGGCACGTCGGCAAGCGCAGGGTCGGTCGGCCTGGGACCGAAGGGGCGGTCAGTCGAGAACGCCTTGTAGCCGCCGTCGACGATCGCGGTGCCCGGCCGCTTGCTCACCACCGTCGTGAGCACGGTGAGCGCGCTGCGGAAGTCGCTGTACACGGGCCCGTCCTGGCCGCCGATGCGGTTGTAGTCGAGGTCCATGAACATGAAGCTGCCCGGTTGATGCTCGGTCACACCGTCCACGCCGATGTCGATGTTGTACGTGCCCGTGGACCCACCCGTCACCAGCGGACAGGCGATGCCGCTGCGCTCGATGAGACGTCGCGTCTCGACGGCCTTGCCCATCGTCTCGTGAGACCGGAGCTTGCGCGCGTCGAAGCCCGTCGTGTGCGACGCGGCGCCGTCGTAGGACTGCAGCCCCGCGAAGCTGACATGCGGCAGCGAATCGATGAGCTGGGCGAGCGCCAGCGCCGGTGCGCCCATCTCTACTCCGGTGCGGCCCATCAGGAGGTCGACGGCCAGGTTCAGGCGCAGCGGCGTGCGACCGCGGAGGGCACCGGCGGCGTCGTTGAGGTCGCGGACGTTCTGGGGGTCGTCCACCGAGAACATCGTGTCGGGCTGGCGCGCGGCCAGAGACACGGCTCGCGCGATCTTCTGGCGGCCCACCACGGCCGTCGTCACCAGCAGACCCGTCAGGCCGCCCGCGGCGAACGCCTCGGCTTCGCTCAGCTTCGCGGCGCAATGACCGACGGCGCCGGCCCGCGCCAGCGCCTTGCCGATGTCGACACACTTGTGCGTCTTGCCATGCGGACGGAACGTGCGGCCGCCGGCCTTCAGCGTGCTGGCCATCTTCGACACGTTCCACTCGAAGGCATCGAGGTCGACGATGAGCGCGGGTGTCGGCACGTCCTCGAGGGCCAGGACCGGCGCATCGGTCAACGCGCTCGCCGACGCCCGTTTCGCCACGGCGGCAGGCGCAGCCAATGCCAGTGCGGAGGCGGCGGCCGTCCCCATGAACCCTCGTCTGCTCGTCGTCATCGCGCGCTCCTTCGTGGTCCGGATGCGCGGCATCGTAACGCGTTTCGCGGGTACGCGTCACTCACGTACGATGGACCCATGTCCAACAGCTACAACCGCTCATGGCCATCGATGTTCGTCCGGCCGGCCTGGCTGGCCGGCGCACTCGCCGTGGTCGTCGTGTCGTCCGCGTGGGCGCAGGAACCGACGCCGGCACCACTCATCACGCCCGAACTCGGCCAACCCGGCAAGGACGTCGTCTGGGTGCCGAGCCCGAACGAGACGGTGGCGATGATGCTCGACCTCGCGCGCGTCACGCCAGACGACTACGTGATCGACCTGGGGTCAGGCGATGGTCGTACGGTGGTGGCCGCGGCGCAGCGCGGAGCGCGAGCGTTGGGCGTGGAGTACAACCCCGACCTCGTGGCCCTGTCACGCCACGAGGCCGTCCGGGCCGGCGTCGTCGAGCGGGCGCGCTTCGTGGAAGGCGACATGTACGAGGCCGATGTCTCCGAGGCGACGGTGCTCGCGCTGTTCCTGCTCACGGAGAACCTGAGCAAGCTGTCGCCGACGTTTCAGGCGCTCCGGCCCGGCACGCGCATCGTCTCAAATACCTTCACGATTCCCGGGTGGACCGCTGAAGCCACGGACCGGCTCGACGAACCCTGCACGTCGTGGTGCACGGCGCTGCTCTACGTGGTTCCGGCCAACGTCGCGGGCCACTGGCGCACGGGCAGCGGAGAGCTGACGTTGACGCAGGACGTTCACGCTGTTGCGGGCACCTTCTCGCTGGACGGACGAACGCTGCCCATCGAAGGCGCGACGGTGCGCGCCGATCAACTGGCGTTCACCGTGGATGGCATCGCGTACGAAGGTCGCGTCGATGGGGACGCGATCACCGGCACGCGGCGTGATGCTGCCGGCGCCGCCTCCCCCTGGGCAGCATCCCGTGTGCCCCGGCCGGGAGACGGTGGACGGTAGTCCTTCGACTCGCTGCGCTCGCCCGGCACATGCCGCAGGGGCGCTCGCTCAGTCAGCGCCCCGCGGCCTGCGCCTCGCTCTCCGGGACCTCACGGACGAAGACGTTTCGGAAGCGCACTTCGGAGCCGTGCGTCTGCAACTCGATGGCACCCGCAGGCAACAGCGGCTGCGCACGATCGAAGAAATTGTCGAGCTTCTGGCCATCGACGGTCAATTGATCGTTGAGCCACACCCACACGCGCTCACCAATCATCCTGATCCGCAAGGTGTTCCACTCGCCAATCGGTTTGTCCGCTCGTACCAGCGGCCACTTGCCGGGGTTGTCGTCGTTGTTGTTCCACAGCGCGCCAGACCCGCGAAAGGCGCCGTTCTTCTGCACACGCGGTCCGTCCGGATCCCACAACTGCACCTGCGGGTAGCTGCGCAGGTAGATCCCCGAGTCGCCCCCCACTTCGGTCAGCTTCCAGTCCACGAGGAACTCGAAGTTACCGTAGTGCTTCACCGTCGCCAGATGCACGCCCTTGCCGTCCGACACGATCTCGCCCCTCGCGGTGTCGACGCTCCAGTGGAGATCGCGATCGGCATCCCACTCCGCCTGCTTCGCCGTCCGCTCCGCGTCGGTGAACTTCGCTTCCTCGTACGGGCTGAACACACCGCCCCCGCCGGGGCGGCCCCGCCAGCCGCTCAGGTCCTTCCCGTTGAACAGACTCGTGAACCCGGCGGGCGGCGCCTGCTGCGCCTGCGCGTGCGTACCGCTCGCGCCCACCAGCACCACTGCGAACATCACACGGCCCAGCCACCATCGAGACATCATGCGTACGCTCCTCTCGGAAGATTCTTCCACATCAGCGAGCCGCGCCGGTGTCCGGAAGCTCACGGATGAACACGCGGCGGAACCGCACTTCGGTGCCATGCGATTGCAGTTCGATCGCGCCTCTGGGGCGCAACGGCTGGCCGCGATGGAAGTAGTTGTCCAGCGTCTGCCCATCGACCGTCATCTGGTCGTTGAGCCACACCCACACGCGCTCGCCGATCATCCGCACGCGCAGCGTGTTCCACTCGCCGATGGGCTTGTCGGCCTTCACGAGGGGCCACTTGCCGGGATGGCCCTCGCTGTTGTTCCACAGCGCGCCCGAGCCGCGGAACGCGCCGGTCTTCGACGCGGTCGGGTTCAGCGGGTCCCACAACTGCACCTGTGGATAGCTGCGCAGGTAGATGCCGGTGATGCCCCCGGGCTGCGTGAGTTTCCACTCGGTGTGGAACTCGAAGTTGGCGTACTCCTTCTCGGTCGCGAGATGCACACCCTGGCCGTCCGAGACGATCTCGCCGCGCGTGGTGTCGACGCTCCAGTGCAGGTCGCGGTCCGCGTTCCACTCGGCCTGCTTCGTCCGCCGCTCCTCGTCGCTGTAGGCCGCCTCGACGTACGGGCTGAACACGCCGCCGCCCCCGGGCCGCCCGCGCCACCCGCTCAAGTCGCGACCGTTGAAGAGACTCGTGAAGCCGTCGGGTGCATCGTCCTGCGTCGCCGGCGCCGCCCGGTTCCGACGCGCACGCACGTCCTCAGCAGCGACGGGCGCAGCCGCATTGCCCCACGCCTGCCGGACGTAGGTGAGGATTGACGCGAGCTGGTCGTCGGACAGCGATGCCAGCGGCGGCATGTTCGGGTAGTCCGCGCTCTCGTCACGGCCGTGCAGGACGATGTCTATCAGCGTGTCCGCCGGACCGATGACCGACGCCGCACCCGCGAGCGGAGGCGCCAGTGATGGCAGGCCCCGCCCGTCCTGCTGGTGACAGGCGCCACACAAGGCGTAGTCGGCCGTGCCCCGCCTGAGACGCGCCGCCGTCGCGGCATCGACCGGCTCCGCTGCTGCTGCTGACGGCGCGGCCGTCAGACGCTCGACGCTCTTCATCGCGTGCGCCCGCACTTGCGGATCGCGAATCGTCGCCAGCGCGGCCAGCGAGGCCGGACGGGGCTCGAGCGAGGTTCGTCTCGTCGCGGTGATGCCGTCCAGCAGTGCCAGCCGACGCCACGTCGGCTGACGGCCATCGTCGCTCGCGAGACGCACAACGGCCTCCACGCGTTCGGCTCTGCCCTCGTTCACGATAGCCGTGGCAAGGGCCGTGACGAGCTGGCGATGCCCCGGCGTGTCCGCGTCCCATACACCAGCGTCGACGATGTCAGACAGGACGCGATGCTCCCGTCCGGCCAGGCCGCTGACGAAGGCATCCACCACGAACGGACGTTCGATGTCGCGCCGCAGCAGGTCGAGCCGCGCGCGGTCGACGTCGGGCGCCTCCGAGGCGCCGAGGGTGAACATGAGCTGCCGACGCACGGCGACATCCGCATCGGCCGTCACCGCCAGCACGGCGCGCCGCAGCGACGCGTCGGCGTGCAGTCGAGACTCGACGACGCGAAGCGCGGCGATGCGGACGTGCGGGGAGGCGTCCTGCAGCAGAGCCGGCAGCACGTCGTCATCCACCTCGCCGAGTCCGTCGAGGGTCCACAACGCGTGCAGTCGCGTGCGCGCGTCGGTGTGGGTCGTGGCGAGCGTGCGCACGGCGGGCACCACCGAGCGGTCACCGGCCGACACGATGCCGCGCTGGGCGAAGTCGCGCCACAGCCCGTTCGGGTGCGACAGCAACGGCACCCAGGCTGCCCCGCTGTCAGGCGGCGACGGCAGCACCCCGCGCGGTCGCCCCTCGTGCACCACGCGATAGATGCGCCCCATGCCGTGGAAGGGCTGATGGAGCCTGCGATCGAGGATCTGGTTGCGAAGGAACGTGGTGAGGAAGATGTGTCCCTCGATGATGCCGCGATACATGTCGGCGACGTACAGCGCACCGTCCGGGCCCGTGGCCGTGAAGACCGGCCGGAATCGCTCGTCGTGAGAGAAGAGGAACTCGCGGCGGTCGTACGCGTTCGTTCCGCTGATGATGCCGTCGGTCTCCGTGAGCACCGAGCGACGGATCAGCCGGCCGGCCGCCTCGCCGAGGAACACGTTGCCACGGTACTCGGCCGGGAACTGATCGCCGCGATAGACGGCCGGTGCCGAATTCGCCGTGAAGACGCGCAGCCGTCCGTCATCGTGCAGTTGCGCCCGGCGGTTGACGCCCGGCGTGATGGCATGGGGCCAGACCTCGTTGTCCATGCCGATGCGCACGTCCACGCCGGCCAGCGCGTCGTAGTTGGGGTTTCGATGGGCGTAGGCATTGGGCACGAGGCTGCCGCGGATGTGGTCCTGGTTGTAGCTGAACAACAGCCGGCCGTAGTCGTCGTGCGACATGCCCCACTGCCCCGCCATGCGACCCGCTGGCCCGGCCACGCGGCGACCGCCGGACACGCGCAGCCGCTCACCGACCTGCAGGCCATACGTCCAGTTGTCGAGCGTCCACGACGGACTGCTCGGCGCGGTGTGCGGGTTGACGGGAATGGGCAGGCCACCGACCACGACCTCGCGCGTGTCGGCTTTGTCGTCGCCGTCGGTGTCGCGCAGGAAGAGGACGTCGGGCAGCGCGAAGAGCAGGACGCCGCCATCGACGAGCTGGAAGCCGCGCGGCCATTCCATCTCGGCGAAGACCGACCGGCGATCCATACGTCCGTCGCCGTCGGTGTCGGTCAGTACGACGAGGCGGCTCGTGGGAGCCGGCTGCGGATCGAACCCCGGCAGGACCTCGCGCAGCGGCCAGTTGTACGACGGCCACTCCAGCACCCACAACCGGTTGCGCTCGTCGAAGGAAAATGAGATGGGGTCCTCCACCAGCGGTTCGGCCGCCACGAGTTCGATCCGGAACCCCGGCGCGATCTCCATCATGCGCATCGACTCGTCGGGTGAGCGGACGGGCGCGGGAGGAATCGTCCAGCCCGCAGGAGGCGGCGCGCTGTCGATGGCGCTGCGGTCACCGACCTGGGCCACCAGGCCCGCGCCTGCCCCGAGCGCCAGGGCGAGGAGCGTGACACCCAGGATGGCCGTGTGGCGAGCGACGGTCTTCGTCATCGGGAGGTGGTGACGGCAATCATGTCGATCGCGGCGCCCTTGCCGGGACGCCCGGTGCCCTGCACCGAGATCTTCGACGCCGCGGGCGGACGGTTCGCATCGAACAGCGTCGGCCGAATCGCGTTGATCTCCTGGTCGGCGCCCGCGTCCGACACGTAATACGTCGCCTTCGCGAGGTGACGGAGGTCACTGCCGGCCTCGCTCAGCACACGGCGCAGGTCGGCGAAGATCTCGTGCACCTGCCGCGCGGGATCGTCGGACGCACCAACCAGGCCGGACACGAACACGGGGCGCCCACCGAAGACCCGCGCCACCCGACTGAATCGCGACGAGATGGGTTCCACGAACGCCAGTCGCTCGCCGCCACCGTCCGCGCCTGGCGCGGTCGCCACGAGTTCGATTTCGGCCGCCAGCGACGCGCCGCGCCACTCGGTGACGACCTGTGGGGGTCCGATGCCGTCGAACACGCCGGCCACCAACTGCTGCGCGTCTGCGGCGCGCGTCATGTCGCTCAGGAACGTCTTGACCTGGACGACGTGCTCGAACCCGAGACCGACGCTCGCGAGATCGGCGCGCAGTTGCTCCATGGTCCCGCGCACGGCCGGCTCGAATTCGCCCGGCGCGGCTCGGCCAGACACGATGACGAAGGGGCCATCCGGCTGGATGGCGACGTGCGCCCCGCCAGCACCCGCCTGCGTGAGACCGTCGACGCGGCGCAGCGTCGGCCGGCCGGCGGGTACCAGGTGCGCCGTCGCAGCCACGGCGTCCATGGCCACCAGCGCTCCCGCCAGTGCCATGCGTGATTCCACGATGGTCACCGCCGGTCGTGCCGCGTCGAACTGCGCCGCCAACAGCTCGTCGATGGAGGGCGTCACCGAGGCATCGGCGACATACACGTGCAGCCTGACGAGCCACCCGGGCGACGAGCCGGCGGCGCGCAACGCGAGACTCAAGTTGGCCAGCACGCGGGCGCCCTGCGCCCGCGCATCGCCTGGCCCAACCAGGCGCCCATCGGCGTCGGTCGCGTGCAGCAGTGCGGTGTGGACCAGTCTGCCGTCCTCCACCACGACCGCCGCGGACGACCCGCGCGACGCATCCGCGCCGATGGCGCGCAGTGTCACGCGCCCGGCTGTGGTGGGCTGCGTACCCGGGCCCGCCGCCGTGCTTGCGGTTGCGATACCCGCGACCGCGAGAAAGACCAATGCGTGGTGCATCTGCATCGTGGGCGCAGTCTAAGCGCGCGATGTGCCGCGGAGCAAACAGCTGGCCGGTACCGGCAGAGTCGGCCGGGAGCTGTGGCAGACTGCTGGGGTGCGTAGTCTGCGTCTGCCCGGCGCCATTGCCCTCGTCTCCGTCTTCCTGTTCCCTGCGTCCCCCACGACACAACCGGCCGCCGGGGTCTCGGCTGCGCCCGTGCAGGCTACGTGGTCCGAACGCGACTTCCTGACGCGGGTCCGCAGGGTCACAGTGGACGGGGCGCGCGCCGGCGAGGGCTACTTCTCGCCAGACGGCCGGCTGATGGTCTTCCAGAGCGAGCGCGAGCCCGCCAATCCGTTCTACCAGATCTACACGCTCGATCTCACGTCGGGCGACACCCGACGCGTCTCGCCGGGACACGGCAAGACGACCTGCGCCTTCTTCCGCCCGGGTACGCTCGACGTGCTGTTCGCGTCTACGCACCACGACCCGCGGTCGCTCGCGCTCCAGAAGGCCGAACTCGACTTCAGGGCCTCCGGCCAGCAGCGTCGCTACGCCTGGGACTACGACGAGGAGATGGAGCTGTATGTCGCCGCGGCCGGGGATGGCACGCTCACGCGGCTCACCAACACCCGCGGCTACGATGCGGAGGCCAGCTACTCACCGGACGGTGACTGGATCGTGTTCAGCTCGACCCGGTCGGCGTACGCCGGGGCGCTGGACGCCGTCGCCGACGCGAAGCTGAAGGTCGACCCGTCCTACTTCGCCGACATCTACCGCATGCGGGCCGACGGTACCGACGTCCAGCGGCTGACCGACACACCAGGCTACGACGGTGGCCCGTTCTACACGCCGGACGGCCGCATCCTGTGGCGCCGCTTCGATGTGGACGGGCTGATCGCCGACATCTGGCTGATGAACGGCGACGGCACCGGTGCCCGCCAGGTGACCGACTTCGGCGCCATGAGCTGGGCGCCCTACATGCACCCGTCGGGTCGCTACATCTTCTTCGCCTCGAACAAGCTCGGCTTCGACAACTTCGAGCTGTTCATCGTCGACGCCGAAGGCGAGAAGACCCCCGTGCAGGTCACCTACAGTCCCGGGTTCGACGGTCTGCCGGTGCCACTGCCTGACGGCGCCAGGCTCTCGTGGACATCGGGCCGCGGCGGCGGTTCGGGCGCCCAGATCTACTTCGCCGAGTGGAACCACGCGCAGGCACTCGAGGCGCTGGAGAGGGCGCCGAAACGTCAGCGCACCGCCACGTCTTCCGCCCAGAGGCCCGACGCACACCCTGACCAATCATGACTTTCGCCCGCGTGCACGCGCTCCGCATCCCGACGTTCCTGATCGCCGCAGGCCTCGCCATCGCGCTGCCGGCCACCGGCCGGGCCCAGGCTGTCGCAACCGACGCACCTGTCGCCACGAGGCCGCATGTCGCGCACCTCGCATCGTCTGCGCTCGAAGGACGCGCAACCGGCTCATCGGGGGCCGACGCCGCGGCGTCCTACCTGGCGTCCCAGCTCGAAGCCATCGGGGCCGAGCCGCTGCCCGGACGGACCGACTTCCTGCAGCCCTTCGAGTACACCTCGGGCATGACGGACGGCGGGACGACGATCGCGCTCACGCGCAACGGCGAACTCGAGCAATGGAACAGCCCCGAGGCGGTGCAGGCGCTGTCGTTCTCGGACTCGACCGAGGTGACCGCACCCGTGGTGTTTGCCGGCTATGGCCTGACGGTGCCTGATACCCAGGGCTTTTCGTACGACAGCTACGCCACGCTCGACGTGAAGGACAAGATCGTGGTCGTGCTGCGCTACTTCCCGGAGGACGCCGACGACACGGCGCGCGCGGCGCTCGCCCGCTACTCGGGTCTGCGATACAAGGCGCTCATGGCCCGCGACCGGGGCGCGAAGGCGCTGATCGTCGTGACGGGTCCGCGGTCGCCGAACGCCGGTACCACGGTCCCGCTCGCCTTCGACACGGCCAATGCAGGGTCAGGCATCGCGGCCGCGAGCGTGTCACAGACCGTGGCCGCGCGCCTGTTCGCCGGACGCGACCAGTCGCTCGAACAAGTACAGGCGTCGCTCGATTCGGGCAATCCCCACGTCGCCGGCTTCGCGATCGACGGCGTCAGCGTACGCCTGACGACCCGCGTGGAACGTCAGACGCAGACGACGCACAACGTCGTGGGCGTCCTGCCGGCGACGGCACGTCTCGCGACGCCGCGACCGTACGTGGTGATCGGCGCACACTACGATCACCTGGGACGTGGGAACCAGGGCAGTTCGCTCGCACGGCGCGAAGACGCCGACCAGCCGCACCTTGGGGCCGATGACAACGCGTCTGGTGTGGCCGCGGTGCTCGAGGCCGCCCGGTCGCTGGCGCGCGGGCAGCGGCCACGTTCGGTGCTGGTGGCGTTCTGGTCGGGTGAAGAGATGGGCCTGCTCGGGTCGTCGGCGTTCGTCGCGACGCCGCCGGTCGCGCTCGATCAGGTCAGCGCCTACGTGAATCTCGACATGGTCGGCCGCATGCGCGACAACGCCCTCACGGTGCAGGCCGTCGGATCGAGCCCGGCGTGGCGGGGCCTGCTGGAACAGGCCAACGTCACCGCGGGGTTCGACCTCCGCTTGCAGGACGACCCGTACCTGCCCACCGACTCGGCGAGTTTCAACCAGGCGGACCTGCCGACGCTGAGCCTGTTCACGGGTGGCCACGAGGACTACCACCGCCCGTCGGACACGGCCGACAAGATCAACTACGACGATCTCGACCGCGTCGCCGCCTTCGCCGCGGATGTCGTGCGACGCATCAGCCGGCTGGGCGAGCCGCCCGCGTTCACCCGGGTCACGCCCCGCACACAGCCGTCGGGAGGGCGCGACACGGTGCGCGTGTTCACCGGGACGATTCCGGAGTACGCCACCGAGGTGACAGGCCTGCTGCTGAGCGGCGTCGTCGCGGGTGGTCCTGCCGAAGCGGCCGGCCTGGCCAAGGGCGACATCATCATCGAGTTCGGTGGACGCGCGATCGCGAACATCTACGACTACACCTACGCGCTCGACACCGTGAAGGCGGACGTGCCCATCACCGTCGTCTACCTGCGCGACGGCGAGCGCCGCGAGACCACGCTCACGCCACGCGGACGCCGCTGACTGATGCCGCCCGGCGGCTCACTCACCCGGGCTGCACGTCGCCGAGCACCACGGCCACGTCGTGGATCTCGCCGTCGTCCACGAGCGGAATGGCTCGACCATCCACCGGCACCCGGTCGAGCGTCGCAGCGCAGACGCCTCTGGTCCGGTGGTCCGGGTTGGTGACGCTGATCCGGTACGTCGTGCGGCCGACCGTCCACCGCATCGAGAAGGCGGGCCACATCGCCGGGATGCACGGGTTCACGGCGAACGTCTCGCCCGTGCGGCGCAGCCCCAGCACTTCCTCGATGGCCGCCTGATACATCCAGCCGGCAGACCCCGTGTACCACGTCCAGCCGCCGCGCCCGACGTGCATCGGGTGGGCGTAGACGTCGGCCGCGATCGCGTACGGTTCCGCGCGATAGCGCTCGACGTCGTCAGGCGTCCGCATGTGGTTGATCGGGTTGATCATGTGGAACAACTCCATCGCCTCGTCGCCCCGCCCGAGGCGTGCGAGCGCGATGAGACTCCAGAGGGCGGCGTGCGTGTACTGCCCGCCGTTCTCGCGGAGACCGGGGATGTAGCCCTTGATGTAGCCCGGGTCGTGCGCCATCCTGTCGAACGGCGGGGTGAGCAGCAGCACGAGCCGTGCATCGCGCCGCACGAGTTGCGCCCGGACCGACTCCATCGCCCGCTCGGCGCGGCGGGGCTGCGCCGCGCCTGAGAGCACGGCCCACGACTGCGTGAGCGAGTCGAGGCGACACTCCTCGTTCTGCGCCGATCCCAGCGGCGTACCGTCGTCGAAGTACGCGCGACGATACCAGTCCCCGTCCCACGCGTACTCCAGCATCGTCGTCAGGGTGCCAGCTTCCCGCCGATACTGCGCGGCGACGTCCCGGCGTCCCCGGCTGTCGCACAGCGCCGCGAACTCGTGCAGCACGACGTGCAGGAACCACCCCAGCCACACGCTCTCGCCACGCCCCTCGTGCCCGACACGGTTCATGCCGTCGTTCCAGTCACCCGAACCGATGAGCGGCAGGCCATGGGTGCCATACCTCAACGACCGATTGATGGCGCGCAGCGCATGCTCGAACACCGGCGCCGTCTCCTGCGAGACCGTGGGCTGCAGGTACGCCTCGTCCTCGTGCTCGGCGAGGAGCGGCGCGTCGAGGAACGGGACGACTTCGTCGAGTACCGACGCGTCACCCGTCCGCCTGACGTACCCGGCGAGCACGAACGGCAGCCAGAGCAGATCGTCCGAGCACCGCGTGCGCGTTCCCCGGCCGGTCGGCGGATGCCACCAATGCTGCACGTCGCCCTCGATGAACTGGCGTGAGGCGGCGCGCAGCAGGTGTTCGCGGCACAGGTCGGGGCGCAGGTGCACCAGCGAGAGCACGTCCTGCAACTGATCGCGGAAGCCGTACGCGCCTCCCGGCTGGTAGGGACCACAGCGTGCCCACACCCGACAGCCGAGCGACTGGTAGGCGAGCCAGCGGTTCACCATGAGGTCGAACGAGTCATCCGGCGTGCTGACCTCGATCGTCCCGAGCATGGAGTCCCAGGCGCCCGTGGCCGCGGCGATGGCGTCCTCGACGGCCTCGACGGAGGCGTACCGTTGCGCCAGTGCCCTGGCGCGTCCGTCATCGTGCGCCTGGCCGAGGACGAAGGCCACACGGCGCGTCTCACCGGCTGCAAGGTCGATCGTGATGTGGAGCACGGCGCAGGGGTCGAGCCCCGCGCCCGAGCGCCCCCGGAGTTGTGGCCTGGCGAGCCCGGACGGGCAGGCCGGGGATCCGTGGCGCCCGATGAACTCGGTGCGGTCGCAGGTGAACGACGACGGCGCCTGCGTCGCCTGAAAGAACGCCACGTGTCCCCGGTACTCGGTGGTGTAGGGGTTGGTCGCCAGCAATGCACCGGTGTCGGCGTCGTGGCGCGTGACGACGAAGCGACGCTCGCCCGCCCGTGGCGGAGCCAGACACCATTCCACGTAACCGAACACGCTCACGCGTCGTGGCCTCTCCGACGTGTTGTGCAGGGTCAGACACGCCAGCTTCACCGGGTCGTCCGTGGCCACGGCGACGGTCAGTTCCTGGGTGATGTCCCTGACGGCGTGCTGGTAGCGGGTGACGCCGGCCGAGTGGCGCACGACCCAGCGTCCACCGTCGGCACGCCGGGGCAAGGGCCCTGGCGTGGCTCCCCAGACCACCCCCGACTCATCGTCGCGCAGGTAGATCGCCTCGCCGGTCGGGTCGGTCACGGGGTCGTTGTCGAAGGGCGTCAGCCGGTTTTCGCGGCTGTTGCCTGCCCAGGTGAACGCCGCTCCCGAAGCGGTCACCATCGTGCCGAAGCCGGGGTTGGCGAGCACGTTGGACCACGGCAGCGGTGTCTCGCGCTCTCCCTCGAGGACCACGACGTACTCGCGGCCATCCGGCGTGAAGCCGCCGAGCCCGTTCTCCATGACGAGGTCAGGCACCGGCACGGGCGTGTCGGCGGCGGGTGCCGGGACCAGCCGGGGCACGGGCACCGCGTACTCGTCGTCCGGATGCCGGGGCGACCGGCGCTCGAGTTGCGGCGCGAGGCTGCCGGCGTCGTCCTGCAGCACCACGCGCGCGACGGCGCCGAGCAGGTGCCGGTCCACGTCGGCCATCCCGTCAGAGCGCAGCAGGAACATGCCGCCGGGCTTGTCCTGCCAGGCCATCCACAACGGCTCGCGCACGAGCGCGGCCAGGGCGGCCTGCACCTCGTCGAGATAGTCGGCCGCGTGGTCGTTGAGAATCACGAGGTCGGCCTGCAGGCCCTTGACCCGCCAGTACTCCTGCGCGAGCAGCAACTGCCGCACCAGCGTGAGGCCGGCCATGTCGGTCACGCGCACCAGCACGATCGGCAGGTCTCCGGAGATGCCGAAGCCCCAGAGATTCGACTGGCCGAACACGTTCCGTTCGAGGTCCGCGGGGCGCGCACAGGAGGCGTCGGCTCCGAACACGCGCGAGGACAGCCGATCGGCGAGCATCGCCCGGTCGTCACTGATCCCCAGGTGCTGCAGCGTCATGTGCGCATGCGTGTGGGCCATGGAGAACACACGCCCCGCGGCGGCTCCGTCCGAGTACTTCCGCACCAGCGCCAGCGCCGTCACGCGATCGGGAGCCACGCCCGTCGAGAACGTCACCCGCGCGAAGGCACCCGGCGCGAGCCGGATGCGCTCGCGGAGGGCGCCCACCGGGTCGAGGACGGCCCCGGTCGTGCCCGACAGTGCGCGGCCGTCGAGGGCCACCGGAGCGGCGACCGTCCGCCCACGGCCGATGAAACGTGCACGATCGGTTTCCCATTCCACGGCGCCGCGCAGACGGCCCTCCACGCCGAGCACGTGGAACGCCCACACCGGTGCCTCGTGCGAGGCTCGCGGACGCCGGCTGAAGAGCAGCCCCGCGCTCTGGGTGTCGTGCTCGGTCTCGATGAACAGCTTGCCGAACCCCGGGTGCGCGAGGTCGTCCTCCGCGCGGGCGAGCACCAGCTCGACGTAGCTGGTCACCTCGATCTCTCGCGGACGAGTGCCGCGATTGGTAATCGAAAGGCGACGCACCTCCACGTCGTCCTCCGGCGACACCGCGACCTGGAGCTGCGTCTCGAAATCGCCGTCGCGCCGCCGAAACGTGACCTTGTCGAGTTCCATGGCGACGTCGTACCGCTCGGGCTCGCGACACGTCGGCAGGTATGTCGGCGACCACACGTCTCCCGACCAGGTCTCGCGGAGGTAGATGAAGTGGGCCCCGGCGTCGGAGGTACGGTCTTCGCGCTGGCGCGTGACCGACAGGCCCTGCGACGCACTGTACCCGCCGCCCGCGTGCGTGATGGCGGAGGTGTAGCGGCCGTTCGACAGGAAGTGCGTGTGGGGCCACGAGGTGTGCGGGGAACGGAACCGGCGCAGGGCGAGCACGGGCACCCACGGGGCGGACGTCACCGCCTGCTCCGGCCGCGGGCCCGACAGGATGGCGCCGCGCGGGACGCGCTCCTGCAGCAGCAGTTCCGTCGCCTGCACCCTGGGGTTGGCGTGGAATCGTGTGACGAAGACGTCGCCCTGCAGCACGTTGGTCAACGCCAGCAGGGACATGCCCTGATGATGCGCGAAGTACGCGCGCACGACCACGCCTGGCGTCGCGCCCAGCGGAGGCGCATCGTCCGCATCGGTTCGGCGCGGCCGATAGTCGATGGCTTCGTAGAAGCCGAAGCGGCCGTCGAGCCCATGACTCGCCAGACGCGCGAAGTTGTCGGCCGCGGCCGCCGGGTCCACGAGCGCTGCGAGGGCCGTGGCGTACGGCGCCACGACGAGATCGTCGGCCAGTCCGCGCTTCAGGCCGAGACCGGGCACGCCGAACGCCTTGTACTGGTAGTTGCCGGCGCGGTCCGTCAGGGTATACGCCGATTCCGAGACGCCCCACGGCACGCCGTGCCGGCGTCCGTAGTCCATCTGGTGCCGCACGCTCGCCCGGCAACTCTGGTCGAGCAGCGTGCCGGGGAAGCTGCGCATCAGCACGGAGGGCAGCAGGTACTCGAACATGGTTCCGCCCCACGACACCAGCGTGGCGCGGCCGTGCACGTTGGTCACCAGACGTCCGAGATGAAACCAGTGGTGCTGCGGCACGTCGCCGCTCGCGATTGCGACGAAGCTGGCCAGGCGCGCCTCGGACGCGAGCAGATCGTAGAACGACGCATCGAGACGCCCCGGGCCGTCGGCATCGGCGAGACGATAGCCAATCGAAAAGATGCGGCGCCGGCGGTCGTACAGGAACGCGAAGCTCGGCGCGTCGGCGAGGGCAGCCGTGCGGGCGGCCAGTTGCCGGAGGACGTCGGGATGTACGCCAGGCGACGTCCAGAGACCTGCGACACCGGCAATCACCGCCTGGCACCACCAGGCGAGATCGCCGGCAACCGGATCGTGCGATCCCATGGCCGCCAGGTCGGCCCAGGTCGCGTGGACATCCTCGACGAGCGAGGCCAGTTCTGCCCTGTCGTCCGCGGAGACGTCCTCGGC
>CAYMAG010000020.1:12960-31891 GCA_964388335.1 uncultured Vicinamibacteraceae bacterium | reverse complement strand
CATCCTCGACGAGCGAGGCCAGTTCTGCCCTGTCGTCCGCGGAGACGTCCTCGGCCTCTCCCACGAGGGCCGTCACGGCACGCGCGTGGTCGCGCAGCCGGGCACGCACCGTCAGGGGAACCCCAGTCGCCACGGTTGCGGACGCGATGTCGGCGAGCACAGCGGCGGTATCGCGCAGTCCACTCAGCCGTTGTCCCGACGTCTGCGGTCGAACGGCGAGCGCCTCCAGGCCCTGCGCCAGCGCGATCAGCGAGGCGACGAGGTTTCCGCTGTCCACGGTCGAGACGTAGCGCGGATGCAGCGGCGTGAGCGTGGCCGTGTCGTACCAGTTCAGGAAGTGACCGTCGTACCGTTCGAGACCCTCCAGCGTCGTGAGCGTGGCGTCGAGCCGCGTCACGAGCACGTCGGTGGACAGGTACCCGAGGTCGTGCGCCGCGAGCGTGGAGAGGAGCGACATGCCGATGTTCGTCGGCGACGTGCGCCGCGCGAGCCTCGGCCCCTCCTCGCCTTCCTGGAAGTTGTCGGGCGGCAGCCATCCGTCTGCCGCCGTGACGAACGTCTCGAAGTAGCGCCAGGTCTTGCGGGCCGTCCGGCGGAGCACGGCCCGGTCGTGGGCCGTGAGCGATCGCTCGCGCGGGCCAATTGCCCGGCTCAGCCAGTAGGCGACGCTTGGGGCGGCCGTCCAGAGCAGCAGGAATGGCAGAGCGATCAGGAAGACGCCGGGCCGAACCGCCAGCACGAGGACGGCGATCACGGCAGCGACGATCGGGCTGGCCGCCATGTGCGTGGCGACGTATCGGACGGCCTCCGCGCCGGAGAGGCCCGCGGTCCGCTCTGCCGTACTGGCCGCCGTCTGCCATTCGAGCAGGCGGCGCCGGGTCACGAGCACGCGGATCAGCGTGAGCGCGACGGCGTGGATGGCTTCCCATGCGTGATACGCGAGGAAGGTCAGGCTCAGCGACGCTCTGGCCAGCGCCGCGGCCGTGTCATCACGAAGGTTGCGCCAGAAGACGGGCAATGCCTGGGCACGTGCGGGCCCGGCGAGCAGGCGGGCCAGCAACGGCAGCAACTGCGATGCGAGCACGAGCAGCACCGCCATCGTCCAGATCGCCGGACGCCCCGGCAGCGCCAGCCAACCAGCGGTCAGCAACGCCAGCAGGCTCGGCGCAATGAGGCTGCGCCGCAGATTGTCGAAGATCTTCCAGCGGCCGAGCAGCGACAGCCGGTTGCGCACGAGGCCGCGCGCCGACGGGACGACCGGGAGCAGCCAGAACAGGAGCTGCCAGTCGCCCCGGATCCAGCGATGCTGGCGCCGTGCGTGGGTCAGCACGCCTGACGGGTACTCGTCCACCAGTTCGACGTCGGAGGCGAGCGCCACACGCGCGTGCAGCCCCTCGAAGAGGTCGTGCGATAACAGCGCGTTCTCCGGCACGACGTCGTGCAGCGACGCCATGAACGCGTCGACGTCGTACAACCCCTTCCCCGTGAAGATGCCCTCGCCGTACAGATCCTGGTACGTGTCCGACACGGCCGTCGTGTAAGGGTCGACCCCGGTGTGCCCCGCGTACAGGCGGGCGAAGAGCGACCCCGCCGCACTGGCGAACGTCACGCTGACGCGGGGCTGCAGAATGCCGTACCCGTCGGTCACCAGCCGGCTGACCGGGTCGAGCACCGGTTGGTTCAGTGGATGGAGGATGATGCCGACCAGTTGGCGCGCGGTGTCGCGAGGCAGGCGCGTGTCGCTGTCGAGCGTGATGCAGTAGCGGACCTCTGGCAGAACCGCGACATCACCGACGTGGACGACGAAACTGGTGTCGGCGGCCCCGCGCAGCAGGCGGTTGAACTCCTCGATCTTGCCCCGCTTGCGCTCCCACCCCATCCAGCGTCCTTCCGTCGGGTTCCACTGCCGCCTGCGGTGAAACAGGAAGAACCGGTCGTTGCCGTCGGGCGCATGCCTGGCGTTGAGGGCGTCGATCGCGAGGCGAGCAGCCTCGACGATGGCGGCGTCCTCCGGCACCGTTTCGCTGTTCGCGTCGCGCACGTCGCTGAGGATGGCGAAGTGCACATGCGGATCGAGGTTGCCGAGCGCCTGCACCTCGAGATGCGCGACGAGTTCATGCGCGCGCTCGACGCTGTCGAGAATGGTCGGCACGATCACCATCGTGCGAGCCGATGCCGGCACGTGGTCGAGGTCGAGTCGCGGAAGGCGCCGGGGAGGAATGAAGGATCCGATGATCCGCTGCAGGATCTGAATCGTGAGTTCGCTGGCAGGCACGACCGCGAGCAGCGCCAGCACCAGGAGCCATGTGGCGCCCGCCCCCTGGAGGTACGCGTAGATCAGCGCGGCCGCGACCAGCAGCATCGTCCCGGCCGCGATGGTCCCGAGATACCCGGGTGTCCCATACCGGAAGAACCAGCGGCGCGCACGCTGGCGGAAGCCCGGCGCCCACTCGAGGTCGATCTCGAGCTGCCGGCGCCCTCGTCCGATCAGGTAGTACCCGACGTGCGCGGCGCGTGCCTCAGGCGTCTCGTCGGCCGTGAGCCTGGCTCGCTCCACCGCCCGCAGCGCGACGCGCACCTGGCCCTCGCCCGTGGGTTCCGCCAGTTCCTCGACCGCATTGCGATAGCGGTCGCGGCTCGCGAAGTCCATCCGCCCGAACACGCCGGCCGGGTCACGCTGCAGCACCTGCTCGACGAGGCTCACGCTCTCGAAGAACTCACGCCAGTCGAACGTCGCGATGAGCCGAAGGCTGCCGACGAGGCTCGCCATCGCCGCCTGCTCACTCGCCTGGTGACGTCCGTCGGCCTGTATGGCGTCCTCGATCGTACCTTCGCCGCTCGCAAGCACCCCCTCGAGACGCTGCCGCAGGCCCCCGGCGGCGGCACCGTGTTCACGCGATCGCTGAAGCAGGCGGATCACGAAGGCCGGATGCGGGGCCGCGGGCCACGGTACGGTCGTCGCGGGCAGTCCTTCGGGCGCGTCAACCAGCTGGTCGGCACGCATGCGCTCCAGACGGCCCGTCGCCAGCGTCTCGGCCCGTTGGCGGAGCTGCGCGACCAGCGCCAGCTTGAGCAGCGTGGGCCACGCCCAGAGTTCGCCGATGGTCAGCGGCGTGATGGACTGGAAGGCTGCGACATAGCGCTGCAGGCGCTGCGCATCCAGGCGACCGCCGCTGCGTCGGATGAGTTCGCGGGCCATGACGGCAACGCGGGGCTCACGCGAGAACTCCCGCGCGGTCGCGCGAGGCAGACGCCGATAGTAGGCAGGCGGCAGATCGTGGCGGACGTCGAGGGCCGACGCCGTGACGACGTGGAAGTTGTCGAGCATCCACTCCGCGGCGGGCGCCATCGTCTCGCCCCGACGCGTGTCGTCGGTCAGCGAGGCGTACACGTCGCGAAGGACGCGCATGTCGTCGCTGAGCCGTCGGAGGTGGTTCGTCCCGTCAGCGCGCTGCCGGGACGGCACGGCCAGAAGGGCCGCGAGGCGGCGCGCGTGCTCTTCGAGCTGCTCGACGGCGCTCGACTGCATCTCTGACGTGACAGTCGCGCGCACGGCAGAGTCGGTCATCCCACCATCTTGTGCCGATCGGGCGCACGATAGCGAGCACGGCCCTGCCGGCCATGCCCGCCGAATCGAGCCGTCAGGGCTGCTGCCGCGACGCCGTCCAGCTGTGGCTTCCCGCCGTGCCTTCCATCGTGTCTCCCGACACGCGAGCGGTATGGGCGGTCTCTCCCACGCGGAAAGTGAGCTGGTCGCCGCGCAGACGCCCGTCGGTCACAGGCGCGTCCCCCAGCGTGCCCGACACCATCTGGAATTCCTGTGTCAACGTGAGGGTGTCGTCGCCCAGCTTCCACGTGCCCGACACTTTCGCCGGGACGATCCAGAGCAGCGCGGTGCACCAACTCATGCAGTCGTCGTCGACGGTCGTGCGGTCGTCGGGCTCCCACGCCTCCATCGTGAACGTGTTCGAGACGATCCGGATGCCGGGCTGCAGGTCGAGCAGTCTGGGCCGAAGCTCCAGGTTGATGGAGGGCAACAGGAACATCGTGATCACCGTCGCCCTCGACAGGTCGCTCTCGAAGAGGTCGGCCTTCTCGAAGGTGGCACGCGCCGTGACGCCGGCCGCGACCGCGTTGCGCTGCGCCAGCGCCACCATGTCGGGGTTGTACTCGATGCCGTGGGCCGTCGCGCCCCGCTTCGCCGCGGCAATCACCGTGCGGCCGTCGCCGGATCCGAGGTCGATGACCCGGTCCGCAGCCGTCACCTTCGCGATGTCGAGCATCGCCTGCACCAGTGCCTCGGGCGTCGGCACCCAGACAACGTCTTTGCCTTCCTGTCCCTCCTGCGGCTCGTAGGCCGGCTCCTGAGCGACGGGCGTTTGCGCGGCTCGCGCCTGCCCCGCGTGCCCGTACACGGGCAGCACCATCAGCACGCCGGCCACCACCATGCAGCGTGCCGCCGCCCATCGACCAACCATCTCCAGCCTGCGATCTGTCATGAGTGAATGCCCTGTCGTTGAGTCACGCGCCCACCGTGCGCGTACACGTTGAACCGTCCATCTCGCACGAACCCCAGCAACGTGATGCCTGCGTCGTGCGCGAGCTGCACGGCGAGGCTCGAAGGCGCCGACACGGCGGCGACGAACGGCACGCCGCCATACCAGGCCTTCTGCACGATCTCGAAGGATGACCGGCCGCTCACCATGAGCAGGGTCTCGCGCAGCGGCAGCGCCCCGGCGAGCAGCATGCGCCCGAGCAGCTTGTCCACGGCATTGTGCCGGCCGACATCCTCGGCACTGGCCACGAGCGTGCCGTCCGTCGCGAACAAGGCCGCCGCATGCAGGCCGCCAGTCCGCGCGAAGGCCGACTGCACGCGGCGGAGCGCATCGGGCAGGGTCCCCACGACCGTGGCGTCCACCTGCCACTCGTGAGGACAGACCGGCAACTCGACGGTCAGGGAGGCCAGCGAGGCTCGACCGCAGAGGCCACACGACGATGTCGTCGTCACGGCCCGGCGGCGGGCCAGCGCCTCGGTCGCCGCCTGCTGCCTGGCCGGGACCAGCACCACATCCACGGCGTGCGCAGCGTCGAGCACGTCCACGCGGGTGAGTTCGTCGCGATCGCGCAACAGCCCCTCGGTCAGCAGGAAGCCCACGGCCAGGTCACGGTCGGCGCCGGGCGTGCGCATGATCACCGAGAACGGCTCGCCGTGCAGCCGGACTTCCAGCGGCGCCTCGACGGCCACCACATCATCGGCGGACGACTGTTCCGGATAGCGCCAGACCTCGACGGTCTGCACGGTCGAGGGATGTGGGTCAGCGGGGGCGACGTGGGCGGGGAGCATGCGGTGCGAGTCGTATGATAGCGCCTGCGCAATGGCCCTCTTCGGACTCGGCAGACAGAAGCCGCATCACTTTCGGGAGATGCTCCGCGTCGCGTGGGAGAACCGCGACCAATGGCCCTTCGCGTGGCGGATCCTCAGCCGGGGCGTCTGCGACGGCTGCGCTCTCGGCACGTCGGGTCTCTCCGACTGGACCCTGCCCGGCACCCACCTCTGCATGGTGCGGCTCGAGCTGTTGCGCCTCAACACGGCGCCCGCGTTGTCTCCCGACGCCCTCTCGGACGTGTCGGCGCTCGGGCCATGCTCGTCGGCCGACCTGCGCGCTCTCGGGCGGTTGCCCGTCCCCATGCTGCGACGACCGGGCGACCGGGGCTTCCGCGTCGTGTCCTGGGACGAGGCCTGCGACCGCGTCGCCGCAGAGCTGCGTGTCACCGACCCGGCGCGTCTGGCGATCTACCTGACCTCCCGGGGACTCACCAACGAGGTGTACTACGCCGCACAGAAGGCCGCGCGTTTCCTGGGCACGAACCACGTCGACAATTCTGCCCGCCTGTGTCATGCCGCCTCGACCGTGGCGATGAAGGCCACGCTCGGCCACGGGGCCGCCACATGCAGCTATCGCGACTGGCTGCAGGCCGACCTCATCGTCCTGTTCGGCTCCAACGTGGCCAACAACCAGCCCGTCACCACCAAGTACCTGCACTACGCGAAGAAGAACGGCGCCCAGGTCGCGGTCGTGAACCCGTATCGCGAGCCGGGCCTCACCCGCTACTGGATTCCCTCGATTCCCGACAGCGCCCTGCGCGGCACGGCGCTGGCCGACCACTGGTTCGACGTGCACACCGGCGGCGACCTGGGGTTCCTGATCGGCGTCCTGCGCGTGCTGGTCGAGCGCGGAAAGGTTGACATGGCGTTCGTTCGGGACCGCACCGCCGGGTTCGCCGAGGCGTGCGCCATGGCCGAGGGTGTCAGCTGGGACCGCATCACGCGCGAGAGCGGCGCCTCCCGGCCGGCCATCGAGGCGTTCGCCACCCTGCTCGTCGAGCGGCCCCGCACCGTGTTCGTCTGGTCGATGGGCCTCACCCAGCACGCGCACGGCGTCGACACGATCAAGGCGCTCGTCAACGTGGCGCTGGCGCTGGGCCTGCCGGCACGTGAAGGTGCCGGGCTCGTGCCCATCCGGGGGCATTCGGGGGTGCAGGGTGGTGCGGAGGTCGGCTGCGTGCCGCAGGTCGATCACGACACGCGCACCCGCTGGCAGCAGGCGTGGGGATTCCCCATTCCGGACGGGCCGGGTTGGACCGCCAGCGACATGGTGCCCCGTTCCGCGGACGGCGACGTCGACGTGTTCTGGATCGTCGGCGGCAACTTTCTCGAGACGCTGGGCGACGAGGCGCGCTCACGCGCCGCGCTGCGGCGCCCTCGCCTCCGGATTCACCAGGACATCGTCCTGTCGTCGTCGATGCTGGTCGAGGGCGACGGCGACGTCCTCGTGCTGCCGGCCACGACCCGCTACGAGAGCGCAGGGGGCGGAACGGAGACGTCGACCGAACGCCGCATCATCTTCTCGCCGGAGATTCCAGGACGCCGCATCGGCGTGGCGCAGCCGGAGTGGTGGGTGTTCCGCGACGTCATGCGACGGACGTATCCCGACCGCGCCGCCCAGGTGGGTCTGGACGATGCCGCCGCGATTCGCCGCGAGATTGCCGCCGCGGTCCCGCTCTACGCCGGCATCGACACGTTGGCGGTCCAGGGCGATCAGGTGCAGTGGGGCGGGCCTCGCCTGTACGCGGACGGACGGTTCGCGACTGCCGATGGCCTGGCACATTTCGCCCCGGTCACCCTGTCGTCGCCACCGCGGCCGGCCACCGGGTTCACGGTCTCGACGCGGCGCGGCAAGCAATTCAACTCGATGGTACAGCGCGAGGTGGACCCTCTCACGGGTGCCGGACGGCACGACATCCTGATCAGTGGGGACGACCTGGCCAGCCTCGGTCTCGGCGAGGGCGACCGCGTCACGCTGCGGTCATCCACCGGCGCGTTCACGGGCACGCTCAGGCAGGCCCCGATCAAGTCCGGGAATCTCGAGGTGCACTGGCCGGAAGGCAACGTCCTGCTCGACGCGGGGCGTGTGGACCCTTCGTCGAAGGAGCCCGACTACAACGCGACAGTCGACGTCGAGGCTCACGTGCCGGGTCCGGCTACCTGAACGCCAGCTCAGGAGACACGGCGCGTGTCGAGGTCACCGGCTGGTCGACGTGATGCGCTCGACCTCCCACTGGAGCGGCGCCAGGCTTCTGCAAATTGGATTTCATGATCCAAATATCAGGATACGTCATGCCATCAGGGACGTCCCTGACATGATTTTTCACTGAATTCCGCCACACATCATCATTTCGTCACGCTGGGCATCCTTCTTGCCACACGAACTCTCCGTCTGGCCACGGGTCAGGCTTCGGCACTCTCCTCGAACGCTGCCGATCACCCCCGTGTTCCGGGTCATCCGGAAGGAGAGAACTCCATGAAGTGTGTGAGAAGTGTGTCTTTGGGACTGTTGTACGTGCTGCTGACCCTGCCGATTCCGGCAGCTGCGCAGGTCGTCGGCGTCGGCACGATCGAGGTGCTGGTCACTGACAGCGAGGGCCTCGCCGTCCCCGGCGCAACGGTAACGGCTGGCGCGACGGATGTCACGACCCAGCGTACCGCCGTGACTGACGAGTCGGGTCGTGCGCTCCTGGTCAACCTGGAGCCATCAGCGCGCTACGTCGTGACAAGCGAGTTGCAGGGATTCTCGTCCGCGCGCAACGAGAACGTGCTGGTGCGGTCTGGTCAGACCGTGGCGCTGCGCGTCTCGCTCGCAGTGGGTGGGCTTACGGAAACCGTCATGGTGGTGAGTGAGTCGCCGCTGATCGACATGAAGAGCGCGACCACCGGCGCCGACATCACGCTGCAGCTGACCGAGTCGCTGCCGACCGGGCGGTCGTACCAGAGCTACCTCCAGTACGTGCCCAGCGTGTCGCCGACGGACGATCCGATGGGCGGAGGCAATCCGGCCGCCCGTGGTGGCATCAACTACAGCGATATCGGTGGCACCCTGGGGTCGTCGAGCGACAACTTCTACTACTTCAACGGCATCAACGTGACCGACCCGGTTTCGGGTACGTTCGGGTCGAACCTGAACACGGAGATCATTCAGGAGCAGAAGGTGCTCACAGGCGGCATTCCTGCCGAGTTCACCGGCACGGCGGGGCTGCTGTCGAACGTCGTCACCAAGTCTGGCAGCAACCGCTACACGGGCACTGCGAACTACTATTTCCAGAACGCGAATCTGGTCGCCGAGAACGAGAACTCGTCCAGTGAGGAGTTCGCGACGTACGACACCGCGGTGACCGTAGGCG
The DNA here is from genome assembly GCA_964388335.1 of uncultured Vicinamibacteraceae bacterium. GTDB lineage: Bacteria > Acidobacteriota > Vicinamibacteria > Vicinamibacterales > Vicinamibacteraceae > JAEZDP01. The sequence continues at coordinate 23,152 of CAYMAG010000020.1, read as the reverse complement.
GTCCAATCGTCCGCAACCGCGCGTGGTTCTTCGCCAGCTATCGGCAGCTCTATCGCGAGAACGATGTGACCGCGCTCGACACGCAGGCGTTCCTGCGCACGACCGAGCGCACCGAGAAGCAGGGCTATGGCAAGCTGACATGGGCGCCCACCAGCAACGACACGCTGAGCGCGGTGTTCCTGAACGACCCCACCGACATCACGGGCCAGTCTGACCGGAACATCCTGAATACCCGCGACTACGCGCGCGATCAGGGCGGGAACAACTACGCGATCAACTACTCCCGTCTGTTCGGCAATCTGCTGGTCGACGCGGCCTACAACGGCCACGAGAGCGCGGTGTCGAACTTCTCGGCGATCAACGAGAGCCTCAACACGATCGTCTTCCGCGGCACGGACGTGCGGACGCTGGCCGACCAGCAGCTCGGTGGGTACGGACAAAACCTCATCAACGAGCGCAATACCAAAGGCGTCCGCGGCTCGGCGCAGTACGCGTTCGGACGCCACCTGATCAAGGGCGGGGTCGAATGGTCACTCAACGAGAACTTCCGCGACTCGCAGCTCGTCAACGACCAGAGCTACACGGCCTCGCTGGCCAATCATCTCGCCGGCACGACGGCGGCCCAGCTCGCGGCAGGCGGATTCTCGTCGCGGGCGTTCAACAGCGGCACGGCCAACGATTTCAATGGCTTGATTGCGGCCATCAACGCCCAGCCGAATCGCAACGACTTCTACTCGCGCTATGACGCGAACGGCGATGGCACCATCACCGCGGCCGAACTCGGCGCGACCTTGTCCTACGCCAGCACGGTGGGCAACCCCAACGGCCGGATCAACTACTCGCGCACCATCCAGACGCAGAACGGTCCGCAGCTCACGCAGTCGAAGGGACTCACCTTCTTCGCGCAGGACCAGATCTCGTTCGGGCGGCTGTCGCTCAACCTGGGCCTGCGGGCCGAGCAGTGGAAGCACTTTGCCACGACGGGCGAGGACATCTACACGTTCGACTGGGCGCTGGCTCCGCGGCTGAGTGCCGCGTACGACGTGCGGGGCGACGGGCGCCAGAAGGCCTACGTGTACTACGGCCGGTACTACGATCCCGTCCGCAACAACATGACCAACTTCGCGGGTACGCTGACCGGCGCCGTCCGTGAAGAGCAGGTGTTCATCAACGATCAGTGGCTCACCTACCGGGTGCGCGGCGGTCCCGTGCAGCAGGACGCCTTCTTCGCGCCGACCACCAAGACGCCGTACACCGATGACGTGATGGTGGGCTATGAAGTCGACCTCGGCCGGAACATGAGCTTCTCGACCAACTACGCGTACCGGCCGACGCGGAACATCCTCGAGGACTACGACCTGTCACTGTACGCGTACGCCACCGATGGCAGCCAGGCGTACGGCGACATCGATGCGCCCGATTCGCTCTGGCTCGGCCTGGACTACTTCGGCTACGCCGAGAACCCCGGCTCGAACTTCGTCATCGCCACGCTCGAGGGCGGCAAACGCGACTATCAGGGTCTCGAGTTCGTCCTGCGCAAGCGCTACAGCGACCGCTGGCAGGGCATGGTGAACTACACCTACAGCCACGCGAAGGGCAACACCAACTCCGACTCCAACGCCGACTACCAGGGCGACGTGCTCTTCCTCGATCCGCGCGCGCCATTCCAGTGGGGCCGCCAGCCGGGCAGCATCCCGCACCTGTTCAAGGCCGTCGGGTCGTACCTGTTTCCGTTCAACGTGGAGATCGGCGCAGGCTATCGGTGGAACTCGGGCACGATTGCCAGCCGCACGTTCCTCTCGAGCGGACGAAACCTGCCCGTCCAGGTCGACACGCCCTACGTCTATGGCGGCGCCAGCGAACAGTGGCTGGCGCCGGACAGCGTCGGCACGCTGGACAACCCCTCCTGGGGCCAGCTCGACCTGCGCCTGTCGTACCGGCGCCTCGAGGACCGCTTCAAGCCCGAGCTGTTTCTCGACGTCTTCAACGTCACCAATGGCCAGGGCGCGATTCGCAACCAGGACCTGGTGGCCGGCAGCGGCGGCATTGCCTTCGGCGAGCCGCTGACGTGGGTCGGTCCGCGGCGCATGTACCTGGGCGTTCGACTGGGCTTCTGATCCGAGACGCGGCGCGTGAGGAACACGTCGGGCGGGACCACGGTGGTCCTGCCCGACGCGCGTCAGACGCGAGGTGCTCGGCCTGCCACGCGAGGCTCGATGCCTGAGGCTTGCGAAGCGTAGTACTGCTTGTACATCCCTCTCCGGAACAACCACCCGCCCAGCGGACCGAGCCAGTCGAGCACGTAGTACATGTGCCGCAGGTCCATCAGCTCGATGAGGTTGCCGTCGAAGTCACGGACGAAGAAGAACGTGTGGCCGCGCGGCGAACGCTCGGGCTTGCTCACCACGTCGACGCCCTTGCCGACGAGGTAGTCGTACCACTTTTGCGTGTTGCGGACGTTGAAGCTGAAGTGTGTCTGCCCCACCCGGTTCCACGGGAGGCTCTGCGACGCAAGCTGTGGCTGGAACTCGAAGATCTCGAGCACCGCGCCCCCAGGCACGCGAATCCAGCCGATCCTGCACCGCGGCTCGGGGTGATCGACGCCGAAGAAACTCCGGACGCGATCAGGTGGCGTGTCGGCGACGCCCACGAGCGGACACCCGAACACGTCCCAGTAGAACTGCACGAACCGGTTGAAGTCGGACACGGTGATTCCAACGTGGCTGAACGACTGCACCTTCATGACGACTCCGGGGAGGCCGACGTCAGCTCCGTGGCCACGATGTGGTCGGCCACGCGCAGCGCCTGCGCCACGATGGTCAGCGCGGGGTTGACCGCAGCCGACGAGGGAAAGAACGAGGCGTCCACGACGAAGAGGTTCTCGACGTCGTGCGTTCGGCAGAACGGATCGAGCACGGACGTGCGCGGGTCGGTGCCGAACACCAGCGTGCCGCACTGGTGCGTGGTGTTGCGCTGCTTGTGCGAGAACGCCATGACCTTCCAGAACCCGAGGCGTCTGAGCAGCCGCCTGGTCTCGGCGACGAGTTGGTCGTGCGCGTCGGTGTTGTTCGGCCGATAGGTCAGCCTGATGCGGCCGTCCGCGGTCACGGTGACCCGGTTGTCGTCGCGCGGCAGGTCCTCGGACATCACGAGCCAGTCGACGCCACGGGCGACCCACGCCTCGTACGCCCACAGCGGAATGCCGGGCACCATCGTCTGTCCCACGACCTGCGCCATGACGCCGTGCGTGCGCCCCTGCGACTGAATCTGCCCGAGTGGGTACGGCCGGCCCGGGCCGGGCAGGTAGTAGTCGTTGATCGCCACCGTCTTCTGGAACACGGTTTCGTTGCGGCGGAACGGATGAAACCCCTGCATCATCGTCGCCATGTGCGCCATGTACCGGCGCCCGACGAAGCCGGAGGAGTTGGCGAGGCCCTGCGGATGACGGTCCGTCGCCGAACGAAGCAGCAGCGCGGCCGAGTTGACGGCGCCGCACGAGACGATCACCAGTGGCGCCGCCACGCGAATCCCCTGCCCTCCACGCTCGACGTGCACGGCGACGACCCGCGTGCCGCGTGCATCCGTTTCGAGCCGGACGGCCTTCGCGTTGGTCCAGAGCACCACGTTCTCCGACGCGACCGCGGGACGCACGCAGCACACGTCGGCGTCGCTCTTGGCATCGACCCGGCAGGGGAACGAGTTGCACGTGTTGCACAGGACGCACCCGCCCGCCTGTCCGGGCGATCGCAGGCCCAACGGGAGCGGCGACGGGTGCAACCCCTGCGCCCGCAGCGCGTCCACGAGCGCGGCCATGCCCGGCGCATGCTCGACCGGGGCGTGCGGATACGCCCCACGCGGCGGCTCGGTGGGGTCGTCACCGACGCGGCCGTGCACGTGATAGAGCCGTTCGGCCCGGTCGTAGTATGGGGCGAGCGTGTCGTAGTCGATGGGCCACGCCGGCGAGACACCGTCGATGTGCGGCATCTCGCCGAAGTCTTCCCGTCGCAGCCGGTACAGCACGCTGCCCCAGAACTTCGTGTTCCCGCCGACCCCGTAGTGCATGTACGGCTGGAACTCCTGGTCGCGCTCGTCGAGCCAGCGTTCCGTCGTTCGATAGCGGAGGTCGCGCCAGACGGCGGCCGGGCTCCAGTTCTCCGGTTCCGAGGGGACGGTGTCGCCCCGCTCGAGCACCAGGATGCGCGCACCCGTCGGCGCGAGGGCGTGGGCCATGGTGCCGCCGCCGGCCCCCGTCCCGATGATGACCGCATCGAAGTGGACGGCTCCCGTCACGACACCGCGCCTGCCGACCCGTAAATCTGGTCCATCAGCCGTTGATCGTCGATGGCGCGCTCGAGGCTCATCTCCGGCGTCCCCTGCTCACGAATCGCGCGGGCGAAGTCACGATACATGGCCTGGTAGCCGCGAATGTCACGAACGCCCGGCAGGATGACGCGCGGCCAGCCGCGCCCACGTGCCACGACGAAGGCGCCGTTCGATTCGAAGGTGATGATGCCGTCCCGGCCATAGAGCTTCGACAGGCGCAGGCCGCGCAGCAGCGACGGCACTTCGCGCGAGTACAGCAACGCGCCGGCGGCCCCGTTGTCGTAGGTGAAGGCCACCATCATGCTCTTGACGCGACGGTCGGGCCCAACCTCGGACGGCGGCGGCCTGAACCCGTGCGCACGGACGATGGTCGGACCGAGACTGCCCGCCAGGTGCAGCCAGTGGATGCCCTCTTCGAAGAAGGCGTCGCCACCCGCCATCGCCTCGTCGTTGCGCCAGTCGTCCGCCGCCTTGAGACGATGCGCCAGCGTGGTGAAGTGCGCAAACACCATCTCACCGATGACGCCCTCCGCGAGAAGCCCTCGAAGCGTGACGGCCAGCGGCTTGTAGTGGTCGTTCTCGCCCACCAGGACGACCCGGCCGGCCCGGTCTCGCGCGGCCAGCACGGTCTCGTAGTCGGCCATGAGGGGGAAGGCCGGCTTCTCGACGAGCACATGCTTGCCGGCGTCGAGCGCCTGCATGACCAGGTCGCGATGGTGGACGGGCGGTACGGCGACGACCACCGCGTCCACGTCAGCCGAGGCGAGGGCTTCCCGATACGACCCGAACGCGCGCCTCCCTCCCAGATCCCGCCGGTACTGCTCGGCCTTCGCCAGGTCGCGGCTCGCGTAGCTCCACACGATCTCCCCGCCGAGACGGGCGAGGTGGCGACTGTGGACCCGTGAGATGAAACCGCATCCGAGGAACGCGAGGTGGAGAGGTCTGTGCATCCGGCCTGCAAGCATTGTGCACGATATCCTTGGGACATGGCTCCCTCCTCCGTGTTCTTCACCGGCCGCCTCATCCTCCCCGATCGCATCGTCGAACGCGGCTTCGTCGAGTGCGTGCGCGGCCGCATCGCCAGGGTCGGGTCCGGGCGCCCTCGAAGCGTCGGCAACGCGGCCGTCATCGACGCGGGCGACGGCTACGTCGCGCCCGGGTTCGTGGACGTCCACGTGCACGGCGGCGACGGCGCCGACTACATGGACGGCACTGCTGCGGCGGTGCGCACCTCGAATCGCGCCCACCTGCAACGCGGAACCACCACCATCTTCCCGACCACGACGACCGGTACGCCGAAGGAGGTGGGCCGGATGATTCGCGCCTGCCAGACCGTCCTTGCGCGCTGGACGCCAGCTGACGGCGCCCGGATCGGAGGCGTGCATCTGTACGGACCCTACTTCGCGGACAACAAGGTCGGCTGCCACTCGCAAGACGGACGCCGCGATCCGATGGCGAAGGAGTACGAGGGCTACTTCAGGACGGGCATCGTCCGGGTCGCCACGTGCGCGGCGGAGATCCCCGGTGCCGACGCGTTCTACCGCGCGGCGCGCACGCACCGGTGCCTGGTGACGTGCGGCCACTCGGACGCGGGCTGGCCGGAACTCGTCGCGGCGTACGACGCCGGCATGCGGCACGTGGATCACTTCTGGTGCGCCATGAGTTCAGTGCCGAGCGTCCGCGGCCGGCTGGGCACGCCGATGCGCGGCAGCATGGAGCAATTCGTCATCGCGCATTCAGAGATGTCGACGGAGGTGATCGCCGACGGCAGGCACCTCGCACCGGAGCTGCTCGAGTATGCGTGGCGCCTGAAGGGCGCCACACGGCTGCTGCTGGTGACCGACGCCAATCGCGCCCTTGGCATGCCGCCCGGGCGTTACCGCTTCGGCCCGGAAAACACCGGGTCGTGGTTCGAGAGCGACGGAACGGTCGGCTTCGTGCCGGGTGAAGGGCTCGCCAGCAGCGTCATGGGTCTGGACCACATGATTCGCGTCATGCGGCGCGACACGCCCGCACCGTTGGCCGACATCGTCCGGATGGCGAGCCTGACGCCCGCCGAACGGGCCAGCGTGGCGAAGCGCGTAGGCAGCCTCGATGCGGGCAAGCTCGCGGACGTGGTCGTACTCGACGCCGACCTGCACGTCCGCCAGGTCTACCTGGGCGGCACGCTCAGCGCCTCCGTCGCCCGAGCCTGACGACGATGTCGTACTCGGCACGCGTCACGGGCTGAACCGAGAGGCGGCTGCCCTTCCTGGTGACCATCATCTGCTCGAGCCCCTTCGTGTCCTTCAGCGTGTCGAGCGACACGACGTCAGGGAAGCGTTCGACGAAGCCGACGTCGACCATGTACCAGGTGGGGTTGGCCTCGTCGCTGTCCTCGTCGAAGTAGTGGTGGCGCTTCGTCCAGGCCGTGTGGTCGGGGTAGCCGGCCCGAACGATCGTCGCGAGCCCGCTCACACCTGAGGGCTTCGCGTTCGAGGCGTAGAACAGCACGCCGTCGCCCACCTGCATGTCGTCGCGCATGAAGTTGCGGGCCTGATAGTTGCGCACGCCCTCCCAGCTCGTCGTCCCGTCGCGAGCGAGGTCGTCAATGGAGTAGGCGTCGGGCTCGCACTTCATGAGCCAGTACCGCTTGGGCATTCGAGGGTTCCTTGTATCAGGCTTCGGGCTTCGGGCTACAGGCTTCATCAGGCTTCAGGCTTCAGGCTTCGGGCTTCAGCCTCATCATCATCGGGCTTCGGGCTTCAGGCAGGCACTATGCACGAGGCATTCTGCCCTGCGCCCATCGAGTGAACGAGGCCGCCGTCGAACGCGCCTTGAGCGACGCGAACCTGGCGGTATCGACGAGGAACGCGCGCGGGCCTGAGGAGATGGACAGGTACTGCGCCGCCATCCAGAAGCCCATGCGCAGGGGCATCTTCGACCAGTAATGAGGCGTGCCCGGCATCGCGAAGTACCGCGGGTTGCGCGTCGGCGCGGCGTCGAGGTCGATCGACGTCACTTCACGCAGGCCTCCGCGCAGGGCGAGGGGTGAGCCGGCCGCGCGCAATCGGGCGGCGTTGCCGGGAGAGACGAAGTCCACCGGACACGTGTCGCGCACCGGCTCAATGGGTAACGGAATGCTGCACGACCCGCAGTAGCGCTCCCGCTGCCCCGGCACGTCGTTCCGTCCCTCTTTCCACCAGCCAGGCTTCAGCGCGAAGCCGCCAGGGCCGTCGAACAGGTTGTCGAACGTGGCCGCCACCTCGCAGAAGAACGCGCCGCGGTGCGTGATCATCGGCGACCAGTGCTGTTGAATCCAGCAGTGCTCGATGAGTTCACGCCGGCGCACCGGATCGGGCACCACTTCGTCGGCCGCTATCATGAGCGGTTGGTGGTAGCCCTCCGACTGGTGGTCGTTGTAAGTGATGCTGCCGAACGTCTGCTCGATCAGCGCGCGGTGCCGCTCATAGGCGGGTCCGCCGCACGTCCAGAACGCCAGTTGCTGCTTCGGGAAGTAGCGGCCGAACAGCGCGCAGACCGCGGCGAACTCGGGGTGCAGCGTCGGCTCACCGCCGAAGCACCCCACCCCTTTCCTCCACCCTTCGAGCGAGCGCAGCGCCGACTCGAGCGTCTCGAGCGACATGAACGCCGGCTTGCGGACATGGGGCACCCCGCACGTGCAGTGTGCGCACTTCAGCCGACAGGCGTTGGTGATCTCGATCAGGATCGCCCACGCATCTTCCACTCGACGCATCACGCCTCGCTTCGCTGGGGGGACGCACGTTGACGAACCGGCGCACGGCCAACCTGGCCCGCCGACGCCCCTACTTGCGATCCTCCGGCAGCAGCGGCTGCGTCTGCTCAGGGCTGGTCACGCCGGGCGGCAGTTCGAGCATCCGGATGTTGCGAAAGCGGGCCTCCGCACCCTCCGATTCGAGGCAGAGATACCCCTTCTTGTGCGACGCCTGTGAGATGCCGTTCACGAACTTGCCGTTCACCGACAGCTTCACGACGCCATCGATGGCGACGATGTGGTAGGTGTTCCAGTTGCCGCGGCCGAGCGCACGGCCCTCGAGCGACTTGCTGCGCGGGCCACGCGGGTTGTCGGGTGTGATCTTCAGCTTGCCCACGCCGAACAGCTCGCCCTGCACATAGGCCTCGGGCGGCGTGACGCCGTTGCGGGCATTGAGCTTCGGCCAGTCGAGTTCGAGCATCTGCACCTCGAGACCACTCGGGTAGACGCTGCTCTCCTGCGGCACGGCATCGCTCCACATGAACACGCCCGAGTTGCCGCCCGGCTCCATGTGCATCCAGTCGATGACGAGGACGTAGTTCTCGAACTGCCGCGTGGTGCACAGCACACCCATCGGCTCGCCCGTGGTGATGATCATGCCGTCACGCACGGACCACGTCTCGGGCGCGGTGTTGATGTTGCGCCAGCCGGTGAGGTCGTTGCCGTTGAACAGGTCACGGAACTCGAGCGGAGGCGTCTGGGCAGTGGCGGTCGAGGCGCACAGGGCGACCAGGGCGAGGGAGCGGAGGAGGGTGGGCATGACGGGAGCATCATGCTTCATGCTTCATGCTTCATGCAAAAGCTGCGTGAACGCTCCTCTCCGCACCTCTACGAGACGCCAGCCGGCTGGGCAGACTCCCGTTCGGGACATCGACTGCCTCAGGGAGACCGTCACGACGAACCGCAGCAAAGCGTGGACTCGTCGATTCCAGGGACGTCCCCTCAGCGTCGTCCTGTTCTCGGAAGGCGTGGACTACGACATCTACGATGTGCGCGCACTTGACACGAGTGATGTGCTCAATGCCATGCGCGCCACTATCGAGGGCCTGCGCGCAGCCAACGTCGTGCTCTACGCCATCGACCCGCGCGGCCTGGTGACACCCGAGGACGGCCTCGTCGAGCGGAACACGTACGCACGGGACAGCGCCATGGACGGCGCCATCATGTCGGCCACGCGCATGGCTGCGGTCAGGCGATCGCTCCAGAGCCTGCGGCAACTCGCTGAAGAGACTGGTGGATTCGCGGCCGTCGACCGCAACACCTTCGACGGCGCTTTCGACCGCATTGCCGCCGAGACGAGCAGTCTCTACCTGCTCGGCGTCGAGGCAGGCCAGATCAGCGCGCGGCGCGACGGCAACCGCATCGACGTGTCGGTGCGGAGAGGAGGTGCACGCGTGTCGGCGCGGCGCCGGTTCGTCCGTCCCGCTACGCCGGCCGAGCCGCGCGAGACGGCAGACGAGCGACACGTCGCCATGCGCACGCTCCTCGCCTCGCCGACGTCGACCGGGGCGCTGCGGATCTCCGCGCAGATCATCCCGGTCGGCACGCGCGACAACGATGCGGCAACCGAGACGGCGGTCGTCCTCGTCGAAGTGGACGGGCAGGGCTTCCGCAACGTCGCGGGCGACGACAGGTCGACCCTCGCCATCGATCTGGCCGTGCTGCCGATGGACGATGGCGGTGAAGCGGCTGCACAGGTCACCTCGGTAACCGCGACGATTCGGCTGAACGAGGACATGCTCGGGCGGCTCGGGCGCCACGGCTTCCGCTGGCTGCATGAGCTGCCACTGCCCGCCGTCACGCGCGAGATGCGGGTGGCGGTCCAGGTCGACGGTGGCGGCTCGGGCATGGTCGTCGCGCCGGTCGAGCCAAGGCTCGCAGGCACGCCGGCCATCAGTGCCGTCGTCGTGGCGTCCACGAGCGCGGCCGGGGCCGTGACCACCGGCGACCGCTCGACGCTGCCGTTTGCCAGGGCTATCCCGACCACGCGGCGCGTATTCGAGGCCGACGACCTGCTCGAGTTCGCCGTGGGGATCTCACCCGACGAGACGGCGCTCGTCGGAGACGACGTGATCGTCCGCCTGACGTCGGCCA
>CAYMAG010000020.1:10870-12860 GCA_964388335.1 uncultured Vicinamibacteraceae bacterium | reverse complement strand
CATGAAGCATGAGGTATGCCCCCCTACCACGCCGTATACCCGCCATCGATCACGTACGCCGAGCCGGTGACGTAGGCCGAGGCCGGACTGGCCAGATACACCGCGAGCGGACCGATCTCGTCCGGCTCGCCTGGTCGTCCCATGGGGATGTGCCTGACGAATTCCTCGATGACCTCGGGCTTGCGCTCGTTCCACTCCCGGTTCGTGTCGGTCATGAACAGCCCCGGGCAGATGGCGTTCACGGTGACGCCGTGCGGTGCCCAGTCCACGGCGGCACAGCGCGTGAAGTGCAGCACGGCCGCCTTGGCCGTCTCGTACCCGCGTCCGCCGATGCCGCGATTCGCGATGAGCGCGCTGATCGACGCGATGTTGATGATGCGCCCGCCCTGCCCGCGCGCGAGCATCGCTGCACCGACGAGACGCGTGGCCACTGCGCAACTCGTGAGGTTCAGATCCATCACCCGCCGCCATGTCTCGAGCGTGTCTTCGACGATCGGCTGCGCGCCTTCGCGGTTGCCCACGTTGTTGATCAGGATGTCGATGGGCCCGACCTCGCGGAGCACGTGGGCGCAGACCTGCTCGCAGGCCTCCGGAACGGCCATGTCGGCCACGATCGGCCACGCGTGCCGTCCCCGCCCGCGAATCTCGGCTGCCGTAGCGTCAAGCGTCTCCTGCGTGCGGCCCGTGAGGACGACGTCCGCACCGGCGTCGGCCAGCGCGAGGGCCATCGAGCGGCCGAGGCCGCGGCTTCCGCCCGTCACCAGGGCGCGGCGGCCATCGACGCGGAACAGGTCGAGCACACTCATGATGTCAGTCCTCCGTGGGCCCGGAGGTCTCCGGCGCGCCAGTGGGGCGATAGGGATGCTCTGCGGCGCGCGCGAACACTTCCGCCAGTGGGACAGGCCGGTGCTCGACGAGCGACATCAGCGTCGCCTCGATCATCGCGGTGACGACGACGCCGTCGCGCCCGTGCGACTCGGGCATCACGTCGCCGGCCACGCAGTCGGCGAAGTACCGGATGGATTCGTACTGGAACCCCCAGGCCTTGCCATAGCGCGTCACCGGCGCCGACGTGAACGGGGTGTGAAAGCGGTCGGTGAACGCCCACAGCGTGGGCTCGTTGCGCAGTTCGAGGCCGCCGGTCGTGCCGTAGAGCGACAAGCGGTTGTCGACGACGTTGGAGTACGAGTTCGGCACGATCCACGATGTCTCGAACGTGCAGAACGCGCCACCCTCGAACGAGACCGAGGCGTGTATGGCGTCCCAGCAGTCGATGCCGCGCGCCGCGAGCACGCCGCGATGCCCCCGGGCGAACACCTCGACCGGCTCACGCGCGAACAGCCACCGCACCATGTCCATGGTGTGTGGAAAGAGAAACCACTCGGGGCCCGATCGACCGCCCCACGACAGCATCTCGGTGGGCACGTGAATCGTGTCGAAGAGGCGCGCGCAGGCCATGACCGGTGCGCCGAGTTCTCCGCGCTCGATGTAGCCCTTCGCGCCCATGAACAGCGGATGCCACCGCGCGTGGAAGTCGACCATGAGCTTGAGCCCGCGGGTCTCCGCCTCATGGACCATGGCGAGCGCCTCGGCGACGCTCGTGGCGAGAGGCTTCTCGACGAGCACGTGCTTACCCGCGCGCAGCATGGCCAGCGCCGGTTCGGTGTGCAGGTGGTCCGGCGTGGCCACGGTGGCGGCGTGCGTGTCACTGGCCGCCGCTTCACCGAGGTCGGTGGTCCAGGCACAACCGCAGGTCGCAGCCAGGGCCTTCGCGCGGGCCTCGTCGCGGTCGCAGACGAGCGCCACGTGAACCCCGGGGTGGCTTGTCAGTGCCCGCGCGTGGTTGGCACCCCACAGGCCGGCACCAACGATGACGACGGGAACGGAGGTGGTCTGTGACATGAACGGTTCCGGAGACGGGCGATGCGTTGGGGAGCGGCGGACGAGCGGAGGATATCACTCGCGCATGGCACGGCGGCCCGGCGGCGGC
>CAYMAG010000020.1:0-10770 GCA_964388335.1 uncultured Vicinamibacteraceae bacterium | reverse complement strand
CGTCCCTACCGGAGCCGTTCGAGTTGCTCGGGCGTCAGCCAGGCCTCGGACACCGTCCCAGCTCGAATCGCATCGCGCAGCAGGGCACGGCGGGTGTCGGTGCGCAGCAACGCGTTGATCGCGTGGCGGCGGTTTGCCTCGGCATACTGCGGGAAGTGCGCCAGCAACGCCTGACTCGCGCGATCGTCCTGGAGGTCCGACAGGCCGCCGATGGCGCCCAACTGCAGCTCGGCGTCGACGTCCGCCGACAGGTAGCGCACCAGCTGCGCGCCAGCGCGGTCCCAGGGCAGCACCGCCAGCATGCGCAGCGCGTCGTAGCGCGTGCCGTTGCGCACCTTGGGGTTGTCGGCCATCTCCACTGCCAGGTCGAGCGAGCGGGCCCAACGCGCCGCCCGCGTCGCGTCCTCGGCGAGCCACGGGGCCATCACGTCTTTCGGCCACGCGCCGGCCTGTGATACGCCCATCACGACGCCGCCCCCGAGGACCACCGCCTGCCAGTCCCGCAGCGGCTCTCCCGCGCGCGGCATCGATGCGTCGAGCAGCGGACGGAGCGCGGCCTCGTCCTGCGCGCGGCCGGCCGCCACTGCCACGCGCCAGATCCACGGGATCCGCCGGTATTCCTCGTCCTCGTCGTCCGGCAACCCCTCGACCAGAGCCGTGACGACGTCCACCGCCCGCGGCGCCGCCTCGCGGGCCAGCACCTCGCGGGCCTTCTGGTCGAGGCGGTCGTCCAGCAGTGCCGCGGCAATCGCCGACGGCGCGGCCGTCTTCGCGTCCGGCAGGGCCGCAGGCTGCGCGAACGCGCCGGGTGGCATCAGCAAGACCACGAGGGCGCAGGGGATCAGGCGAACCGAATGAGGGAGGCGTGCGGACATGGCGCCGATTATCGACGCACCGGCGGTGTCAGGCAACCACGCGCCGCCAGACGTCGGCTGCGATGGTGAAGGAGTGCAGCCGCGCCTCTGGATCGTGGATCTGTCCTGTCAGGATCAACTCGTCGGCGCCCGTCCGCTCCGCCATCGCGCGCAGCCCTCTTCCCACGGTCTCCGGACCACCCACCACGGAGCACGCCAGCATGCGGTCGAGCGACGCGCGCTCCAACGTCGAGAGATCCGCCGTAGCGCCTGGCCGCGGCGGGGGGAGCTGGCCCGGACGTCCGCGCAACAGGTTGGCGAACGCCTGCACGAGGGACGAGAACAGCAACTCGGCCCTGTCGTCGGTGTCGGCCGCGAACACGTTGACGCCCACCATGACGTGTGGCGCTGCCAACGCGTCCGACGGTCTGAAATGGGCGCGGTACACGCCGATGGCGTCCATCAGATGATCCGGCGCGAAGTGCGACGCGAATGCGAACGGCAGGCCGAGCGTCGCCGCCAGCTGCGCGCCGAACAGGCTCGACCCGAGAATCCAGAGCGGCACGTCGAGGCCAGTTCCCGGTACGGCTCGAACCGCCTGCCCGGGCACGGCGGGTCTGAAGTACGCCTGCAACTCCTGCACGTCTTGAGGAAAGCGCTCGGCAGCGGCGTGGACGTCGCGGCGCAGGGCCTGCGCGGTACGGGGGTCGGTCCCTGGCGCGCGTCCGACGCCCAGGTCGATGCGTCCCGGATAGAGCGCCGCGAGCGTGCCGAACTGCTCGGCAATCACGAGCGGCGAGTGATTGGGCAACATCACGCCTCCGGCCCCGACCCTGATCGTGCTCGTTCCGCCGGCCACGAAGCCGATCACCACCGCGGTAGCGGCGCTGGCGATACCGGCCATGTTGTGGTGCTCCGCGAGCCAGAAGCGGCGGTAGCCCAGGCGCTCGACGTGGCGTGCCAGATCGAGGGAACGACGGAGGGCCTCCCCCGCGTGGCTGCCCTCCGTGATTGGAGACAGGTCGAGCACGGACAGCGACGCCGCTGGAGGGCGCCAGGCCCGGGTGTCCTCCTCGAGGCCGTCCCGATGCGTGTCGTCCGGAGGTGTCCGTGTGATCATCCCTCTCCTCACCCGTCACCGATTGACAGCGTTGGCGACCGCTGGCCACGCGGCCATCCTGACCGCCGGCAGTTCCCGTCCATTCTACGGGCCGTTCGCCCATCACCCGTACTCGAGGCAGCAGAGGGGACGGAGGGAAACGGGTGCACACGGAGAAGCGGAGTCGCAGAGGATGGGTTCTTTACGACCGGCGCCGCTGCGCCATGGGCGCTGACGCCGAGATCCTCGAAGGCGCACGAAACGTCCGCGGATTCACAGTACGATGAAGGTCTGATGCGCCTGAACGACATCCTCGAAGCCATCGGCCGCACGCCGCTCGTCCGCCTCAACCGGCTGGGCGCGCACCTCGACTGCACGATGTGGGCGAAGTGCGAGTTCCTGAATCCGGGAGGGTCGATCAAGGACCGCATCGGCTATGCGATGGTCGACGCCGCCGAGCGTGAGGGACGCATCAAGCCCGGCGACACGCTCATCGAGCCCACGAGCGGCAACACGGGCATCGGCATCGCGCTGGCCGGCGCCGTGCGCGGCTATCGCGTCGTGATCACGATGCCCGAGAAGATGAGCCGCGAGAAGCAGGTGGTGCTCGAAGCGCTTGGCGCCGAGATCATCCGCACGCCGACCGAGGCCGCGTTCGATTCACCCGAGAGTCACATCAGCGTGGCGCGCCGGCTGCAATCGCAGTTGCCCAACGCGCACATCCTCGATCAGTACGGCAACCCGAACAACCCGCGCATCCACTACGAGGCGACCGGGCAGGAGATTCTCGACGACCTCGACGGCCAGGTGGACATGGTCGTGATGGGCGCGGGCACCGGCGGCACCATCACCGGCGTCGCGCAGCGCATCAAGGAGGTGCGGCCGTCGTGCCGCATCATCGGGGCCGACCCGGTCGGCTCGATCCTGGGTGGCGGGACCGACGTGGGCACGTACCGTGTGGAGGGCATCGGGTACGACTTCGTTCCCGACGTGCTCGACCGGTCACTGGTGGACGAGTGGGTGAAGACGAACGATCAGCCGTCCTTCCTGCTCGCGCGTCGCCTCATCCGCGAAGAGGGTCTGCTCGTGGGCGGGTCGTCGGGCTCGGCCATGTACGCGGCGCTGCAGAAGGCGCCGACACTCGGTAAGGGTCAGCACTGCGTCGTCGTGCTGCCCGACGGGGTGCGCAACTACATGACGAAGTTCGTCGACGACAAGTGGATGCGCGACGCCGGATTCTTCCAGACGGCGACGATCGACGGGCGGGTCGGCGAGATCGTCAGCCTCGACAGTTCCTGCCCGGCACTCGTGCTGGCCGAGGACACGCAGCACATCGACGAGGTCATCCGCGTGATGCGCGCGCACGGCATCTCGCAGCTGCCGGTCACGTCCGGCGGCGTACTCGTCGGCATCGTCTCCGAGGGAGATCTGATGGCCTTCCTCGGGTCGGGTGAAGGCAGCGCGCACGCCCTCGTCACCAAGTGCATGAACCGGCACGTGCCGGTCGTGGGCCTGAACACTCCCCTGTCGACGCTCGAAGAGTCGCTGCGCAAGAGCACCGCCGTGGTCGTGGTCGACGACGACCGTCATCCCGTCTCGATTCTGACGCGCATCGACCTGCTGCATTTCCTGCTGCAGCGGCAGCAGGCGGACCTCGCTGCGACGACGCCCTGATTCGCCCGGCTCGCGAGGCGGGCGCTACCTCATCGGGGCCGTGTGTCGATGTCGGGATAGAGCCAGGAGTGCTGCAGGCCGGCGCCGTACCACCACACGTGCACGCTGCCGACCGTCGCGATGATCGGGTCGATGTCGTGCGTGAACCCGGGCGGCGTCAGTTCCGCGTGCGCAGGAAGGCGACCAGGTCAGCAACGTCCTGCGCGGTGAGTCCCAGTTGGGCAGCACTCATCATGAGCGACCGTGACATGCGCTCGCGGGCGCTGACACGATTGGCCGGCACGATCTGCGTCACGCCGCCCATGCTTCGAATCATCAGCGGGTCACCTTCCTTGAGCAGCAGCCCCTGAATGGTGAGACCGTCGGTCGTACGGAGCGTGGTGCCGCCGTAGCCGTGGGCAATCTCCGCATCCGGCTGGAGGATGGCGGTGGCAATGATCTCGTTCGACTTGCCGCGTGCCCAGCCATCGAGCGAGGGTCCAACCTCGGCGCCCGTGCCGTCCATGACGTGGCACATCGTGCAGCGGACGACGACGTCCTGACCACGCGCGGCGTCGCCCTCGAGTGCCAGGACATCGGATACGGCAATGGGGGGCAGGCTCGGGTCGGCCTCCGGCGTGACGATCGCCTCCAACGTCACGGCCTCGGGGTCGTAGATGCCGCGCGCCTCGAGCGCCGGCAGCAGGCCATGGTCTGCCCAGTCGTTCGACAGGCGGTTCAGGACCCACCACGTGGCCGGCTCCCGGAGCGGCCCGGGGGCCGACGCCGCAAGGTCCACGATGGCGGCCGAGGCAGCGCGACTGTCGATGAACGCGAGCGCATCCATCGCCCGATGCCGCTGCTCGAGGGACAGGCGGGACGATCGTGCCCGCTGCGCGAGCGGCTCCACCGCCGCAGGCACGTGCAGCCGCCAGGCGATCCACGCGAAGGCATCGGACCAGTCCAGCGGATCGGCGGCCCCGAGTTGCCGGAGCAGGGCCTCGTACAGCGCGGGCTCCTTGCCGGTGGCGCCGGTCCCCAGTGCCTCGAGGTAGCTGCGGTCGGCGCCATCGAAGCCACGTGCGACGTCCACCAGGATGGGCAGCGCGACGCGCTCCGGCTGGTCGCGCATCGACAGCGCGACCTCCCGCCGGACGCCGGCGTCGACATCGCGCGCAAGGGTGGCAGCCACCGCTGTCACGTCCAGGCTGGCACGCCGCATCGCACGGTACGCCGCGATGCGCATGGCCGGGTCACGCTGGGCGGTCGGCGCTCCGGCCCGCCGCTGGCCTTCGGGCCCCAGCTGATAGAGCAGAAACATCGCGCGGCCGCGCATGTACGGGTTGGGGTCGTCGAGCAGGGTCGCAACGGCATCGACGGCCGCGGTACCTCTGGACTTGAGGCCCTCGAACCCGATCGCGCGGACGTTCACCGCCGGCGACTTCAGCGCCGTGATGAGTCCGTCCAGCGTGGAGGGGTCGAACGCCGGTACCTTCGGCACGAACCCCCTGGGCGCAATGCGATAGATCGCGCCGGACGTCGCATCGTCCAGGTCCTGATGCCCGCCGACGCGCGGATCGATCCAGTCGCTCACGTAGAGCGCGCCGTCAGGCCCGACGGCGACGTCCGACGGACGGAACAGCGTGGAAATCTCGGCCGTGACGCTGGCGGTGCCGCCGAGGAAGTCGGAGCCGGCCCACTTCCCTTCAGGGTTCGACGTCATGAAGTCGCGTCGCTCCAGGCGGAAGCCCGCGCCGTCGGGCTCTGGCTGGTAGGCGAAGATGACGTTGCGTCCGGGCTCGGCCGCGAAGAAGGTACCGCGCCACGCGTCGCCGAGCGCTCCGTTCTCGTAGTACACGTTCCCCGTCGGCGAACCGCCGCCGTAGACATCACCCGCCGGCGCGATGCCGGGATCGTCCTGCCGCCACTCAGCCACCGCCACCGTCTGGCCCGGACGGCGGTCCGCCTGCCAGCTGCGCTGG
The DNA here is from genome assembly GCA_964388335.1 of uncultured Vicinamibacteraceae bacterium. GTDB lineage: Bacteria > Acidobacteriota > Vicinamibacteria > Vicinamibacterales > Vicinamibacteraceae > JAEZDP01. The sequence continues at coordinate 5,182 of CAYMAG010000020.1, read as the reverse complement.
CCGTCGTTCGACGCGAAGCCGAAGTTGGCGTACTCCATCACCCAGCTGACGCGACAGGCAGGCGGGTCGTCGTTGTCGTTCTGGAAGATGTCGCCGAGCGACGTCATCGACTGCTCGTAGCTGTTGCGGTAGTTGTGGCCGATGATCTCGACCTGCGTACCGTCGGGGTTCATGCGCGCCGTGAACCCCCCCACGTAGACGTGGCCATCGTCACTCGGCTGGCCGGCGTACTTCGCCGGATCGTGGGGAAAGGTGAATGGTCCGACGGGGTCGGGCCGGTAGGGTCCGAGAATGTTGAACGTCCTGCCCGACCGATCGGTGAAGCGGGCACCGGTGTTGCCGGCATTGAACAGCCACTTGCCGTCGGGCCCGACCGTGACGGAATGGAGCGAATGGTCGTGGTTGACGCCCTGAAAGCCCGTGAGCAGCACTTCGCGCGTGTCGACGGCCGGGTCGAAGCGCAGATTGCGGTCGACGTCGGTGTAGACGATCAGGTCGGGCGGCTGCGAGACGACGATCTTGTTGTCGATGACGGCGACACCCAGCGGCGCGATGAGCGCCGGCTCCTGCACGAACGTGTGCGTGGTGTCAGCCTTGCCGTCGCCATCGGTGTCCTGCAGCACGATGATGCGATCCCCCTCAGGCTGTCTGGCGTGGTGGCTGCGATAGCGCACGCCTTCCGCGACCCAGACACGGCCGTCCCGGTCGATGTCGATGTTCGTGGGGTTGTGCAGCATCGGCGACGACGCCCACAGGGTCACCTCGAAGCCATCGGGCACCTGGAAAAGCTCGAGCGGAATCTCGATCGGCTTCTCGAGGCGAGGCGGGGCCGGCTGGGGCGGACGTGCCGCCTGCTGTCCCGACGGCTGCTGGGTGCCAAGGGCCACGCACAGGGCGACGATGACGGCGAGCCACCCGGGGCTCGGAAGGCGGCGATACATGGGCGTCTGGCCTCTCGACTGTTGTGAACTGTTCCAGAGTCTATACACTCGCGACCTGCCCCCCGGCCTCAGCGTGTGCGAAGGAACGCGATCAGGTCGGCGACGTCCTGTGCCGTGAGGCCGAGCTGTGACGCGCTCATCATCAGCGAGCGCGACATGCGCTCACGGGTGCGCACCCGGCTGGCGGGCACGATCTGGGTCACGCCACCCATGCTGCGCACCATCAGCGGGTCGCCTTCCTTGATGACCAGTCCCTGAATCGTCAGGCCGTCGGTCGTGCGAATCGTCGTGCCGCCGAACCCGTGGGCAATGCCGGCATCGGGCTCGACGATCGTGGTGGCGATCACGCTCAGCGACTTGCCGTGCGCCCAGCCGTCGAGCCCCGGTCCAACTTCGGCGCCGACGCCCCCGAGCGCATGGCACATCGTGCAGCGCACGAAGGCGTCCTCTCCCCGCGCGGCGTTCCCCTCGAGCGCAACGACGTCGGCCACGGCCAGCACAGGCGTCGACTGGTCTGGCGTCGGTACGACGACCTCCTGCAACGTGATCGTGTCTGGGTCGTAGATACCCTCGCGCTTCAGAGCGGGCAGCAGGTCGTGATCGGCCCAGTCGTTGGAGACGCGGTTGAGCACCCACCACGTCGCCAGGTCGCGCAGCGGTCCATCCGCAGCGGCGAGCGTCACCATGGCTGCCGACGCCGCGCGGCTGTCGATGAAGGCCAGCGCATCCATGGCGCGACGACGTGAGGCCAGCGGCAGCGACGTCGCAGCGGCGCGCACGGCCAGCGCGTCGACGGACGCAGGCACGTGCAGGCGCCAGGCGATCCATGCGAACGCGTCGGACCAGGCAAGCGGGTCGACCGACCCGAGTTCGCCGTGAAGCGCGTGGTACAGAGCGCGCTCCTTGCCCGTGGCTCCGGTCCCGAGTGCCTCGAGGTAGGCGCGATCGACACCGTCGAACCGGCGCGCGACGTCGACCAGGATCGGCACCGCCACCGACGCCGACTGGTCGCGCATCGACAGCGCGACCTCCCGTCTGACGCCGGCATCGGCATCCTTCGCCAGGGTCGCGGCCACTGCGGTCACGTCCAGGTCTGCCCGCCGCATGGCGCGGTAGGCCGTGATGCGCGACGTCGCATCAGCCTGCTCGTCTGGCCCGCCGGCCCGTCGTCGTCCCTCCGGGCCCATCTGGTAGAGGAGGAAGATCGCCCGGCCCCGCATGTACGGGTTGGGGTCGTCGAGCAGCGCCGCAACGGCATCGATCGCAGCCGACCCACGAGCCTTCAGCCCCTGGAAGCCGATGGCCCGCACGTTGACGGCCGGCGACCGCAGGGTCGTCACCAGCCCCTCGAGGGTGGACGCGTCGAACGCCGGCGGTTTGGACACGAAGCCCTTCGGCGCGACCCTATAGATGGCTCCCGACACGGCATCGTCCAGGTCCTGGTGGAAGCCGACGATGGGATCGATCCAGTCGCTGACGTACAGCGCGCCGTCCGGTCCCACCGCGACATCCGAGGCGCGAAACAGCGTCGAGATCTCGGCCGTTGTGGTGCCAGGACCTCCGGTGAAGTCGGTACCGGCCCACTGGCCTTCGCTGTTCGACCGCATGAAGTCGCGACGCTCGAGCCGAAAGCCCGCGCCATCGCGCGCCGGCTGATACGCGAAAATCACGTTGCGCCCGGGCTCGGCGGCGAAGAACGTGCCGTCCCATGCCTCGCCGAGTGCGCCGTTCTCGTAGAACACCGTCCCCGTCGGAGACCCGCCGCCGTAGACGTCCCCGGCCGGCGCCGTGCCGGGATCGTCCTGCCGCCAGTGCGCCGTGGGCACGCTCTGGCCTGGCCGCCGGTCGGCCTGCCATGTGCGCTGGCCGTCCATCGACGCGAACCCGAAGTTGGCGTACTCCATCACCCAGCTCACCCGACACGCGGGCGGGTCGTCGTTGTCGCTCTGGAAGACGTCGCCCAACGACGTCACCGACTGCTCGTAGCTGTTGCGGTAGTTGTGGCCGATGATCTCGACGTTCGTGCCGTCCGGATTCATCCGTGCCGTGAAGCCGCCAACGTACACGTGGCCGTCGTCGCTGGCCTTGCCCGCGTGCGCTGCGGGATCGTGGGGGAAGGTGAACGGTCCGACCGGGTCCGGTCGGTACGGGCCGAGCGTGGTGAACGTACGTCCCGACCGGTCGGTGAACCGCGCACCCGTGTTGCCCGAGTTGAACACCCACTTGCCGTCAGGACCGACCGTGACCGAGTGCAGCGAGTGGTCGTGGTTGATGCCCTGGAATCCCGTCAGCAACACCTCACGTGTATCGATGGCCGGGTCGAAGCGCAGGTTGAGATCGACGTCGGTGTAGACGATGAGATCCGGTGGTTGCGACACGACCACCTTGTTGTCGATGACCGCGATGCCGAGCGGTGCGATGAGCGCGGGCTCCTGAACGAACGTGTGCGAGGAATCGGCCGTGCCGTCGCCGTCGGTGTCCTGCAGCACGACGATGCGATCGCCCGCGGGCTGACGGTCGTGGTTGGTGCGGTAGCGAACGCCCTCCGCCACCCAGATCCGCCCATCCCGGTCGATGTCGATGTTGGTCGGGTTGAACAGCATGGGCGACGCAGCCCACAGCGTCACTTCGAGGCCGACCGGCACCTCGAACAGGTCGAGCGGCACCTGCGTCGGTGTGGCCAGCCTGGGCAGGGCGGCCTGGCGCTGCGCAACGACGCCGCCGAGCACGCTCGTCGACATCGCCACGGCCACCACCACCCGGCGCCACATCATCGGCCTTCCACGGCGACCGCGTCGGGCGCTGCCTCGGCCGGTCTCGCCGGCAGCCGCTCGATCGTGAAGCCGGTGAACCCATAGATGGCGGCAATCACCGGATTGAGCAGGTTGAAGAAGCAGTACGGCAGATAGACGAACGTCGCCACACCCAGCGTCTGGGCCATGAACGCGCCGCACGTGTTCCAGGGTACCAGCGGGGACGTCAGCGTGCCGGCATCCTCGAGCGACCGCGACAGGTTCTTCGGGTGGAGACCGCGGCGGACATACTCGGCGTGGAACATGCGCCCGGGCAGGACGATCGCGATGTACTGATCCGACGCGATGATGTTCATGCCGATGGAGGTGCCGAGCGTCGCCGCGATCAGGCTCCCGGTACCACGCACGGCGCCGAGAATCGTCGCCGCGATCTTCTGCAGCATCTGTGTGGTCTCCATGACGGCGCCGAACATCATCGCCGACATGATGAGCCAGACCGTGCTCAGCATGCTCGACATGCCGCCGCGCGACAGCAGGTCGTCGAGTGCCGCGTTGCCCGATGCCGATGTGTAGCCGTCGAACAACGCCGTCCAAGCCCCCTTGACGAGCACGAAACCGTGCGGCAGATCGGTCGCGCCCACGAAACGCACGACCGCCGCGGGCTGGAAGACGATGGCGAACACGGCGCCCGTCAGCGCACCGATGAGCAGTGCCGGGAACGCAGGCATGCGGCGAATCACCAGCGCGAGCACGAGCACGGCCGGCAGCAACAGGTGCCAGCCCACCACGAACTGTGTCTCGAGGTCACGCAGGATGGCGCCGATGGCCTGCGTCTCGCTCGGCGATCCCGCGAACACACCCACAGCGGCGAACAACACCACGGCGATGACGATGCTCGGCATCGTCGTCCAGACCATGTGGCGGATGTGAGTGAAGAGGTCGGTACCCGCCATCGCCGGCGCGAGATTGGTCGTGTCGGAGAGCGGCGACATCTTGTCGCCGAAGTAGGCGCCCGAGATGATGGCGCCCGCGGCCAGGCCGAGGTTGAGGTTCTGGGCCGTGGCGACGCCGATCAGCGCCACGCCTACGGTACCGGCCGTCGTCCAGGAACTGCCCGTCGCCAGTGACACGACACAGCAGATGACGCAGGCTGCCGGAAAGAACACACCAGGCGTCAGCACGCGCAGGCCGTAGTAGATCATCGTCGGGACGGTGCCCGACAGAATCCACGTGCCGATCAGAGCGCCGACGATGAGCAGGATGAGCAGGGCGCCAGTGGCAAGCGAGATGCCGTGCACGATGCCGCGCTCCAGCGTCTTCCACGCGTAGCCGTTCCGCACGCCGATGACGAGGCCCACGGCAGCCGCCAGGATCAGCGCGATCTGGTTGGGTCCGCCGGACGAACCGTCGCCGTACAGATAGACGGAGGCCGACAACAGGCCGACGAGGAACACGACGGGGACGAGCGCCTGTCCGAGGCTGGGCGCA